>WRKT01000059.1 GCA_009777995.1 Treponema sp. | reverse complement strand
ACTCTTCATAGGCAGCATCAATTTTGAAATAATCATTCCTGAAATCCGGATCAACTTCTATGAAAAGGAAATTGCCTCCGAGGAAACTCGTTGAACCTTGAGCATAGTGCTGGGCAAATTTGGAAGGGTCTAACTGGCTTGCAACCAAAGAATGGTTTGGAAACAAAATCAGGTATAAGCGTTTATCCGACATAAATTACCTCCAAAAATCACTTTGTAAAGAATATTAACATAACACTGTTCGTAATTGCAAGAAGTTTCACGAATAATCAAAGGGAAATTGCTGCATATCCCACAAAAGATGAGGAACCTGTATCTAAATCGGCACTTGTGCCGTATTTTAGGAGTTTTGCCTCGGTTTTTTCGTTATTTGCAAAGCCGAGAGCTCCAAGGATAGGGCCTGCAGAGCAGGTACTATGATCCTCATTAGCCCTTTTTAATACCAAGTCCGGGTCTCTCTCCAAAATTGCATCTATAAGTGCCCTATCATTTATATTTTTAACCCATTGAAGGGCCAGCTTACCGGTACCCTTTGGGGTAAATCCATAGTTTATCCCGTAATGGGTAAGGTCTGCAGATGCAATAATGACTAGTTTCCTATTCAGAATCTTAGCTGCCTTATATAAAGACTTACCGTATTCAAAGGAAGAAATAGAGGCAGGAAACCTTAACCAGACGAGATTTGCTGAAGGGAAAAAGTACTGAACCATTGGAAGTAAAACTTCAACGGTATTATCCCTATAATTATCGCTTTCTGTTGGGTTCAGATTCTTAAACTCGCCAAGGAGCTCCCTGTCAATTTTCATTAATCCGAGGGGAGTTCTGACTGCCTCTTCGGATGCGGCTAAGGGCGGCATATTTCCGCCAAGATGTCCGCCAATTACGGCAATAGTTTCAGCTTTTGGATCGAGAGAGGAAATTGCAAGGGCTGCCAGGGCTCCGCAGAAGTACCAGCCTGCATGGGGTGAAATTACCGCTGAAGAGCCTATTATAGGATTTTCTTTTGCCCTGTTAAGAAAGGGGTGTAAAAAATCTTCAATCCCTGCCTTATCCTCGGGGTACCATCCCCGCGGCAGACTCATTTCTCGTATCCTCATTGCATAATTATTATACTACGAAATGCCGAAAATAGAAGTATAATTTTTTAAGGGAAGAGCATGAAATTTTCAATAAAGTCAGGTAGAATCTCTTCGGCTGTGGCAGCAATTTGCATTACCGTATATGTAGGAGCGATTGTCTTTGGAGCAGTCCAAATTGCCATCAAAACCGGAGAAAGAAGGGCATTAGCAGAAAGAGAATTTAATGATCTTGTTGACAGGGCCGCTTCTTCAAGCGTTTTTCTTGGCTTTTTAAGCGATTCCTATAATACAATAATTAGAGATTTCCTATTTAACTCTGAAACCCTTACAGGGATTATCATTATTGCATCCGGAGAGGAGTATGCAGTAGAGAGGGAGACAGGAAGGACCATTATTTGGGATGGTTCTGCACCAAGGTTTAGAACGGGCGTACCGCTATCGGGAGGTCCTTTCAGTCTTCCAATCAGGGTAGAAGGGTATAGGAATGTAACCGTCCAGGCTGTTTTCACTTATTACGATTATTATTTTTATCAGAGTGTGCTAAGGAATGTCCTTTTTGCTGTACTGCTTGCCCTAATTATTGCCCTGACCACCCTAATGCTTGAACTTTTATCGAGGACCAGACCGGTACTCTCAAAGCCTCTAACTGCTCCTTCTAAATCAGCTATATCACAAGATGATGATGATCTTTTTAACACAGATGATACTAATGCTTTTGATGTTTCCGATGGGTTCGATGGGTTCGATGGTTTTGATGATTTTTCGGTTGATGACTCAAGGGATAATGTCGGCTCCGAATCCTTTACATTTGAAAAGCTTAAAGAGGAGCTCAATCTTAGTATAGTGGGTGATGAAGACCTTGTTTTTCTTGCTGCCGAGTTTAAATATCCTCACCTTTTGAATAATAGCCATTTCAGTATTTTTAATGATGAAGCAATTCAATTTTTATCAAAGAAGGAAATGATTTTTCAAAAAGGAGAAACCGGGATATCAGTTATTATTCCGAATATTGATCTTGAAGAAGGTTTAATTAAAAGTGAAGAGTTCAGGAAGAGGATCATACATAAATTGGCCCCCGAGCCTGAGCTTAATATAGGCTTGAGCTCCCGTGCAGGAAGGCCTGTTGATGCAGAGAGGTTGATGATGGAGGCCTATGCTGCCCTGGAGAGGGCACATTCGGATAACGGTGCGAACATAATCGCATTTAAGTCCGACCCGGAAAAGTTTAAAAAGTTCATGGATAATTATAGTAATGATTCAGTTCAGGATGATAATTTTCCTGATGATGAATTCTCAGACATTGATTTGCCTAGTGATGATTTTCCCGATATTGATTTTTCCGATGATGATCTGCCTGATGAAGACTTACTTTAGCGATAAAAGGATGAGCTCTCCCTTATAAGGCGGGCTACAGTCCATTCAGAAAGAATAAAGTAAAACTGTGAATCGGAAGTGATAGCCTGCCTTCTATTGTTTTCATCGGCAGGGCCGATATATAAGGTTCCTGTTCTGCCGTCTCCGAAGCGAAGAATAATGCCAATCTCAGCGGCCTCGGGGGGATCTGTAGCGAAGTTCTCACCCTCTGCTTCAAGTAAATTTCTTACCCAGGCATCAACAGCAGGTCCGTCAAGTGTAATTGTTTCATTTCCGATAATTACCCAGCCGTTTCCGCTCCGCCTAAGTGCATAGGATTCTGAATCGGAAATATTAACTTCTACCTGCTGAACATCAGCAATGGATGCAGGTGTGAATAATCTGAAATCAAGCCAAAAGTTTGCCCTTGCTTCAGTGAACATGGTAAACCTGTCTTCTCCCGAATGGATTTCATTCCTGTCTGAAAGTTTCAGGTAGACTTCTCTTCCAAGGGCATCACCGCTTCCAATAAGAAGATCCAAGAGGGGAAGTCCCACCCCTCCTGAAACGCGAATTCTTGAAGGCTCTGTGAACCCGAGCCTTTCAGCTCCTTGAGCCGTATTTGCTCTTATGGGGTAAGTGTCCCTTCTTGAAAGAGCGGACATCAGGTCTTCGATCC
>WRKT01000058.1 GCA_009777995.1 Treponema sp. | reverse complement strand
ATATGTTGAGATTAAGAGTGATGTAGTTCCCTTTGAGGAGCGTCCCTGGATGAAGTTTGCAGATATTGCCGACAAGGTTATCGAAGCAATTCATTCGGGCAAGTATGACTTTATAAGGCTGAACTTCCCGAACGGCGACATGGTGGGCCATACGGGGATTTATCAGGCGGTGGTATGCTCGATGGAGGCAATGGACCTTCAACTGGGCAGGATTGCAAGGGCCGTTGAGAGCAGCGGGGGGGTCATGGTGATAAGCGCCGATCATGGCAATAGCGATGATATGTACGAGCATGATAAGAGCGGGGCGGTCTCGCTCAAGGAGGACGGGAGTCCGAAGCCCAAGACTGCACATAGCCTTAACCTGGTGCCCTGCATCGTTTACGACCCGGCAGGTAAGGGGGAGTACTCGGGCCTCAACGAGGGTCTTGGGGTGAGTTCTCTGGCGGCCACCTGCATAAGGCTTCTCGGCCTCGTCCCCCCCGACGATTACGACAAGAGTGTGCTAAGCATGTGATAAGTCGCAGATGTTGACATCGATATACTTATCACTTATGCTAAAACAAGGTACAGAAATTGGAGCCTTCTATCGGGCAATAGCGCAGCTGGTCTAGCGTACAAGTCTGGGGGACTTGGGGTCCCCGGTTCAAATCCGGGTTGCCCGATCGAAGATTCCGGTTCTGTATGCTTGAATTTTTCTAACCAAATTTTGGAGGATTTATATGAAACGCTTTCTTTTGGTGCTTGTGGTCTTGCTCCTTGCAGGCAGCTTTGCTTATGCACAGGCGCCTTCTTCGGCTCAGGTTACACAGAATGCCCAGCAGCTTTTAACCCAGGGAAGGGCTAACTTATCGGAATTTGAATCCATTTTAGCCCAGCTTCAGGCAGCAAATAGGGGCAATGCCGATTTTGAAACCTATAGCCGCTTAAGGAATGAACTCGAAAGGATTGAAAATCTTATCAAAACCGAAGAAGTAAGGATAATGTCCATTCTTGACGGCGGATCGAGGGTTTCCAATGAATTACTTGCCAGGGTTGAAAGGCTGATTGGTCAGCACAGGGTACAATTGGCAGAACTGGAAGCTTTCGTCAATAGATAGAGCTAGTCAATACCGAGATCAAAGCTCTCATCATCGAGGAGCGAGGCGGTATCATCGAGATCATCGTTAATATCGCCTTTCTCGGGTATGATAGGGGCCTTCTTTGGTTTTACTTCCTTGGCCTCAGCTAACATTTTCTTCTGCTGTTTCATCGATCTATAGACTACCATCGCGATAACGCCGAATAGGGCCAAAAAGATAAGTATATCCGTAATACTCGTACTCGAAGCGGCAGAACGCCCCTCTTCCTCACTTAGGAAGGGCAGATCTACGGCATTCGGGTTCTGCCTTGGGCCCATTATTATGAAAATCCCGCAAACTATAACTGCAAGACCAATAACCCCGAGGGCGATAGTGGCTGCAAATTTAAGCTCACGGGTGGACTTCGGAGAAACCGCATAGTAGATAATCAGACCCAAAAGCCCTACTGAAAGTATTATCAATATCACTATCATATTAAACTAATCGGCATATTACAGAATTACAAAATAGTCCTTGCGGGATTTTGGCTAATATGTTAGGGTTTAGTTACTTTATTTTCATGGAGAGGTAAATTATGTACAAAGTTACTGAAACCTGTGTAAATTGCGCCGCCTGTGACAGTGAATGTCCGGTCGAAGCAATCTCCGAGAAAGACGGTAAGCGCTGGGTAGATCCTGCCAAATGTGTCAGTTGTGGCGCATGTGTAGGTGCCTGCCCGACGGATGCAATTGTCGAGGAGTAACCGAAACTACTTATGCCTCATAGTCGTCTCTTTTTTGACGCTATGGGGGATAAGGGAGGCCCGTGCAGGGCCGTCTCTGCCATTTATTAACCGCCTTGAATCGCGGGACATCATGTTCAGGCAGTATATTTCGGACGTGGAACTTGCGAGGAGAAGGCTCTTTTCCCTTAACAGGATTGAGGGAAGGGTCAGGGCGGAAGAGCGATCTGAAGAACTTGCCGCCTTTTTAACGATATATGCTTATATTCCCCAAGAGGGCGACAGCCTTTTAGCAATAGCAGCAAGGTGTAATATTCCCTACGGAACCATAGCCTCATTAAACGGTATTTCCAATATGGAAGATCCCCTTGGGAGCTTCATTCTGCTCCCCTCAATGCCCGGGATCTTTATTCATGAGCTGCCCGACACTGATCTGCAGATGCTGCTTTTTTCTGCAAGGAGTGAAACCGGAGTGCAGGTGACGATCCCGGGGGCGGGCAGGAGCGAGAGGTTCTATTTCTTTCCGGGGGATGATTTTTCTGCCACAGAGAGGATTTTTTTCCTTAACCGCGGTTTTCAGTTTCCCCTAAGGGAGTTCCGCCTGACAAGCTCTTTCGGCCCCAGGATTAACCCTGTGACCGGGGGGCATAGCAACCATCGGGGCCTTGACCTCGCGGCTCCCGAGGGCACGGAGGTTTTTGCGGCAAGGGCGGGAATAGTTACAGAGATTGGCTATGATTCGATCCTTGGAAGGTATATTATCGTGAGTCATGATAATAACTGGGTTAGCCTATACGGTCATCTTTCTGCGGTGAATGTGAGGGAGCGCGCTGAAGTCAGGGCAGGAAGTATGATAGGCAGGGTCGGCTCAACAGGGCAATCAACAGGGCCGCATTTACACTTCGAGCTTCATCATGCAGGACAGAGCAGGGACCCTGAAAGGTATTTGAGGCTGTTCCAATAAACGATTTGGCTCAAGATTCCGGCATTCACGTCCGATTATTAAAATGTCGGACATATAGTTCCCCTCCCAAATCACTATGTGTCCGATATGCCTCAAGGGCGGAGCCTGTTGCAGACTTTGTTTGTGACAGGCTTTTTTTAACATTGTAGAGTCTTGGTTATTAAGTCTTGGTTGACAAAAATAGAGTACTTACTTAGGCTATATATATGAGCAACGGTTCCCCGGGAAGGGGCATAGCAATACGCTTCATCGCAGCCCTGATGACTATCTTTGCCATAGTCATCGGGATAGGCCTTGGGGTTTCCATGGCGGAGACTGCGAATATAAGGAACCAGGAAAACTTCTTCGAATTTGCACCTGCATTACCCACGAGAATTCTTGATATAGACGGAAATATAATCACCGAGTTTGCCGCAGATGAAAGGCGGCAGCTTGTTACGATTGACGAACTGCCCCCCCACCTTATTTATGCTGTGCTTGCAAGGGAAGACCATAATTTTTTCAACCATAGGGGTTTTACCATAAGCGGCTTAGCAAGAGCCTTTGTCGGGGAGATGACAGGGAGGCCCCTTGGCGGCGGCTCGACTATCACCCAGCAGATAGCGGGAACCCTTTATACGAACCGCAGGGAGAGGACTTATACAAGAAAGCTTAGGGAACTCTGGTGGGCCTTCCAAATGGAAAGACGCTTCACGAAGAATGAAATCCTCGAGATTTACTTGAACCAGATAATCATGGGCCCCGGAGTCTTTGGAGTGGAGGCTGCAAGCCAGTTTTTCTTTGGTCATAGCGCAAGGGATATAAGCCTGGCCGAGGCGGCAATTCTTGTTGTGCAGTTTTCAAGCCCGACGCATTTTAATCCGTTAAATAATCCGAATCAGGCAATGCTTCGCCAGCGCAATGTATTAAACAGGATGATAGAACTCGGATTCACCACCCCTGAAGAAGCCGATGCCTCCTTTGTTGACTATTGGGATAATTACGATTTTACACGGGCATCAATGGCCGCTTACTTCCACCGCACCGATGCCGCTCCCTGGTTCAGCGAGCATGTTCGCAGGGAACTCGACAGGATGATGTACGGCACAATGGACTATTATAGAGACGGTTTCACAGTCCATACGACCCTGAACCAGAGACATCAAGAGGCGGCTGTAAGACTTATGGATGACGGGATCAGGCGGGCCAACGTGGAGTATGAAAGGACATCCGGGAGGCGTCTCGTTGATGCCGAGAGAACCTGGGTCCCCATAGTTGACCTTTTTTCCCTATTTTTTGATTTCCATCAGATACATGATACCTTCGAGGCCCAAAATGAGCAGAGGGCCCTTTCAAGATTTGACAGCACCTTAAACCCAATCATAGACATGGCTGCCCTTGTCTTCGGCATCCAGGATCTAAGGCCGATAACCATTCAGGGCTTTGCGAACGATAGGGTCAGAACAGAGCAGAATATCGTGGAAGGGGCCTTAATTTCGGTGGAAAATGATACAGGTTATATCACTGCCATCGTTGGGGGCTCCCGTTACGATGAGACTAACCAGTTCATAAGGGCAACCCAGGGGAGTTTGCAGCCGGGGAGTGCATTTAAACCGCTTTACTATTCGGCGGCGATTGACAGCTTGAGGTTCACTGCGACAAGCAGGATCAATGATATGCCGATAGTCTTCCACAACGAAGACGGTACTCCCTATATGCCCCTTAACTTCATGGGCGAGTGGGCAGGTTCGGTGCTGCTTTACGATGCCCTTGCGCGCTCAATGAATATACCCTCCCTTAGCATCCTTGATTCCATAGGTTTTGACGCTGCAATTGACAGGTCAGCCTCCCTCCTCGGTATTACCAACCCCGATGAAATAAGGGCCCGCTTTCCGAGGGTTTTCCCCCTCGGCCTTGGGATAATTTCCACTTCCCCGCTTAGGATGGCAACGGCCTTTGCCACTTTCAGCAATCAGGGAAGGGAGGTAGCTCCTCTTGCAATAAGGTATATGGAAGATCGCAATGGCAGAGTTATTCTTGACCTTGAGCGGGAGCTGAGGCAGGAGCAGAGGCGCAGGGGTAATGCCGTTCAGATAGTCAGCCCCCAGAATGCATATATAATGAACAGCCTCTTAAAGAGGACAGTGGAAGCAGGGACCCTCTTTAACCCCTCGGGGTGGGGCTCAAAGTTCACCTTTAGAAATGAGGACGGAAGTACCTTCCGAATGCCAATGGCAGGGAAAACGGGAACCTCCCAGAACTGGGCAGACGCCTGGACTGTCGGCTATTCCCCATATTATACAACTGCAATATGGTTCGGCTTTGACCTGCCCGGGAATTCTCTTGGGCTGACGCTCACGGGTTCTACCCTTGCAGGCCATGTATGGGCGGATTATATGCGCGAGATTCACCTCGGCCTTCCTTTCAGGGATTTTGTAACCCCTGCATCGGGCATTATCGATGTAAGCGTTTGTACTGTTTCAGGTCTTCTTAGAACGCCTTCGTGTAATACCGGGGGGACTATAACAATGCCCTTCCTTGAGGGAACTCAACCGCTCCTTGGCTGCGATATTCACGGGGTGAATGTGAGAATGGATACCACTTTAAGGTTCTTGGATTTAAATACCCTATATATCGACCGTAATATAATACAGAGTCTCCAAATGCCTGTAATCAGAGATGAAGAAATTTTTAGAATGCCTGCATTGCCAAGGCCTCTATTCGTTGAGCCTTTTATCGACGAGAATGATGAACATGAGAGAGTTGGGCAGTCATTGTATCAGGCAGATCCGCAGAACCCGACAGACGAGTCCGGGGATCAGGAAGACGGAATACTTGAGGATCCGGAACATAATCCTTTTTTAGATTGAGGTTAATATGTTAGTACCTATCGAAGAAATTAAGGTAAAGAAGCGAATCAGGAAGGAGATGGGAGATATTTCTGCCCTCGCAGAGAGTCTTAAGAAATTCGGTCAGATAAGCCCCATTGTGATTACAAAGAGCAATGTCCTTGTTGCAGGTGAAAGGCGTCTTGAGGCAGCCAAGTCCCTGGGCTGGGCCAGCATCAATGTGATAATCGCAGATATTCCGGATGAGCTAACCAGAGTTGAGTACGAGAGGGAAGAAAATACCCAACGCTTGAGTTTTACGGATGAGGAGACTCTGGAAGCTGAAAAAAGAATTGAGCGGCTTTCAAGGCCATGCCTTTGCAAGCGTATTTGGAATGCGATAGTAGGCTTTTTCAGGAAAATTTTTAAGCGTTCCGCAGAAGAATAAAAAAAAGTTTTAGCCGGGCTTTTTCTCAAAATGCGAAAAGGT
>WRKT01000057.1 GCA_009777995.1 Treponema sp. | reverse complement strand
TAGGCAAGTCCACCCTGCTGCTCCAGGCTGCAGAAGCGGCAGAGACTATGGGCAGGGTTCTCTATGTTTCAGGGGAGGAATCTTCGGGGCAGGTTAAAATGAGAGCAGACCGCCTTGGCATAAAGGGCGATCGAATCGAAGTTTTTAGCTCAGGGAAGCTCGAAGATATAGAGTCTATAATAGAAAGAATAAAACCGGTATTGATAATGATAGACTCAGCTCAGACCCTCTTTAGTGCGGAAGCGGGAAGTACCCCGGGTACTGTTAACCAGATGAAGTACTGCTGCCTCGAACTCGTTTCTTGGGTTAAGGAGCATGATGCAGCGCTTTTCTTTACTGCCCATGTTACAAAGGACGGATATATTTCAGGGCCAAAATCAATAGAGCACCTTGTGGATACTGTACTTTACTTTGAAGATTCTTCAAGGACGGGCAATGACGGCAATACCCGCTTTCTGCGCTCGGTGAAAAACCGTTACGGCTCCGTCGATGAGATCGGGATCTTTACAATGGGAGAAAAAGGTTTAAGCACCGTAGAAGACCCATCCCTGCTCTTCCTTGTACGAAGAGAAGGAGCCCTGCCTCCGGGCATTGCAACCGCCGCCGTTCTTGAAGGCACAAGGACCCTGCTTGTGGAGATACAGGCGCTTACAGTCCCTGCTAAGGGCGCGATGAGCCGTATTTTCTCGGGGCATATAGACAGTGCAAGGGTTTCCAGGGTGGCTGCAGTTATTGAGAAGCATCTTGGCCTTAGCCTTTCCGACCATGACCTATACGTGAATGTAGCGGGAGGCATTCGCATAACGGAGGTTGGTGCAGAACTGGCCCTCGCCTCTGCCCTTTATTCTGCAAGGACAGGCATTCCGGTGCCTTATGGAACAGTTATCGCAGGGGAGCTATCCCTTGCCGGGGAAGTGATGCCCCTGCGGCGACTACCCGGCAGGCTCAAGTCGGCAGAAAACCTTGGCTTCACACGATTCCTCGGACCAAGCATGACCGATGAGACTCCCTCCGGCGGTTTTTCAGGCGTGCGTGATATCAAAGCCGCAGTGAAGGCCCTTTTTTCGGCATGAGTACACCATGCTCGGTGAAAGCATTAGGCATTATCC
The DNA here is from genome assembly GCA_009777995.1 of Treponema sp. Lineage (GTDB taxonomy): Bacteria > Spirochaetota > Spirochaetia > Treponematales > Breznakiellaceae > WRKT01. The sequence goes on along the minus strand of WRKT01000057.1, from coordinate 5,615 downwards.
GTCTGCCACCATACTGTAAACTTGATATTCCAATTTGGAATATCAAGTTTTCCCCGCGAATCTCATAGATTTGATTTTGGATAGAAACTGCTACATCACTCATTACGACACCATATATGCGTCATATATGACGCATATATGGTGTCATCGGAGTAGATCAATGTGAGGCTCTACCCTTAGAATGGCGAACGGTGTTATAATACCGTAAGAAAAGGAGCCCAATGTGAAAATCCGAGCCAAAGCTTTCACTTTACTCGTCTTTACTGCGATTATACTGCTAACCCTGACTACATGTGATCTCTTCGAGGAAGATATTGCTGTAACAGGTGTGTCTTTGAATAAAACAAGTACTTCTATAAATGTGGGGGCTACAGAGACCCTTAATGCGACCATAAGACCTGCAGGTGCTACAAATACAGACTTAAACTGGACGAGCAGCAATACTACGATAGCCACGGTTTCGACAACAGGGGTAGTTACAGGTGTTGCAACAGGCTCTGCCGTTATTATAGTTTCTACGGTTGATGGCGGCTTTGTGGCAGTTTGCAATGTAACCGTTACTGTCCCGCCTGCGCCTCTTGCCAGGCCCAACGGGAACGGTGGTGTGACTGTGGAGACAAACGGGGATTTGAGGATTCAAGGCGATCTATGGCTCTTTAATAGCACAGAAACTAACCCACAATTAAGGCAGGCGGGTGAAGATTTTAACGGTTCGGTTAATGTTCATATTAATAGAGATACCTCTTTAACTATTCCGGAAGGTATTAAAAATGGAAAGGTTGATATTCTAATTACAAGCCCACAAACAGCAGCTCTTGTTAACACAAATGAGTTATGGGAAGACTTTAAAGATATTATTGTAGAAGGCAGTAACATTAGAATGGGAAGCTTAAGATTAGTTGTTTTGGTTACCGGCGACTCTTTAAACCTATTTGACCAAATACAGCTTTTTGCAAATCCTCAGGTTAGACAGGATTCTGAAGGCGGGAATCCGTATATTTCCGGTGAACTTTTCTCATTTATTTATTCCATGGGAAATGTATTAATTCAGGGTACAGAGAAATACGAAGAAGACGGTGCAACCGAGGAAATGGATGTAAATATGAACCTGGCAAGCGGCTGGAACAGTTTTAGTATGACCGGTGAATTTACGCCAACAAGCGCCAATATGACAATCAGAAGTAAAAACCCTCCGACCACCGGAACCAGATGGATACTGGAAATGAGGTAAAGCGACCTTAACGCTCAAGCGTCTTCTCCCAAGTACTCTCTACTTCATTACGTAAGAAGTCATACATTGACTCTATTTCTCCGGTTCTGTCATAGGCATCCAATGCGGCATAATAAGCCGGCTTACTCTCGTCGTGAATTATAACCGGCGGATGATCATTTATCATTAGGAAATAGTTTAAGAGTGTTCTTCCAACACGGCCATTGCCGTCTGCAAAGGGGTGAATGTTCTCAAAGCGTGAATGGAAATAGGAAGCGGCTTTTAAGATATTTTCCTTTGTATATTTTTGAGAAGAGAGCTCTTCAAGTAAGGACGCCGTGTCATTGCGGACATTATCCGGAGAGGAGCCTGCTTCTTCACGGCCAATTACATAGTCGTGCTTCTTGAATTCACCGGGGCGTTCTCCCCTCTCGATGAAACGCTTCTCGTCATAAGTGCCGCTTGTTAGGATGGAATGAGTTTCTAAGAGTAGAGGAATATCAAGGGGCTTGCGTTCTACAATCTTATGTTTAAGAAATTCATAGCAGGTTTTCTGGTTTATCTGCTCAAATAGAGCACGCGGATCACCTGAAAAACCCACTGCTCGCCCATTCTCAAAAATTTCGCGTGTGTCATGGTACGTCACTGCATCATTCTCGATTTTTCCCGAGTGATATGCGAAAAGAACCTTGAAATTATGCAGTCTTAAGTCAATGTCAGAAGCCGATGCTACATGCCAACTCTGCCATAAATCCAATATCTTCTCATACTTGCTCATAAATCATTTTAACATAAAACAAGCTTGCCAAACAATAAAAACTATGGTATAAATAAAATACAAAGAGGGAGTAGCCGGCGTTTAGCGCAGAATTATTCGTCAATACGAATCGCGGGTAACCGTGGTTCCGGGTGATTCAGTAAAGGGCAAGACTTTTTGTCGTTAATAAACGGCAGAAGGTCTTGCCCTTTTGCTTTTATAAGGAGAAAATTTTATGGCATTTCTTTTTGAAGGGATTGGGCTGATAACCTGGAAGCATTTAATTATGTATGCGGTTGGGATAATCCTGATGGTGCTTGCAATCAAGAAGGAGTATGAGCCTGCCCTGCTTCTGCCCATGGGTTTCGGAGCAATTCTTGTGAATTTGCCTTTATCGGGGGTGATAAACCAGATCTTACCGGGGGTGGGCGAAGTATACGGGCCTATTCAGTGGCTTTTTGAGGTGGGAATCGAGGCTGCAGAGATAATGCCCCTGCTGCTTTTTATTGGTATTGGGGCGATGATTGACTTTTCACCGCTGCTTTCGAGGCCTGTGTTTCTGCTTTTTGGCGCGGGGGCACATTTCGGTATTTTTGCAACGATTACACTTGCCACCTTGCTTGGTTTTCCCTTAAGGGAGGCCACCGCAATCGGCATAATTGGAGCCGCAGACGGGCCGACCACTATCCTTGTATCGCAGATACTCCGCTCGCAGTATCTGGGACCTATCACCCTGGCAGCTTATTCATATATATCCCTTGTGCCCATAATACAGCCCCCTGCAATCAGGCTTGTAACAAGCAAAAAAGAGCGGATGATTCGAATGGATCCCACAACCGACAAGGAAATACCGAGGGCCTTAAAAATAATCTTCCCGATTGTTGTTACGGTTATTACAGGTCTTGTTGCCCCTGCGGCAGTAGCCCTTATCGGGTTTCTGATGTTCGGCAATCTGATTAGGGAATGCACTGTATTAGAGTCTATTTCGGAGACGGCACAGAAAACCCTGACAAATATTATCACCCTGCTTCTTGGTATTACAATTTCATTTACCCTGCAGGCTGAAAGCTTTGTAACGACTGAAACCATAATGATTCTTGCCCTCGGCCTCTTTGCATTTGTCGTAAATACCATAGGAGGGGTTTTCTTTATTAAGCTTCTGAATCTTTTCATGAAAAAGAAAATAAACCCGATGATAGGTGCTGCAGGGATTTCTGCCTTCCCGATTTCTGCAAGGGTGATACAGAAAATAGCGTTGAAAGAAGACCCGACTAATATTTTTCTGATGCATGCAGTAAGTGCCAATGTTTCGGGGCAGATTGCATCGGTTGCTGCAGCGGGGCTGGTTTTAAGCCTTGTAATGCCGCTTCTATAAAAAGGAGATGAAGATATGTTAAACAATTTGGAGATAATACACTCTTTGGAGATAATGTGGAAGGGGATGCTAGGCCTTTTCCTTGTATCAATCTTTATCATGCTGATTGTGATTGGCATTAAACGCTTTGTACGATAGTACCAAACCATTGACCCTGTTGACATTTATGAGAAAATTACTCTATAATATAATTAGAATAGAGTTTAGTGAATAGGAAAGGTTTTTGGATATTGGTTTTTTAAAGGTTTCCGAAGCAGGAGCCTTGCGTTCAAAATGTTTAGGGATTTCGTTTTTCTCGTCCGGTTTTCTTTCTTTATCCTTAGAAACACTATTGCATCCCCTTTCTTTCCGACTGACCGCTAAGAGCGGTAAGTCGAGAAGTGGAGTCGTTCGTTTGATCCGGACGTGAATACAAGGACTAAGGTCTTTAAGGCTGAGGTCCGCGCCCGCTAAAAGCGGGTAAAGGAATTTTCTCAATGGCGAAGAAATTGTATGTAGGTAATCTTTCCTACAACACGACAGAAGACGGCCTTCGAAACTTATTTTCCGGTTTTGGTACTGTAGCATCAGCGAAGATCATTTTTGATCGTGAGACCGGCAATTCAAAGGGTTTTGGATTTATCGAAATGAGTACAGAAGAAGAAGCTGCTGCCGCAATTTCAGGTACAAATAACCATGAATTTGAAGGCCGCCAGCTTCGTGTAAACGAAGCCATCGACAAACCCCGAAGGGGCGGAGGCGGTGGATACGGTAATAACTGGTAAACAACTAGGCTGCTCAAAATTTAAATAGGGCCGGGTTATACCGGCCCTATTGCCGAATGTATCGTTCCGGTACTTCGTATCCGGCACATCGACATTTCTCACCCGTACCCCTAATGGGCACGTTAAATAAATTCTACTAAAAGTTTTAAATTGTCCAAGGGTTGCCGGTTTACTTTAAGTTTTACCTGTAAAGAACCGGCATCGTGACTTTCGGCGGATTTTCCATAGGCCCCCCTTTGCCGAATCAAAAATCCCATCAAGCCGTAAATTTAATGGGTATCGATTAGTGCTTATATTATTTTAGCACAGATATTCATAAAAGCAAGAAAAAAAGCAAAAGTTACAGTCAAATTCTAAAAAAACTACTCTTCCCTCAGGCTCTTTGGCGGCCCTAGAATCTCGGCCATAATTACCGCATGTTTTAAGGTTGATAGATGATTCAGAGAACTAGTCCGGTTAACGGCCTGTGCTGATACAGGAGAAATCCTTGGTGCAGGCTCAGCTTTATTAAGGTCTGCCACAAGGCCTGCATCAATGGTACTTTTAGCCGGGGCAGGAGGTTTCCTTACAGCAGGCTTCCCCTTAGCAGACTCTTTGGCCTCCTTTTCATCCCGCTTTATGAAAAATGACGCCAGAGTCCTATCATCATCTTCATCATCTTCTTCTTCTCTATAATTAACCCTATTTTCCTGCGGCTGAGCAGCTTCCTTTTTCTTTGCCCGAACCTGTAAAACAGTGCGCCCTACAAAGACAACCAGAGCAATGACTACAACAACAATATTAAGGGAGCCCTCAAACATCTATTACTCCTAGCGATTAGTTGGCGGAGTATTTCCGCCGCTGCTCATCGGCCCCCCGGTAGAGCCGGGTGTGCCGCTTCCTCCAATAGAGGAGCGCATATCCGTATCTGCCTGTATATTCCTAAGCCTATAATAGTCCATTACTCCAAGATGCCCGTTTTTGAAGGCCTCGGCAATGGCAAGGGGGATTTCAGCCTCTGCAAGCACTACCTTTGCGCGATTCTCCTGAACCATGGCAAGCATCTCCTGCTCCTGGGCCTGGGCTGCCGCCCTGCGCTTTTCAGCCTCTGCCTGGAAGCGGCGCTTATCCGCTTCGGCCTGATCTGCCTGGAGCTTTGCTCCAACGTTTTGGCCAACATCAATATCTGCAATATCAATTGAAAGAATCTCAAATGCGGTTCCTGCATCAAGACCCTTTGCAAGAACTGTTTTGGAAATATTGTCGGGATTCTCCATAACCTTTTTATAAGTTTCCGATGAACCTATTGTGGTGACAATACCCTCACCTACCCTTGCGATAATCGTATCTTCAGTGGCACCGCCGACGAGCCTTTCGATGTTGGAGCGTACTGTAACCCTTGCTTTCACGCAGAGCTGGATTCCGTCCTTTGCGACTGCATCAATGGTCAATTTGCCCTTCCCGGAGTCGGGGCAGTCAATTACCTTGGGGTTAAAACTGGTTCTTACTGCGTCATATACATCACGCCCT
>WRKT01000056.1 GCA_009777995.1 Treponema sp. | reverse complement strand
ATTAGCGATTATTATTCGATAGACCCGAAGTTCGGCACAATGGCTGACATGGAAGAGCTTTTTGCAGAGGCTAAAAAGCGGGATATAAAGATAATTATGGACCTTGTTATAAATCACACTTCCGATGAGCACCCCTGGTTCAAGGAGAGTAGGAACCCGGGGAGTCCGTACCGTGATTACTATATCTGGAGGCCCGGACGGGGGCAGGAGCGGGCGCGAAGGGCACCTCCGAATAATTGGACGGGTTTTTTCGCAGGGGAGGTCTGGGAATTTGACGAGATGAGCGGCGAGTATTATCTCCATCTTTTCGATAAGAAACAGCCTGACCTAAACTATAAAAACCCTAGGGTAATCGAAGAAGTTAAAAACATTTTAAAGTTCTGGCTCGATAAGGGAGCCGCGGGCTTCCGCTGCGATGTTATAAACATAATCTATAAGGAGAGCCTCGAAGACGGGAAGAACAGTTTAGTTGTCAGGGGCCTAGAGCACTATAAATGCAGGGAAGGGAATCACGCAATTCTGCGGGAGCTTCGCACCGATGTACTCGATAAGTACGACTGCTTTACCGTTGGGGAGACCGTAATGGTTGACCTTGAAGAGGCTAAGCTCCTATGTGATCAAAACCGAAAAGAGCTAGACATGCTTTTTTACTTTGAGCATCTTGAAGTTGATCGCCGCATTGCCCGCTTTATCCCTAAAAAGTTTAATGCAAGCAAATTACTGGAAGTCCTGACTAAATGGCAGCAGGGTCTTGAATGGAATGCCCTCTACCTTGAAAACCACGATCAGGTAAGGATTGTATCCCACTATGGCCCGGGGTGGGGCCCCGGAAAAATTGAGACAGAAAATTGGAAAAATGGTGCCAAAATGCTTGCCATCCTGCTCCTTACCCTGCGCGGTACTCCTTTCATTTTTCAGGGTCAGGAAATTGGTATGACCAATTTCGACTTTAAGAGCTTAGATGAAGTTAATGATGTAGAAAGCCATGGCCTTGATACTCTGATGAAAAAGTTTAAAATCCCCGCCTTTTTGCGCTGGAAATGGATAAAAGCTAGTTCAAGGGATAACGGGCGCACTCCGGTACAGTGGAATGACGGGGAATATGCAGGATTCAGTAAGGTAAGGCCCTGGCTTGGAATTAATGCCAATTATAAGGCAATAAACTATGCATCCCAGAAGAATGATGACTCTTCTATTTTGAGTTTCTATAAAACACTTATTAAGATACGCAAAAACAGCGAATGTCTAAAATTTGGAGAGTTCCTGCCTGTTTACGCAAATTCCCGTATTATGGTCTATAGACGTATATTTGGCGAAAAAAAAATAACCATAGGGCTTAATTTTTCTTCGAGGAAGGTGAGGCTCCCAAAAAATATTGCTGAATTGTTTAAAGGTGAAGTCCTAATATCGAATATTGACAGAAAAATACCTGCGCTCGAACTACTTCCTTGGGAAGGAATTGTCACATCCTGAACTCGCTGCCTAAGTAAATCTCCCTTACCATTTCATTCTCAAGTATTTCATCCTTAGTGCCCCTTGCCACTATCAGGCCCTCGTTAATGATAAAGGCCTCGGTGGTAATTTCAAGGGTATCTCTTACATTATGATCGGTTATAAGGATGCCGATTCCTTTCTCGGCAAGTCGGCGAATTATCTGTTTTATTTCATATACTGCTATCGGGTCTATTCCCGCAAAGGGCTCATCAAGAAGGAGGAACTTTGGCTCCGTTGCAAGGGAGCGGGCGATTTCTGTTCTCCGCCTCTCACCCCCTGAAAGGGTTAGACCAAGCTGCTTCCTTATCCTGTCTATTCCAAACTCTTCAAGCAGGGCATCGAGCTTTTCCTTCATCTGCTCCTTATTAATGTCCGTGCGGCTTTCAAGAATTGCCCAGATATTCTGCTCCACAGTCAGCTTCCTGAAAATCGATGCTTCTTGCGGCAGATAGGCTATTCCATGCCTTGCACGGCGGAACATAGGCATAGGGGTGATATTTACCCCATCCATCATCACATATCCGTTACTTGGCCTATAGAATCCGACTATCATATAAAATATTGTGGTTTTACCTGCTCCGTTTGGTCCAAGGAGACCTGCAATCTCCCCGTTTCTCATGGAGAAATTTACTCCCCTTACCACCTCTTTTACTCCGAATCTCTTTCTGAGTTCTGTAACGGAGAGGGTATGGAACCCGTCTTCTGAAAGCTCGAATTCCACCGGCGGGGGGAAAAACAGGTTTTTTGCCTTTTGCTTAAGATTCATGATCTCAGTTCCTTAGGGAACCTCTAACCTCTCCTTCCATGACTACATCATCGGTATCAAGATCGACCCGTATTCTTTCAGCACGGTATTCATCTTCATTCTTGAAAACCACAGGAAACCCTGAGAGGGCAAGCGTCTGATCTGCCCTGTCGTATACAGAATGTTCTGCCCTGCATACAAGGCTGTCCTTAAAAAGCCTTACCGAGATCTGCATAATGGCGATTTCATTTTGGTCATCATATTCTATAAAGCGGGCCCTTGCGACAATTTCGTTTTTCCTGTCCTCCATGGTGGAATTCCCTTCAAGGCGCGCTATCTTTAAGGTGCGGTCATAGCGGAGGCGGTCAGTTTGAAAGAAAATCTCCTTCTCTTCGTCATAACCGCTAACATTTCCGAAACAGTCTATAAATCTATTATTTGTACCATGAATTTCTATGCGCTCTGCCCTAAGAAGCAGGTTATCGGACTGAACTTCCGCATTTCCGGTTAGAATCGTCACTTCCCTGCCTGTGGCCCTTCCCCCTGACATGCGATCTGCTCTAAAGGTAAATACTTCGGCGAAGGCATTATTCAAAAGGAAAAAGGAAAGCAGGATTATGTAGAAATACCTCATCTATTCCTCTTCATCTTCTTCTATGAAGGTACCTGTAACTTCCCCCGTAAAGGCCCAAGTCCTATTGCGGATATTTGCAGAAAGACCCCTGCCAATAAAATTTGTCCCGTCAGAGCGAAGTACTTCAACCTCTGCATCCGGGGCGCCCAAGAGGAGTCTCTGATCATCCCTCCATTCAAGCTCATCAGTACTTATCGAAATATCTTCCGATTCTATGTTTACAATTACCCCGCCGCTTAGAAGTATGTCTCCTGAACTTAAGTATACCCTTGCAGCCCCTGCGGTGCCCTCCACATTTACCGTCTCTCCCCTGTCTTCCATCTGCTCAAAGGAGAAATCCCTTAAATCCATTGTCTGGTTTCTTTCCCTGCGTTCTGCGTATTCTGCCCTGAAGCGGGCCAGTGGGTCTCCGCCCCTAATCCGCACGTATTCTATATTTTCCATGACTATGTCCGGCCTTAATTCTTCCCCTGAGTCTCCTGTTCCATAGTCAAATGTGCAAGAAAAGAGGAGTATTGCAGGTAAAATTATTGAGAGAATATAAATTTTATTACTCTTTATTAATGTCAACTTAATCCCCTGCAATATAATCAATAGAATGCCTTAAAGTTACATCTTATATCTTAATTCTAGTGCTCAATTAGAGCAAAGTAAAGTGTTCTATGGAAGTATTAGCCTCCAAATGCCTCCCTTGCAGCAGTTAAAATCGCCTTTACCTCATCATCCCTAATATAATAATGGGTTACAAACCTAAAATTCCCGTCTCCCGGAGGGTTTATGATGATATTATGCCTTTTAAAAACTTCCATTACCCTATCTTCGGCCTTCTTATCCGCAGCAGGGGGCCATTTAAAGAAGACCAGGTTTATATCAACCTCATCGGGATTAATTTTAATCCCCGGTATTTTGCTAAGCTCGCTTGCAAGGATTTTGGCCTGTCTATGGTCCTCAATTATTCCCTTGGTGTGCTCATCCTGCAGGGCAAGAATACCGGCCGCCGCGAGGATACCTGCCTGACGCATGCCGCCGCCCATCACCTTTCTCTTATACCTTGCCCTTTCAATGAAGTCCCTCTTCCCCGCCAGTATTGACCCGACGGGAGCGCAGAGCCCCTTCGAAAGACAGAACATAACAGAATCCGCCATTGCCGCAATGTCCTTCGCCTCACAACCAAGGGCGGCGGCCGCATTGAAGATACGAGCCCCGTCAAGATGAATAGGAAGCTTCCATTCGAAGCAGAGCTTTCGTATTTCTTCCATTGCAGGAAGTGGTACGACCCTGCCGTTTGAGTGTGCATTTTCAAGGCAGATAAGTGATGTCGGCGGTGCATGAAGGTCCTGCCTTCTGAGCCTTTCCCTATAGGAATCTGCGGGGGGTATCCCATTTTCGGATTTTATTGGTCTTGTCTGCACCCCTGCTATAATAGCTGCTCCGCCAGCTTCATGTTGAATTATATGACAATCCTCATCAAGGAGTACTTCAGTCCCCCGCTCGCACCATGTGAATAGGGCAAGTTGATTCCCGAATGTGCCTGAAGGAACGAAAACTGCATCTTCCTTGCCAAGGATTTCGGCTGATAGTTTTTCCAGTTTGTTTATTGTTGGGTCATCTCCGTAGACATCATCCCCAACTTCAGCCTCCGCCATTGCCTTTCGCATTGTAGGAGTGGGCCTTGTTACAGTATCGCTCCGTATATCTATCATGGAACCTCCGTTTCCTCATTATTACCTTAAATACTTGACAATGGATAGACACTGACATAAAAGTATTAATAAGAGGTTACCCGATTGCAGGTTTCAAAAATAATATATCGAGGTTTGTTAATTTGTCTTGCTCTTGTGGGTATTATTTTGTTAATTGGTACAATTTATGGCATTTTTTTCATGGATAATCCGGAAAGCGGAAGCAGGTTCATAGAAACCGAACAGGGATATTCTGAAAGACAGGATCAGATTTTTACAGGATTAGGCAGGATAAGGGTGCCTACAATGGATGCCCCACCGGGTGTGGTGATAATTTTTGTTTCCTTTGCCTACGATTCAGGCGATAGGGCCTTTTCCGAAGAGCTGGTTTTAAAGATTGGAGATCTAAGAGATATTATTTCCGGCTATTTTGGAGCCTTTACTGTAAATGAATTAAGTGATAGGGATGAAGAAATCATTAAGATTGAACTTTTGCGCAGATTTAATGCTATTTTACGCCTTGGACAGATACAAACACTATATTTCACCGATTACTTTATCATGTAATGCAACTACTAAAGCGGGAATGTGTCAAAATTAATAAGTAGGAGTACATTGTGGATCAAGCATCATCTGAAGCTGCTCAGGTCATTATTTCGATAATTCCCATTGTGGGAATTGTGATGGGTTCTGTGGTCATTTTTTTCTATTTGCTTTGGAACCATAAACGCCGTACCCTGCTTATTAAGGCGGGACAGTTTGGCCGCCCAAACTTTGACCTGACCACATTCAGTCTGCTCACAGGGCTTCTTCTGTTTACTGTAGGTCTTGCCTTAACCATAGTCCTTATAATTGCCCTTGGAATTAATCTTGGCCTTCTTGGAGGAATAATTCCTCTTGCAACCGGCATTGGACTGCTTGTTTTTTATAGGACCAGGCGCGGTGATAAGGCTTCATGATCGAAAGTGACGAAGACTTTTTAATAGTTACCCAGATAGTAAGAGGAGAAAAGGAGCTTTTCAGATTACTTGTAAAGCGTCATGAAAAAGCGGTGTATGGAATGGGGATGAGCTTCTTCCATAATACCGAAGACGCATCGGACTTTGTGCAGGAGGTATTCTTAAAGACATTTCGGTTTCTTGCAGGTTTTAAGGGGCAGTCGCGGTTTTCCACTTGGCTCTATAAAATTGCATATAATTCTGCAATTAATAGCATTGCAAGAAAGAAGGAGTATCAAAGCCTTGCAGATAAGGAAGATCTGCAGGAAAACAATACTCCTGAAAGAAAGGCGCTTAAGAATTATGTAAGGGAAGCCATAATGGAAGCAGTTAAGGACCTGCCTGAGAGATTCAGGATCTGCGTTGATCTCTTTTTTTTCTATGATCGTTCATATAAGGAGATCGAAGGCATTACCCAAATACCTGCAAATACGGTAAAGTCTCATGTTTTTAGGGCAAAGAAGATACTGCGCCAAAAGCTCATCGATTTTGAAGGGTTTGATCCCTAAAGAGGTATAATGAAGGATATTTTCATGGATTGCTTAAGGGCAATAGACATTATAATGGAATCGGAAAGGGATGATCCCCTGCCTTTTGTAATGCAAATCAGGTTTGATCTGCATTTATTATTCTGCCCTGCCTGCTCTATGGAGTTAAAAAAACTTAAATCTATGGAAGAAATTCTAAGAACAGAATTTCTTCCCGAACCTCCGAATTTCTCTGACCCTATAATGGAGCAATTGCTTGAAGAAGTTGACCATATTGAAAGAGTTGATGACCATGCAGGCTTTTCCTTTAGAAGTTGGGTCATTATTGGCTTTTTTCTTATTATTTCGCTTTCCAGCTCCTATTTCGGACTAAATTTCACTCAAATTGCAAGCTCAGAGGGTTCTTCCTTCCTATTGCCGGTTGGAATTACCGTAGGACTAGTATTAACCGGCTACGGAGCACTGTTCATTGGCAGTCATTTAAAAGAGCTTTCGGAAAGATTCGATATTCATTAGAAAATTTTTGAAAATTAATGATTGACAATACTGACAATGGGGAATACTCTTAACTTATGAACATTGCAACATATACTGTAAAACCAAGACTCCCGAATTCTCTAAAACCATTGGAAGAAATTGCCAGGAATTTATGGCTTTCCTGGAATTTCGATGCGGTTGAACTCTTTATCCGTCTGGATTACGACGTTTGGCTGCAGTCTAAGCAGAGCCCGGTAAGAGCACTTGGCATGGTAAGTCAGGCAAGACTTGCCGAAGTCGCCAAAGATGACTCGTATCTTGCAGCTCTGAAAGAAACTTACAATAGGTTTTTGCATTACAAGAAAGGGAATACGTGGTACCGGGGTTCCCGGAAGGATGTGGTAGCCTATTTCTCAATGGAATATGGCATGGATGTCTCCCTCCCCATTTATTCAGGGGGGCTCGGGATTCTTTCAGGGGATCATATGAAGACCTCTTCGGATATGGGACTTCCCCTTGTCGGAATAGGACTCTTGTATAGGCAGGGGTATTTTACACAGTACCTTAATGCTGCAGGATTCCAGCAGGAAAGCTATCCTGAGAATGACTGGTATAATATGCCGGTAGAGCTGAAAACCGGAAGAAACGGTGAAGTCATTAAGATCACCGTGGAAATGGCCGGCCGAATGGTGGTAGCCCAAATTTGGGAAGTAAAGGTCGGACGCAGCTCCCTATATCTTTTGGATACAAACATCTCCGAAAACGCCCAGGACATGCGCAATATCACTGCATCCCTTTACGGCGGAGACAAGGAGACCCGCATCCAGCAGGAAATTCTTCTTGGTATCGGCGGAATCAGGGCCCTAAGGGCACTTGGAATTAATCCTGCAGCCGCCCACATGAATGAAGGTCATGCAGCCTTTTTAAGCCTTGAACGCATCCGTGAGCTCATGGTTGAAAGGCATTTTACCTTCGATGAGGCAAGAGAAGTTATTTGGCCGACAAGTATTTTCACCACCCATACACCTGTACCCGCAGGTAATGAAAGGTTCGATATAAGTCTTGTCGAGAAGTATTTCAATAACTGGCCGCAGATCTTGGGAATTTCCTGGAGAGATTTTCTCAGTTTAGGCCGTGAGCGTCCCTACAATGAGCATGAAACCTTCAGTATGACAGT
>WRKT01000055.1 GCA_009777995.1 Treponema sp. | reverse complement strand
GTTCTTCCATGTTTTGCATAAGAACATTTATACTTCGGTTAAAATCCCTGTAATTGTTTACTACTGTTCCGTATATACCCATGCAGTCATTAAAGGTTTCCGCATCTTCAAAAAGGGATATGTGCTGTTCAATAAGCTGGTTTCTTTTTTCATAATCCTGCTCATTGTTGATTTCAACCAAAACAGTAAAATTCATTATTACCAGTTCAGATTCATGGGGATATTCTTCTGCAATATCCTCATCTATGATAGTGTCCCCTGCTTTTTCATAGGCTTTGATAAAATCATGGAAACTAATTTGCTTCTCCAAGAGTTCCGTTGCGCTTTTAAGTACAACCTGATACCCCTTGCGATGACCTCTCTCTTTCAGCCTATCCAGCGTTTCTACGGCACTTTCCGCAGAAGTAACCCCCCACCAGCTTCTTAACAGGTTTTTCCTTACTTCGCCTTTTTTGGCAGTTTCAAGGCTGTTGTAAAACTCCTTCCGTGTACCAGCAATAATAGCCCCCACATTCAAAGCTCGCTGTTCATCTTCTGTAAGCACCCTTGCTTTTGGAAATTTAGGGAAATCTTTGCCCAATATGCGTAAAATCTCTGATAACATGCCTGCCTCCGCTTAAACGGCTATTTATGCGCTAACCACAATACCACCAATTTTATTTGCCCCAAGAAAACCGGTTCTCGTTTGTATCACACTTGGTTTTTTGCATAACGTAAAGCTTGCATAATATCTTCGTTTTCAAGGTAGGGATAATCAGAGAGAAGTTCTTCAATACTGACCCCCTCGCCAATCTGCCCAACAATCATGCCAACAGTTACACGCATCCCCCGAATACAGGGCTTACCTCCCGTAATGGCGGGATTTTGGGTAATACGATCAAAGTTCTCAATATCTAACATTGGTTAAATTTAACATGAACAAAGTAGAAAATCAAGCAATACACTAGATTCACACTCTAACCCATCCCGCCCCTACATTGACATCTACCTAATTTCCGGCTATTATAACCTCAAAATACGGTACCCTGCACCTCTAGCAGGAAAACAGATCCAAGGAGGAGATTATTTTGGATTCAACAAAACAGGTAATCGAAAAAACGGAAAAGTATGGGGCGCAGAACTATAAGCCCAAGAAGGTTGTTTTCGCATTCGGAGAGGGAGCAACGGTAACCAACCCGGAAGGGGATAAGCTTTTCGACATGCTAAGCGCATATTCTGCCCTGAACTTTGGTCACAGGCACCCTGAGATCATCCAGGCATGCAAGGACCAATTAGACAACTGTACCCTAAGCTCGAGGGCATTCTACAACAATATAATGGGTGAATGGCAGGAGAAACTCTGCAAGCTCACAGGGAAAGACAAGGTTCTCCCGATGAACACCGGTGCTGAGGCTGTGGAAACGGCCATCAAAACCGCAAGGAGATGGGGCAACTTTAAGAAGGGTATCGAAGACGGCAAGCAGGAGATTATTGTCTGCACCGAAAACTTCCACGGAAGGACGACAACCATCATCTCGATGAGTACTGACCCTGTTGCAAGAAAGGGCTACGGGCCCTTCACACCCGGCTTCATAGTAATCGAATACGGCAATCTAAAGGCCCTTGAAGATGCAATTACACCGAACACTGTTGCCTTCCTTATTGAACCAATTCAAGGGGAAGCAGGCGTGAAATGTCCGCCCGAAGGCTTCATTAAGAAAGCTTACGATCTCTGCAAGAGCAAGAACGTGCTCTTTATGGCAGACGAAGTGCAGACCGGCTTTGCAAGAACGGGCGATATGTTTGCCTGCCAGCACGAAGGAATTGTGCCGGACATCTATATTTTCGGAAAGGCCCTTGGCGGAGGCATAATGCCGATTTCTGCCATTGTAGCAAATGACGATATAATGAGCGTTTTCACTCCGGGCTCCCACGGCTCAACTTTCGGAGGAAACCCCCTAGCCTGTGCAGTATCAATCAAGGCGATGGAGATCCTTGTACGGGATAATTATCCGAAAATGGCCAAGGAAAAAGGTGAATACTTTAAGAATAAGTTAAAAGAGATTAAGAATGATAAGATAATCGACATTAGAGGCAGGGGCCTATTGATTGGCGTAGAGTTCAACTGCGATGCATCTTCATACGTTGAAAAATTAATAGCAAACGGGGTTCTTGCAAAAGAAACCCACGATACAACCATCCGCTTTGCTCCGCCTGTCGTAATTACTTACGAGGAAATTGACCAGGCCTGCGCGGCAATCAAGAAGGCCCTTGAAGATTAGTTTTCGTTAATCGATATAAAAGCAAAAGGCCGTTCAATGCGAACGGCCTTTTTTTTCGCGATTTACTTCAACCTAACCCATTAGAATGGCCATAATGGCCTTCTGGATATGAAGCCTGTTTTCGGCCTCGTCAAAAATCACTTTTGCATGCTTATCAAATACTTCGGCAGTAAGCTCCTCCCCCCTATGCGCAGGAAGGCAATGCTGTACAATTACATCGGGGCTTGCAAGCTTTAATAGATCCATATTCACCTGATAGTCCTTTAGGGCCTCAAGTCGGATCTTCCTCTGGTCTTCCTGTCCCATGCTTGCCCAGACATCGGTGTATACTACATCGGCGTTTTTAACGGCTTCCTTCGGGTCGTGAGAAATCTTAACCTTGTCCCCTGCCCATTTTAAAACATCGGGGTGGGGCTCATAGCCCTTGGGGCAGCCCACGGTAATATTCATGTCGGAAAGCACACAGCCTACGATAAAGGAATTGCAGGTATTATTCCCGCCATCTCCCATAAAACAGGCATTGAGGCCTTCAAGATAGGCAAATTGCTCCCTTATTGTCATTAAATCGGCGAGGGCCTGACAGGGGTGGGCATAGTCTGTAAGACCGTTTATAACGGGGAGGCCTGAAAATTCTGCAAGGTCCTCGACCTCCTGCTGCTTGAAGGTTCTTATCATTATGCCGTCAACGTATCGGAACATGACCCTTGCAGTATCTTCGACCGGCTCGCCGCGGCCTATCTGTAAATCGTTTGCCGAAAGAAAGAGAGCATGGCCCCCGAGCTGGTACATGCCCACTTCAAAGCTGACCCTGGTGCGGGTTGAGGCCTTGGAAAATATCATTGCGAGGGTCTTACCTTCGAGGATCTTATGCTTAATGCCGTTTTTTTGCTCGAACTTCAATTGATCTGCTTTATTAAGAAAAGCTCTTACTTCTGCCTTACTAAGGTCAGACAGCTTTAATAAACTCTTTGCCATATATTTCTCCTAATCCTCCAGTATCATGGTTCCGATGCCGGAATCCGTAAGCATTTCCACAAGAATTGAATGCGGAACCCTGTCGTCCAGTATATGTGCCCTCGGCACGCCCTTACGGACTGCAAGCACGCAGGAATTCACCGGGTGGACCATATCACTTGTAATAATCCCCTCTTTAATAAAAAGACGTACCTTAGAAATGGGAAGCTCCGAGATCAGAGTGCCGTCCTTGTTTTGGACTCCGCTTGAGCCGGTTAAGAGGATGAGCTTTTGGGCACCAAGGCTTACTGCAAGTTCCATCGCAGCCGTTACCGCATCGATGTCCTTACTCGGTTTATTCCCGGGACCCCTCGCAATCGAAGAAATTACCGGGATAAAGCCGTTATCCAGGGCAAGGTTCACAAGCTCACTGTTAATCTGCAGGACATTGTCCTTCAAGGTAAAGAGTGATGCATCAAGACCTGTAAAGCTGAATGCCTTACCGCCCTCGTCCGTTATCATTCCCACTATATCCATGCCTGTTTCCGGCTTCTCTGCGCCGTGAACCAATATCACCCTGACTCCAATAAGAGAAAGAAGAATTATATCGGAAATTACCGCCTTCTGTAGGTCGGCGGACTGCATTGCGTCATACTTTACGACAATGGTCTTTCCGGTATAGGCCCTGATATAGGGCAGTGCCTCTGTGAGTATAGAGGCTCGTTCAAAATTATCCATAAGATTACTCCCTAATATCACTAGAATAATAAACTTGATTTTTCTATGTCAATGGTATAGCATTGATATCTCACTATAAAATTAAGGAGAATTTGCGATGAGAAACGTAAAAGTGGTAATTTGGGGCTTTGGTTCGATGGGTCAGGGCGCAGCAGCGATGCTTTTAAAGAAAAAAGGCGTTGAAATTTGCGGAATTATCAACAGATCCCGCTATGTCGGCGAAGAAATGCATGCAGTTCTTGGTGTGCAAAAAAAAGGACACCCCGATGTAATTGTTACGAACAAGGTAGAAGACGTTATCAAGGAAAAATGCTGTGATGTGGTTTTGGGCTTTACGGATTCCTTTACAAAGGATGCTCATGAAAAACTCAAGACAGCCTTAATGAATAAGCTCAACTGCATTTCCATTGCAGAGGAAATGGCATGGCCCTGGGCGCAGAACCCGGAGATTGCTGACGAGCTGGATAAAATAGCAAAGGAAAAGGGTGTTACCCTTCTGGGAACGGGTATAAACCCGGGCTTTATCATGGATTACCTGGTTATTGCCCTGTCCGGTGTTTGCGAGGATATCACAAATATCGAAGCAAAAAGGGTTAATGACCTTTCACCATTCGGCCGCTTTGTAATTCAGGAGCAGGGGGTCGGGATTTCGGTTGAAGAGTTTGAAAAACGGAAAGCAGCCGATGAAATGACAGGCCATGTCGGTTTCCCCGAGTCCCTCTCGATGATCGCAGCCGCCCTTGGTCTTAAACTCGATAAAATCGAGCAGACAAGGGACCCGATTATTTCCAAGGTTGATAGAGAGCATCCCCATGCAAAGGTGGTGCCGGGCTCTTTAGCAGGTATTCGCCAGCAGGGCTTTGGTTACATCGATGGTAAAAAGTTTATCACCCTCGATCATCCCCAGCAGATTCACCCGCATTTGGAAAACGTCAATACAGGGGACTATATCAATATTAAGGGAACGCCCGACATCAATATCGCAACAAACCCGGAGATTCCCGGCGGAATCGGCACCTTTTCAATGGCTGTAAACATGATTCCGCATGTAATTAACTCCGAAAGCGGGCTTAAAACCATGCTCGACCTTCCGGTTCCCAGGGCAATCCTTGGGGATATGAGGCATTTTATCAAGAAACTTGACTAAGCGGAGGCAGATATGCAGGGGAAGAAAGGTCAATGGGTGCAGATCGGGTCTACGGTTCTGGAGCCGGAAGGCCGCGCACCTCAGGTTCCCGATGATACAAAGCAGGTCCCTTTTTTAATGTGGGTCAAGGGTTACTTAAACGCGGACTCTAAAATCGGAGACGAATGTGAGATTACCACGGTAACAGGCAGGGTAATAAAGGGCACTCTGCAAGAGATTGAGCCGACGTATACGTATAACTTCGGGAAGTATATTCCTGAGCTGGGCGTAATCAGCGGCCAGGTTAAAAAGATGCTGGAGGCCCAGTAATGAAAGATATGTCTTATACAGGGGTAATGTCCAGAAGAAACGAGATAATGAAGCAATCGATTGGGATTGATTATACCACTTTTGAAACAGGCGGGATTGCATTCGATTATGAGAGGATGATGAAGGAAGCCGGCTATTCCCTAAAGGAGATAATCGACATTCAAACGAATGTTTCTATAGGGAATACCCCGATTATCGAGCTTAGAAACCTAACGGCCCTTGCAAGAAAGGTTTCGAAAACAGGGCAGGCGGCCCGCATTTTTGTTAAGGATGAGTCCTGTAATGCATCGGGGAGCTTTAAGGCAAGAAGGGCTGCCACCGCCATTTACCATGCCAAAAAGTTGGGCTATAAGGGCGTTTTAACGGCCACAAGCGGTAATTACGGTGTTGCAGTTGCGAGCCAGGCGGCAAAGTATGGGCTAAAGTGCATTGTCGTACAGGAATGTTACGACTCAAGGAAGGTCGGCCAGCCGGAGATCCTCGAAAAACAAAGGGCCTGCGAGGCATTAGGGGCAGAAGTTGTCCAATTAACCGTTGGCCCTGAGCTTTTCTACGTGTTTTTATGCCTTTTAGAGGAAACAGGCTATTTTAATGCCTCCCTTTATACCCCCTTCGGGATTGCAGGTGTCGAAACCCTTGGAGCTGAAATCGCAGAGCAGTTCATGGCAAGGCATAATAAGCATCCTGATGTCGTCCTTGTTACACATGCGGGCGGCGGGAACATGACCGGCACTGCAAGGGGTCTTAGAAAGGCCGGAGCAGTGAATACCAAGCTCGTTGGTGCAAGTGTTGATCTTTCGGGGCTACACATGGCAAGTGATAAGGACTTTAACAAGAAGTCCTTTACGACAGGGCATACCGGCTTTGGGATCCCCTTTGCCACCCTCCCCGACCGCTCGGACGTTCCGCGCAATGCGGCAAGAAGCCTTCGGTATATTGACAGATACTTATCGGTAAAGCAGGGGGAAGTCTTCTATATTACGGAGAGCCTTTCGGTTCTCGAGGGTCTTGAGAGGGGCCCCGCGGGAAATACCTCTCTTACTGCAGCCTTTGCCCTGTCCCAGGAAATGAAGAACGACCAGACGATAGTCGTACAGGAAACCGAGTATACAGGGGCAGGAAAGCATCACATGCCCCAGTTGACCTTTGCAAGGGAAAACGGCATCGAGATAAAATTCGGAGACCCGGATACCGAGGTTCCGGGGAAGAGCATTATTCTGCCTTCCGACCCGTCAATGATTAAATTAAGGGATCATGATTTGGATAGAATAAGAAGGTCCTATATCAAGAACTGTGTAAAGGATTCAAAAGAATTGACTGATGCAGAAATCACCTTCCTTATGGAAGAAACAAATTCGAGTGAAGAGTTTGTTAGGGAAACGCTCAAAAACCTATAGGAGTTGATATGAAGAGACAGGACGATTTTGAAAAAAGAAGGCAGCACTTGGCGAATCTAAGCGACGAGCAGCTCTACGAAAAGTTTTGGGCGCTTGCAGGTGAAATTGTGCAGCCGATGTTGGATCTCGGATATAAAAACACAACCCCCTCCATCGAAAGGAGCATCCTCTTAAGAATGGGATTTTCGAGTCTTGAAGTAAAACCCATTGTCGAGGGTGTTATAAGTAAGGGTCTTATGGGCAAGGGCTGCGGAAATGTGGTTTGGCGTCTTGCCGAGAAGAAGGGCATAAGTGTCAGGGAAGCAGGCCTGCTCCTTGCAGACGGCAAGGAATGGGACACAGTGCCCACACTGTTCAATTAAGGGGGGATGAATATGACAATTAAACCTGATAAAAGACTTGACTTAAAAGAATTGCTCAAAGACCTTGACAAGTACAGTCCCAAGCGTCGCGGCTGGCATTGGAGGGAAAACCGCAATAAGAAAAGACAGATTGGGGATTTTGAGTATCTTGAAACTTCCGACAGTATAGGAAAAACCATTCCTCTGCCGGGCTCAAGAGGCATCGGAGGAATTGACCCGCAGCCGGACTGTGTTATTACCACCGAGATTGCTTCCGGGCGTTTTGAAGATGATATAAGAAGGATGAGGATGGCCGCCTGGAGCGGAGCCGACCATATAATGGTAATACGGACGGCAGGGCAGTCCCATTACGACTCCCTTATCGAAGGGACCCCACAGGGTATCGGGGGCATCACGGTTACAAGGAAACAGGTAAGGGCAACAAGGAAGGCCCTCGATGCCATCGAAGAGGAAGTGGGGAGGCCCATCAACTTCCACTCATATATCTCGGGTGTTGCAGGTCCCGACATTGCCGTAATGTTCGCAGAAGAGGGCATCAACGGTGCGCATCAGGACCCACAGTACAATATTCTTTACAGAAATATAAACATGGTGCGAAGTTTCGTGGATGCCTGCGAAGCAAAGAAGATAATGACCTGGGCAGACATTCTGCAGATTGACGGTGCGCATAACGCAAACGCAACAGCAATGAAAGCGTGGAAGGTAATGCCAGAGCTCATGGTGCAGCATGCAATCAATTCAATCTTTTCAAGGAAGGTCGGAGTAAAGCCTGAGAATATTGCCCTTTCGACTGTTCCTCCCACTGCCCCCCCTGCACCTTCCATGAGACTCGACCTGCCATACGCTGTCGCCTTAAGGGACTTCTTTAGGGAATATAAGATGCGCGCGCAGCAGCATACAAAGTACATGGAATCGGACATGCGCGAGGCAACCGTTACACATACCTTAAACCTTGTCATTTCAAGGCTGACAAGCGCCGACATTCAGTCGACCATCACCCCGGATGAAGGGCGCAATGTCCCCTGGCATTATAACAATATCGCGGCGGTTGACACGGCAAGGCAGGCCCTTAACGGGATGGACGGTCTTAGGGAAATGGTCAGCCTGAATCGGGACGGCATACTCGGTAAGCAGATTCGCGAATTAAAGGAAAGGGCCATACTGTTCATGGAAGAGATAATTTCCAGCGGAGGTTATTTTAATGCAGTGCAGGAAGGCTTTTTCATCGATTCGGGATATTACCCCGAGCGTAACGGCGACGGTATCCCGCGCCTTATTGATGACGGTGTCGGTGTCGGCATGATTTTCGAGCGCGATGAAGATTATTTCGCACCTGTTTCGGTTCACTATGGTTATAACAATATTCCAAAACAGTTTAAGTGCGCATCGGACGCAATCGGCGGAGATACTTTTAAGGACAGGTCGAAGATCATTTATATTGATGAGCTTGATGAGTTTGATAACGTAAACACCCGCCTTGCAGAAGTCTCAAAGTACTTTGACTCTGCTCTGATTAAGCCCGAAGTGGAATGGGCAGCGGGAGGGGAAATTAAAAACACCAACTCCCTTTTCTTTCTTTTC
>WRKT01000054.1 GCA_009777995.1 Treponema sp. | reverse complement strand
TTTGAATATATCGAGACTTACTATAACAGATGTCGTAGACACTCGGCACTCGGATATGCTACACCTGAGGCATTAACAAATTATTTTGCGGCTTAATTTGCTGTCCGAAAAATCGGGGGATACCCAGCCAACTTTTGAATTCCGCTGTGAGCTCTGTGTCGCTGTGTCAGCCGTGTGATTTAAAAACACAGAGAAAGAAATTTTACACAACAGTTAGCAAATTATTCCTTTTTTTATAACGGTTTTTATTAGGTTGCTGCCGTAGCGATAAAAAATATAATCAAGGTCCTTTGCGTCCCAGATTAGGAGGTCGGCGATTTTGCCTTCCTCGATGCTCCCGATATCAGCCTGCCTGCCCAGAGCAGCCGCCGCATTCAGCGTCACAGCGGTCAGAATTTCGCCCGGGGTCATTTTATACTTATAACAGGCCATATTCATCGCAAGCTGGAGGTTCAGGTTCGGGCTTGAGCCCGGGTTAAAATCGCTTGCAATTGCTACAGGAACTCCTGCTTCTATCATTTTCCTTGCAGGAGCAAAGTCCTCGTTAAGATAAAAAGAGGTACAAGGCAGGCATACTGCAATTGTATTCTTTTTCGCAAGGGCCTTAATCCCTGCATCATCAATCTTTATTAAATGCTCTGCTGAAATACAGCCCATTTCGGCTGCAAGAAGGGCTCCCCCGGTATTATTTATCTCTTCCGCATGGATTTTTAACTTTAGGCCAAGGCTCTTTGCCTTTTCAAGAATTGCCCCGGACTCTTCCACAGAGAAGACCCCTGTTTCGCAGAAGACGTCGCAGAAGTCGGCAAGGTCCTGCTTTGCGATCAGGGGCAGCATTTCATCGATGATTAGGTTGATATAGTCCTGCCGCCTGTCCTTATACTCGGAAGGGAGGGCATGTGCCCCCATAAAGGTCGAAACTATGTCCACCTGATGCACAATATCGAGTTTTTTTGCGATTTTCAGGCATTTTACCTCGGTTTCGGTATTCAGCCCGTAGCCGCTCTTTGCTTCGACAGTGGTTACCCCATAGGATAGGATTTCGCTAAGGAGCATATTCGTTTTTTGATAGAGCTCTTCTATGGGCTCTGCCCTTGTCTTTTCTACGGTACTGAGTATGCCGCCCCCTGCCGCAAGGATGTCCAGGTATGCAGCCCCGGCGAGCTTCATCGGCAGTTCTTTCTGCCGCCAGCCCCCAAAGATAAGATGGGTATGGCAGTCGATTAAACCGGGCGTTATCAGAGCACCCTTGCAGTCGATTTGATTATCACCCTTTATCGAAGAATTATCGGGGCCTGCATAGGTGATGCGATCACATTCGATAACTATTGCGGCATTTTCAATCAGGGTGATATTCCCCTGCTCGGGACCTTTTTTTACCTTTTTGCCCATAGGACTTGCCAATAGGCCAATATTTTTCAGTACCATATATCCTTTAAGTATAGTATACTTCGGGTAATTTTAAATGGAGATCATAATGAAACTTACAGAAAATAGTATTGAGAGTTTTTCAGCACTCCTCGCCTCGGATGCGCCTGCTCCGGGGGGCGGATCGGCTGCGGCCCTGCAGGGCAGCCTTGCGGCCTCCCTCTTAGAGATGGTTACGAAGCTGACTATTGGGAGGAAGAAGTATGCAGAGCATGAGGAATTGATGACAGCCGTAGGGAAGGAAGCAGGCAGCCTGCGCAAAAAGTTTATCGAACTTATCGATAAGGACACCGAGGCATATAATGCTGTCGCCGCTGTTTTCAAGATGCCTAAGGAGAGCGAAGCTGAGAAGATTATCCGTGCGGAGACTTTGGAAGCTACGCTCAAGGGCTCAACGGAGACTCCCCTTGAAATAATGCGCACCTGCCTTGCCCTGCTTCGTCTTGCCGAAAAAATGCCGGGGAAGTTTAACACGAATGCGGCAAGTGACCTCGGTGTTGCCGCCCTTTCTGCAAGGGCGGCTATCTGCGGGGCCTGGCTCAACGTGCTTATCAACCTAAAAAGCATAAAGGACGAGGATTTTACCGAAAAATGCCGAATGGAGGGACAGGCAATGCTGGATGCGGGCCTCCCCATCGCAGAAAATATTCATAAAATCGTAATGGAGAGTATGTAATGGCAAAAATCGTACAGTGTATACCGAATTTTAGCGAGGGCTGCAATGAAGAAATTATTAACACTCTTGTATCAACTGCAAAAAGCGTTCCGGGCGTAACTCTGCTCGATTATTCTTCGGATAAGAGTCATAATCGCAGTGTTTTCACCCTTGTCGGAGACCCCGCGGGTATCGGGGAAGCGGCCTTCGCCCTTTGCAAGAAGGCGGCAGAGAAGATCGACATGACCGTGCATAAGGGCGAGCATCCGCGCATGGGCGCAACCGATGTAATTCCCTTCGTGCCTATCAAGGAAGTTACTTCAAAGGAATGTGTGGAAATTTCCAAAGAGGTGGCGAAACGGATTTGGGATGAACTGAAGATTCCCTCGTTTCTATACGAAGATTCTGCAAGCAGTCCTGAAAGACAGAACCTTGCAACCATTCGCAAGGGGCAGTTCGAGGGCATGGCGGAAAAGCTTACTCTGCCCGAATGGGCGCCCGACTTTGGAGAGAGGAAGATTCACCCGACGGCGGGCATTACGGCAATCGGCGCACGTTCCCCGCTTATTGCGTTTAATGTGAACCTTGGGACTTCGGACCTTGAAATTGCAAATAAAATCGCAAAGATGGTCCGAGGGGCGGCAGGAGGGTATAAGTACTGCAAGGCTATCGGGGTGATGCTTGAGGATCGGAATATAGCTCAAGTGTCGATGAATATGGTGAACTTCGAGGGTACACCGATATACCGTGTCTTTGAGGCTATTCGGTTCGAGGCTGAAAGATGGGGCGTGCCGATTATAGGCAGCGAGCTTATAGGCTTAAGCCCTGCGAAGGCCCTTGTCGACGCCGCGGAGTACTATCTAAAGCTCGAGGGCTTCGACTATAAAAAGCAGATCTTAGAGAATCATTTGCTATAAGCCGGTTAAGAGAGCTTCGTCAACAAGGTGGGGGAGGGTTATTTGGGATTTGCCCTTATAGGCCTCGTTGTAGATTTCCACCGTGGACATTGCGTTGGGGTTTCGGGCCCAGGCGCGGCGCCCTACCCCGCCAATGACATCCCAGAGCATTGCGCTTTTAATGACGCTGTCAATGCGCTCTGAGCCGTCAAGGACAAGACCGAAGCCCCCGTTAATGGACTTCCCGATTCCGACCCCGCCTCCGTTATGAAGGGCAACAAGACTCATTCCCCTTGCTGTATTCCCGAGGGCACATTGAACAGCCATGTCGGCAGTCATATTGCTTCCGTCTTTAATATTCGAAGTCTCGCGGAAGGGGGAGTCTGTCCCCGAAACATCATGATGATCCCTTCCAAGCATCACGGGCCCGATTTCTCCCTTCCTGACCATTTCGTTGAACTTAAGCGCAATGGTCTTCCTTCCCTCCGCATCCTGATACAAGATTCTTGCCCTTGTGCCGACAACCAAGCGGTTTTTTGCGGCATCCCGAATCCAGATATAGTTATCCCTATCCTGCCCTCGCCTATTCGGGTCTATGCAAGACATTGCAGCCGCATCTGTTTTAGTGAGGTCATCATCCTTTCCGCTAAGGCAAATCCATCTGAAGGGCCCATAACCAAAGTCAAAAAGCTCAGGGCCCATAATATCTTCAACATAGGATGGGAAGATAAAGCCGTCCTTATCGTCAACTCCGTTTTTGGAAACTCCCTCTACCCCTGCTTCATAAACTGCCTTTAAAAATGCATTGCCATAGTCAAAAAAGTAAGTGCCTTTGGAGACGAGCTTCTTTATTAGCTCAAAATGCAATCTTAGAGACTTATCGATGAGCTTTTTAAAACCCTCCCTGTCACTTTTTAGCATTTCGGTTCTCTGTTCAAAGGTCAAATCCACGGGGCAATAACCGCCGTCATAAGGGACATGGCAGGAAGTCTGATCGGATAAGAGGTCGATTTTTATGTTTTTCTCTTCTGCATATTTTAGAAGACTGATTATATTACCGTGGTATGCGATTGAAAGGGCCTCCCCCTTCGCCCTTGCATCTTCAGTCCAAGCAAAGACTTCGGCTAAATCGGCTGAAGACTTCTTTACCCAGCCCTGGTCGAGCCTTGTTTTAATGCGCGAAGAGTCCACTTCTGCAACGATTGTGACACAGCCTGCAATTTCGCCTGCCTTTGGCTGGGCTCCGCTCATCCCGCCGAGCCCTGAGCTGACAAAGAGGAGGCCCTTTAAATCCTTTTCAGGCCCGAGGCCCAGCATTTTTCGGGCCGCATTTAAGATGGTATTGTAGGTGCCATGAACGATCCCCTGGGGGCCTATATACATCCAGCCGCCCGCGGTCATTTGGCCGTAATTTGAGACCCCGAGCCCTGCTGCAAGGTCAAAGTCGGCCTGGTTGTCGTAAAGGCCCACCATCAGGCCGTTTGTAAGGATTACACGGGGGCTTAGCGGGCTCGAAGGGAAGAGTCCCACAGGATGGCCTGAGGAGATTACAAGGGTTTGATCTTCAGTTAGCTCTTCGAGGTATTCCTTTACGAGGTTATACTGCATCCAGTTCTGGAAGATTTGCCCTGTCTCCCCGTAGGTTACGAGCTCGTAGGGGTAAAGGGCCACTTCAAAATCGAGGTTATTATCGATCATCACCTGGAATGCCCTGCCTTCGATGCATTTGCCCTTATATTCGTTTATTGGTTTTCCGTAAATCCTCCCCTTAGGGCGGAATCTATAGCCGTATATCCTTCCCCGGTTTTTTAGCTCATCGAGGAATTCGGGGATTAGTTTTTCGTGCAGCTCCTTTGGGATATAACGGAGGCTGTTCTTTAGGGCGAGGGCGGTTTGAGCCTTGTTCAGCTTATATCCTCTTGACGGGGCGCGCCTTATTCCGTCAGCAAAAACACATTCTTCGGGGAAGTTATTTGGTAAGATACCCATAGCCATTTTAGGCCTCCTTACTTAAATCTTTTAAAATATTTCCGATGTACTTGGCTGCCTCGTCATACTCGCCAACCAGAATTAATTCGCAGACAATCTCCACATCGGCACCTGATTGATGCGTCCTTGTAATTTTAAGCAGCTCATCAGTTGTTTTATTGATAAGGCCTGCCTGCAGATTTTCGAGAGCTGTATTTAGCTCAAGGAGCTTTTCTTTTACAAGGTCAATGTCAAACACGCTCCCCTCATCATCCTTATTCTTCTTGAATACCGTAAGGGCATTAATAATATTTCCAAGCATGGTTTCAAGGTCTGCAATGAGTATCGGGTTATTTGACTCGATAAACTCCCAATCCTTACGCTCGCCTGCCATTTCGAGGGAATAGGCGATTTCCGAGAATTCCACGGCCCCAATATTTGCCGCTGCGCTTTTTAGGGCATGGACCTGGATTGTATAAAGGTTCATGTTACGGGCCTTAATACAGGCCTTTAGCTCCCTTATTTTCTCAAATCCGTCCTTATAGAAAATTGCAAGAATTTCCAGATAGCTCTCCATTGAGCCCCCTGAAAGATAAATTCCCCTCTCGACATTAATGCCCTTAATTTCAAGCTCTTCTCCGACGACAAGCACTTCCGCAAGAACATGATGACCAATTTCGCTCGTAATGCCGATGCGCTTTTCCTTGGGTATCCATCTTTCAAGGACCATGTTTAGCTTTACGGTATCAATTGGTTTGGAAATAAAGTCGTTAAAGCCGTTCTGCAAGAAGAACTCCCTGGTGCCTGTAACGGCATTTGCCGTGAGTGCAACTATGGGGACGTTTCTTAGGTAGGGCAGGGTTTCGCCTAGTTTCCTTATGCGGCTTGTTGCCTCGACCCCGTCCATCTCGGGCATCTTATGATCCATGAAAACCATGTCATAGTACTTAAAGGAAATTGCGTCAATTGCCTCCCTCCCGCTCTTGCAAAGGTCTATCTGCATTTTATAGGGGAGCATAAGCCCTTCGGCAACTTTTAGGTTAGTCGCAATATCATCAACTATAAGAATTTTAGCATCGGGTGCCATAAACCTTATAACTGCACCTTCATTTTCGTTATAGAAGAAGCTCTCGCTCGCACCATTTAGGATATTTGCAATGGACATGCAGTAAACCGGCATTGCAATCGAGTTTAACTGCTTGTCGGGGATTACTTCGCCAAATTCCATAAGTATTACTACGCGTATTTCCTCTCCCAGTGCAATTATATTTTTTTTATTCTTTTCATAAAGGAAATAAGAAATGAACAGGAAGGAATAATTCCGGTTTTCCATTTTTTCAAGCAATTGGCCATCGTTTGAAACAAGGGTGCAATTAACACCAAGGTTTTCAACTGCCGCAACAATGGAATGTGCATAAAGTTCCCGCCTTTCATAGACAAGGACATTATTTTCTTCCGGGTTATCAACCGAGGCAAGGGGGCCCTCAGAGCTATACTTCTGCGGCACTTCAATCGTAAAGGTACTGCCCATTCCGTACTCGGATTTTACGTCAATATCCCCGCCCATTGCCTTTACAATATTCCAGGTGATTGCAAGACCGAGGCCGACCCCCTCTATGCCAATGTTTTTCTCCTTATCCACCTGCACATATTCGTTAAAGAGTTTTTTTACGTCTTCGCTTTTTATTCCCTTTCCCGAATCCTTAATTTCCATGCTTAAAATTACTGTCTGCTCTTCAGAGAGTCTGCCGTTTATGGTAAATGTAACAAAGCCCTTTTCTGTATACTTTATTGCATTATTAAGTATATTAAGGAGGACCTGGCGTAACCTTGTCTCGTCTCCGATTAGGGCATTTGGGATCTTACTGTCAACATTAACCGCAAGACGAATCTGTGAATCGAGCATCCTCATTCTTATAATGGCAACCACATCATTTATAAGGGAGGCAAAGAGATACTCATGGGGAACTATCTCCATCTTTCCCATTTCAATTTTGGAAAAGTCAAGAATATCGTTAATAATCGTTAAGAGATGGGCCCCTGCCTGCTTTACGGTTAGGGCATGCTTATGCACTGCGCTGAGCTCGGTTTCTCGGAGGGCGAGCTCAGTCATTCCGATAATTGCATTCATCGGGGTTCGTATTTCGTGGCTCATTTTCGCAAGGAAGCTGCTCTTTGCCCTTGAAGCCTCGTGAGCTGCTTCCTCTGCTTCCCTATGCTCAGTAATATCCCTTACAATTCCGAGCAAGCCTATCACCTTATCATCGAGGATAAGGGGGCATTTTATTGTTTCATAAAGTCCTCTTGTACCATCGGGGCGTATTAACCAGTTCTCCTCTTTAAATGCTTCGGTGCCGCTCATCAACTTTTCATCGATTTGCATTATTCCCTTGGTTTTTTCAGGCTCCCTTAAATAAACATCGATTACTGTCTTGCCTAAAATCTCAGATTCATCCAGGTTCATGAACTTGCAATAGCTTAAATTACAGCTCGTATATCTGCCGTTTAAATCCTTGCTGTAAACCATGTCGGGCAGGTTTTTATATATTGCAGAAAGGGTGGTCATGCGGCTTTTGAACCTTTCTTTGGTTCTATAGTTTTTAATTAATAAAATAGTTAAGGTTATTGATAATAATAAAAAGATAAATCCAAAAATAGAAAATAAATCATGTCCAATGGCCTGCACCATCTGAATGATACCGATCTTCATAAGCTATTATACTAAGCTTTTTTCCGGTATAATGATAGGGGTATTAGGAGATAATTATGTTGGAAGCGTTGAAGAAAGACCCTTCTTGGAAGGGAAGGAGCGGCCCTCTGGTTCTTTTGATAATGGACGGAGTGGGTTACGGCAAGTACAGGGAAGGAGATGCGGTTGCAGACTCCAAGATGTATAACCTCGAGGCAATTAAGGCGAAAAGCCCGAATACCAAACTCAAGGCCCACGGTAAGGCTGTTGGTCTTCCATCAGATGATGATATGGGAAATAGCGAGGTTGGACATAATGCCATCGGCTGCGGAAGGGTGTTTAACCAGGGTGCGGCCCTTGTTTCGGCTTCGATTGAAAGCGGCGCAATGTTCGAGGGCGCGGCCTGGAAAGATGTGGTTTCCGGCTGTAATTCCGGCGGATCCTTACACTTTATCGGGCTTTTCTCTGACGGCAATGTTCACAGCCATCTTGACCATCTTAAGGCGATGATCGTTAAGGCCAAGGCCGAGGGCGTTAAAAACGTGAGGATTCACGTTCTTTTCGACGGGAGGGATGTCGGTGAGACCAGTGCCCTTGAATACGTGGACCCCTTCGAGGATTTTTTGAAGGGCTTAAACGATGGCGGTTTTAATGCGAAAATCGCATCGGGCGGCGGCAGGATGTGGATTACCATGGATCGCTACGGCGCAAATTGGCCCCAGGTTGAAAGGGGCTGGAAGGTGCATGTTCTTGGCGAGGGCAGGCAGTTTAAGAGTGCACGGGAGGCAGTGGAGACATACAGGAAGGAAATCCCGGGCATTATTGACCAAGATTTGAAAGAATTCGTTATTGTTGATGATAGCTCAAAGCCGGTGGGGCCGATTCTTGACGGAGACTCGGTGGTTTACTTCAACTTCCGCGGAGACAGGGCTCTTGAGATAACTGCGGCCTTTGAAGAGGAAAGTTTTGACAAGTTCGACAGGGTGCGTCTGCCGAAGATCTGCTATGCAGGGATGATGGAATATGACGGAGATACCCATGTCCCGAAGCGATACCTCGTGAGCCCCCCTTCTATAGACAGAACCATGGGTGAATATCTTGCGGCAAGCGGGATTAGGAGCATGGCAATTTCGGAGACCCAAAAATACGGCCATGTTACCTACTTCTTTAACGGGAATAGGACGGGTAAATTTAACGATAAGCTCGAAGAATATGTTGAGATTAAGAGTGATGTAGTTCCCTTTGAGGAGCGCCCCTGGATGAAGTGCGCAGATATTGCCGACAAGGTTATCGAAGCGATTCATTCGGGCAAGTATGACTTTATAAGGCTGAACTTCCCCAACGGCGACATGGTGGGCCATACGGGGATTTATCAGGCGGTGGTATGCTCGATGGAGGCAATGGACCTTCAGCTGGGCAGGATTGCAAGGGCCGTTGAGAGCAGCGGG
>WRKT01000053.1 GCA_009777995.1 Treponema sp. | reverse complement strand
TACGATGAAGCGGGACGAAGGTTTATGTTTCTTTCTTGTTTTAAATCCCTTGGTTGGCTGTCCCCAGGGAGTTACCGGATTCTTACCCTTACTCTTTCCTTCGCCGCCTCCGTGCGGATGATCCACAGGATTCATGGACATACCACGCACTGTCGGCCTAATTCCAAGCCAGCGATTACGCCCGGCCTTTCCAACTACCACGTTCATGTGATCTTCATTACCGACAGTTCCAATGGTGGCGTAGCATTTCTTAAAAATCATACGCATTTCACCGGAGGGCAGTCTCAATGTGACATAATCTCCGTCTTTTGCGGCAACCATTGCGCCTGCACCTGCCGAGCGAACAATCTGCCCGCCCTTCCCAAGGGTTAACTCCACATTGTGGACTGTAAAGCCAAGGGGGATATTCTCGAGGGGTAGTGCATTACCAACTTCAATCGGAGCATCGGGCCCCGATATGACACTGGCATTCACTAACAGCCCCTTGGGAGCAATAATATAACGCTTTTCACCGTCAGAATATTTAATAAGGGCGATATTTGCACTGCGGTTAGGGTCATATTCAATAGTGGCAACCTTTCCGGGAATACCGAACTTATTTCTCTTAAAGTCGATAATTCTATAGAGCCTCTTATGGCCCCCGCCCTGATGCCTTACGCTTATCCTTCCCTTATTGTCTCTGCCTGCCCTTCTCTTCATACCCTCAGTAAGGGATTTCTCAGGTTTTACGCCCTTGCTTAAATCCGAGTAATCAAGGCTCTGCCAGGCTCTCATTCCCGGTGTTACCGGTTTATATGTCTTAATACCCATACGATAATCCCTTATACGCCTTCAAAGATGCCGATCTTCTCGTCCCGTTCCAGTTTAACAATGGCCTTCTTCCATGACGGTGTATAACCCGGACGGTTGCGCAGTCTTTTCGGCTTTCCTCCAACCCGCATTACATTGCAGGAAACAGGATGAACATTATAAAGCTTTCTTACAGCTTCCTTTATTTGAATTTTAGTAGCCCTTGGGTCTACCTTAAAAACGTATTTTCCTTCTTCCCTCATTAGATTCGTTTTTTCTGAAAGGATGGGCTCAATTAAAATCTGCTCAATGGTCATTATAGCGCCTCCTTAGCAGTCCCTGCATCGCTTGAATAAAACTCATTGAGTTTCTTGGCGGCACTCTCGGTCATAATTATATTTCTGCCATAGAAGAGGTCGTGGGCCCTGAGTCTGGAATGTGAAAGAAATCTTAGCCAGGGAATACTGCTTCCTGCCTGTTTAATCTTCCTTACCTTGGGGATTATATCTTCTCGATCATCTATTCCCCTTTTTACATCAACTTGCTCACCCCTAAGAACTATTACAGTGCGTTGACCGTGTGTACAATTGGTTCCCCGGATAAAATCATCGAGTATCTTTGATAAATCCTTGGTTTTACCTGTATCGACAGAGAAATCTTCTATTATTTTTAATGAATTATTCTGCACCTTAAGACTGAGTATAGTCTTCATTGCAAGTCTCTTGGCCTTCTTTGGCATGGAATAGGAATAATCCCTCGGCTTTGGTCCAAAAGTTATACCGCCGCCAACAAGAATCGGAGACTTTTTATCCCCCCTGCGGGCCCTACCTGTTCCCTTCTGCCTATAAGGCCTGGCATTCGAACCATGTACCTCGGCACGGGTCTTTGTGCTTGCATTACCCTGTCTTTTATTTGCGAGTTCATTATTGATGGCATACCAGATTACATCTTCGTTAACGGGAATGCCAAAAACATCATCCGCCAAATCTATAGTCTTTAGTTCCTTGCCTTCTATTGAATAGACCTTTAAATTCATCTTGACACCTATCGAACCTATTTTTTGACTGCAGCTCGGACTACCACAAGTCCCTTATTTATACCGGGAACAGCGCCCCGGATAAGTACAAGCTGCTTTTCTGCATCAACTTTCACAACCCTTAGACTTTGAACAGTAACCTGCTCTCTGCCCATGCGTCCTGCCATCTTTCTATTCTTGAAAGTCCTGTGGGGGTAAGTATTCTGTCCGGTGGAACCGGCAACACGGTGAAACTTCGACCCGTGAGTAGCACGGCCGCCTCCGTATCCGTGGCGTTTCATTACACCCTGAAAACCCTTACCCTTGGAAATTCCGCAAACATCCACGTAACGAACACCCTCAAAAAGCTCAACTCCAAGTTTATCCCCTGTCGCAACTTCTTTTTCAAAATCGCGAAACTCACGGATGGTTCTTTTTGGAGAGACATTCTCGGGGAACTGCCCTGCATAGGGCTTGGATGCCTTATTTTCTTTTAAATCATCTATGCCAAGAACAACGGCCTTATAACCGTCCTTTTCTTGGGTTTTCTGAGCAACGACTATGTTTGGCTCGATGCGTACCAGGGTCACCGGTACAAGACTTCCTGTTTCATCGAAAACTTGAGTCATCCCCAGTTTTCTGGCCATAAGACCCAACATCACATAACTCCTACTGTTTAATCTCTACGTCTACCCCTGCAGGAAGCTCAAGTTTCATAAGTGAATCCATCACCTCAGGGGAGGGGTTAATTATGTCGATCAGTCTTTTATGAGTCCTCATTTCAAACTGCTCCCTAGACTTCTTGTTCACATGGGGGGAACGGAGCACCGTAATCTTATTTATCCTGGTGGGAAGAGGTATGGGACCTGTAACATTAGCCCCTGCCTTCTGCACCGTCTGAACTATAGACTTTGAACTCTGATCCAATAATTCCACGTCGAAACCGCGTAAACGAACGCGAATTCGTTCCTTAGCCATTCTTCCTCCAAATTCTAAAACGGATACCGATTAAAAACCGGTATCCGGATCAATAAACATCACTTTTCAATTATGTCGGTAACCTGGCCGGAAGCAACGGTTTTTCCGCCTTCGCGGATGGCAAAGCGCAGCCCTTTCTCCATGGCTATCGGGTGAATAAGTTCACCGATAATTTCGGTATTATCACCCGGCATTACCATTTCCTTGCCTGCAGGCAATTCCACGGTTCCGGTTATGTCGGTTGTGCGGAAATAGAACTGGGGTCTGTATCCGGTGAAGAAGGGACTGTGACGTCCGCCCTCTTCTTTGGAAAGACAGTAGATCTGACCCTTGAACTTGTGGTGGGGGGTAATCGAGCCGGGTTTGGCAAGCACCTGTCCTCTTTCAACTTCCTTCTTATCTATACCGCGAAGCAAGGTACCAACATTGTCGCCCGCTTGAGCATCGTCAAGGAGCTTATTAAACATTTCAATACCTGTAACAACGGTCTTTTTGGTGGGCCTGATTCCTACGATTTCAATTTCCTCGTTCAGTTTCAGTACGCCTCTTTCCACCTTACCTGTTACAACAGTTCCGCGGCCCTGAATCGTAAATACGTCTTCAATAGGCATAATGAAGGGCTTATCCGAGTCACGAACCGGATCATCAAAATAGCTGTCCATGGCCTTAAGCAGTTCTTCTACGCAGGCACAATCTTCGGTAAGGTCTCCGCCGCCGCCAATGGCTTCCAGAGCTTTAAAAGCAGAGCCTTTCACGATGGGAATCTTGTCTCCGGGGAAGCCGTTGGCCGTAAGTACGTCCTTGATTTCCTCTTCAACCAACTCCACAAGGTCAGGATCATCCATCAGATCGATTTTATTAAGAAAAACGATCATGGCAGGGACGCCTACCTGGCGTGCCAGAATGATATGCTCCCTGGTCTGCGGCATTACCGAGTCCGGTGCAGATACGACCAGAATAGCACCGTCCATCTGGGCAGCACCTGTGATCATGTTCTTGATATAGTCCGCATGTCCCGGGCAGTCAATATGAGCATAGTGCCTGTTATCAGACTGGTATTCCAGATGCCTGGTATTGATAGTTATACCCCTTGCTTTCTCTTCGGGGGCATTATCAATTTGGTCATATGTCATGACCTTATCGCCGAATTTCTTGCCGCAGTAAGCGGTGATGGCGGCGGAGAGGGTGGTTTTACCATGGTCAACGTGACCGATGGTTCCGACATTCATGTGGATTTTGTTCCTCTGAAACTTATCCTTTGCCATTAGTGTCCTCCTTGCTTATTGGGCACACAAATAATTCTATTTGAGATTTGATTAAAGATAGCGATTATGCGAACAGAAGATTTGCAGAAAATAAATCATCAAATCAACCATTCGGCTCCACCTATCCCATCAAAGCCTGATGAACGGTTTGGTTACCGAATCGAAAGCTAAATATAGTAACTTTCAAAAAAAATGTCAACTGCTCAAAATGCTTCGCATTTTGAGCTTAGGAGTTTGCTAACGCAAACTCCGGAAACAAAAAAAGCGTAGGTTTCTTTGTTCACCATCTATAATGAGCGAAGGCCTTATTAGCCTCGGCCATTTTATGGGTATCTTCCTTCTTCTTGAAGGCTGTACCCGTATTATTAAATGCGTCAAGGAGCTCTGCGGCAAGACGTTCTTCCATAGCACGTCCCGAGCGGGCCCTTGCAGCGTTAATAATCCATCTCATACCCAGAGCTTCTCGTCTCGAATCCCGAATTTCCACCGGAACCTGGTAGGTTGCTCCGCCAACGCGCCTCGATTTCACCTCGATAATAGGTTTCACATTGTCAATTGCCTTAAGAAACACTTCAAGAGGATCCTTATCAGCCTTTTGACTTAAAATCCCGAGGGCCTGGTGCACTATTCTTAAACTGGTCGAGCGCTTCCCTTCCCACATCATGCGATTAACAAACTTGGAAAGCACCATGCTATTATACTTAGGATCAGGTAAAATACCTCGATCTATGGCTTTTTTCTTACGTCCCATACCTATGCCTTTGGCCTCTTTGCGCCGTACTTGGACCGGCCCCTCTTGCGATCTTCAACACCCAGGGTATCCTTGGCGCCTCGAATTATATGATACCTCACCCCGGGCAGATCCTTCACCCTTCCTCCGCGAACCAGAACAACAGAGTGCTCCTGCAGATTGTGGCCAATTCCTGGAATATAGGCCGTTACTTCCGTACCATGGGAAAGACGCACACGGGCAACCTTTCTAAGAGCGGAATTGGGCTTTTTGGGGGTAACCGTCATTACCCTGGTGCAAACACCGCGTCTTTGGGGACATGAATGGAGCGCAGGAGACTTGGTCTTAGAAACAACCTTCTTCCTCCCGAAGCGCACCAACTGATTAATCGTAGGCATTAGAAAAAAACTCCCTATTTCAAGATCAAAGGACTAAAGTCCGGGGGACACTCTCCCCATTCTAGTACATCCTATCGAAAAGAAAAAAAAAGGTCAAGTGCTCAAATTGCAAAGCAATTTGAGCTTGGGAGTTTTGCATAGCAAAACTCCACCCCTGCGGTAATTTATTATCCGCTATAGCGAACTGAGATTCAACCCCTTTAGGGTTTGATCATATGGATTATTTGTGATATAATATATATAGATTAGGAGATACTGATGCGTTTGATTACAAGGTCTGATTTTGATGGCCTGGCGTGCGGCGCCCTGCTTGAATATCTGGGACTCATTGATGAGTGGCTCTTCGTGCACCCAAAAGACATACAAGACGGACTCGTGGAGGCTACAAAGAACGATATAGTAGCAAATGTCCCCTATATTAATGGCTGCGGTTTATGGTTTGACCACCATTCAAGTGAAAATGAGCGACTTGGAAAGAGTTTTAAGTTTGAAGGAGTATCAAAAATAGCCCCAAGCTGCGCAAGGGTCATTTTCGATTACTATAAGGGGGAGGAAACCCTTAAACCCTTTGCCGAAATGATAAAATATGTCGATAAAATGGACTCGGCGAACCTTAGTGCAGACGAAATAAGGAACCCAAAGGACTGGATCCTCCTTGGTTTCATAGCAGATCCCAGGACAGGCCTTGGCAGAATGAGGAATTTCACCATAAGCAATCTGGATCTAATGAAGAAACTGGCCCGAAACAATAATTTTACAAAGCCGATAGGCGAAATCCTTGCGATGAGCGATGTAAAGGAAAGGGTAGATGCATACTTCGATCAGCATAATAAATTCGTAGAAATGGTAAAAAAACACGCAAAAAAGGAAGGAAATGCAATTTTCGCAGATATGCGGGGCGTAGATCCGATATATGCAGGGAATCGTTTCCTTCTATATACCATCTTTCCTGAGCAAAACATATCTGTATGGGTGGTAGACGGCAAGCAGATGGTCAACTCGGTTATTACCGTGGGATACAGCATCATTAATAAGAGCGCAACCGTGGATGTCGGCAGCCTCATGCTCAAATACGGCGGAGGCGGTCACAGGGCCGTGGGCACCTGTCAGGTACCCTATAAGGACACAGACAGGATAGTCGCCGAGATTATCGAAGCAGTAAGATAAAAGAAAATATTATAGATAAAGCAGAACCCCGACAGAAAAAATACTCCCTTCGTGGCTGATATCAATATGCCCTGAATACTTTTCAATAGATTTTTGAATGTTTTTTAGACCATAACCGTGCTTATCCGGGGATTTTAGCGTGCCTATTGTCATTTTCTCGGTATATTTCACTTCACCGCTAAAGGAATTATCCATTTTAATAAATAAGCAGCCCTTATCATAGGCAATGTCCAATTTTATGTGCTTATCTTCGGTTTTTTCAACAGCCTCAAGCGCATTATCCAGGAGATTTCCAAGTATGGTCACTACATCGGCAACTTCAATATTGAGGGCAGGAGGAATAAAAATCTGCACATCCGTTTTGATATTTTCATCTGTGGCATTTCGCAGCTTAAAATTGATAATGCTGTCAAAGGCGATATTCCCTGTATCACTATAAACCTCGCTTAAGCGCATATCACCAAGAAGACGATCCAGATAAGAACCGGCCTCAGTATTATCTATTGTATAACCCTTAAGGGCTGCAAGATGCAGTTGCATATCATGACGTATTGCCTTTACCCTATCCACCGACTCCTGCATCATCCTGCATTGGGCAAAATAGTACTCTTTTTCCTGCTCGTAAAGCAGTGCCTTCATTTTATCCCTAAATGCTACAGAAAGCGTATCATGCAAATAGAAGGTAAAAAGATTTATGGTAAATATGATTGATACTACTGCTATCGCAGCACTCTGGGGCAGATGCATTACGGCAAGAATTATCAGAACCGCAGAAGAAACAGGAATAATAAAGGCGGAGACCCAAAACATTGGCATTGTAATCATATTTTTCCTGATATTCTTGAAACTTCGAAGCAAGATCGCCGCCGAATATGATAATAGGGCAATTGTGGGGTATGCAAGCAGATAAGACTGCCCTGCCGATTCAAAGGGCTCTACCGGGAAAACGGTAAAAATAAGGGATACAAGCAAATCGGCTAAAAGAAATAGGAGATAGGTACAGGCGACAGCAATGCCCCGCCTTATCAAGGAAGATTCATAGTTTAGAGTGACCATAAAGAGCAGGGACAGGTAAATTATAAGGTTGATAATCGGATTTGCAAGGAAAAAGAAGGTGAGGCCGGTCAATGCAAAATAAAGGAAATAGGAACAAAGCATTAAAACGAAGGATGTCCTCCTTCTCTCAAAGAAGACTCCCATGATCCGCTCGGTTGTAAACACTATAAAGGCGCTGTATACAAGATATACTATCGCAAAAAGGTTCATGCCCTCCGCCTTTTCATAATTTCATAATAAGCTTCCCTTACTTCATTCCTCTTATTTTGGCTTATGGGCAGTTCGAACATATTGCTTGTAATAAAGAGCCTGTCATACTTTATCGAAGTAATATAATCAAAATTAACAAGATAGGAAGCATGGATATAAAGAAAATCGAACCTTTTTAAGTGATCACTATATGCATCCCTTAGAGAGCCGTAAATCTCTTCTTTCCTGCCGCCTAAAAGGTTTAAAATAAGCTTTCTGTCCCTGCTTTCCAGGTAGATAATATCCTTGACAGGTACCTTGCAGGTATCATGACCCTTCTTATAGGTAAACTCCTGTGACCATAGCCCTGCAATATCGAGGTAGGTTCTTATGGTTTTTTCGATTACATCGTATTTTAAGGGCTTAATTAGAAAGTTTAGGGGACGAATGTCAAAAAGCTGCATGCTGTACTGCTTTTCCCATGAAATATATACTATTGATACTATATTATTATGATGGGCCTCTCTAATGAGCCGCCCTACTTCAACACCATTAACTTCATTCTTTGCATATTCGATATCAAGAAAAATCAGATCGTAGTGGCTGCCTGCTTCCATTTGCCTGCAAAGGCCTTCTCCTGTAAAATAAACATCAATTTCATGCTTTACATCCAGCTTTTTAAGTATATCTATAAGGAAGGCTTCCAATTCTGCGCCTATTTTCTGTTCATCATCGCATACGGCAACCATCAGCATGGCTAATTCTGCCATAATTTAAGCGAGATAACAACTCATCTTATTAATTTCTGCATTTTCCCGGTTAATTACTGCATGATCCCGCACAGGAGAATTTTTTTCATTATTCTTGGTGCAAGGACAGCAGCACACCGGCAAGGACAGTTTTGTCCTCCTCTTTCCTGTCTATTCCGGTGACGCTGCATGTCTAAAATTAATCCACAAGGAAGGATAAAAATGAAAAGCGTTTTATTTGTATTGGTTTTTTTGGCAGGTTTCGGATTACTAACCGGATGTGATGATTCTGTACCTGATCCCTCAGGTGCACCGCCTCAGGATCAAAGTTCCATCGTCTTTAGTGCAAATTATGTTCACACTCAAGCTTCCGAGCAATATGTGCCCGGAACCTGGATCGGGGATATTGAATACCCTGTCGTTACTGTCATATCAACAAGAGCAGAGCTTGAGCAGTATAGTGATGATTTTAGCGGCATGTACGACTTTCTAAGGCATGATTATTCACCTACCGGATTCCTTGATGCAATAGAAAACTATACGAGTTCTTATTTTAGTGATAAGTTCCTGGTTCTCATCCTGCTTGAGGAAACAAGCGGTTCTTACAGGCACAGAGTAGATGGGGTTAGTGATTCGGGTGAAATAAAAATCACCCGACTAATGTCCGCAGGCGCTGTCACAGCCGATATGGCCCAATGGCACATAATAATCGAGCTTTATAATGATGATAAAGCGGAAGAGTATGATGTGGTCTTTCTTAACGGGTGGTTGGATTTATGAAGAAGAATGGATTAATTAAATTTGCAATAATTTTGCTTGCTCTTGTTTTGGTAATCCCGGCTTGTGAAAACAACGGAGACTCGGAACCGGACCCCACATTGATCCCCGTTACAGGAGTGAGCATAAATCCCGCTGCAATTAATATACCCACTAACTC
>WRKT01000052.1 GCA_009777995.1 Treponema sp. | reverse complement strand
CAGCTCGGTATCCACACAGTCATTTTCAAGAGAAAAGGCGACATCTTCTGCAGCACTTAGACCCACAAATTGCCCGTCAGTATCCTGTAAAACAGTTCCTGCTATTTTCGAGATGCCGAAGAGATCGAAATTACTTGTATCCTCTCCTAAAAGACGTAACTCCCCCTTGGTTTCGCCTTTAAATGCGTGGGGAATTATGCCGTTTATGCAGTGAATCAGGGTGGATTTCCCTGAGCCGCTGGGACCTAAGATTAGGATCTTCTCTCCACGTTTGATATTTAAGTTTATGTTTAGCAGCGTAGGTTCTATCTGTGCTTTATACTGAAAGGAGAAATTAGTAAAAGAAATCGCTGTGTTATTTTCCACATCACTTTCATTTTATTCACACAGAGCTCGCGGAGGCACAGATGCACAGAGGAAGATTGGGTATTGGTTTCACCTTAAAAATCCTCTGTGTCTCTGTGTACTCCGTGTGATAAATTTAGAGTTAGCCCCTTCTTAAGCTCCCTGCCCTTGTCCTGGTCTTGGCATAGCCGAAGGCCAAAAGTGAGCCGAGAACCAGAACCACTACCATATTACTTGCCCCTGCTACTATACCTTGGGTGAAGACCTTGTCGGCAGGTTCTGCGTAGATGAGTATGTCTAAAATCGGAGCAACTACTCCCCAAACGAGGGCATTTGCGCCAATCTGCACTACATTGAAGATAATGCACTGCTTAAGGCCAAACTCTCCGTCTTCGATCAGGTAGAACTTTGAGAAAAGGCCGATAGCACAGCCGTAAATTGCAGAAGAGAATACCCAACTCCACCAAACGCCCCAGCCCCAGGTCAGATCGACCAGTGTATGACCTATAAGGCCGATAAGGAAGCCTGCAATGGGCCCGAAAATGGCTGCAAAAAGGGAGAGTACTGCAATGCCAAGGTTAATATTGACATTGGGAATCCCTGTGGGTACGGCTACGAAGCGCATCAGAACGAACATCAGGGCTGCTCCTATACCGATGGCTACTACTGTTTTAACTGAAATCATCCTATTCATATTTTCCTCCATAAGAACTAAAAAATCTTATCACTCACTATCATAATTTATCAATGTGGTAACAGGTGTCGGGGCAAGTAACTTATCGTAACCAAGGAAGGGCAGGCCAACTATACCGAAAACTTCGGGAACCTCTGCTTCACCCGCGTTAAGAATGGCAATTGCTGCGGCAAGTGTTCCGCCTGTTGCGATTAAATCATCTACCAAAAGAACCCGCCTACCCTTCGGAACGTCTTCCTGGTGCACTTCAATCTCAGCCTGAGCGTACTCTAAATCGTATTTCTTTGACAGGGTAATGCCGGGGAGCTTGCCCTTCTTCCTTATCGGAAGCAGGGGAATGCCCATGCGGACAGCAAAGGGGGCTGCAAACAGGAAGCCTCTTGCTTCAATTGCGGCTACCGCCTCTATCCCCTTATCCCTGTAAATATCTACCATGGTTTCTATACAGAATTGAAAGGCTTCCGGCCGGACCAGGAGGCTGGTAATGTCGTAGAACATTATGCCCTTCTTCGGGAAATCGGGAACTCTTCTAATGTATGTATCCAGGTCAAATTTTAGGTCCATGTTAATCTCCAACGCCTAGAGCATAATACCATTGACCCTAAGGGTCAAGAGTCGATTGACTGCACTGCAAAGGCGATTTATAGTGAACTATGGATAGGGAAAATTTTGATAAGCTCGTAAGCGGCATGTCAATCGAAGAACGCCAAAATCTCTTGAGCAAGATGAAAATCGAATCTACTCTATCCACGGAATATCTCTATGTCCCGGATGACGGCATAGTACCCCGAATGGATGCAAAGGCCGAGTATAATAAACTCCCCTGGTATTCCCGCTTTTGGTACTTTATTCTGAGCATTTTTAAGTCGAAAACCCCTGATAAAATTTTTGCCGATGATCAGGTTTCTGTGCTTGGAAGCAAGATAAATGAAAAATATCCCGGAATGTATGATTTTGAAAGAGGACTGCTTCTTCCTTCATTCTTGAAACAGATGACTAATTTAAAGGAAGCTGCTCGCTTTTTTTATCTTGCGCTTGATGTCAGTGTAAACAGGGACAGGGGTGCCTTTTTTGCCTTTCTTGGTTCTCTTGAGATGCCCGAAATTCATAAGCGCCTTAATGATGAAACAGACCCGAAACTTATGTCAGAAAGGCATCCGGGTATAGAGGAAGCTGAGTTAAGACAAATTGCCATAAAAGCCATGGATGATACATTGAAAACCTTGACAGACGAGCAAAGGGTTATAATGTACCAAAATGCGAGATCACTATTTTGCTTAAAAGAGCTTTCAGT
The DNA here is from genome assembly GCA_009777995.1 of Treponema sp. Taxonomy (GTDB): domain Bacteria; phylum Spirochaetota; class Spirochaetia; order Treponematales; family Breznakiellaceae; genus WRKT01. The sequence goes on along the minus strand of WRKT01000052.1, from coordinate 6,977 downwards.
CTTCCTTTACGACCGTGTAATTATGGCCTTCAGTAATAATAAGGCAGTAAACGGAGATGCCTGTTCAGTAAATACCATAAGAGACCTTCTTGTTTCTCTTTCCAATATTTTGCTTTCGCTAAAAACCGTGCCTTCTATGCCTTTGTTAAAATCGCTTTTTGTTTTCATGCTCCAGGAGAAGGCAGATGAACCGGATTTTGACATTAATAAGGAAATCCGCATTCTATTGACTAAGGCCGAAGCTTTCCTTGGAATAATTCGCGAGTTTAACAGCAAGGTACCATTGATACATATTATACGATGTGCGACAAGGAATAGCTCTTTTTATCCCCATGAAATCAGCGGAGGAGAGGATTGGTTCCTTTACTATAAGGATTATTGGAAGAAGAGACTTGAATCATTCTTTTCAAGCTATTTAAAGGACAGCCGTCAACGCCAGATTCTCAGGATATTTGAACACTTTTTTAAAGATAAGGAGCCTAAGCTTTTGGAACATTGTCAAAGCGATGCTAATAATGACGGCTTTCCTTTAAACGAATCATTCTCCCTGTCTTTTATTTTAACTTTTTATTCTATTGTCTTCATGCCGGAAATAAACCCGATACTAAGGCCCATACTTATAGACGGCGAATTTGAGAAAAAAGAAAATCGAGTTGAGTTCGCAGAGGCTTATAATAATTTTATTAAGCTTGATGATGAAATTGCTAAACTTGATATGGAGATCTCTCCCGAGGGAGATTATGGCAAGCGGTATAACCAAGTCAGACAGGAAATGACTTCCCTGCCTGTTAAGCGCAGGAAAACACAGATGATCCTTGAAGATGCCGCAGAAGATGCAGAGAAAATTATCAGCGGGGCAGGAGAAGCTGCACGAACCATTGTTGATGTTTTGACAGGCATTCTTGGGAAGGATGCAAAAGGTAAGTACGCAGGTTTAACTAATCTTTCGGTCTTCACAAAGAAAGACAACCTGTTTATTTATGCAATGGATGATACTGTTGAGCATTTTAAGAAAGTGCTAAGTATACTGGATGATATGGCAAGTATGGAAAGCGGGATTTAAGGTTATGGCAGATGATCGACATTTTAGCAAGCTGGCTTCGGGCCTGACTCTTGAAGAGAGACAGGCTCTCTTAAAAAAACTAAAAGCCCATTCCATTTTGTCTTATGAACTATTATACATAGAAGACGATCCGGATATCTCCTATATAGACATTGACATGGAATTTTCTTGGCTTCCCGGGTATCGCCGTCTTTGGTATAAAATTCTAAGTATTTTCAAGTCAAAGAGCCCAAAGAAAGTTTATGAAGATCAAGGTGTTGCTGCTCTTGGCAAGAAGATAATGAGAAAGTTTCCTAAAATGTATAATCATCGTACCGGCATGCTTTTACCCGGTTTCTATAAACAGGTAATAAAACTTAAAGACTCGGCGAATTTTTTCTATTCGGCACTTGATGCAAGCGTTAATCGAAACAGAAATTCCTTCTTTGCCTTCCTTGGCTCTCTTGAAATGCCGGATGTGCATAATATGCTTCAGGATGAGACCGATATTTCTGTAATTGCTTCCAGGAATCCAAATGCCTCTGAGAGGGAATGGCGGGCGCTTGCAATCAGGGCAATGGATGACGCTTTTTCAAAAATTGACGATGAATATAGGAGTGCAATGTATTCGGATGCACGTTCTCTTTTCTGTCTGAAAGAATTATCTACCTTTTCTTATGATCGCTTAGTTTCTGCCTTTAGTTATAATCGTGCGGAGGGAGGAGAATCCTGCTACGCAGTTTCTGTAAGAGAGCTTTTAATATCTCTAAATGATATACTTTTTTCGTTAAAGACTGTTCCGCATATGACACTTTTACAGTCACTGTTTGTTTTTATGTTAAGGCGAAGAGCAAATGAGCCCTCTTTCGATTTTGACATGGAAATTAATACCCTTTTATTACGTGCAGAGGAGTCACTTGCTGTAATTCGCGAGTTTAATAAAAAAGTTCCTATTAATATGATAATTCGATGTTCAAGCAGAGATATGTCAGCAGTTCCAAAAGAAATCAGCGGCGGAGAAGATTGGTATGCAGTTTTCAGAGACTATTGGAAAAAGCATGTTGAAACTGCCTGCAATGACTTTATTAGAAGTAACCGTCATCAGAAGGCAATTGATTCTTTCCGTGACTTTTTAAAGGGCCGGGATTTCGAGGCCCTTGAAAATACCTATAGCAGTACGAATCCCGAAGGTCTTCCCATTAAGGGTTCTTTGTCACTTTCTTTTCTTGCTACTTTTCATTCTGTAGTATTCATGCCCGATTTAAATCCGATATTATCGAATATCTATAATAATGGAGAGTTTAAAGACGAGGATTTTCGTGTTGAGTATTCTTGGAGCTATAATTATATTTTAAGACTTGAAGAGGAAATTAATAAATTTGAGCAGGGTATTTCACCTACCGGAATTTACGGCGAACGTTATGCGCAAACGTATAATGAAAGATCAACTTCAATTGTTAGAAAACGCAGATTGCAGCTTGTCTTGGATAAGGTTCAGCGTGACGCAAACAATATTCTTGATCAGGCAAAGAAATCCTGCCAAAACTTGATAGACATCCTTTCGGGCATTGTCGGAGAAAATGCCGCAGAAAAACGTGTGTTTCTACTTAATTTTGTGAAGCTTTCAGGCGCTGATGAAGAATTTATTTCAGCTATTGAAGATACAGTCGGGCAGTTAAAAACAACCATAAGACTCCTTGACGAAATAGAAAAGATGTAAAGGAAGCAGCATGTACGACTACAAGAGTGAATACAGAAAGAAAATTGCAGAAATACTTACAGAGCTTTTAGAAAATGAAAAAATTGACGGGGTTATAAATGAAGAAGGTGTGACAGCCGAGAAACCTCCGAGCCCCGAGATGGGAGACCTTGGCTTCCCAATGTTTGCCTTTGCAAAACTCTTCCGCCTTGGCCCGCCCAAAATTGCCTCGATGGTCGCAGAGAAGCTTCCCGGAGCATCCGCTTTGGGGCCCTATGTGAATGTGAACCTTAACAGGGCGGAGGCTCTTAAAAACATTTTAAGCCGCACCTATAGCCGCCCCGAAACACTTAAAGGTTCCAGGGTCATGGTAGAGTTTTCAAGTCCGAATACAAATAAACCCCTGCATCTTGGCCATCTTCGTAACGATGCCCTTGGAGAAAGCATATCTCGCATCCTTTCAGCTTGCGGGGCCGAAGTCTTCAAGGTCTGTATAATAAACGACCGCGGCATCCATATTTGCAAGTCAATGCTTGCATATAAGGAGCATGGTGAAGGAAAAACGCCGGAATCTGAGTCAATAAAATCCGATCACTTTGTCGGGGACTGGTATGTGCGTTTCAGCAAAGATTTAAAGGAAGAAATTGAAGTCTTGCAAAGGGAGCAGGGCCTTAACCCCAAGGCTGCCGAGGCTGAAGCCCCTCTTCAAAAAAAAGCCCACGATCTGCTGCGCCTTTGGGAAGCAGGGGATGATGAAACAGTAAACCTCTGGAAGAAAATGAATGCCTGGGCCTTTGACGGATGGCAGGAGACTTATAAAAGAACGGATGTTTCTTTTAACAAGTATTATTACGAGAGTCAAACTTATCTTCTTGGCAAGAATGAGATACTTAAAGGTCTTGAAGATGGAATTTTTTACCGGGAAGAAGACGGCTCTGTGCAGGTAGACCTAAGTGCAGAAAAGCTTGATAAAAAAGTTTTATTAAGGAAGGACGGCACTTCACTTTATATTACCCAGGACCTTGGAACTGCAATATACAGGCATAGGGACTGGCCCTTTGACAAGCTTGTCTATGTCGTAGGCTCGGAGCAGGTTTATCATTTTAAGGTTTTATTCACCCTGCTTAAAAAGTTGAAATTTGATTGGGCAGAAAACCTTCATCACCTTTCCTATGGAATGGTTAACCTTCCCGACGGGAAAATGAAGAGCCGCGAGGGGACTGTAGTTGATGCCGATGACCTTATAGACAGCCTTAAGGAAATGGCATTGCAGGAAATGCAGAGTAAGGATAGGGAGGAAGCTGTCGGAGACTTAGATGAGACGGCAGAAAAAATCGCTGTCGGGGCTCTCCATTATTATCTTCTGCAAGTTACGCCTACAAAGGACATGCTCTTTAATCCTGCTGAGTCTCTTTCGTTTAACGGGAATACAGGCCCTTACTTACAGTATATGGGGGCACGTATTTCATCTCTTCTGCGTAAGACCGGGGAGCGCGCTCAAGGCCCTAACGGCAAAGCCGACGGCAAAGCCGACGGCAAAGCCGACGGCAAAGCCGACGGGTGCGCACCGCGCTTTGAGCTTTTGGAAACAGATGCGGAGTGGGAGCTTGTTAAGACACTTATGTCTTATAACGATGCTCTTATTCTGTCTGCACAGGAAATGGACCCTTCGGTATTAACCTCTTATCTCTATGAGCTTGCCAAAGGATTCAGCCGTTTTTACCATGACTGCCCGATTTTAAGCGCAGACAACCCCGAATTAATCACCGCAAGGCTCGCCCTTTGCCGGTCTGTCTTGGAAGTCCTTAAAGACGCCCTCCACCTTGCCTGCATCCCCTTCCTCGAAGTGATGTAGGGTTTATGTCATTGATAATATATGATGATGATACCCCTATAGGCTTTTTTGCCTATGGTATTGTCAGTAACTGCTATGTTATTGCCAACCTAATGATTAATAAAAACGATCAAAGAAAAGGATATGGAACTAGGGCAATGAAAACTCTAATCAGTAAAATTAAGAAAGACAAAGGCCATGACAAAATTTATTTAGGCGTAAACGAGCATAATGCTGTTGCGATAAGATTGTACCAAAAACTTGGCTTTAGGTTTGATGGGGTTTCTCACTTTGTAATTGATGAAGCTGGAGGTACATCCACTGATGTTTGTCGGATGGTGCTGGAGTATTAAGGAAAAGATAGATTGGTCAGGAGAATTATTAAAAGAATAAAGAAACAAAATGGCCATAAAAATTATTAACCGGTTTAGTTTCTGTTCCATATAACTGGTTTTTTTGCTTTAAAAATAGTAAAATATCACCCTATGAGTATGCTAACCCAAGCCATAGAACAAGAACTATCGATTTTAGCTATTATATTTGCTGAAACTCTGCTTGCCGCCCTGCGTTTTACGGCTCTTTGGGCTATTTTTTACTTATTACACCGTCCGAAAACAAAAGTCCGCTTGATTTTAGCTATTATTATAATGATTTTACAATATCCGCTATGCCGAATATTGTTTTTATCAAGCGGCGGCATTTTAATGGTGAGGATTGCCTGTGATACTCTGCTTTTTTTTACCCTTGGTTTTTTATACAAAGATGAAAACGGCGATTTATTCCGCCCTCTTATCAGTGCATTCTATTTTAACGGAATGTTACAGCTTAATAACTATATAATGCGTTCTTATATGTTCGCTTTTTACGGCGCTATCCCGGCATATTACTCTTTTTGGTCGTATTTCTGGAAAACAATAGAGGGAATTATTATTGTTTTATGGGCAGTGTTTTATTACCGGATGGCCCGTAATATGACGGCTAAATCGCCGCTTTCGTTTTCGCTCTTAACCGTTCTTACGCCTTTAGCCGGACTGGCGATAATAGCAGCGAGTTCCGGCTCTGCACGGTATATTCTGGAATATGGTGTAAATGTTTTTTTGTTTGCCGGGCTGTTTGGAACCTTGATAGTTATACTCAATATGGTCGTGTTTTATCTTTACACAAAACTTTCTGTCGCTCATGAAGCCTTGGTTTTTGCCGGGGAACTTGCCAAAACTCCGCCTGTCTGGACAGTGGAACAAGGGCTTTCTGCTGCTTTTCTCGAAAAATACGAAATAACGCCGCGAGAAAAAGAAGTAATTGAAGCTATGTTGCATGGAAAAACCGATAAAGAAATATCCGTCAAGTTGAACTTAGCCGTCAACACAGTACAGGTGCATCTTAAGCGAATATACCGAAAAACCGGTACTGCGGGGCGATTTGCCTTGTCCTCTTTGATACGAGGGGGATAAATAACCTTTTGTAACCGTAATTAGTTACGAAAAACCGGCATATTAACCGTAATTGGTGATTTTCAATTTATTTTAAAAACCTGATATTTAAGAAATTAAGTATCAGGAGTTTGTATGAAGAAATCCATTATCACTGTTGCCCTTTGTCTTTGCCTGTTGGCAGAGGCTTTCACGACAGAACTATCCATCAAACTCGTCGCTGTTGATGCTTATCTTGAACAAAATTTCTCCAACACTTACATGCCGGGCATGTCCATTGTCATAGTGAATGCAGATTCTGTCCTTTACAGCAGATCTTTCGGAAATTGCGAAAGCGTGGAAACTCCTTTTATCATCGGCTCAATAAGCAAATCATTCACCGCCGCGGCTATTATGCAATTGGCAGAACAAGGCAGGGTTGATTTAGATGCCCCGGTTTCACGTTATCTGCAAATTGACTTAGACAATAAGGTTACTATCCGCCATCTTTTAAATCATACCGGCGGTTTCCATAGTTACCAAACTCGGAAAGATTTAACAGTGCACAAAAGTTACGGCGGGTATAACTACTCGAATCTGAATTATACTTTACTGGGGGAGGTGATAGAAGCTGTAACGGGTTCATCTTATGGTGATTATATGAGGAGCAATGTCTTTGCGCCTTTGTCTATGACCAACAGCTACACATCCTTGCACGAAGCTGAAGGTATAGCCGCCGGACACCGGAATCTTTTCGGATTTCCAATTAAAAAGGAGTTTCCCTATCCTGTCAACGGCGATTTGAACAGCAGGGTCAGCGTTCCCACAGGTTACATCATTTCCAGCGCCTCATGCCTTGGACGTTATCTCCAAGCCTTTTTGCGCGAAGGCGAAGGTATACTGTCGCCTCAAAGTGTAAACACCCTTCTTTATGACAGCGTACCGATACCCGGCGCAAACGAATACTACGCTATGGGCTGGCAGGAGACAACG
>WRKT01000051.1 GCA_009777995.1 Treponema sp. | reverse complement strand
TAATCAAGTACGGATTTTTCTGCAAGATCAGGCGGTATAATCAATTTTTCATTTAAATTACCCTTATTAAGGTATAGGCTCCCAAGTTTAATTAAATCGCCTGCAGTCCCGAAAATGCCTGCATGACCCGAAACTCCCTTCCAAAAATAAAAACTATTCCCGTCATTAACTTCTGCGCACATGTTTTCTTCAACTGAACGGAAATTATCGAATGTTAAATCTCTGCTGCTGCACATGCCTCTTTCAATTAAGTTTCCCCTTTCGGTTTCAACACAGGTTTCTATCGGTATAGCTTTTGCTTTAGGGTTAAATAGAAATGAAGTTTGCAGCTCTTTATTTAAAGCGTCAAGGTTTTCTTCGAGAGTGCGTCCTGTTATAGAACATATAATTTCTCCAAGGAGCATGAAACCAAGGTCGCTGTAAACAGTGCCCTCTTCCGGTTTATATTTTTCAAGAACAATTTCCAGTATATTATAGAAGCTGTCATTTTGTGTATAAAACGGGTACCATGCAGGAAGGCCTGAAGAATGGGTTAAAAGATCCTGTAAGGAAATTTCTTTAAATCGATCCCTTGTAATTTCCCCTATGGGCTTATCATTAAATAAGTCGATTAGCTTTTTATCTAGAGAGAGCTTGCCCTCACCTATAAGCTTAAATATCATTGTAGCTGTAAGCACCTTCGTAATCGAAGCAAGATCAAAAATAGAATCTAAAGAACAGTTGATATTCTTTGTAAAAATAATTTTCTCGCATTTCCCGATTAGGCAAACAGCTTTCCCGTATAAAGAAGCTGCACCCTCGTCAAGTAATTTATTTAACTTTTCTGTTGTTGCCATTTTTAATCTAACCACTTGCACATATAGTATTCATCGATATACTTCCCGTCAACAAACATTGACCCGCGTTTTAAACCTTCCCTTACATACCCAAGCCTTGAATAAAGCTTAATTGCAGGAGCATTGTTCAGCATTACAGAGAGCTCTAATCTTTTAATGTCCTTTTTCCTTGCCCAATCTTCTGCTGCCTTAAAAAGCTCAGCTCCAATACCCTTCCCGGTATAATCCTGTAAAATTGCTATATTAATCGATACTATATGGCGAACACGTCTTGCTGACCTTCCTATTGCCTGTAAATAACCAATTGGCATACCGTTGTCAACGGCCAAAAAAATATTACAGTTAGGCCTTTTAATGAAATCCCTTGTTTCCGAGCAGAACAAAACCGGGTTATATTGCCTCTCCCCAACTTCATAAAGACGAAAGACTGTTTCCTTATCCAGTTTCAAGGAAAGCTCATAATAAGAAGAAAAATCTGTTTCCTTTATACTTCTAATTGTCATTAAAATGAAATTTTCCCCATGATTACAGGCTTACTCGCACCGGTAGCTGAAGGACTATTATTATGAAGTCCGTGAATGGCTTCATTTGCAAGAATTGCAAAGGCAACAGCTTCCTTTGCTTCGGCAGGAATTCCAAGATCATCCCCTGAGCGTACATTGCAGCTGCCAAGCAATTCCTTAATGTCTTTCATTAAGGTTTTATTTTGAAGACCTCCGCCCGAAACATAGAGCTCTTCAGGTAAGGGCGTACAGAATTGCTTTATCCCCAGATGAATTGTTTCTGCAGTATAACGGGTAAAGGTTGCAAGTATATCTTCAGGGCTAAGTCCTTCCTCTTTTGCCTTTTCAAGCATCTTTTTCATGTATGAGTCGTTATAACGCTCTCTGCCTGTGCTTTTTGGAGGAAGCTGCTCAAGATAATCTTCGTCAAATGCAAACATAAAATCTAAAAGCCCCTGATGCACCTTTCCCTTTGCTGCATGCCTTCCCTCATCATCCATTGATTTACCTAAAAGATAATGTGCCCCGGCATCGATTATCATGTTCCCGGGGCCTGTATCAAAGGCAAGAACATCCTCAGCCTTACAAGAAGCAGGCAGGAGGGTTATATTTCCAATACCGCCGATATTCTGTAAAGCAATGGTCTTTTTTTCCTTACGATATAAAAGATACTCTGTATAAGGCACAAGAGGCGCACCCTGGCCGCCTGCTGCCATATCACGGACACGGAAGTCACTAACTGTGACAGTGCCAAGCCTTTCTGCGATTATTGCTGCTTCTCCAATTTGCAAGGTCCCGCGTATCATTCTTCCTGCTAAAGGGATGGACTCATTCAGATGATAAATTGTCTGTCCGTGGCTTCCGATAAAGTCGATTTCTTGTGCCTGTATTCCTGCCTTTTTGCAGAGCTCTATGCAGGCAGAGCTTGCGATATCGCCAATAAGAAAATTAAGGGCGCAGATTAAACGGCTTCCCCCATCATCACCCATAACAGTATTCATAAGAATCGATCTAAGCTCATTGTCATAGGGGAGGGTAAGGAATTCCATAAAGTTAACTTTTGTATCGAAACTTGAACCTTCAATTTCTAAAAGAGCAGCATCCATTCCGTCTAAAGATGTGCCGCTCATTAGTCCAATGGCAAGCTTCTTTTTTTTCTTAAGCAGTTTCTCTATTTGCTGAAGCATGTAATTTCTCCTATTAACGCCCTGCCAGGTAGAGTATGTCTCCGAAAATTGCAAAAAACATAAGGCCTGCTATTAACACTACTCCAACAGTCTGAAAAACAGATACAACTCTTGGGTTAAGGGGTTTTCTTCGTATTCCCTCAATAAAGAAAAGAATTATCATTCCTCCGTCCAGAATGGGCAGGGGAAGCATATTCATTATGCAAAGTGCAATTGAAATTAAGGCAAGGAAACTTGCCATTGAGCTTAGTCCCGCTGCGAAGCTCTGATTAAAGCCTTCTGCCGCTACTTCTCCTACCATATACGTTATGCGCACAGGGCCTGATACAGCCTGAGTTAGATCAATTCCCCTGAAAAGAAGTGAGAGGCTTCTTACAGATACAGTGAAGGTTCTCCATGTTTCAATCGTACCCCTTGCTAAAGCTGCGGGAGGTGAAAGCCGGGGGTTATTATAACTAACGGCCTGCCAGGTCATTCCAAGTTCAATATTGTCTTCATGATATATTGGTATTAAAGATGCAGTAATATTTTCATTTCCCCTAAGTATTTCCAAATAGAGAACTCCCGGCCTTTCATCAATTATTTGGAAAAAACCCAGGGTATGCGGTATCGGAAAGCCGTTTACAGTTAAAATTCTGTCTCCGCTTTGCAGACCTGCAATGCCGGCAGGGCTTCCCTCTGTGATCCTTTCAATTACAGGGTCTGTCCAGAAATATACGCCGATTCTTCCGGCTCCTGTACTCCTATCCATTGCAGGGGTGACTAGAAGATCAATTATATCCCCATCGCGCTCAACCTGCATCATGAGCTCTTCACCCGGATGGACAGCTATGATCTGTTGTATGTCGTTAAAGGTTTCGGTACTTTTGCCTCTTATCGAAATAATCCTGTCCCCGCTCAATAGACCTGCCTCATCAGCAGGATTCACAGTGCCTTGAACAATATCAGAAACCAAGATGATGCGATTTCCTAAAGTATTTACTTCAAAGCCAATACCCCAAATTACAGAGAGGACAAGTATTGCAAAAAGAAGATTAAATAGGGGACCTCCAATGCAGGCAACTATACGGCGGAAAGGGGATGCTGCAAGATAGGAGCCTTTTTCGGCCCTCATTTCTTCCTTTCCGTAGGCATTCTGGAAATCGTCCTGACCTTTCATCTTGCAATAACCGCCAAGGGGGAATGCACCAAGCCTGTATTCAACAGCTCCAATTTTCTTCTTTAGGATTGGTTTTCCCCAGCCTATTGAGAAAGCTTCTACTTCAATTCCCATTAGGCGTGCAGCAAGAAAATGTCCAAGTTCATGAACAAATACAACAATACCCAGACCGAAAAGCCCTAGCAGTATCCTATAAATTAGCATTAAATACTCCGTGTCTTAATAAAATCATTCGCAAGCTCTCTTGCTTTCCTGTCCGCTGCCTGTATAGATTCAAGATCAAGAACCTGTGTCAAGTTATTGCTCTTCTCTAAAACATATCCGACTAAGGCAGGAATTTCAAGAAAGCTTATTCGCCCCTCAAGAAAGGCATCGACAGCAGCTTCATTTCCGGCATTATAGACAGTAGGCATTAGGAGTCCGCCTTCAAGAGCCTTATATGCGAGATTAAGCATAGGAAACCTATTAAAATCAGGTTTTTCAAAAGTTAAGGAAAGAGAGTCGAAGTCCAATTGTCCATAAGATGAGCAAGTAGTATCCGGAAAGGTGAGGGCATCATGTATCGGAAGTTTCATATCGGGCTTTGACATCTGAGCATATACTGCCCCGTTTTTAAGGCGTATCATTGAATGTACTATGCTCTGGCGATGAACTGTAACCTTTATTTTTTCCTGAGGTATATTAAATAGTAATGCAGCTTCAATCACTTCAAGGCCCTTATTTGCCATCGTTGCAGAGTCTATCGTTATTTTTGGGCCCATTTTCCAGGTGGGGTGGGCGAGTGCTTGCGATACAGTTACGGTTTCTAACTCTTCGGGAGTGAAGTCTATTAATGGCCCCCCCGATGCGGTAAGAATTATTTCAGATACATTTTCCCTGCCATGCCCTTCAATAAGCTTCCAAATTGCTGAATGTTCTGAATCTACAGGGATTATTTTTACGTTTCTTTTTTTTACCTCTGCCAAAACAAGGGGCCCTGCCATAACGATGGTTTCCTTATTTGCAAGTGCAAGATCAGAGCCTGTTCTAATTACTTCAAGAGAGGGCTCAAGGCCTGCTGCTCCGCTTATTCCGTTTACAGTAATGTCGATAGGGGTAGCAGTAATTGCTCTAAGTGAGTCTTCCTTTCCAAGTGCGATAGCTGCACACGGGAATTCTTCTTTTAATTTTTTTAGCTCATCTGCATTTTTATTTGCAGTTAGAAGAACAGGAGTGAAACGTTCTTTTTCTTCCCTAAGTATATCCAGGGTGCTTTTCCCTATGGAACCTGTTGCACCAAGAACAGCCACCCTTTTTTTCATTATGTGAAGAGGGCCCTGAATAGAATATAGTAAACAGGTGCTGCAATAATTATGGAATCTATTGAATCAAGGGCGCCGCCTCTGCCAAGAAGAAATTTCCCTGAATCCTTTACACCTGCACTGCGCTTTATTGCAGATTCGCAAAGGTCTCCAAGTGTTGCGGCAGCTCCCGCAGTAAGTCCAAGTATTGCGCCTGCGATGGCAGAAGACATAATGCGGGAAGTAAATGCATCAGGAATAAGAATTGTCGCAAGTATTCCGCATAAAATCGATGCAAGCATTCCGCCTAGAAAACCTGCAATACTTTTCCCGGGGCTTGCCTTTACTAAGCCCTTATTATTTTTTCCAAAAAGCATTCCTGCCGCCCATGCAAAGGCATCGTTTAAAAGTACAATTAAAAGAAATACAAGTATTACCATTTCAGGGCCGGGGAAAAGAGCCATGCGAATAAACCAGGTTATGAAAAGCCCGGGATATATCATTATTGCTAATCCCGCTGCTGCTCTATTTATAAAAGTATCTAATTTATCCTGCCCTGAAAAAACATTTGATACAAGAAGCCACAATGCACCAAGGATAAATACTACGGGCAGTATTGCCGGATTAACACCAAAGCTTACAATCAGAACACATGCGACAGGTGAAATACCGCCAAGGATTATTGAATCAGCACTAGAAATAACTAGATTTTTTTGTTTTAGAATATTTCTAAACTCCAGGGCTCCTGCAATAGTAAAAGATAAAATTATTATGTTAAGGATTAAGTGATTATTAAAAGAGAAAAAAACTACGGTTGAAAGGACTAAGGGAAAACCGACAAAGAATACTAATAGACGCTCAATAAGATTTCTCAACGTACATCCTCATATACAGCTCCAAAACGGCGCTCACGCATATTGTAAATATTGATGGCCTCTTCAAGATCACTTCCTGTCCAGTCAGGCCATAATTTACTTGAAATATGGTACTCTGAATATGCTCCCTGCCATAAAAGAAAATTGCTTGTGCGGAATTCCCCTGCTGTTCTTATAATTAGATCAGGCTCAGGAATATCAGGATTATCTAGGCAGAGGGTTAAATTTTCTTCTGATAAAGGCAGGCCTCTCTCTGTCACTTTCCCGATAGCTCTTATTATTTCGTCCCTGCCCCCGTAATTTAGGGCAAGGATTACCTGAAGCCCGGAAAAATGTTCGGTCTCCCTGCAAACATCATCAAGGTCATTTAAAATGTCTTCATCAAGACCTTTGCGGTTTCCTGCATGCCTTACGCGTATGAAGTTGCTCTTGCAAAAGTCTATTTCTTTTTTTAAGTATTGCCTTACAAGGCCCATTATAAAACCGACTTCATCGGAAGTGCGCTTCCAGTTCTCGGTTGAAAAGACGTATAGGGTTAAATAGGAAAGGCCCAGCTCTGCCGCGGATTGAACTATGCCTCTTGCAGCCTGTAAACCTTCCTGGTGACCTCTGCTTCGAGGCAATCCGCGAAGGCGGGCCCAGCGGCCATTCCCATCCATGATTATTCCGACATGAGCAGGGCCTGATTCCGGAAGCCGGGATGGTTTTCCCATCAAACCTCCATTATTTCCTTTTCCTTCTCTTCTAGAATCTGATTTAATTTCCCTATATAGGAATCGGTCAGTTTCTGAAGTTCATCTGCGGTCTTGCTTTCCTCATCCTCAGAAAGCTTGCCGTCTTTAAGGAGTTTCTTTAATTCTTCATTTCCGTCTCTGCGAATATTCCTTACCGCGACCCTGCTTTGCTCTGCGTTATTTTTTGCAACTTTTACAAGCTCCTTGCGGCGCTCCTCTGTAAGAGGCGGAATTGAAATTCGGATCACCTTGCCGTCATTTGACGGATTTAAGGACAGCTCTGAAGATCTAATCGCTTTCTCAATTTCGGAAATTAAACCCTTATCCCAAGGTTGAATAACAATAAGTCTTGCTTCGGGTACCGAGATATTAGCAACCTGGTTAAGAGGTGACTTCTCTCCGTATGCATCAACTCGGATTTTATCGAAAATGCCTGCTGATGCCCTGCCCGTTCTAAGGGTGGCAAAACCGTCCTTTAGACTTGCAAGGCTTTTTTTCATCTTCTCTTCGGCTAAACTTATTACCTCACTCATATTATCCGCCTACTTTAAAATAAACATAATCAATGAGATTTAGAGTGATACCAAAACGTTTGCCGGCATCTGCAATTGCTGCAGCTACCGTCATTTTCTCATCTTTTACATAGCTCTGATCCAATAGACAAATATCTTTCAGGAACTTACTCACCTTCCCTTTAAGAATATTGTCAATTACACCGGAAGGTTTATCCTGCATTTTCTCATCCTGCTCCATCTGCTTTCGGAAAATTTCTTCCTGCTCTTTTAACCAACCTGCATCAACCTTGGTTTTATCAAGGGCAAGCGGATTGAAAGCAGCAACATGAAGAGCAAGAGAAAATACAAAGGCCTTTACTTCTTCGTTTTTAAAGCTTTCAGCTTTATCGGCCTTTGCTTTAACGATGACACCTATTGCACCTTCTCCGTGGATATAGCTCGAAAAGTGTTCATCGGCCTCTGCTTTTACAAGGCAGATGCGCTTAATGCTCAAGTTTTCTCCCATCTTCGATGCAAGATCGCTTACCTTCCCGTTAAGCTCATCATTTGCTTCAGTATATCCTTTTTCAAGCGCAAGAGCCGCAATTGCCTCGCCAAGTTCTACAAACTCAGGGTTACGCGAAACGAAATCCGTTTCGCAGGCAAGCTCTACAAGTATCCCCCTTGAACCTCCCGGCCCTTCCTTTACCTTTACAAAAACCTTCCCCTCATTTGTTGCACGGCCTGAGCGCTTCTCAACGGCAGCAAGACCTTTTTCCTTAAGGAGCTTTTCGGCTTTCGCAAAGTCCCCGTCTGTTTCAACCAGGGCATTTTTACATTCCATCATACCTGCGCCCGTTTTTTCCCTAAGGGTTTTAACATCCTGGGCAGCAATATTCGCCATTATAGTACTCCTTATTCTTCCTCGTAAGCTTTTTCTAATTTTGCTGATATGTTATCGTCAAGATCCTCTTCTTCAGGCTCAACTTCATTTTTGATCTTATCCTGTTCGACATTGTATGATGCAATATCTATTTCTTCATCTTCCTCTTTCTGCGATATATCGCTTAGAAGCTCGTCCATATCGTCTTCTTCATTGTCAAGATTCTCGATAATTCTAAGACCAACTTCGTTGTCTGCTTCAACAACAGCATTTGCAATGATCTGTGTGAAAAGGGTGATGGCTCTTATTGCATCATCGTTCCCGGGAATCGGATAATCTATGCCGTCAGGGTTACAGTTTGTATCAACAACTGCAACAATTGGGATACCCATACGTCTAGCCTCAGCTACGGCAATAGCTTCCGACCTTGTGTCGATTATGAAAAGAATGCCGGGAAGCTCCTTCATTTCCTTAATGCCGCCGAGGTTCTTCTGTAATTTGCTTCTTTCCTTGCTAAGGGCGGCAATTTCTTTCTTTGTGAGGTTTTCAAAAGTTCCGTCAACTTCCATCTTTTCAAGTTTTTTAAGACGAAGCAAGGACTTTTTGATTGTAACAAAGTTTGTGAGCATTCCGCCAAGCCAGCGATTGTTTACATAGTACATCCCGCAGCGCTCTGCCTCTTTCTGCA
Source organism: Treponema sp. (assembly GCA_009777995.1). GTDB lineage: Bacteria > Spirochaetota > Spirochaetia > Treponematales > Breznakiellaceae > WRKT01. The sequence goes on along the minus strand of WRKT01000051.1, from coordinate 2,906 downwards.
CAGCCTGCTGGGCCTGTTTCTTTGTCCCTATAAAAAGGACTGTCTTGCCCGAAGACGTAACCTTGCGCACAGCCTCATAGGCATCTTTAATTGCCTGGATGGTCTTTTGCAGATCAATAATGTGAATCCCATTCCGTTCCGCGAAGATGAACCTTTTCATCCGCGGATCCCAGCGTTTTACCTGGTGACCGAAGTGTACGCCTGATTCTAACAGGCTCTTCATGGTAACTACTGCCAAAATTCTCTCCCCTGTTCCGGTTTAAGTGATAACCGGACTCCTTCCCTATATCTCATCACCCTTGGGCGATGGAGTTTGGCTGAAAAATCTACGATTTTTCAGCTTACAGAGAATCGGGCATCCTTTCAGGATACCCAATTCTCCAATGCTTTCTTGAATAATAATAAAAAACTATACTTTTGACTAGGCTTAATTGCCTTCCCTTGCCCTAAGCCAGTTCTCGTAAATGCCCAAGAAGGCATCTCCGCGAAGAGGCTCGGAAAGAACCCTCTGGCCCTTCCATCTTGGAATATCGCCCATTCCGTCAAGAACAACGGTTCTTGAGGCATAGTATCCCTCGGTGTCTGTGCTGAAAGGTATAACAATTGCATTGTCAAGAAGGAAGGTCTCTGCTACTGCAAAGGCCCTATAGCGATCCATGTTCTTTAAGGTATTGGACTTTGCGATGTCAAGCAGCCTATAGTACTCATTCATGATCTGAATGGTCTGGGGTCCTGTTGCAAGGTCAGGGAAGCTCCAGTTCATGCCCCTCTCGAAGGCATAACTCCAAGATTCCGGGTCTGAAGGAGCAACTGCACCGTTTCTTGAGCGCAGCATTGCAAATTCGCCCTCCCTTCTAAGACCAAGGAAGTTTGTCATCGGGCCTGCTTCAATTATAACTTCAATATACTGACTTCCAAGGGTTTCCATGAGCTGTTGGGAAACAATCTGTACTTCAAGACCCATTGCAGTGTCATTCGGATCATAGGGAAGGAGAATCTTAACCGGGAAGGTTACTCCCTGGGCTGTTAGTTCCCTGATAGCAGCATCCCTATAGCTCCTCGCCCTGTCCGGTTCAAATTGCCAGTTAGGCCTATTTGCAACTTCATTGATGGGCGGAATTGTTAAATAATCAATACCGTCAACAGTGGCAAAAGCCCAGGGGGTAATGGTGTTTAAGAGCATCATCTCCCCGTTAAAGGGGTCGCGGGCGCCAATTGCGGCCCTGCGATTAAAGGCCCAGTAAAGGGATCTGCGGAAATTTAGGTTATTTACTGCAAGATTCCAGTTGCGGGGCTCATGCCTCTCGTCAAAATTGGGCCAGAAATTCATTATGTAATAGTACATGAATACATGGCTTGGCTCCCCGGGCACTACGATTGGCGATAATTGCGGATCCTGCATCCAGCGGTCAAGAACGGCAACATCAATATTTGCAAAATCCGTTTCTCCGCGCAGGAAGAGCTCAGGTGCAATCATATTTGCCTGTGCATTGTATGTGGCCACAACCCTTTCAATATGTACATTGCCGGCATCCCAATAATGCGGGTTTTTCTCGTAAATCCTTCTGAAATCAGGCTCAAAAACCGTGATAACATAGGGCCCGATATAGGAAAGACGTGTATGATCTACACCGAAATTCCTGCCCTGTTGCCTGAGGAAGGGTGCGTATGCAACTGTATATGCTCCCATTATATCAAGGAAGAAGGGCCTTGGAGCTACAAGGGTCACTTGAAGGGTATAATCGTCAAGGGCTCTCCAGCCAACCTGGTTAAAATCAGTAATCGTACCTGCATAGTATTCTGCCGCATTTCTTATATGCGAAACATAGATATTTGTATTTGATGAGAGGTTCTCGGGGGTCAAAGTCCAGCGTGCGGACTCAACAAAGTCATGGGCGGTTAAATGGCCTATGATATTGAACTGATAATCCACCCAGGGAAGTCCTCTGCGCAGATTGAAGGTATACACATTCCCGTCAGGGCTGATGCTCCAACTCTCTGCGAGGGCAGGGACTGTTATCCGGTACTGATCTGTTGAAACAAGACCCGTCTGAGCCTGACTTACCGCATGCCAGTTGAGGGCAGAGTCTGCCGTGGACAGCCAGTTTAGGCTTGTCGCTTCAGCGTGGTATACCACCCTGAGGGTCTGATCTGCAGCATACATCAGGCCGTGGGGGCCCGGGACTCCGGCCGCTGCCTGTTGCTGCTGTCGACCGCCGCCGGCGAACAGCGATCCTGCCACGAGCAGGATAAGCAGAATTGTTAATACTTTTTTCATTTAGAACTCCTATAATGGAGCTATTTTACAAGTTTTTTTTTCGTGTGTATAGCTTTATAGAAAAACGTAGCCGGTTTTCTTAAGCATTTTATAGAATTCCCTGACAGGCAGGCCCACTATCGAAGAGAATGAGCCGTTGATTCCTGTTATAAAGCAGGAAGCAAGCCCCTGAATTTGATAAGAGCCTGCGGCCCCGTCCCATTCACCTGAATTCAGGTACCACTCGATTTCTTCCTCTGACATTGGCGCAAAACTTACAGTACTGCACACCGAGCAGCTTTCAATGCTCCCATGGCGACCATTATACAGGGCAATGCCTGTGATCACTTCATGTGTCTTCCCCTGTAACTCTGTAAGCATTTGCCCTGCATGTTCCCTGTCGGAAGGCTTCCCATAGATTTTCCCGTTTAGTACCACTATGGTGTCTGCCCCAAAAATAAGGGGAGCCTCTTCCTCGGCACATAGCTCCCTGACACAGTTAACCTTCTGCATTGCAAGTTCTGTTGCGGCCTTGGCAGGCTCAAGGCTCTCATCTAGAATCTCCTCGGCGGGGGACGTGATAACCTTAAAAGGAAGACCCAACATGCGGCAGCACTCCTTCCCCCGAGGACCGGTAGATGCGACGCTT
>WRKT01000050.1 GCA_009777995.1 Treponema sp. | reverse complement strand
TGCATAAATTTATTATCCAACGCTTATTAATAACAATCCCCGTGCTTTTTGGAATTACCTTCATTGTTTTTATGATAATCTCCCTAACCCCGGGTGATCCTGCCCGTCTAATCCTTGGCATGACTGCCCCCCAGGAAGCCGTGGACATGCTTAATGAAGAACTGGGATATAATAGACCCATTCTGGTCCGCTTTGTAGATTACGTTTATAACGCCGTCTTCCGTTTGGATTTCGGCACTTCGTATCAGACAAATCAGCCGGTATTCACCGAGATCTGGCTGCGATTTCCGTTTACATTGCTCCTTGCAGTTGCATCAGTTACATTCAGTTCGATAATCGGCATCTCGCTTGGAGTCATTGCCGCAGTAAAGCAGTACTCGTTAACAGATAATTTTCTTACTGTCTTAGCCTTATTCTTTGCATCAATTCCAGGCTTCTGGCTCGGCATGACTTTGATCTTGATCTTTGCACTTTACCTTGGAATACTGCCAACCGGAGGTATTGCAAGTTGGAAGAACTTCGTCTTGCCCATTGCAACCCTTTCGGTTGGAGGCTCAGGGGGTCTCCTCCGTCTTACGCGCTCGACAATGCTTGAAGTTATTCGTCAGGATTATATACGCACGGCGAGGGCCAAGGGTGCAACAACCCGTATGGTAATCTGGAACCATGCAATGAAGAATGCACTTCTGCCTGTAATTACCGTAATGGCAATGGCCTTTGGCGGATTACTCGGAGGAGCTGTTATAGCAGAGACCGTATTCTCAATCCCCGGGCTTGGCACACATATAGTTGCTGCAATTAGGATGAAAGATCTGCCCGTTGTAATGTCCACAACAATTTTTCTTGCTACAATTTTCTGTTTTATTATGCTGGTTGTGGATATCCTTTATGCCTTTATCGATCCCAGGATCAAGGCCAAGTACTCAAGGTAGAGGAGGTAGGGCATGTATACAGATTCAGTTGACATAATCGACCATAAGGTCAAAAAGAAGAGCAAGCTCGCTGAAGTATGGCTTCGAATAAAAAAGAATAAAACAGCCATGGCAGGACTCACAGTCCTTTTAATTTTTACCCTCCTTGCCATTTTCGCTGAAGTTATATCACCCTATGAAAGGGCAATAACCATTAATGCAAGGGAGAGACTTAAGGCCCCAAACTCTGAGAATTATTTTGGGACTGATGCCTTCGGCAGAGATCTCTTTACAAGGGTGCTTCACGGCTCGCGAGTCTCACTTACGATTGGACTTTTCACAACCTTCTTTTCGGTGATAGTGGGAGGTCTGTTAGGCGCAACTGCCGCCTACTATGGGGGAAAGCTTGACAATATAATCATGAGGCTTATGGATGTGCTTACATGCATTCCGGGGATTCTGCTTGCACTTGCCATAATCGCAGCATTAGGCCCCGACCTTAGAAACCTTCTTATAGCGATTACAATTGCAAGTGTTCCGGGTTTTACCCGTTTGACACGTTCGGTTATTTTAACAGTTGCAGAGCAGGACTTTATCGAAGCTGCAAAATCCTATTGCACAAGGGATTTTCGCATAATCGTAAAGTATATACTTCCAAATGCAATGGGGCCGATTATTGTTCAAGCAACAATGTCCATTGCAGGCACCATCCTTGCAGCAGCGGGCCTCAGTTATATCGGCATGGGTATTCAACCGCCGAATCCGGAATGGGGAGCAATGCTGTCAGAGGCTCAAGTGTTTATGAGAACAGCACCGTATTTATTGTTTTTCCCGGGCGCCTGTATCCTCTTTTCAGCCCTTTCCTTTAACCTGGTTGGGGACGGACTGCGCGATGCACTTGATCCGAAACTGAGAGATTAGAGGGCAGAACATGAGTGATAGCAGAGAAATTTTACTTGATATAAAAGACCTTGAAATTGCGTACCAAACCGATTTTGAGCATGTCAAAGCCGTAAACGGGATAAGCTTTTCCCTTAAAAAAGGCACCACCCTTGGAATAGTCGGGGAGACAGGGGCAGGTAAAACCACAACTGCACTTTCCATCCTTCGCCTTCTGCCCGATAGGACTGCCCGCGTTGCAGGCGGTTCAATCCTCTTCGACAATAAGGACCTGATGCAGGCAAGTGAAAACGAAATGCTGCGCATCCGTGGTAAGCGCATCTCCATGATCTTCCAGGACCCGATGACTTCCTTAAACCCCATAGTTCAGGTCGGTGATCAGATTCTCGAAGCCCTTTCCCTGCACAATACCGAAAACCTAAGCACAGCAGAACTGGGCAAAAGGGTTGACCAGGCTTTAGAGCTTGTGGGCATTCAGAAAAACAGAAAGAAGGATTTCCCCCATCAGTTTTCGGGCGGAATGAAGCAGAGGGTCGTTATTGCGATTGCAATGGCATGCGAGCCTGAACTGCTCATAGCGGATGAGCCCACAACGGCCCTTGATGTCACCATCCAGGCCCAGGTTCTCGGGATGATGAACGAGCTGAAAGTAAAGCTCAACACTTCGATGATACTTATCACCCACGATTTGGGGATTGTCGCCCAGACCTGCGATGATGTCTGCGTAATGTATGCAGGCGAAATTGTTGAAATCGGGACAGCAGACCATATCTTTAATACGAAGGACCATCATCCATACACTACAGGTCTTTTCGGCTCGATCCCCAACCTAAAGATAGATACCCCAAGGCTGAACCCGATAGCAGGCCTTATGCCCGACCCGACTAATTTACCAAAGGGCTGCAAATTTTCCCCAAGATGCCCGAAGTGCATGGACATCTGCAAGGAGAAGAAGCCCGATTATTATAGTGATGGTGAGCATAAGATCATGTGCCATTTGTATACGAGATAATTGGACGCTACATGATTCGAACATGTGACCCCCACGGTGTAAACGTGGTGCTCTAACCAGCTGAGCTAAGCGTCCTTTAGACCCCTTAATACTATAAAAAAACCCCCGCTTTGTAAATACCATAATATCGAATCAAAATTCTTGCTTCCTAAACTCTAGAAACTGTGCTAAAATAACCAAAATAACCCATTTAAGGAGAGAGAAAGATGCTTGATACAAAATATCCTGCAGAACCCTTCCGGATCAAATCTGTAGAGCCGGTAAAGATGATTGACAGGGAAACCAGGGAAAAAGTGCTCAAAGAAGCAGGGTATAATACCTTTCTGCTTAATTCAGAGGATGTTTACATCGATCTATTGACTGACTCAGGCACAAATGCAATGAGTGATAAGCAATGGGCAGGCATGATGATGGGTGATGAGGCCTATGCGGGGAGCCGCAACTGGCATTATCTTGAGGCCACTGTAAAGGAACTCTTTGGCTTTAAGCATGTGGTTCCGACCCATCAGGGGAGGGGAGCCGAGAATATCCTAAGTACCCTGGCAATTAAAGCAGGCCAATATACCCCCGGGAACATGTACTTCACCACCACGCGCTATCATCAGGAGGCGAATGGCGGGATTTTTTACGATATTGTGATAGATGAGGCCCACGATACTACGGCGTATCATCCTTTTAAGGGAAATATTGACCTTAATAAGCTAAAAGGTCTTATTGATAAGGTTGGAGCAGAGCAAATTGCATACGTCTGCCTTGCAATTACCGTGAATTTGGCAGGGGGACAGCCTGTTTCCATAGAAAATATGAAGGCAGTGCGGGAACTTTGCGATAAATACGGCATTAAGGTCTATTATGACGCGACAAGATGCGTTGAAAATGCCTTTTATATCAAGGAAAGAGAGGCAGGCTATTCAAATAAGACCATAGCAGAGATTGTTCATGAATCCTTTAGCTATGCAGACGGCTGTACTATGAGCGGAAAGAAGGACGGGATAACCAATATCGGCGGCTTCTTATGCATGAATGATGATGAGCTTTTTATTAGGGCCAAGGAGCTTGTAGTCGTATTCGAAGGAATGCCCTCCTACGGCGGTATGACAGGCCGTGACATGGAAGCCCTAGCAATCGGTCTTAGGGAGTCCGTGCAATACGAGTATATTGAGCATAGGATAAAGCAGGTAAGGTATCTTGGGGACCTCCTCCTTGATGCGGGCGTGCCTATAATGGAGCCGGTTGGAGGCCATGCGGTATTCCTCGATGCAAAGCGCTTCTGTCCCCATCTGACTCAAGATCAATTCCCTGCACAGTCCCTTGCGGCAAATCTCTACCTTGAATCGGGGGTGCGCTCAATGGAAAGGGGCATAGTCTCGGCAGGAAGGGACGTGAATACGGGGGAGAACCATAAGCCTAAGCTGGAACTGGTTCGTTTAACCATTCCGCGCAGGGTCTATACCTATGCTCACATGGATGTTGTTGCAAGGGCTGTAATTGCATTGCATAAAAACAAGGAGAAGATCCGAGGCTTACGCTTTGTTTACGAACCCAAGCAATTGCGCTTCTTTACTGCGAGATTCGAAGAAATTTAGCGGGTGGTGCCCAGGTTCTGGACTTGGTAGTCAACCACAAGCCAGACATCATTTCTTCTCTCAAGATGCCAGGTATAACGCCGTATTTCAGTGAAGTTACCCATATCATAATGGTTAAGCACAGTAACAGCGGCTGTACGGGTGTCGTATGTCGTGCGTTCAATCGTAAAGTCGGTGGGTATCATGGAGATGTCACCGTCAACAACGGCATTCTGTAAGTCCTGCTTATAGCGCGCAAGCATTCTAAGCCGGCCCTCTTCTGACTCGGCATTCCACTGCCGTCTGCGATGGGGATCACGGGACAGCATTGACTGGAGATCAAGGTAGAGGAAGAATCTTTCCCACTGGCTTCTCTGTCTTGCAGTCAGCATATAGTTGATAACCTCATCCGGGGGGAGCCTCTCCCTGACAAGCACTGCGTTCGTTTCAACGTCAAGTTCAAGGGGAATGCCCTCAGGTCCGAGGAGGGGCCTGTGACGGAGGTCGAGGATCAGACGGTTTGACTCAATCGGGGTGAATAAAGTCGATGCCTGTATCAGTTCGGGGTAAATGCGAGCCTGTATCACATAGCTTCCGCTGTTTAACAGCTCTGAATAATCCCTGAGATCCTCTACAAAGGAGAAGGATTCACCTGTTTCTATGGTAATTTCGCGGAAAAAGACCTGCATAGCCTGACTTCGCCTTTGAATCAGGCGGTCTGCGGGGTCCACGGGCCTGTTTGAATTGGTCCTTACGTCAAAGTCAACGGAAAAGGCCCGCTCTTCTGCAAGGCGGAACCTATAGGGCCCGGGACTATTATTTGTCAGGGTTATATGAATCAGAATCGGCTCATCATCAAGATAGAATACCCTTCTGTCAAAATAGCGTATCTGAAAGGAAACTCCTGCATTTGCCTGAGCCGTAATAGGGAGGGCCACTCCCAATAAAACCAGTAATACCGGTAAAAAAATCAATCTAAACTTCACGATTCACCCCATAAAAGTGTTTATTGCGTATGAAGGCACTTCTATACTATAGTAATCGGTAAACAGGTATGTATACCTTAGTTTTTACACTATGCATATTACATCATTTATTACTCTAAAAGAAGCATTATTATCTTCCTCAAAGGTTAAGACCATCCTTGGCGCCGTAAAAGAAGCCGGGTTTCCCCTTGAAATTGACGATGCCGAGGGGGCCTTCCCTGCTCTTCTAATATCCCTGATTGCCGAAAAAAGGCCCCGTACTTCTCAAGGGCCGGTTCTTATTATAGTACCCTCGGATACCGAGGCAGGCCTTCTTGAAAGGGATTTGGAAACGGCTGAGCAGGATGTTTCAATCTTCCCCTGGTGGGGCGGCATGCCCTACCGTGATATGGCTACTTATTCACCTGTTTTTGGCGAGAGGATGTCCATTCTCTCCCGGCTTGCATCAGGGGGTTCAGGCATTGTCATTGTGCCCGAGAGGGCCTTTTTAACCCCCCTTCCTCCCCCGGCCTATATCAGGGAATTGCTGATAAAACTTGAGCCCGAGGGTGTTATTGACACCGTGAGCCTTGCAGAAACCCTCATAAAATACGGGTTTACAAGGGTGCCGAGGGTGCAGCTACGGGGCGAGTTTGCGCTTAGGGGAGAGGTTCTAGACATACTTCTAAACGACGAGAGCAGGGCATATCGCATCCTCTTTGACTTTGACAAGATCGAATCCATAAGACGCTTCGACCCTATTACTCAGAGCGGCCTCGAAAATGTGAAGGAATTGCTCATTCATCCGATGAAGGAGCTGGTTTGGACTGATGATCGCATAGAGGCCCTCGGCCGTAACCTTGAAAATTACGAGGAGTTCCCTTCCGGCGGCAGGGCAATCCTTGAAGAGCTTATGGCCCGCGGCACAGTAAGCGGGGAGGAGCTGTTCTTTCCCCTTGCCTTTGAAAAGAGCGCATCGATTCTTGATTATGCCCGCGAAGGAATACTATTCTGCCTTGACAGGGAGCGGCTCGAAAATGCGCAGGAAAGCCTTGAGCGGGAGTATAAGAACCTTTATGGAAGGTCTCGTAAGGACAGGGAAGCCCCTGTCCCCGAGAGGATACTTTTAAGTTTTAGAGAGTTATCAAATCAGTCTGAACAACGTATTTCCTTTATGTCTATAAAGGGGGGAGGGGAGGAGGGTGCCCTTCGTCTTTCAGCATCCTGCGATCCTCCTCGCAGTTTTTTCGGCAATATGGACTATTTAAAAGAGGAGTTTGCCTCTTTAAAGAAGCAGGGTTGGAGATTAACTGTAGCAGCCGAGTCTGAAGTGCAGGCAGGCAGGATCGAGCAGCTTTTAAAAGATGATGATGTTTCTGTCGTCTCCCTTCCCCTATCTTCCGGTTTTGCCCTTCCTGACATCAAGCTAATGCTGATACAGGAAAACGAGATCTTCGGCCGCCGCCGCCGTCCTCCTAAATCCCTAAGGACTGTCCGAAGTGCAGCCATTGACACCTTCGTAGAGTTAAACCCGGGAGACTATATAGTTCATGTAAATTACGGCATTGGTCTTTTTAAGGGCATCGAGAGGATCAAGGCCCTTGGTCATGAGAGGGATTATATAAAAGTAGAGTATGCGGGGGATGAAACAGTCTTTGTGCCGATTGAGCAGGTGAACCTGATTCAGCGTTATATCGGCAATGAGGGCTCTCCGCCCCGCTTAGACATTCTTGGCTCGAAGAGCTGGGAGAATCGCAAGGGCAGGGTAAAGAAGTCGGTTGAAGATATTGCAGAAAAGCTCCTTGAGATTTACTCAAAAAGAAAACGCTCACAAGGGTTTGCCTTCCCCGTCGACTCCGAATGGCAGACCATGTTCGAGGCAGCCTTCCCCTTTGAGGAAACTGAGGACCAGCTCCGCTGTGTTGAAGAAATAAAAAGCGATATGGAAAGCAGCTCTCCAATGGACAGGCTTGTCTGCGGGGATGTGGGTTACGGGAAAACCGAAGTTGCAGTCAGGGCCTGCTTTAAGGCTATAATGGGGGGTAAACAGGCAGCCTTCCTTGCACCAACCACAATCTTGGCAGATCAGCATTACGAAAATTTTAAGGAGCGCTTCAACCAATTCCCGATAAAGCTTGCAATGCTTTCGCGCTTTGTTGACAGGAAAAATGCTAAACGCATAATCGAAGAGTTAAAAAAAGGCGAGATTGATCTGTTAATTGGAACCCATCGCATAATTCAAAAGGATGTGAGCTTTAAGAATCTGGGTTTAATGGTAATCGACGAGGAACAGCGCTTTGGAGTAAAGGACAAGGAGAGGTTAAAAGAGCTTAAGGCAAATGTGGACTGCCTTACCCTTACTGCAACACCAATCCCCCGCACCCTGCACATGAGCCTTCTAAAGATCCGCGACATGAGCCTTCTTGCAACACCGCCCCTTAACCGCCGCCCGATTGAAACCGCAATTGAAGAGCATAATGATGAGCGTATAGCAAACGCTATACGAAAAGAGGCAGAGAGGGGAGGTCAGGTCTTTTTCCTGCACAATCGTATCGAAGACCTTGTTGATACCCGTATTAAAATCCAAAGGCTGCTCCCCGAAATGCTCATTGAAACAGCACACGGTCAAATGGACGGAAGGGAGTTGGAAGATGTAATGCACCGCTTCATTAACGGCGGCTTTCATGTGCTTGTATCAACTACTATCATCGAAAATGGAATTGATATTCCGAATGTTAATACTATCATAATTGATCGTGCAGATATGTACGGGGTTTCTCAGCTATACCAGTTGCGAGGAAGGGTGGGCCGCTCCGATCGTCTTGCATACGCCTATCTATTTTATCCGAGGGATAAGGCCCTTTCGGAAGTTGCAATGAAGAGGTTGCAGGTAATTTCCGATTTTACTGAGCTGGGCTCGGGCTTTAAAATTGCAATGAAGGATATGGAGATTAGAGGAGCAGGGAATCTCCTTGGGCGGGAGCAGTCAGGTGATATTTACTCTGTGGGCTTTGACCTTTATATGCGCCTCTTGGATGAGGCTGTAAGAAAACTTGAAGATAAGGACTATGAAGCAGAAACCGAAACCCTATTGGAGCTTGAATATTCCGGTTTCATCCCCGACACTTACATAGATTCTGCCCAGGAGAAAATGGAGCTTTATAAAAAGATCGCTGCAGTAAGAACAAGGGAAGAACTTGACAGTCTTAATGCAGAGTTAATCGACCGTTTCGGCCCGCCTCCCGATGAGGCAGCAAGCCTTCTTGCACTTGCAGAACTCCGCATAATTTGCAGGGAGCTTTCGATATCTTCCCTTAAGGAAAGGGGCGGCATGGTAAGGGCTGAGTTTGGCAAGGTTGCAAAGGTAAGTGTTGACCGATTGGTTAGATTAATGAAGGAATCTTCAGGGAAAGTAAAGCTCGATCCAAGACAGGCAAATATAGTTATTTTTGCGGCAGGTAATATCGGGCTAAAAGAAAAGAGTGAGTTTATTAGAGAAAAACTTGCTACACTTGCAGGATAGGAGATTAAATGAAAAATATTCAAGGAATTGTTCTTTGCTTACTTATTGCTATTCCGTCTTGGTTTCTTGGGAGGCTCTTCCCCATTATTGGGGGCCCCATCATTGCAATCCTATTTGGGATCATTTTAGCGCAGGTTGCACCAAGCCTTATAAAAGCAAATGCCGGGATCAGGTTCTGCTCAAAAAAAGTGTTACAGTATTCGATCATACTCCTTGGCTTTGACATGAATCTCTATAATATTTTGGCAGTCGGGAGCATGTCCTTAATCATCATCTTTGCAGTTATTTTTTCTGCCCTGCTCGCAGCCTATATTTTTGGAAGGGCTCTAAAACTTTCTCCAAATACCGGTGTCCTAATCGGAGTAGGCACATCCATCTGCGGCGGCTCAGCAATCGCTGCAATCGCACCTGTTATAAGGGCAGAGGATGAGGATGTAACAAGGGCAATATCTACAATCTTCCTTTTTAACATAATTGCTGTTTTATTATTTCCCCTGCTTGGCCGTATTATAGGTATGGGTGATGCAGATTTCGGTATATGGGCAGGGTCAGCAATCAACGACACTTCTTCGGTTGTTGCTGCAGGTACTGCCTGGAGCAGCCTTTCGGGGAATAATACCGCCCTTGCCTTTGCAACAATCGTAAAGTTAACCCGCACCCTCATGATAGCGCCAATTGCCCTCGTTCTTGCAATTTATACAGGAAGGAAAATGAAGAGCAAGGAGGGTTCAGGTTTTAATTTCGTAAAAGTATTCCCCTGGTTTGTGCTTATTTTTATAGCCGCTGCCGTGCTGAATACCCTTATTAATATTGACAGAGGAGTAACATCACTTTTAGTAAATATTGGGAAGTTTGGAATTACCATTGCACTCGCCGCTATCGGTCTTAATACCAATTTAAAGAGCCTCATCTCAAGCGGAATAAGGCCCTTATTGCTTGGCCTTATTTGCTGGTTTATCGTAGCTCTTATTGCATTTACTGTTCTACGTTTGGTATAATATCATCAATGACTACAATTAAAACGATAGCAGCCTTTGGTCTTTGCGGACTTACTGCAATAGTATTAACCCCTCTTGGCATTATTGCCTTCATCTTGAGTATTATTGGCTTTAGGAAACTTAGCAATATTATTACATATAAAATTGCTCAAAGGTGGGCAAGAATCACCATAGCAATTACCGGCTGCACTGTAGAAGTAAAAGGAAGGGAGAATATCCCGAAAAAGGGAGCACTTTGCTTTGTCAGCAACCATGTTGGCCTTTTCGACATAATTCTAACCCTTGCCTATTTAGGACGCCCTTTCGGATTCATCGCAAAAAAAGAGCTTATGTATGTCCCCTTTATCAATATATGGATAAGCATTCTTGGGGGGCTTTACATAGACCGGAAAAATATTAGGAAAGCCATTGGCACCATCAATAAAGGTATAAAGGTTCTCCAAAACGGTTCCTGCATGCTCATCTTCCCCGAGGGCACCCGAAATAAGGGAGAAGCACTCCTCCCTTTCAAAGCAGGTTCAATCAAGCTCGCCACTAACTCTCTTGCAACAATACTGCCAATAGCAATAACAGGGAGCTATGATGTCTTTGAAAGGCATAATAAGGTTCATTCAGTGCCTTTGAAAATAGTCTTCTGCCCCCCAATAATTACTGCGGATATGGCAGCCGATGTTAGAAGGCATAAGTTAGCCGACATGACAAAGGCCTGCATTGAAGCAGCTTTGCAAAGCAACTATACCGCAATTCCCGCTTCCGGTGGTGAACCGCAATAATCCTCACCAAGATAGCCTCGCGGAATAGGCAGAGGTCTCTCGAAGGTTGTTGTCATATCATAGAATGTTCTTGTCTCACAGCTCTTATAAAGACCAAGAAGCAGCTCAAGCCCGTGGAAGGCCATTCCCTTATCTGCTCTGGGCTTCCTGCCCTTCCTTAGAGACCATGCAAGGTCTGCAATACCTATTCCCCTGCAATCGCCTGTGAATGTATGGGTTGGCGGAAGTGTAACAGGTTCTGTTTGTCCTTTTAAGATTACCTTTACTTCCCCTCCAAACAGATTGGGATCAGGTAAATAAAGAATGCCCTCTGTACCATAAATAACAATTTGCGGAATCTCGTTCATAATACTGCAGGAGTTAAATGTCACTGAGCCATATACTCCGGAAATAAATTCAAAACTTCCTACTACAAGGTTTTCTGCCTCCAGTTTAAACTTTTGACCAAAGTTTTCTTTGTTTGGAAAGAAATGAACCCTTTCAGGGTTACGTGTTTGCACAAATCCTGCGACACTCTTTACAGGGCCGAGTATGCTTAAAAGCGCAGTTACATAGTAAACCCCGACATCAAGGCCTATCCCTCCTCCTGCGAGGGCAGTAAACGGGTAACCCTCGGCAAGGACACCTGCGTCGCGGTTTAACACAGCATAAACAGAAGTAACATCACCTATTAAACCTGAATCAATATAGTACCTGCCTGATTGTATTGCCTCTCCAAGGAAGGTATCCGGGGCACTCCCGAAGAGTAAATTATTCTTATCTGCGAGTTTAACAAGTTCGCGTGCAGCTTCAATTGAAAGGTCAATTGGCTTCTCCGAGTATAGATGTTTTTTTGCCCCAAGTATTTTTGCGCTAACCCCGTGGTGGCTTGTAGGACTTGTGATATTCAAAACCAGCTCTATGCTCTTATCATTTAGAATTTCTTCCATGCTCATTTGCTTTATGTTAAACTGCTTTGCCCTCTTTTCCATTTTCTTCTTGTCGACATCATGACAGCCGGCAACTTCAAGAATCTGAAAACTTTTGGTCATATTCTGTAAATATATTTCGCTTATCATTCCGCAGCCGACAACTGCGGTTTTTACTTTTTTTATCTTGGACATATATACTCCTTATACTAAAGTTTTAAACCGTTAAGGTAATCTAAGCTTACCTTTGCACATTCAAGGGGAGTTTTACCCGGGGTGGGATCATCCTGTTCAACAACAAGCCACTTTGTTCCTGCC
>WRKT01000049.1 GCA_009777995.1 Treponema sp. | reverse complement strand
TTTTCTAAAATTTTCCCTTTTTTTTTTCAAAATTAGTGGGTTTATGGTAAAATTTTTTTTTTTGGGGTTTAACCCCCCCATTTCCCCCCCCCCCCCCAGTGTATATGTCACCAAACCAATAGATAGGAAATTCTGTGAAAGAACCCGGCGGTGCCGGGATGAAATATATGGAGGAATATTGAATGGAAAACCTTAGCAGAAGAGATTTCTTTAAGCTAACAGGTGCGGGAGCTGTTGCTGCGGGTCTTGCGGGTTCTGCCATCGCAGGTCATGCGAATGGTGCAGATCCCACAACCTGGGGAAGCTGGGAGAAGGAGATGTTGGGTGAGCGGTTTAACCGTAAACCTTTTGAAGTAGACACCCCGCCTTATAGGGTGCTTGGTCGGACAAGAGCTGTCGAGTATTTATCACCTACCCAAAACCGAAGGGGAGAAGCGGCTCTGAGGCCTCACTTTAATGTCCCTGATGGAATGACTGTGGCCGATTATATAAGGCCCAGGGTTAATATGAATGACTTTGGAGCTACTCCGTTAACTGTAATCGATCATCCGACTCGCGGTGCAGAACTCAGAAACTTTTACCAGAGGCTTAGGGATGAAGACGGCTATGATGTTTGGGCAGAGGATCTGTATCATCTTTTTGTGATTCTTCCGAGGCAGCCAAGGATCAATAACGAAACGGTATATGAGCGCTTGCTTGTTGCTGCATTTAATAATGCTATTGCTACTCATAATAACCATTATGCGTCACGGGTTACCAGCCTTCAAAGTGACTTTGATGGAGTGAACCAGACTCAGTATCCTGTTTTAAACCCTGCCAATATGTCAAGGCTCATAAAGAAAATGGGTTATTTATTCGGTGCTCCTATCGTGCGCATTGCAAGGTTAAACCATGACTTTGCTTACGAGACTCATCCGGGCGGACGAGGTTATGCACGCGGAGAGAGAGTGATACCACAGCCGCACTGGCAGTATGCAATTGTTATGGGACATCCGATGACTTGGGATGGGCTTGACGGTGCTCCTCTTTGGGGTTCCAGCTCACACGGCTATGGTCAGATTGGTATGACAGCAGGAAGAATGGCAGCTTTTGTAAAGAGCCTTGGTTATCCTGCACGCCCCAATGATCCTGCAAGCCGTTATGAGTATGTAATGCCGCCTATCTTGGTAGATGCCGGGGTTGGCGAGCAGGGACGTATGGGAATAGTTATTACACCTGAATTCGGACCAAACTTCCGCCCCGGTATTGTTGTTACCAATCTGCCGTTAGAACCGGATAAGCCTGTGGACCTTGGCATAAAGAAGTTCTGCGAGAACTGTATGATCTGTGCAGACCATTGTCCGACAGGTGCCATAACCAGAGGCGGAGTAAAAAATATCTCGGGCCGCGGCTATGAAGGCTGGCAGGTACATATCGGTAAATGTCACAATTCCTGGCAAACGGTTCCGGGCAATGGCTGTCTTGTATGTATTTCAGTTTGTCCGTTCTCTCAGAAATCAAACTGGCTGCATAAGACTGCAAGGAATATTGCTGTACGTGATCGCACAGGTCTTTCACATCGTGCTCTCGTATGGATGGAAAAAACATTCTACGGAACGAATCCGCCTGAACATTATCATTATGTTGAAGGATCACGAGATATGTCAGGTGTGGTAAAGGGCCAGCCCTGGTTCTTTAAAACAGAAGATTTCCTTGGAAGGGCTTAAGGAGGAGCAGTTAAATGTTTATATTTTTAGTAACAGGTATAATTACAACAGCCTTTCTATTATCTATTTATTGTTTCCACGCATATCTGAAGGAAGGCGGGCATAAACTCGTATGGTGGAAGTGGGTTTTATCGATTCTCTGGATGTTCGCAACTTATGTGGTTTTCGCATTTATCGGAACATCAATAGGGGAGGGGTATGGAGGAGCTGCATTGCGAGGCGGCGCCTTCTTTATGATATTCGTTGTTGCAGGCGGGGTATTATTCTATCGCTTTGTATTGCCACGGGGTGCGAAGTAATTAATTTTTCGTGTTGACGGGTATCACTTACTGTTCTATAGTTTATAGCTACAAGTAATAATATAAGAGGCAGGGTAGTATTTATATTATCCTGCTCTTTTTGTATAAAAAGACAGAATTCAACCGGATGGATAGGTATGCGAAGGCGATTAATTATCGTGGGTGTAGCGACAATATTATTGATTGGAGGATATCTATTCGGAGCATACTTACGGAATAGGGGTGAGGGCGGTGTCTATGTTATATACCGTGCTATTTTACCTGATGCTGCGAGCTTTGAATCGATTACCGGCTCAACTGCCCGTGCGTTAGACGCAAGCGGAAATTTGATTGCCTATATCGGGTTTGGTGAGGGTACAGGCTATGGAGGCACGATGCTGGTGGGAGCGGTTGTGGATGCACAGGGCCGTCTCCTTGAGCCGGTAGTCATAAGACATAATGAAACACCTGCCTGGCTTGTCATGGTCACAGGCAGATTCAACAGATATGTTGGTATACCTGTCGATGGCATGATCACGCCGGGGCATGACCTTGACACGATAACAGGGGCGACTTTAACCCACAGAGCTGTGAGCGATGCTGTAAGAGAAACCGCACATAGTATTGCCATAACTGAGTTTGGGCTTAACCCTCCTCAAGCTGCTGCTATGCAATGGCAGTTTGGGCATCAGGAAATTATCATTTTAGTTCTCTTTATAATTGGAATTGTGATTGCGCAGCATAAGGCGCTTATAAAGTTTCGGTTTCCGTTTCTCTTGCTTACCACTGTGATTCTCGGGTTCAGGCTTAACAGGGCTCTTTCCATTTCGCAGGTCTCTTCCCTCTTTCTCGGGTTTTTCCCTCCGCTAAGAACAAGTATTATTTTTTACATTGTCCTTGCAGGGGTTTTCCTGCCTATCATTTTTCTTGGTAAAAATATATACTGTACCTATGTTTGTCCTTTTTGCGGGCTTCAGGAGGTGCTGAACAAGGTTTCAGGTAAGGATATTCCGCTTGGTAAAACCCGGAAGTGGTTTTCCATGCTGCGTAATGCATTGCTTTTTATCACCTTGATGGGTGTTATTATAACTGCAAATGTGAATATATTTTTTTATGAGCCTTTTGGTATTGTTTTTGGAAGGAATACAAGGGTAGATTTCTATTTGTGGGTTATATTGTTCTTCTCTCTTGGTATTAGTTTTATTTTCAGGAAGTTTTGGTGTGTTGCTTTATGTCCGACCGGAGCTTTTATTGATCTGGTTAGAAGGCTTAGAGGTGATTTGCTCAAGGCTATAAGAGGCACAAATGGAGAAAATGAGGAAGTCGCATGAACGAAGTAAACTTAACTATTGCAAGGGCTAGAAACCGAGAAGCCATTAAGAAGCTGGAGCAGAAGGCATGCCAGGAGCTTCACGAATGTTATCAATGCGGGAAGTGTACGGCAGGTTGTCTAATGGCGCCTAACATGGATATTATGCCGAGGCAGATAATACGTCTATTGCAATTGGGGCTCCTTGAAGAAGCTCTTAAGGCAAAATCTCCCTGGATATGTGCAAGCTGTCAAACTTGCACGACTCGCTGCCCGCATGAAGTGAAAATCGCAGATGTGATGAAAGCAGTACGGCTTGAAGCGGATAGGCGAAAGATACGTCCTGTGTTTACTGTTGCAATTAATACAAGGATCTTTATGCTGCCGGTTAAGTGGTTTGGGCGAAGCAACGAATTTCTTATGACTGCTTTTTACAATATTGGCTCAGGTCGCATCCTACAGAATTTCAGGTATGTTCCAAAATTGATAACAGGCGGCAAGCTGGTATTTATTCCGGACAGAATCAAAAATAGAAAAGCAGTCAGACAACTGATGGAAAATTGCAAAAGGGAGGCATCTAAACAATGAAGTATTCCTTTTTCCCCGGCTGCACTATGAGCAGTACCGGTATTGAGTACGGGAAGTCTCTAAGATATGTAAACAAAATTATTGGGCTGGAGCTAATCGAGATAAAAGACTGGAATTGTTGCGGTGCATCATTTGGTCCTTCAACAAGCAAGCAACTTGGTGTTGCTCTTCCTGCAAGAAATATCGCCCTTTGCGAACAGCAGGGTCTTGGCTTACCTCTTGCTGTGGCTTGCGCTGCCTGCTATTCTCGGATGCGTCACGCTTACACTGAAGCAAAAGGTACTGACGAGCAACGAGAAAAACTTTCTCGTCTTATCAATATGCCGATTAAGGGTAATCTTGAAGTTGTGAATATTTTGGATGTTTACAGTACGAATGAAGTTCGCGAGGGAATAAAAAAGGCTGCAAAGAAATCTTTCAATAATTTACGTGTTGCCTGTTATTACGGCTGTCTTTCAATTCGTCCGACCGATATTACCGGGGTTGCGAATGTGGAAAACCCGATGCTGATGGACGAGATCCTTGAATCTGTCGGCTGCAAGCCGGTGGAATGGGCTTTTAAGAGTGAATGTTGCGGCGGAAACCATCACATTGATCTGCCCGGTTTTTCAAAACAAATGTTAAAAGAGATCTTAAAAAACGCAAGGGCGAATGGAGCTCAGGCAATAGCAACTGCATGCCCCCTATGTATGATGAATATTGATATGCGCCAGGCTGAAATAAATAAGGATTATAACGAAAACTTTGACATGCCTGTATTTTTCTTTACAGAGTTATTAGCCTTATCCATGGGAGCGAACATAAAAAAAGCAGGGGTGAGCACGCATTTTCATCCTGCAGTAAAACTAGCCGAGCAGGCCTTGGCAGGGAAGGCAGGTTGATATGGCAAGAACAGGTATTTTTATTTGTCATTGTGGAAGCAATATCGCTTCCATAGTTGATGTCGTGGCTCTTGAAAATGCTGCAAGGACGTTCCCGAATGTGATGTTCGCAGTAACACAAAAATACGCATGCTCACAGCCCGGGCAAAACGCAATTCGTGATGCAGTTAAAGAACATGACCTTGACCGTATTGTTATTGCTGCCTGCACACCGGGAATGCACGAGGAAACCTTCCGCAAGGTTCTTACTGCTTGCGGCCTAAATCCATATATGCTTGAAATTGCAAACATACGCGAGCAATGCTCCTGGGTTCATAACGATAAGGAAAAGGCCACAGAGAAGGCGATTGATTTAATGAGGATGAAGGCGGCCAAGATTGCAAAAAACCAACCGCTTTTCAGTGCTTCCATCCCGGTTAAAAAGCATGCCCTTATAATCGGCGGAGGAATTGCAGGTGTGCAGGCTGCAATTGACATTGCCGATGCTGGGTATCCTGTTACACTCGTAGAGAGGGAGCCATCGATTGGCGGCAAGATGGTAATGCTCGATAAAACATTCCCGACTCTTGACTGTGCTGCGTGTATCTGCACGCCCAAGATGACAGAGGCAGGCTCTCATCCAAATATTAATCTAATGACTTCAAGTGAAGTGATTTCGGTTTCAGGTTATATCGGTAATTTTGAGGCTACTATAAAAACAAAGGCCCGTTATGTTGATCATGATACCTGTAACGGCTGCGGGCTTTGCGAAACTAAATGCCCTGCCAAGGCGACAAGCGAGTTTGAGCAAGGAATTGCACCGCGCAAGGCAATCTATAAGCTCTTTCCCCAGGCCGTGCCAAGCAAACCGGTAATTGACCCGGGTGCCTGTTTAAAACTTACCGAAGGGAAATGCGGTGTTTGCCAGACGATATGCCCCTGCGGTTCGATAAAGTTTGACGATGTAGAAAAGGAAACCACAGAGAATTACGGTGCGATAATCGTTGCAACAGGTTATGAGTTAATCGATTGGGGAAGTGCCTATCCCGAATACGGCGGCGGTCGTTATAAGGATATAATATCCGGCTTACAATTTGAGAGACTCGCAAATGCATCAGGGCCGACAGAGGGTAAAATTAAGCGTCTGTCTGACGGAAAGGAGCCCGAGACAGTTGTTATCGTTAAATGCGTTGGCTCCCGTGACTTTGCAAAGGCAAAACCCTATTGCTCAAGGGCTTGCTGTATGTATGCTGCAAAGCATGCTCATCAGGTGATCGATAAAATACCCGGTGCCAAAGTTTTTATTTTTTACATTGATGTACGCACACCGGGTAAACGGTATGAAGAGTTTTATAACCGCACCCTTGAAGACGGGGCCGTTTATGTACGCGGGCGGGTTTCAAAGATTTACGAAGAAGGCGGCAAGTTAATTTGCAAGGGAGAGGATACTTTACTTGGCAGACAGGTGATTGTTGAAGCCGACCTTGTTGTACTTGAAACCGCAATGACTCCCTCAGTGGGCTCAGCCGAACTTACGGGCATACTTAATATCAGCAAGGACAGTGACGGCTGGCTTAACGAAGCCCACCCAAAGCTGCGCCCGGTTGAGACAAATACCGCAGGTGTCTTCCTCTGCGGTACATGTCAAGGACCTAAGGACATCCCCGACACTGTGGCACAGTCATCTGCGGCTGCCGTAAAGGTTTGCTCCCTATTCAGCAAGGACGAACTAAAAACCAACCCGATGATCGCAAACGTAAAAGACGATATTTGCATTGGCTGCGGCATCTGCGAAGGCATCTGTCCCTTTAAGGCGATTGACCTTAATGAAGTGCCCGGGTTTTATCAGGGTAAGCGCGTTACAAGGCGCGTTGCAAGAGTTAATTCAGGCCTATGTCAGGGCTGCGGTGCCTGCACCCCGGTTTGCCGGAACGGCGCTATTGACCTGTTAGGCTTTACGAATAAACAGATCCTTGAGGAGGTTGATGCACTATGTCAGGTATAGAAAAATCACCGGCTAAGGAAGCCGGCTGGGAGCCAAAGATTCTTGCCTTCGCATGTAATTGGTGCTCATATACAGGTGCAGACCTTGCAGGATTAAACCGAATGAAGTATCCCGAAAATGTTCGTGTTATACGTCTGCCCTGCTCGGGGCGTGTAAACCCGCAGTTTATTCTGCGTGCTTTTCAGAAGGGCTGTGACGGAGTAATCGTCTGCGGTTGTCATCCCGGGGATTGTCATTATTCAACCGGAAATTACTTCACAAGAAGGCGTTTCCTTTTAATGAAGAGGTTCCTTGAGTACAGCGGGATTGACTCTGGGCGTTTCAAGGCTCGCTGGATTTCTGCCTCCGAAGCGGCAAAGTTCCGTGATACCATAACAGGTCTTACGGAAGATATACGCGCACTTGGACCGAACGATAAATGGCCGGGAGACATCATCATATGAATGATATTCAAACAAAAATTAGAGATATTGCCCGGGAGCTTCTTGAAAAAGGTGAAGTAAAATACTTTATCGGTTGGGGTAACACACGCTTTCCACCTGAGGCAGCACCTAAGTTTATTTTTAAGGCGAAGGATGCGGAGAAGTTAGTATTTAATGAGCATTGCCACGGTATTTTATCGCATTATTTATTAGATGATAAGTTTACTCAAGGCAAAATTGGCCTTTGTGTTAGGGGTTGTGATGCTCGCGGGGTAAATCGCATAATTAAAGACAAGCAGTTCTTAAGGGAAAATGTTTATCTTGTAGGCATTAATTGTCCCGGAATGAAAGATGAAACCGGGAAGCTCCTTCTTAAATGCGAGTTGTGCGCTCATCCGGCTCCTGTGATATACGATACATTAGTTGGAGAAGCAGTGACTCCAAGAGGTGTCGACCGCTTTGCGGATGTCCGAAAAATCGAGGCTCTTTCCCCTGATGAAAAGTATAAGTTCTGGGCGAAGGAGTACGAAAAATGCATACGTTGCTATGCCTGTCGAAATGTATGTCCTGCCTGCAATTGTGACAGTTGCTTTACAGATCAGTACTATACGGGCTGGCAGGGAAAAACAGTTAAACGTTCTGAAAACCGGATCTTTGGAATGACACGCGCATACCATGTCGCAGATCGCTGCGTTGAATGTGGCGCCTGTGAAGAAGCCTGTCCAATGGGTGTGCCTTTGATGCTTTTAAACCGAAAACTGATAAAGGACATTATCGAGATGTTCGGCGATCATACAGGTGACCTTGATGCAGAAGGGCCGAATGTACTTGGGACATTCCTAAAAGAAGATTTAGACGAGTTTATGTGATGGGGGGTGGAATGTTAAAAAGAGAAAACCTAAAGCAGGCACTTGCTCTGCTTTCGAAACAGGCAACGGTTCTTGTCCCTGCAAACACGGAAGGTGCAAGTCGGTTCATGCCTTTTAAAGAGGATTTAGATCTTGATGGAATGGGTCTAATCAATACAGTATTGCCTCCCAAGGATTATCTTTTTTCGCAAACAGAGAAACTTTATTCATTTAAGAAAGATGGGCAACGAGTTACTGTGGAAGAGGCAATGCAGGCAGATCCACGGATTGTGTTTGGCATACGGCCCTGCGATGTAGCATCAATAGGCTGTTTGGATAAGGTATTTCTTACAGGGGATTTTGTTGACAGTGTTTATAAGGCAAAGCGCGAGAAGTTTGGCATCATTGCCATTGGCTGCGATAAGGCCGATAAAACATGCTTTTGCAGCTCCATGGGCGTAGAACCCGGGGAAGCTGCGTTAGCGGACATACTCCTATACCCGACAGCGGACAGCTGGAACCTTGCTATTCAAAGTGAAATGGGAAAGGCTATGGCAGAAACCATGAAGGATGCTTTGATAGATGGTGAAGAAGAAAAATTACCGGGTGCAGTTCCTGAACTTAAAATCGATATGGACGGAGTTCCCGAAAAGCTCTCATCAATGTTTGATCATCCGATGTGGGATGAGGCCTGGCGTTCCTGCCTTGGCTGCGGTACATGCACCTTCGTTTGCCCGACCTGCTATTGCTTTGAAATGGAAACCTTGACTAAGGGAAACGAAGGTATTACACAGAGAACCTGGGATAGCTGCATGTTTTCCGAGTATACAAGAATGGCAGGCGGTCATAATCCGAGGCCGAGCAAGAAGGAGAGAGTGCGTAATCGTTTTATGCATAAGCTTTCTTTTTTTAAAGAGCGTTACGGACAAAACCTCTGTGTGGGCTGCGGGCGTTGTTTATCGAAATGTCCCAAGTCCATGGATATTATCCATATAGCGGAAACAGCGAAGGAGCTAAAATAATGAAAGCAGAAAATCCGATGCTGCCACAAGTATGCAATGTCATTAAAATTACAAAAGAAACCCCGGATGTAAAAACCTTTCGTGTTCAGACAGTCGAAAAAAAGAGGCCTTTCACTTCGAAACCGGGGCAGTTAGGAATGCTTTCCCTCCTTGGTGTTGGAGAGGCTATGTTTTCCGTCACTGCAATGGGAGAAGACTGGATAGAGTTTGCCTTAAAAAAGACGGGGCTTTTAACTGATGCCTTGCATGATATAGCAGAGGGGCAGCAAGTCGGCTTGCGTGGTCCCTACGGCAATACCTTTCCTTCGGGTAAGGGTAAGAACATGCTTTTTATCGGAGGCGGCATCGGCCTCGCTCCTCTGCGCTCGCTCATAAGGGATGTCTTTGAGAATCGTGGGGATTATAAGCACATTGACATTCTTTACGGTGCCCGCAGTTACGATGATCTTGTTTTTAAGGATGACATCTTTAATGTATGGCCCAAGATGCCGGACACTAAGTTGCACATAACAGTGGATCGCGGCTCTGACGAATGGAAGGGTAATGTGGGTTTTGTGCCTCCTTATCTCGAGGAATGCGCCTTCTCGCCAAAAGATTGCATGGTGGTACTATGCGGTCCGCCCATCATGATTAATATGTGCATGAAAAGCCTTGAGAAGATGGGTTTTACCGATGAGCAGGTTATCACAACCCTTGAAATGCGCATGCAATGCGGTGTCGGTAAATGCGGTCGCTGTAATATCGGGTCTAAGCTTGTTTGCGTTGACGGCCCTGTGTTTTCTAAAGCAGAACTTGCAGATATGCCACAGGAAATGTAGGACATAATGTTTAAACTGCCGCCTGAGCTGCAAAGTGAGCTTGCCCTTGTAGAAAAGTATTTACTTGAGTTTATAAACTTCGGTAAAGAAGATAAGACCCTTGGTGAAATCGTTAAATGTGTAATTGAAAACTCAGGGAAGATGATACGCCCCTCGTTGCTGCTTCTTTCAGGCCGCTTTGGGCCCGGTTACCCTGAATGCAGGGAGCGTCTGTGCAAGCTCGGTGCATTGCTTGAAATGGTGCATATCGCCTCTCTTGTTCATGATGATATAATCGATGATTCACCGCTGCGAAGGGGGAAGCCGACCATACAGTCCCGTTTCGGGAAGGACATGGCTGTTTTCACGGGCGATTTTGTTTTAAGCAGGGTTCTTTATCATCTAATGAATGAAGGGCTTTTGGATTCGGGGATTATAATTGGCGAAACAATTTCTGCAATGTGCCGCGGAGAGATAGAGCAGTTTAACAGTCATTTCGACCCCGATGCGACAATTGAAGGATACCTGAGTATTATTCGCAATAAAACGGCCTCGGTTTTTATTGCTTCTTGCAGCATGGGCGCCCGGGAGAGCGGCTGCGATGGGAATTTCTCCAAAGGCTTAACAGATTTGGGTAACCATATCGGTCATATTTTTCAGATACGTGATGATCTATTAGACTTCCAATCCAGTGAGCAGAAAGAGGGGAAGCCTGTTCATGTCGATTTCCGTGGCGGTATTTTCACCCTACCTGTGCTTTATGCCTTGCAGCACCCCGAGCATGGTAAGAAAATGCGTGAGCTTATTATCGACTGCGAGAAACGCCCTGTCACAGACATAGATATTGCTGCTATGGAAAAAATTGCCAAACAGTCAGGTGGTATTGATTTCGCCAAAGAGCAGATTGTAAAACACACGGATGCAGCTTATAGTATTTTGAAGAGCCTTCCTGACAATGAAGGTCTTAGGGTAATCACCGCTATACTCAAGTGGATCAGCTCTTCATAGGGTAAGGAGGGGAGCTGATGTTGAAAAAGACAGCGCAGACTGCTCTGTTTTGGCTGCGTAATGCACGCGGAGGAGCGCTTTTCCACAGTTTTTTTCCGACAGTACTTGCCCTTACGATGGCCGGGAGCAGCGAGGGTTTTTCGCTTCTTATGGGCCTCATTGCTTTGGTTGGAGTTTTCTCGGCTCACATGAGCGTTAATCTGCTCGATGACTATTTCGATTATATAAACAAAAGCCCGACTGTGAGGGAAGACTTGGTTCATAGGGGAATCCGCGCGCGGCTTGGAAAGTGTGAGTATCTTACTTCAAACAGTGCAAGCGTTAAACAGTTGAAAACAGTTATCACTGTTCTCGGCTGTTTTGCCTTAACTTGCGGTGTAATTATTTTTCTTTTCCGCGGTGTTACGGTTTTAATTCTTTTGGCTATTGCAGCAATTCTTGGAATCTCTTATTCAGGGGGACCTTTAAAGTTAAGTTATAGAGGTCTTGGAGGTCTTGCAATACTTCTTTTATTTGGCCCTCTCTTGATGATGGGCGTTTATTTTTCGGCTGCAGGTGTGTTGGATTTTTCCGTGATTTTTGTTTCGATTTCCACAGGGCTCCTTGTAGTAAATGCAGGGCATATTCATGACATAATGGACTTTGAGCCGGACAAAGAAGTCGGGAAGATGACATTCTCGGTGTTGCTTGGCAGTAAGAGAGCAATGCTCATTGCACTGGTTATAATCCTTGCATGTATTTTTGGAGCAGTTGCAGCAGGGGTTTTTACGGGATTTCTGTCGTCTTTTTACCTGTTCGTATTTCTGTCTCTGCCCTTAGCGGTAGCCCTTTATTGGATGACTTCAGTTTTTGTGCATGAGCCTGACCGTGAATTTGCACCTGCGCCATGGATGGGGCCTATGCCGGGTTGGGCGCAGATTAAGGAAGCAGGGATTGATTGGTTTATGATTCGCTGGTATCTTGCAAGAAATTTACAAACCTTGTTTTGTCTGCTTCTTATTGCAAGCAGTCTTATTGTCCTTGCATCCGGAAGATAGAGGGAGTATATGCGGCAGCTTTTGTACTATATAAGGTGGTATTTTAAGGCCAGGTTTTTAAATAAGAAAAAACCTTTACAGACGGTGCTTGCTGTTTCGGATGAGTGCAATATGCGGTGCAGGCATTGCACGGTATATAATCAAAATCCGATTGTTAAGAGCTATGCGCAAATAAAAGATGAACTTATCTATGCCTATAAAAGCGGCTCGCGTATTATGGACTTCCAGGGTGGGGAGCCGACTATTTGGAAAGACGGTGAGCACAATCTTAATAGTTTAATTCGCCTTGCAAAGGAGATGGGCTTTTTTTCGGTAACTGCAACGACTAACGCCCTTGAACCTTTCCCTGACCTTGAGTCTGATACCCAGTGGGTGAGCCTTGACGGTATTGGTTCCTATCATGATGATATTCGCGGCGCAGGTGCATTTGAAAAGCTCCTAGAAAATGTTGTAGGATGTAATCATAAAAATCTCTCTGCAAATATGGTTGTTAATAATCGCAATTATAAATCGGTTAGAGAAACCATTCAGTTTGTGCGTGACAGTCCTTATTTTAAATCGATTGCAATTAACTTTCATACGCCCTACGAAACAACCGGGGATTTATTTCTTGATTGGGATGCTCGTAATCAAGTGATAGATCTGGTTTTGAAAATGAAACAGGAAGGGTACCCGATTTTAAACTCGAAGTCCGGCTTGAACTATATGAGGGATAATAATTTTGAGAAGGTATGCTGGATAAGCGGCTTTATTTTGCCCGATGGAACTAAGTATGATGAATGCCCCGGGAGATTTGCGAATCTATGTGAAAGGTGCGGTTATTCCATGGCAGGTGAAATGCGAAGTG
>WRKT01000048.1 GCA_009777995.1 Treponema sp. | reverse complement strand
GACGCTCTTCCGATCTAAACATATACCTTCGTCCCGCTTCATCGTAACCAGGGGCAAGAAGTAAAGGTACTCCAGAGGAGGACAGTGCAGGGTGTCAAGGTCAATTAAAAAGGGACCCTTTATTGAGAAGAGTCTTTATAAAAAGGTATTGGAATTAAGCAAATCCGGAGAGCGGAAGGTGATTAAAACTTATTCCCGATGCTCTACCATTATCCCCGAAATGGTTGGGGGAACCATCTCTGTCCATAACGGAAAGAATTGGGTTCCCGTATACATTACGGAAAATTTGGTAGGCCATAAGCTTGGCGAGTTTGCTCCCACCCGCATATTCCGCGGTCATGCGGGCTCGGATAAGAAGGCCGGGAGATAGATTGATGAAAGAAGAAAATAGCGGCTTTAGAGCCGTATCAAAATGGTTATTTGCCTCCCCTTTTAAGGTTCGTCCTGTTGCCGATCTTGTAAGGCGGAAGCCTTATACCGAGGCAATGTCGATCCTAGAGAATATTCCGAATAAGGGTGCAAAGCTGATAAGGAAAACAATGCTTTCCGCTGCTTCCAATGCCCTTGTAACTGATAAGCAGCTAGTGGAAGACATGCTCTATGTTAAGGAAATCAGAATTGACGAGGGGCCGAAGGCCAAGCGTGTTTGGTTTAGGGGCAGGGGAAGAGCTGACATGCTCATAAAGAGAATGTGTCATATAACTGTTATTGTTGACCGGGCTGCAGGGGCAGCCGTACAAACCGGAGGTAAGAAAACTGTGACAAGGAAAGCGGGTAAGTAAATGGGACAAAAAGTAAATCCGATTGGACTCCGGGTAGGCATAAATAGAACTTGGGCTTCCAGATGGTATGTGGACCCTAAAGAGTATGCAGCCACCCTTCATGAAGATCTAAAACTGCGCAAACTGCTCATGGATATGCCCGAGACAAAGGGTGCAGACATCGCAGAGCTGGAAATTATCAGGCATCCTCAGAGGGTTACTATTACGATCCATACCGCTCGCCCCGGTGTTATTATTGGAGTTAAGGGAGCCAATATCGTAAAAATCGAAACTGAGCTTCAGAAACATATAAACAAGAAAATTCAAATTAAGATAAAAGAAGTTAGAAATGCTGACAATAATGCTCAGATAATTGCCCAGAACGTGGCCCGCCAATTGCTTGCACGCTCAAGTTTCAGGCGAACGATGAAACAGGCAATTTCAAATGCAATAAAGAAGGGCAATGCTCAAGGGGTCAAAATTAGGCTTTCGGGCAGGCTTGGAGGTGCGGAAATGTCTCGTACCGAAGAGGCGAAGGAAGGACGTATCCCCCTTCATACCCTTAGAGCAGATATTGATTATGGTTTTGCCGAGGCCCTGACAACCTTTGGTTCCATTGGAGTAAAGGTATGGGTTTATAACGGCATGAAGTTTAATAAGGAACAGAAGGAAGACGCAGGTGCCCTTTTAAGAAAGAGGAGGGATCGCACTACTCCAAGAATGGATAGACCTGAAGGTCCTGAAACTTCAAGGCCCGAAACTCCAAGAGCTGATAGTTTTAAACCTGAATCTTCCGTAAAGGAAGCCAAGGAGAGTACCAATGTTAAGTCCTAAGCGTGTAAGAAGACGCAAGGTCCAACGCGGGAATATGCCGGGAAATGCAACTCGCGGAAACACCGTAGTTTTCGGTGAGTTCGGCTTGGTTGCCCTGGACAGAATGTGGATAACAAATAGACAGATTGAAGCCGCCCGTGTAGCGATGAATAGGCATATTAAAAGAGGCGGCAAACTCTGGGTGCGTATTTTCCCGGACAAACCTTTTTCCAAGAAGCCTGCAGAAACACGCATGGGTAAGGGAAAGGGAGCGCCGGAGTACTGGGTCGCGGTTGTAAAACCGGGAACTGTAATGTTTGAACTTGGCGGAGTTGACAAGGATTTGGCAGAATCAGCAATGAGGCTCGCAGCTTCAAAGCTTCCTATCAGGTGTAAGTTCGTTCCCCGTTCGACAATGGAACTTGGTGGTTCAGCATGAAAAACTCATTTAAGAATCTTTCCTTCCCTGAGCTTAAGGCGAAAAGGGATGAGTTAAACCGGAAATATATGGATTTCAGGTTTCAAATGGTAATAGGTCATGTAGATAATCCATTGCAGAGACGGGAATATCGCAGGCAGATTGCACGTCTGAACACATTGATCAGGATGCATGAAATAGAACAGGCCAAGAATACATAAAGGAGTATTTGTGACTGAAAAGAATACCGGTCGGGTAAAGGGCGCTAAAAAAGAGTTCATTGGACTTGTAAAGAGCGATAAAATGGATAAAACCATAGTGGTTTCAGTTCAAACTACCACTATGCATCCGTTATATAAGAAGTATGTGACTAGAATTAAGAAACTTAAGGCCCATGATGAAAAGAATGAAGCTAAAATTGGTGATCGAGTAAAGGTGATGGAATGTCGCCCTATAAGCAAGGAAAAATGCTGGAAGCTTGTTACCATTTTAGAGAAGGCCAAATAGGAGATAAGGAAAATGGTTCAGGTGGAATCTTTCCTGAATGTGGCAGACAATTCAGGGGCCAAGCGTGTGCAGTGTATCAAGGTACTTGGCGGTTCAAAAAGAAGATACGCAAGTATTGGCGACATTGTTGTTGTTGCAGTTAAGGAAGCCCTGCCCACGTCAGTCATAAAAAAAGGAACTGTAGAGAGGGCGGTGGTAGTCAGGACACATAAGGAATACCGTCGCCCTGATGGGACTTATATTCGGTTCGATGATAACGCCTGTGTTATTATCGATGCGGCAATGAATCCAAAGGGAAAACGTATTTTCGGCCCTGTGGCCCGTGAATTAAGGGAAAAGGGTGATTTTATGAAGATAGTTTCTCTTGCCCCGGAAGTTTTATAGGAGCTAAAGAATGGCTGAAGCAGCTAAGAAGTTTAAACTTAGAAAAGAAGACAATGTCGAAGTAATTTCCGGAAAGGATAAGGGAAAGCGCGGGCGTATTCTGAAAATTCTAAGGAGTAAGGACCGTGTTGTGGTGGAAGGCGTTAATATCATGAAGAAAGCTAAAAAGCGCCGTAACCAGCAGGACAGGGGAGGAATCATAGAAGTTGAAACCGGAATTCATTATTCCAATATTTTGATTGTATGCAAAAAATGCGGACCAACCAGAATTGGATATAAAATCGAGGAGAAGGAAAAATCCAGAGTCTGCAGGAAATGCGGGGAGGCGTTGTAATGGCAAAGGCTAGTGTTCCAAGGCTGAAGAAAATCTTCCGCGAGCAAATTGCTCCCGAGTTGATTAAGGAATTTGCCTATAAAACCCCGATGCAGGTTCCCAGACTCGAAAAGATAGTTGTAAGCATGGGGGTTGGAGAAGCCCTCCAGAATAAGAATCTTTTGAATGCAGCTATTGATGACCTTACACTTATAACAGGACAGAAAGCTGTCAAGACCAAGGCAAAGAAAAGCATTGCAAACTTTAAGATTCGTGAAGGTCAGGAAATTGGTGCAAAGGTTACTCTTAGGGGCAATATGATGTACGAGTTCATGGATAGGCTTGTAAATGTTGCCCTTCCTAGGGTTAAGGACTTCAGGGGAGTTAGTCAGAATGCCTTCGACGGGCACGGGAACTATTCTCTTGGCCTTACAGAGCAGATTATTTTTCCGGAAATAGATTTTGATAAAATCGAAAGGGTGGCAGGTCTAAATATCGCCATTGTAACAACGGCGCGGACTGATGCGGAGGCAAAGGCCTTCCTCACGAAGTTTGGCATGCCCTTTAGAAAATGAGAGGTGTTGAGTGGCAAGAAAGGCAATGATATTGAAGGCGCTTAAGACGCCTAAATATAAAACAAGGAAGGTCAACCGCTGCCGTATCTGCGGACGTGCAAGAGGTTATTTACGAAAATTTGAGATGTGTCGTCTCTGCTTTCGCAAGCTCGCCAGCGAGGGACTTATTCCGGGTGTTACAAAATCAAGTTGGTAGGAGAAAAGGATGAGCGTTTCTGATCCCATTGCGGATATGCTAACCAAAATCCGGAATGCCGGAATGGCAAAGCATGAAAAAGTTGATATCCCCACCTCCAAACTGAAGCTAGAGATAGTTAAGATTTTGAAGATTGAAGGATATATCAAGAACTTCAAGAAGGCAAATATGGACGGGTCCAATGTAATCAGGGTCTTTCTAAAGTATGATGAGAATACCGTCCCCATTATTCATGGTCTTGAAAAAGTTTCAAAGCCCGGACGCCGGGTTTATATGGGTTATAAAAAAATGCCCAGGGTATTAAACGGTTATGGAACCCTCATTGTTTCCACATCTCAGGGGGTTACAACCGGCAAGAAGGCCGCCGAAAAAAAGGTTGGCGGCGAAATTATCTGTACGGTTTGGTAAGGATTGATTGATATGTCGCGGATTGGAAAAATACCTGTGAAAGTTCCGGCGGGGGTGAAGGTTAGCTTCGCCGGGGAAGTAATGACCGTTGAAGGTCCTAAGGGGAAGCTCACACAGAAGTATAACCCTGTTATCGAGTTCGTCTTGAAAGCCGGTGAAGCCGGAGAGAAGGGGGAAGAGATAATTGTAAGCCGGGTTAATGATGAGAAACAGACGAAGGCTTATCATGGATTATACCGAAGTTTGCTTAACAATATGGTAACAGGTGTCTCAAGCGGGTTTAACCGGGTGCTTGTCATAACCGGAGTGGGTTATAGGGCAGAAGTGCAGGGGAACTTGTTGGTTTTGAGCTTAGGTTATTCCAGCGATATCTATGTTGGCATCCCTGAGGGTCTGACTGTTACCGCAGAAGGCGGCAGGGTATCTGTATCGGGAATTGACAAACAGAGGGTAGGGGAGCTTGCCTCCCAAATTAGAAAGCTCCGTCCGCCTGAGCCTTATAAGGGCAAGGGTATTCGTTACGAGAACGAGCAGATCCGAAGGAAAGTCGGTAAGTCGGGGGTCAAGTAAATTATGTTAAGGAAGATGTTGGAAAAAGACAGAAAGCGTCTTAAAAGAAAGGTACATATACGAAAGAGGATTTCGGGAACTCCCGAGAAACCAAGGATGACAGTATTCCGAAGTAATAAATCCCTTTCGATTCAAATAATTGATGATACCAAGGGGCATACCCTTGCATCGGCATCCACCCTTGAAAAGGAACTTAAAAAAATTAAGGCCAATATTAAGGGTGCAGCCGAGTTAGGTGAAGTTATGGGAAAACGGCTTATAGAAAAGAATATTAAGACCGTTGTTTTTGATAGAAATGGCTATTTATACCACGGGCTTGTGAAAGCTATGGCTGACGGAGCCCGGAAAGCCGGCCTCGAGTTTTAGGGGGAATGATGCTAGGAAGCGATGAGATTGTAAAAGAAAGTAAAACGGCAGATGCTCCAACTGAGCCTGTGGTCGAGCAACCCCGAGGAGAAATCGCTCGTGATGTATCGCGGGATGCGTCGCACAGTGCGCCGCACGGTGCTCCGCGGGACGACGGAAGGCCCGAAGCAAGGGGCCGCGGAAGAGGCAGGGGCGATGGTCGTGACAGGAATAGATCCGGGGACCGTGAGCCTGCCGAAAAGGAATTCATTGAAAAGCTGGTAAAATTAAACCGCACGGCAAAAGTTGTAAAAGGCGGCCGTCGTTTTTCTTTCTCGGCTCTGACGGTTATTGGAGACAGAAAGGGTAATGTAGGTTATGGCTTTGGAAAGGCCAACGATGTATCAGAGGCGATACGAAAGAGTATAGAAAAGGCCAAGAGAAACATGGTCCCGTTGCCTGTTAAAAACGGCACAATTCCCCATGAGATAACCGGGATTTTTAAGGCTTCGAAGGTTCTGCTTAAACCTGCCCGATCAGGTACCGGAATAATTGCAGGAGGACCCGTCCGTGCCATAATGGAAGCAGGCGGCGTTACAGATGTCCTTTCAAAGTCACTCGGCTCGGCAAGTCAGTATAATGTTGTTAAGGCCACATTCGACTGTATTGGCAGAATGATGGATGCAAGAACCATAGCAAAGAATAGGGGCAAATCCCTGAAGGAATTCTGGGGGTAATATGAAGATCAGGGTTAAACTTATTCGCAGTACCATAAGTTCTCTGCCCAAACAAAGAGCCACTGTCAGGTCTCTCGGTTTAAGGAAAATCGGATCTGTGAGAGAACATGAGAAGAGCCCTGCGATACTTGGTATGATTAAATCAGTATCACACCTTGTATCAGTTGAGGAGATTAAATAATGGACCAAGATTTTAACTTACGCCCTCCTATTGGAGCAAATAAACGTAAAAAGATTCTAGGGCGGGGCACTGCATCAGGCCGCGGTACAACCTCAGGGAAGGGAAATAAGGGCCAGAAGACACGCTCAGGCGGTAAGACTTATGCAGGTTTCGAAGGCGGTCAGATGCCTCTTTACAGGCGTCTTGCACGCAGGGGTTTCTCGAATTATCCGTTTAAGAAAAGTTTTCAGATAGTAAATCTTGTTGATATTGAAAAGCGTTATACTGACGGTGAAACAGTTAATGAACTTTCTCTCTTTAATAAAGGACTAATTAAGGGAAGAAAGAAAGGCGATGCCCTTGTGGCTGACTGCCCTGTTAAGATATTGGGGAACGGGGAGCTAACTAAAAAGTTGACCTTCACCGCTGCTCCGGCACAGGGCGGTTGCGCTGTTTCCGGATCGGTTATAGAAAAAATCAAGAAGTCCGGCGGAGAACTGGTTTAAAATGGCAAATGCACTTGTTGGTATGTTTAGGGTAAAGGAACTCAGGGAGAGGATATTCTTCACTTCCATGATGCTGGTTGTGTTTAGAATCGGGGCCTTTATTCCCATTCCGGGAATTAATGTTCGAGAGTTGAACGCTTTCTTTATGTCTCAGCAAGGAACAGGGAATGCCATAGTTGATTACCTTGACTTCTTCGCAGGAGGCGCTTTCTCCAATTTCTCTGTTTTCATGCTTGGGATCATGCCCTATATCTCAATGTCAATTATTATGCAGCTTCTTATTATTGTTTTTCCGACATTAAAGAAAATCTCACAGGAAGACGGCGGGAAAAAGAAGATAACGAAGTATACGAGAATGGGAACGGTTGCAGTATGTCTTGTTCAGGGTTTTGCTGTTACACAGTATGCCCAGAGTATTTCAAGGAGTACTGAAAATCTTTTATCAATCAGCATGATGAGTTTTACTTTCATAGCCTTGATTACTGTTACAACAGGTACCATGTTCCTTATGTGGATAGGTGAACAGATCACGAAGAGGGGTATTGGCAACGGTATTTCTCTGTTGATTTTCGCAGGTATTGTGGCAAGGCTTCCGACAGCGATTTGGGAGCTTATAAGCAGGGTGCAAACAGGTGATCTTAACCCTGTTTTTGTTGTAGTTGTACTGATAATGTTTGTTTCGGTTGTTACGCTTGTTGTTTATGAACAGAGAGGGCAGCGAAAGATACATGTTAACTATGCGAAGAGGGTTGTAGGACGAAAGATGTATGGCGGGGCACCGAATACATTTATTCCGTTTAAGATCAATCCGTCAGGCGTTATTCCTGTTATTTTTGCATCTTCCATTCTTACCATGCCCCTGCAGATTGCACAGTCAATTGGCGGGAATGTCACCTGGCTTGCATCAGTATCAAGAGCCCTAACACCAAATGGCTTACTTTACAATATAATGTTTGTAACACTTATTGTATTTTTTGCATATTTTTATACCCAGGTAACCCTGAATCCCATGGAAATTTCCAAGCAAATTCGTGAAAACGGGGGCTCTATTCCCGGTATACGTTCCGATAGGCTGGAAAGTTATCTTACTAAAATTTTAAACCGTATAGTTTTGCCGGGCGCTCTTTATCTTGCAGGAATTGCTGTTATTCCAAGTATAATTCAGTATTTTTTCAATTTCCCGACATCTGTTGCTTATATTTTAGGGGGAACATCACTTTTAATTATGGTCGGTGTTAACCTCGATACCATGAGCCAGATTGACGGCTTCTTAAAGATGCACCACCATGACGGTTTAACAAAGAAGGGGCGGATACGTGGCCGCAACTTATAGAAGGAGTTTAAGATGAAAGTCCGCACTAGCGTAAAACCTATATGCGATAAATGCAAGGTCATAAAGAGAAACGGAATTATTCGTATTATTTGTACGATTCCGAAGCATAAACAGAAGCAAGGTTAGGAGTATAATATGGCAAGACTTGTTGGAGTAGACCTTCCAAATAAACATGTAAATATAGCATTAACCTATATTTTTGGGATTGGCCGATCAAGTGCCGATGCCATTTGTGCCAAGGCAAAAATCGATCCGGTAAGGATGATTAATGATCTTTCACAGGAAGAACTCAACGAACTTCGTAATATACTTGAAAATGATTATAAGGTTGAAGGTAGGCTTCGCACTGAAGTTGCCCTTAACATTAAGCGCCTTATGGATATTGGGTGCTATAGGGGTCTAAGGCATCGTAAGGGCCTGCCTCTTAGGGGTCAGAGAACCAGAACCAATGCCCGTACCAGAAAGGGCAAGAAGAAGACCGTTGCCGGTAAGAAAAAATAATCGGAGGGAATAGTGGCTAAAGCGTCCGGTACAAAGAAGAAGAAAGAGAAGAAATCGGTATATGAGGGGAACGTATATATTCAGGCTACGTTCAACAATACCATTGTTACTATTACAGACCTAATGGGGAATGCTGTCTCCTGGGCGAGCTCGGGAGGGCTTGGCTTTAGGGGTGCTAAAAAGTCTACTCCCTTTGCTGCTCAAACAGTAACAGAAACTGCAGCCCAGAAGGCATTGCAGGTAGGTCTTAGAGAAGTTCATGTTTATGTTAAAGGCCCCGGGATTGGCCGCGAATCTGCAATCCGCCAACTGGGAGTCATGGGTATAAAAGTAAGATCGATAAATGATGTTACTCCAATTCCGCATAATGGCTGCAGACCGCGGAAAACTCGTCGCATATAGCGACGAATAAAAGGAAAGAATAATGGCAAGATATACCGGGCCTGTTTGCCGGCTCTGCCGGGCTGAACAAAAAAAGATGATGCTCAAAGGCGAGCGCTGTAAAAGTGATAAATGTCCAATCAATAAAAAGCGTCCTCCTCCGGGAAAAGACCCAAGAGTGCGCCAGGGCAAACGCTCTGATTATGGCCTGCAATTAAGGGAAAAGCAGAAGCTAAAGCGTATCTACGGAATGCAGGAGAAGCAGTTCCACCTTTTCTTTAAGCGAGCATTAAGGATGCCCGGTATT
Organism: Treponema sp.; assembly: GCA_009777995.1. GTDB lineage: Bacteria > Spirochaetota > Spirochaetia > Treponematales > Breznakiellaceae > WRKT01. Next base: position 5,440 of record WRKT01000048.1, on the reverse strand, counting down.
ACAGGTGAGAATCTTTTTGCATTGCTGGAAAGGCGCCTTGACAATGTTGTCTATCGTCTGCGCTTCGCAGTTAGCCGCAGCCAGGCAAGGCAGATAGTGCTTCATGGTCATGTTCATGTAAATGGTAAGAGGGTAAATATTCCTTCATTCCTGGTTCGCCCTGAAGACATTGTAGAAATTGGCGACAGCGGGAAGAACCTGATAATCATTAAAGAAGCATTAAGGGAATCGGGGAAGTCAGGTGTAGTGCCCTGGCTGAATCTTGATCCTGATACCATGAAAGGAAAGTTCCTCGCCGTACCCCGGCGTAATGATATTACCGATCTTGCTGATATTAAAGAACAGATGATCGTAGAATTATATTCCAAATAGGAGTAACCATGGCCCGTAAGAATTTACTGAAAGGATTTAAACGTCCTAAAGGTATTACTTTTGAGCATAGCGAGCTGAAGTCCAATTATGGTAAGTTCACTGCAGCTCCCTTTGAACCCGGGTTTGGGACGACTGTGGGCAATACCCTGCGCAGGGTGCTCCTCTCTTCCATTCAGGGTTATGCCATTACAACTGTAAAGATCACCTCTTATGATGAGAGTGGTACATCGCGAATGGTATCAAGCGAGTTTGAAACCATTCCCAATATAGTTGAAGATACGCTGGAAGTAATAAATAACCTGAAGCAGGTACGCCTAAGATTAATTGATGATCAAGATTCAGAAACATACTTCTATGAGTGGTCAGGTAAGGGTGAAATTAAGAGTAACGATTTCGCCCGTGTCGGACAGGTCGAAGTGCTGAGCATGAATCAGCATATTATGACCCTTATGGAAAATGCGAAAGTAGACTTTGAGATCAAGATTGAGCTGGGCAGGGGATATGTACCATCTGAAGTTAATGAGAGGTATGTTGATATTATTGGGACTATCCCTCTCGATGCGATTTTCTCTCCTGTTAAGAAGGTAAAATATTTGGTGGTGCCTACCCGCGTAGGACAGCGGAATGATTACGATAAACTTGAGCTGGAGATTTGGACAGACGGTACCATTAAGCCCGATGATGCCTTAGCGGCGGCTGCCAAGATTGCAAAAGATCATTTTTCTGTGTTCATTAATTTTGACGAGAATAATCTTGGTCTTGATGATGACTTTGATGAAGATGATGAGAGGATACGTCAGATCCTTAATACTCCTGTCGAAGAGCTTGAGCTTTCTGTACGTTCGTCAAATTGTCTTAAAAATGCAAATATTAGAACCATTGGCGAACTTACAAGGAAGACCGAAGATGATATCGCCAAAACGAGAAATTTCGGTAAGAAATCCCTCCAGGAGATAAAGGAAAAACTCAAGGAGTGGAATTTGAGCCTTGGGATCAGCGACATGAGTATTCTTAAAAATGCGGTAAAAAGATCCCAAAAGGAAGTAGAAGATGAAACATAGAAGAGGCTTTAACCCACTGCAGCGGATGGCGTCACACAGAAAGGCCCTGCACCGCAATATGGTAACATCACTTTTCAGGTATGAGAGAATCAGGACCACGAAGGCTAAGGCATTGGCCGTTAGGCGAACTGCGGAGAAGTTGATTACCCGTGCCAAGTTGGACAGTGTTCATAATCGCAGAATAGTATCTAGCCGTCTTTTCGATGAAGGCATAGTGGCCAAACTGTTCACTGACATAGCTCCACGTATGAAGGAAAGGCCCGGAGGTTATACCCGCATAATTAAGTTGGGTGAACGTGCCGGTGACGCTGCAGAAGTTGTGATTCTGGAACTCGTGGACTTTAAATTGGATGCAGGCGAAGCCTCCGATAAGAAAGCAAAAAAAGAAGCCAAGAAAGAAGCAAAGAAGAAAGCATCTTCCGACACAGAGGAGAGTTAAGATGGCAAAGCCGAATAGAGGAAAAAACCTGCGCGAAATACCCTCCCGTGGAAGAGGTGAATGTCCTGTCTGTAAGAGGGGCGGCGTAAAATTATTATATGAGCAGGAAGCTGAGGGAAAGAAGATCAAGGTCTGTAAGACCTGCAGGGCTGCCCTTAAGAGCGGAAAGAAGCAATTAGCTGCAGGCAGTTAACCGCGCTGAAATAACCCGTTCTGATCCCGAGAGATCTTTATATATCTTTACTTCGCTGTAACCTGTCTTTTCCAGAAGCAGTTTTATTTTTTGCATTTGATCTCCTTGAGCCTCAAGGAATAAATAACCTCCTTCCTTCAAGAAATGTCTTGCATCCGGGATAATTTTCTTTATGTATTTTAACCCGTCCTTCCCGCCGTCAAGGGCAAGTGAGGGTTCTCTGCGAACTTCAGGCGCAAGGGTTTTCAGTTCCGGTGTCGGTACATAAGGCGGATTTGATACTATGATATCAAATCCGCCGGATTTTTGGGGAATGGAATCAAAGAGGTTGCTTTCGAAGAATTTAACCGGAGTTCCAAGAGTGATGCCTTTGAGTAAGTGCCTCGAATTTTTTGAAGCAAGTTTTAAGGCTTCTTTTGAGATGTCTGCAGCGCTTACCCTTAGATGGGGGCGCTCGTGTTTCAAGGAAATTGCAATTGCTCCTGACCCGGTGCAGAGGTCAAGTACAGATGTTTTAAAGATTCCTGTTTCAATTAATTTATCTATACGGGACAATGCTGCTTCCACCAAGGTTTCAGTGTCGGGCCTTGGGACGAGAACATTGGAGTTTACTGCAAACTCCAAGAGGCGAAATTCCTTTCGTCCCAGTATATAGGCAATAGATTCACCTGATCTGCGTCTTTCAATAAGCTTATTGAATTTTTTCCAGTCTTTTTCGCTTATATCTTCATTACCCCGCATTATTAGCTCCTCCCTGCTTACTCCGAAAGTTTCGGAAAGGAGGAGTGCAGCATCAAGGGATGGGGTATCAATTGAGGCTGTATCGCAGGGTTCTTTTAGGAGTTTTAGCCCCTTATTTGAAGCTTCTTTTATTGTCATGAGGCTGAGGCAGATGCCTTTAATAGCTCTTCTCTTGCAGAGAGCTTTAGGGAATCGAAGAGCTCTTCAACATCCCCCTGCATAATTAGGTCTAGCTTATATAGAGTAAGGTTTATCCTATGGTCAGTTAAGCGGTTCTGGGGGAAATTATAGGTCCTGATTCGCTCTGACCTGTCGCCTGAGCCAATCTGACTTTTCCTTGCTTCAGCTCTTTCGGATGCGGCCTTTGCCTCCTCCATCTCGTAAATCCTCGCCCTTAAAATGCGCATTGCCTTTGCCTTGTTTTTAATTTGGCTTTTCTCGTCCTGACAGTGAACACTAAGGCCGCTTGGAAGATGCGTTATGCGCACAGCAGAGTCTGTGGTGTTTACGCTCTGCCCCCCCGGCCCTCCTGCCCGCATAACATCAATGCGCAGATCATCTTGATGAATATCAATCTCTGTCTCATCAGCTTCGGGAAGCACAGCCACCGTTACAGCCGATGTGTGAATCCTGCCCGATGACTCTGTGGCAGGCACTCTTTGAACTCGGTGAACACCCGATTCATAGCGGAGATTTTCGTAGACATTTTTCCCGCTCACAGAAAATATTATTTCCTTGAACCCACCAAGCTCTGTTTCATTAGAGTTCATTATCTCAAACTTCCAGCTCTTTGTTTCTGCAAAGCGGGAATACATGCTATACAGATCGGAAACAAAGAGAGCCGCTTCCTCCCCGCCTGTGCCTGCGCGGATTTCCATGATTATGTCTTTCTCGTCCAGAGGATCACGGGGAACCAAAAGAAATTTTAATTTATCCTCTGCTTCCCTTGCCCTTATTTCAAGCTCTTTAACTTCCTCTTTTGCAAGTTCCTTCATATCCTGGTCTTTTTCATTTTGCACAAGGGTTCTTGCATCTTCCAATTGCCTTGTAATGGAATTAAGGTCTTCATTGGCCTTGGAAATTTCTCCAAGATGAGAATATTCTCTCATCACTTCACGGTATTTTTTCATATCCTTTGAAAGATCAGGTTCCTGTACCAATTGGTACAGTTCCTCGTATTTTTTTAAGAGGGAATTAAGCCGTTCATTTTGCATACTATGATTATATAGATAATTATTATACAATACAAGATAAATGGCTTTTATGACCGTGGTCAAGGAAAAGGTTATTAATGTTCTCAGTCTATTAAAGACTTTTTGCGCAGATCTATTCTCAAGACTTATATCTCCGCCTGAAAGTTCGAGTCAAGGCAGTTCTTCGCCCCTTTCAAAGATACTTGGAAATAAAATGCTCATGCTTATAGGGCTTGGAGGGGTAGCAGGGCTCCTGCTTATTTTGATGATAATAATTGCTGTATCAGGGCCTCGTGATATAACTATAGAGGAAACAGCTTATTATTCACCCTTGGGTTTTACAATTAATCCCGATGATCTCTTTCTGCCTTCCGAACCTGTGTTTGTACCTGATTTTGTTCTTGAACAAGAGCCAAGAAGCTTTTGGTCGTTAGAGGATATTCGCTCTTTTTGGAGAGCCCCTGCTGAAATTGAGGGGGGTAATCAGATATGGAGATCACAGATACGAGGGGCAGTTGACACTCTTCTGGAGGGTGTACCCTGATGAGATATGGAGTTAAACTCTTCGGATTTTTAGTATTTTTATTCCTGATTTTATCCTGTAGTACTCCGCCTGCTTTAGTCCAAGACCCGGATATTTATTCCCAAGCAGAGGAGCTGGTCGCGCAGGAAGCGGCGCAGGAAGCGGCGCAGGAAGCGGCGCATGTAGCGGCGCAGGAGCCGGTGCAAGCAGAGGAGCCGGTCGCACAGCCGGCTATTGAAGCACCGCAGGCAACACAGCAGACTTTACAGCAGGCATTGCAGGAAGCATTGCAGCTCGCTTCGCAGCTTGCGGCACAATTGGCTGAGCAGTTAGCGGAGCAATTAGAGGCAGAGATTGATGAGGTGCAGGAAGAAGAGGCAGAAGAAGATCTGCCGCTAGAAGACCTTGAGCCGGTTGAGGAGCCTGCGGATGAATCGGAGGCAACGCCGGAACTGCCCTCGGAGGAACCTGTGGAGGCGGTGGAGCCTGCGCAGGAAATCGAGGCGGAAGCTGCTGCCGACCGCATCGAATCGCTTGCCCCCGTGAGTGAACCACTGCCTGAACCGCCTGAGCAGATCTTGCAAGAAATTGCCGAGGAAGCAGAACCGGCTCCGGAGACCCCCGAACCGGCCTCGGAGCCACCCGCACAGGATCCTCCTGATCCTCCCGACTTCCTGAGACCCGCCGAGCAGATAATTCCGCCTGCCCCGCAGCCGAGTCCCCCTGAGCCTGCTCCGTCTCCCCCGATAAGGCCTATACCCCTTCCCGAGGTTCCGGGCCGCCTTACTCCGGCCCCCGAGGGTGAAATTTCAAGGACAATCACAGTGGTTATTGGAGGGTCCGTTGAGGTTCCTTTTCCCGGAACAGGCTGGGTCTTCCTTGGAGAGATTGGAAACCGGAGGGGAATCAGCTATGAAT
>WRKT01000047.1 GCA_009777995.1 Treponema sp. | reverse complement strand
AGGCTTCGCGAGAATATTTAAAATATTCCGATTTTTCGTGCATATAAACTTATACCATGAGGCATATCAATCTGTCAATAGTATTTTTATAGAATTCGAACATAGCTGTTTGGAGGATTTTTCTTTATATAAGAGAGGAGGGTCGAGATTACCCGGCTCAGAAATTACTAAAAAAGTTCAAAAAAGTCCCAAAATTTCAAAGCAAATCCCATCTCCGCGCAGTATAAGGGTAAAGGAAGGTAAAAATGAACGAAAACGAAATAGGAGCAATTCTTGTTGATACTGCGTTATTTTTACACAGAAAGCTTGGCCCGGGTTTATTTGAAAGTGTGTATGAAGTAATCTTAGCAAAATTAATCTCTAAAAAAGGCCTATATGTCCAAAGACAGTTAGCCATTCCAATAAGGTTTGAAGATGAATCTTTTGACGAAGCTTTTAGGGTAGACCTGTTTATCCAAGGAAAAGTAATAGTGGAATTAAAATCAATAGATAAAGTTAGTGATGTTCACAAGAAGCAATTATTAACCTACCTAAAATTAGCTAATGTAAAATTAGGTTATATCATTAATTTTGGAGCAGATTTACTAAAAGATGGAATCATCAGGGTGATTAATGGCACTGTAGAATAAATCCCCATATTTTTTTTCACACGGAGCTCACAAAGAGCACAGAGCTCACAGAGTGTTTCTAGAGTGGCCAACCCCCTCTTCCCTCCGTGTTCTCCGTGTCCTCTGCGAGCTCCGTGTGCTTAAATTCAAAGAAGGTAAAAATTCCTGAAAAACAAACCAATGAAATGAGCTCTCCTGAATTATGGGCATATTACTTTGAATATTTGACGGACAGAGGAAAAAGAGGTAAAATTAACGAAATAGTTGAGCAGGAGGAGGGCATAGCCATGGCAAGTCTTGTATTAATGACGATAAGCAAGGACGAAGAAGAAAGAGCCAGAATAATGCGAGATTATAAGATAGAGATTGATTACCAGTCTGACATGGCTTACAACAGAGAGCAAGGTGAAACAAAGAAAGCCCTGGACATAGCCCAAAACATGCTCAACCTGGGCTTCCCACCGGAAACAGTAGCCTCCGCCACAATGCTCGACCTCGAAACGGTCAAAACCCTCCTCTCCCCGGCCACCACCTAAAGAAAATCCTCTTTATTTTAGTTCTCACAGAGCTCACAAAGAGCACAGAGCTCACAGAGAGTTTCTAGAGTGGGCCAAACCCCCTCTTCCCTCCGTGTTCTCCGTGTCCTCTGTGAGCGCCACTACGTGGCTCTTCGAATCTGTGTGAAAAAATTAAAAAAAGGAAAAATTCGCGAAAAAAGTTAGAATTTCGTTAAAATTCGTATTTTACCCTCTTGATACACAAGATATAGCGTGATATAATAAAAATGAGAAAAAAATAACGCTATATATATGGCGCTATATGTCGATATATTAGTAGAGGTAGCACTAGGTGCGTTGTCCACACTGCGGCAGCCATGACGACAAAGTAATTGAATCCAGGACTCTGGCAAACGGAGATGCCATCAGGCGGCGGAGGGAGTGTTCCGGCTGCGGGTATCGCTTTACCAGCTATGAGCGCACCGAGGATAAGCAGTTCATGATCGTCAAGAAGTCCGGGAGGAGGGAGCCTTTCGAGAGGGCAAAGCTTGAGCGCGGGATAGGGAGGGCACTTGAGAAACGCCCCGCAACCCGCGAGGAACAGGAGAATCTTGTCAACGATATCGAAGACAGCGCGGCAATTTTGGGCAAGGAGAACAACGAGATTGATGCGGCAGACCTTGGCGAGCTTGTTCTTGAGAAGCTTGCGGCCCTGGACAAGGTTGCCTATATCCGTTTTGCCTCGGTTTATCGGCATTTTGAGGATTTGGATCAGTTTATAAAAGAAATACAACGGGTAAATATATAAGGGGGATGTTTTGGTTAGGCAGGTGGTCAAAAGATCGGGGGAAATCGAGAGATACGACAGGACCAAAATCTATAATGCAGTAAAAAAGGCGTTTGACGCAGGGAAAACGGGCAGGAATCCGGCAGACAAAACCGAAAAAATCGAAGAAATTACCTGTAAGGTCGAGGAATTACTTGTTAATTTAATGGCCCTAAGGCATCCGAATTCGATTCCTGCAATCGAAGAGATACAAGACCTTGTTGAAACGGCTCTTATCGAAACAAAAGAGACCGATATCGCGAAGTTATACATCCTTTATAGGGCAAGACACGAGGCCATGAGGGATGTAAAAAAGCTGATGCTCGACATCGACAGTACCATGGACGGTTATCTTAAGCAGAGTGATTGGCGGGTTAACGAAAATGCGAACGTCAACTATTCCCTTGGGGGCCTAATCCTTCACAATTCGGGGAGCATAACAGCCAATTATTGGCTAAAAAACATATACACTGAAGAAATTGCAGAAGCCCATCGCAATGCGGACTTTCATATCCACGATTTATCAATGTTTTCAGGCTATTGCGCAGGCTGGTCATTGAGGCAGTTGATCCTTGAGGGCCTTGGCGGTGTTGCGGATAAGATTACGAGCAAGCCCGCGAAGCACCTATCAACCTTAATGCAACAGGCGGTGAACTTCCTCGGCTGTCTTCAAAACGAATGGGCAGGGGCGCAGGCCTTTTCTTCCTTTGACACCTATACAGCCCCCTTTGTAAAGGCGGGGAAGCTCACCGACAAGGAAGTTAAGCAATGCCTCCAGAGCTTTATCTTCGGGGTAAATACCCCGAGCCGCTGGGGGAGCCAGGCGCCCTTTACTAATATCACGCTGGACTGGACCTGCCCTGAAGACCTCAGGGACAGGAAGGCCCTCGTCGGAGGAAGGGAGGCGGACTTCACCTACGGGGATTGCAAGGAAGAGATGAGCAGGATAAACCGCATATTCATCGAGTTGATGCTCGAGGGCGATGCGGAGGGCAGAGGCTTTCAGTATCCGATTCCCACATATAATATTACAGAGAATTTTGACTGGGAAAGCGATAATGCGGGCCTCCTCTTTGAAATGACTGCCCGCTACGGCACGCCCTATTTTCAGAACTTCATCAATTCGGATTTAGACCCCTCTGATGTCAGGTCCATGTGCTGCCGTCTTCAGCTCGATAAGAGGGAGCTGCGCAAAAGGGGCGGAGGGCTTTTCGGATCGGATGAGCTTACCGGCTCCATCGGGGTTGTGACCATCAACCTTCCGAGAATAGGCTATTTAGCGAAAGATGAAGAGGATTTCTTTAAGCGGCTTGAGCATCTTATGGGCCTTGCAAAGGAATCCCTAAAAACAAAGCGTAAAATTATTACAAGGCTACTTGATTCGGGCCTCTTCCCCTATACCAAGCGCTATTTAAACAGCCTTGATAATCACTTTAATACAATCGGCCTTGTCGGGATGAATGAATGTCTTGAAAACTTCCTCGGGGGCGAAGCCTCGATAGACACGAAGAGGGGCCGTGCTTTTGCCCTGAATGTGCTTCATTTTATGAGGACTAAGCTCGCAGACTTTCAGGAGGAGACGGGGGAACTTTTCAACCTTGAAGCAACACCGGCAGAGTCAACCTCTTACCGGCTTGCAAAGCACGACAGGCAGAGGTATCCGCATATTTTGTGCGCAGGTGAAAACGAGCCTTATTATACGAACTCGACCCAGCTTCCTGTTATGAGAACTGATGATATTTTCGAGGCTTTGGACTTACAAGAGGAGCTTCAGGCGGCTTATACGGGGGGTACGGTCTTCCATGCCTTCCTTGGGGAGGCAATTGAGGATTGGCGGGTCTGCCGCGACCTCGTAAAGACCATTGCCTGTAATTATAGAATTCCCTACTTCACCATTTCGCCGGTATTTTCGGTATGCCCCGAGCATGGTTATTTAAAGGGAGAGCATTTTACCTGCCCGAAGTGCAGGACAGAAAAAGAGAATGAGATTCGCGAGAGGATCGCGGAGCTTGAAAAAGAGCGGGAAAGCGTTTTTTCCGCAATATCCGGTGGGAGTGTTTATGAGGAATCTTGAGGCAATTGAAAGTGATTTGGCGGCGGCGAGGGAGGCCCTTACAACGGTAGAAGGGACGCCGACGGAGGTTTACAGTCGTATCGTGGGTTATTACCGCTCGGTGCGTAACTGGAATCGGGGGAAGAGAGAAGAATACGGCGAGCGCCTGCTTTACCACATAGGCAGCGATGGATTGTGCGCCACCACGTCTTCTCCTCTTAGTATGGAAGAGCCGGAAATGCTCACAATGATGCTTTTCGTTCGTTCTTCCTGTCCAAACTGCCCGCCTGCCCAAAGGGCGGCGGAAGGCTTGGACCTTTATTTGCAATTGGTTAATACTGATACCGATGAGGGAATGGCAGAGGCTCTTAAGCGGAGGGTGGTTTCCGCCCCCACGGCCATTCTGCTCGATCCGAAGGGAAAGGAAATTAAGCGTCTTTATAACGCAGAAGATATAAGCAGGGTGCAGGCAGGTCAGATTGCCCGGGGCAAGACGCCGCGGAGTCGTCTGGCTGCAAGGCTTGTTGCGGCGATGCCCTTGACTGCAGGAAGTTAGACCATACTTCTATACTTACAGAAAACGAGCCTCGTGGATTATCCCGGGAGGATATCGTCGGTCCTGTTTTTTCCCGGCTGCAATCTCCGCTGTCCCTGGTGCCATAACGGTGACCTTGCGACAGGGAGAATAGACAGTGAAGCTGCTGTCACGTTAGAGAAAGCTATACTGCACCTGAGACGGAGGAAGACACTGCTTGGCGGGGTGGTCCTTAGCGGGGGGGAGCCCTGCCTTTACGGGGGATTGCCGGAGATTGTCGCAGAAATAAGGGGGCTTGGCCTCCCCGTTAAGATCGATACGAACGGGCTTTTCCCTGACATGCTGGAGAAGCTCATTTCTATAGAAGAAACTCGCCCAAATTATATTGCAATGGATTTAAAGCTTGCCCCTGTTCGATATGTGGAACTGCTTGGGGAGGACTTTCGGGGAAGCCGCGGAGGCCCCGGGCCTGATGAACTTGAAGGGGCGCTTACTCGGAGCGCGGCTTTGATTAGGGCATCGGGGGTGGCCCACGAGTTTCGCAGTTTGGCTCTGCCCGAGGGGCGGATCACGGAAGAGGATTTCGCGGCGATTGCAGTTCTCGCAGGGGATTCCCCTTTGAAAATAAGGCCCTTCCGCCCGGGCAACTGTTTGGACCCTTCGTGGAATGAGTTAAGGCCTAATGAGGAACTTCTAAAAAATCCCCGTGGTTTTAATTCACACGGAGCTCACGGAGAACACAGAGAGGATTAAGTTTGGCCCACTCTAGAAACTCTCCGTGAGCTCTGTGCCCTCTGTGAGCTCTGTGTTTTAAATTTAGAGTAGATAAAAATCAACGAATAAAGTTCGTGAAGGCCCGTTTTGGATGTTCGGGCAGAGGGATTTCTTTTTTTCCTGCTGCAAGGACCTTAATAAGCCAAGCCATATTCCTTGCCTGGGTTTCCATTATGTGAATGCCCTCTTCATCCTTAGAGATTTCATCTGCTGACCTTCCGTGAATCACGTTCCAGTAGACCCCGGGTGTAATTATTGCGCCTGCAAGGTTCAGGTAGTTATTTAATTGATGAAAGGCAGGAAGGCCGCCCGAGCGGCGAACCGAGACCACCGTGGCAGCAGCCTTATACCTTAGATTAACACCTGTAAAGAAGAGCCTATCAAGAAAGCTCTTAAAGGTGCCTGCAATGCCGCTATAGTAGACAGGACTTCCAAGGATTATACCGTCGGCTTCATCGATTTTATCGCGAGTTTCGTTAAGAATGTCCCCGTCTATTGCACAGCGCTTTAATTCCCTGCATTTCCTGCAATCAACACAGCCCCGGATAAGCTGATCCCCTACATGGACCACCTCAACCGAAACACCTTCCTTTTCAAGTACATTTTTCATAAGATTTATACCAAGACCCGTCCCCCTGTCGCCATGGGGGCTTCCGTTTAATGCTATTACTTTCATTTTTTCTCCTCCGTTTTCTCTATGTTATATATAGAAAAGCATATTGACAAGGTCTTTGGTTTAAGTAAGTATCAAACCCATGATAAAAATATCGTTAACTGCTCTTTTTGCGGCCCTTATAGCGGCGGGGGCCTTTATTGCAATACCGATTGGCCCTGTTCCGATAGTTTTACAGAATATGTTCGCAGTTCTTTCAGGACTTGTCCTTGGCCCTGTCATGGGGAGCGCTGCAGTGGGGCTCTACCTTCTTGCGGGGCTTTTAAACCTGCCTGTTTTTGCAGGGGGAGGAGGCGGTATTGCGCGTTTTGCGGGTCCGACAGGGGGCTTTCTCGTTGGGTATCTGCTTGCGGCCCTTATTGCAGGCCTTATACCAGGGAGGCCGGTGGAAGGTTCGAGCGTTTCAAGGGTGAGGTTGATAGCAGCAGTTATTGCGTCTTTTCTTGTTGTTTACCTCCCCGGCCTTATTTGGCTTAAGATACGCCTTGACCTGAATCTTACCGCAACTTTTACCATCGGTTTTCTGCCGTTTGTTCCCGGGGATATAATCAAGGCAGTTGCCGCAGTCTTAATCGCACCAAGACTGCGAAAAATTGCAGGCGATTACTTAAATAAAAGATGAAAGATGATAGGGGGCCTCCCCTTTTTTCGATTAGAGGTTTAACGAAGATATTCCCGGGCCCTGTCGATGGCGGCTTCAGGGCCCTTGCAGGGGTGGACCTCGATATAAACGCAGGGGAAACCACCCTGATTGCAGGGGCCAACGGCTCAGGCAAAACCATCTTTATGCACATTCTTTCAGGTCTAATCGAGAGGACAGGCGGGGAGATTTTCTTTAGAGGGGAGCCTATGCCTGCTTCGAAGGATCTCCTAAAATGCGGAATAGGCCTAATGTTCCAAGACCCGGATACACAGATCCTTGGGGAGACAGTAGAAGAGGATATTGCCTTCGGCCCCGAAAACGAGAAACTCCCCAAAGAAGAAGTTAGGGAGAGGGTGGAGAAGAGTCTTTCCGGTCTCGGACTCTCGGAGAAGCGGGACTTCACAGCCCGCCGCCTTTCGGGCGGGGAGAAGAGACGGCTTGTTGTTGCAGGGGTTCTTGCGATGGGCAGGGAAACGATCATTATGGATGAGCCCTTTGCGAATCTCGACTGGCCGGGGGTGGTACAGGTTCAAAAGATAATCCGGGACTTAAAGGAGCGCGGGAGTACTATTATCATCCTTACCCATGAAACGGAAAAGGTTCTTGACCTTGCTGACCGGCTCGTTATCCTTGCGGGGGGCAGGATCAGGGCCGAAGGAAGGCCGGAAGAGGTTCTTGACCTGCTGGACCCTGCTTGGGGGGTCAGAGACCCCCGAGACAGTTATTCAGTTTAGAATCAAGGTACGAAGGGAAGAGCGCCCCAGATATTTCCGACAATTAAACCGATGAAGTTCCCGACAATAACGCCAAAAAGACCTACAAGGATGCCGGGGACTATCAATCTCTGCCATCTCATGCTTATGCAAAGGGCAGCAACTGTGGGCGGCCCCCCGATTGACGCATTCATACAGGCCATCATATTTTCTATATCCCATTTGAACTTCCTGCCAAGGGAAAAGACAATTAAACAGCAGGAGAGTAGTACTATTGTATAACTTATAAGCACAATATAGCCGTCCCGGATTATTTCGATTATGTTTGCAGTGCTTCCAATCGTGACGAACCATATAAGCATGAGGAGGGTTCCAAGTTCATCCGAGCCCTTGATATTGCTTAAGAACTTCGGGAAAAGAGTAGCGATTGTTGTTGTGATTATTGTCATCAATAGAAAGATATTTCCGAATAATTGTCCGATGACAAAGGGTGGGTTCATTCCGGTTACGGTGCGGGCGATTATCGTACTTAGACCGACAATCAGGAAGGTCATCGCAATTGCCTGGGCAATGTTCTTTAGGGAAATGTCTTTGCTTTTCCAGAAGGCCGCTGCGGCTGTCATGCTTGCTTCTGCATCCAGTTCAATATTGTCTGTATGACTGTACACAAAACGTTTCTTAAAGAACTGTGAGTTATATAAAATGTTAAATAAAAATACCATCATACCTACAAAGAAGTTTCCGACTATGCTTAATGCAAAAAGGTATTCGGTTGGTACGGCAAAAACCCTCGACAGGGCTACAGCATTAACGGTGCCCCCCGTAACGGCTCCGCCGAGCATGGCGCTGAACTCTGATATTGAAGCCACATTGGAAAAGATCACGGGGACGAGCATGGTCCCGAGAAAAGCGGCTATTACAGTTACACAGAAAACCTTAAAGGTTCTTCCGCTCTCCCTTATTATCTTTTTTAAGTCTGCCTTAAATAATAATAGGGGGATGGAGAGGGGCAGGACTATGCTTCCGATTGCCCCGTATACGGGGGACTCAAAGGGGAGTACCCTGATATTTGCGAAAATGATTCCGCCAAAGATGCACATTACGGTGCTGCTGACCCTTGCGCCCCATTTCCATTTCTGTTCGACAGAGATGGCAAGTGCAACTATTGCGATAACGGCCATCCATACAAGTAATGTCTCGTTTCCTCCGATTAATGTATTCATAAATACTCCTAAAGTTTTTTCATCTTTTCGATGATGCTGCATACACAATGCCGGATGAACTTGATAAAATATTATAGAATACATGAGTACCATGCGCAAGGATAAAAATTATACGCCAATGGCGTATAGGAAAGGAAATACCCTTCTTCACAGGTTTCCTGCAGGTTTTAAACTCATCTTTTTACTGCTTCTTTCCCTTGCAGCCTTTTTCCCCGGCAGCGATTTAGGTAATTTTTTGGTTCTTGAGGTAATTACCCTAATTATGGTCCTGCTTTCATTTATTGCAAGAATTGGCCCCCTTTCCTTACTCAAGGGCTCAGGGCCCCTTCTTTCGATTGTTATAGCGGCATTGCTTATTCGGGGGATAGAGGTCTCGCCGCTCGCCTTTAGTATCGTGGGTTTTCGGCATGCCCTAATCTTCTGCATTCGGATTGCTCTTGCCTTTTCTATAGGCTCCCTATTCTTTGCGGTGACCACTGTGGGTGAAGTAAGAAAATCTATCTCAAGGGGGGAAGCGGCGCTCGGCATTGAGAAGGCGGCCCTGAGTCTTCATTTTTCCCTGATGCTCGGCTTCTTACCTGCAATTTTTGAAATTTGGGAAGAGTTATCCCTTGCATATAAGAGCAGGAGCGGCAGGAGGGGTGTATCACTACTATATTTTATTTTACCTAAGTTAATAGAAAGGATGATAAAGAGGGCGGGAGATACTGCTCTTGCAATGGAGGCAAGGGGGGTTCATGTCTGATTTTTATTCAATCAATATGGCCGTTTTAAAAAAGCACTACCCTCCCCTTGCAGAAGAATTAAATAGGGTTTCAATAAATGAGGATGACTTTAAAACGGAAAGGGCGGTATCAGGAGAGCCGACACTTGTATACAAGGGGATTTACCTTCATTCAAAGCGGGACCCGGTACGCGAGGCGGAGAGGCTTGCTGAGGCCGATTTGCAGGGGCAGGATGCGCCTGCGGTGGTGCTTGGGTTTGGCCTCGGGTTTAGTGCAGAGGCAATAGGGTCAAAATTCCCGGGTCGTCCTATCATCATTTTAGAAAAAAGAAAGGATGTTCTAAAAAAGGCTTTGGAGTTAAGGGATTTCAGGGCCTTCCTTACAGGGAATCGCATTGCCTTTGTTTTCGATCCGCAGAGCGTAATTTCCGCCCTTTCGATGTTCGATTCTTCAAAAAATGAGACCTTTAACGATGCAAAAGAGAAATCACCGCCCCTAATAATTACCAATAGGGCCCTTACAGGCCTTGATAAGGCGTTTTATGAGGATGCCGAACAGAGACTCAAGTCGAAGTATACCCAAAGTAATGTAAATATTGCAACAAAGAAGCGCTTTGAAGACAGGTGGCATAGGAATTTGGCACGGAATATCGAAGCGATTAGGGATATTCCGGGGATTGTAAAGTTTGGAGGCATTTTAAACGAGAAAATCCCGGTTTTTCTTGCCGCGGCAGGCCCAAGCCTTGACAGTATCGGCCCTTACCTTGCGGAAATAAAGAAGCGCTGTCTCTTAATCGCAGTTGATACGAGTTTAAACTTTATCCGCTCTAACGGAATTGAAGCAGACTTTGTTGTATCGGTTGACCCTCAGTATTTGAACTTTCGGCATTTTGACAGGGTAAAACTTGGGGAAACGAGGCTTATAAGCGAAACCGTGGTCTACCCCACAATTCTAAGGCTCCCTTTTGCCAAGAAATACCTCTGCGGCTCGAGTTTCCCGCCGGGGCATATGATAGAAGGCAAGGTGGACCCGAAGGGCGATCTTGCGGCGGGGGGATCTGTAGCGACAAGCGCCTGGGACCTTGGGAGGCATCTTGGTGCGCATGAGATTTGGATAGTGGGTCTTGACCTCTCCTTCCCTGATTATAAAACCCATTTTAGGGGGGCCTACTTCGAAGAAAAATCCCACCTTGAAGCAAGGCGTTTTTTCCCCGCAGAGAACTGGAGTTTCCGAAATATCCTCAGCGGCCATCCCTATTGGGGCAGGAGGATCGGGGGGGGACAGGTGCTTACCGACAGGAGGCTTTCGATTTACGCCGCATGGTTTGAAAACCGCTTTGCGATGCACCCGAAAATAAGGAATTATGGCCTCTTTGCTTCGGGGCTTGAAATAAGGGGTCTTGAAGCAAGGGAAATTGCAGATTTTTTAGCCCTTAGAGAGTGCAGGGGCGAGATTGACGAGCTTTTGAGTGAGACTGACAGGAAGATAAGGGCAGAGTTTGATTCAGAGAAGGAAGTTGAGCGAAGGCGAATCAAGTTTGAAGAAGCGAGATCGATAAACCCCTAAGAAATGTTAATAAAAGACAAATAATTAAAGTTACCTCGTTAAAAGCCGATATTTAAGTAACGGGAGGGAAATCCTCCATAAAAAATATAGACGGTGCGCAGCAGGCATGTCCCTCAACGTCCAGGCGCACCGTCTTTTTTTTATATTGCTTGCTTGCAAGCTTGCAACTTGTCCATTTAATCATAATCCGGTACTATTAGCTCAAATTATACACTAGGAGAGACCCATGAAAGTTGGTTCAGTAACAGAAATAAAGAAGCAGGAATATCGAGTAGGTTTAACCCCGGATAATGTAAGGTCTTACTGTCTGCAAGGGCATGAAGTTTTTATCGAGAAGGATGCGGGGCTCGGCTCGGGCTTTAAGAACGAGGAATATCAGGCGGCAGGAGCGAAAATCGTAGACAAGGCGGCCGATATTTGGGCAAATTGCGAGATGATTGTAAAGGTTAAGGAGCCTCTTGAGGAAGAGTACCCCTATTTCAGGGACGGGCAAATTATTTATACCTTCTTCCATCTTGCTGCAGAAAAGGCCCTTACGGAGGCCCTTTTAAAGAGCAAGGCAAGTGCTGTTGCATACGAGACCCTTCAGATCGGTAACGGCCTCCCCCTTTTAAGGCCGATGAGCGAAATCGCAGGCCGCCTCAGCACCCAGGAAGGTGCAAGCTTCCTAAAGAAGACCAACGGAGGGCGTGGCGTACTGCTCAGCGGCGTACCGGGAACCCCAAGGGCGAGGGTTTTGATTCTTGGAGCAGGGGTTGTGGGCAGTAATGCGGCGAAAATTGCGATGGGAATGGGAGCCCATGTTACGATAATGGACGTGAATCAGGACAGGCTAGTCTATCTTGATGATGTTTACGGCCTGAATATACATACGATTTACAGCTCGGATGCAAATATCGAAAGGGAGATTGCCGAAGCAGACCTTGTAATTTCTTCGGTTCTGATTCCCGGTGCAAGTGCGCCGAAGCTCGTTAAGAAAGACTATCTAAAGAAGATGAAGGAAGGCAGTGTCATTGTTGATGTTTCGATAGATCAGGGTGGAACCACCGAAGTATCGAAGAGGACCTATCATGATGATCCTGTTTTTGTCGTAGACGGGGTTATAATGTACTGTGTTGCAAATATGCCGGGTGCGACTCCGAGGACGTCTACGATTGCGCTGACAAATGCAACCCTAAGATACGGGCTTGCAATTGCGAAGTTGGGTCTTGAAGAGTCTTATAAAAAGCATCCTGAGATTGTTTCTGCAATAAATACCTATAAGGGCAATATTACCTATAAGGCCGTTGCGGAAGCCTTCAATATGGACTATGTTCCGATAAAATGAGCGACCTATTGTTAAAATAAGATAAAATAGTCGGGAATTTCAATACAGGTTCTCTAAAAAATGTAGTATAATTATATATTATACTAGTAAGAGGAGGATACCTTTGAGTGCCGGTGCCACTGTTGCGGAAAATGGTGACGAAAGTACCACTATAAAAAAATTCAAAACAAGGGATATCCCCCAGGAAAGCTATTTCTCGGAACCGGTATATGCGGACGAGAAGCTGATTATTTTATCCCCCGAAATGCCCTTTACAAGGGAGATGAAGAAAACCCTTGAAGATTGGGAGTTTTTATACGTTTATAGCTCAGGTGATATTTCGGAAAATTACTCAGGCAAAGGTGCTCAGGGTGATAAGGATGGCGATCTTCTCAATATTGAAAGCTCAGGGGACGGGGATAAGATAATTAAGGCGAGGGAGTTCTACGCGGATTTCCTTACTTATGTGAATAAAATCTTTACGAATGTGGTTTTGGGAAATGAGTTGAGCTTCAGCACCCTTGCCACCGACATGAAACTGGCCACCGAAATTATCCGCGAGGAGAGGCGTTTTTTATTAAGGGTGATGAAGAATACCCACCCTGATGATAATTATCTTGCCTCACATACCGTAAAATCCACGATAATCGCCGTAATAATAGGTTCTTACCTAAAGCTTCCGAATCATAGATTGATAGAGCTTGGGGTTTCGGCCCTGCTGCATGAAATAGGAATGTTAAAACTCCCGTCAAAGACCTATCTTTCGAGGGAGCCGCTGACTGCGAAGGAGCATGAAGCGATCGCCTCCCATCCTATTTTGAGTTATAACCTCTTAAAATCCTTCGATTTTCCTCTAACAGTGACTCTTGCTTCTTTAGAGCATCATGAGAGGGAGAACGGCTCAGGATATCCGAGGCAGTTAACCGGGGAGCGCATAAGTTTATACGCAAAGATTATAGGGGTTGCCTGCTCCTACGATGCATTATCGTCACAGAGGCCCTATAAGGAGCCGAAGGACGGCTATACGGGGATGCTCGAGCTTCTAAAGAACGAAGATAAGCAGTATGATGAAACTGTTATCAGGGCCCTGGTCTTCTCTCTTTCAATTTATCCGATTGGTCTTTATGTCCTCCTTTCGACGGGGCAGAAGGGCCAGGTTGTGGATGTGAACCCGGAAAATCCCCGTTACCCTTATGTTCAGGTTTTCGGGGAGCTGAATCCTGACGGAAAGAACAAGGTTTTTGAGACGACCAAAGACGGGCTTTCCATAGTCCGCCCCCTCTCGAAGGAAGAGATCAGCTAAGAGTGATACTAAAAAAAATAATTAATAAATTGCAGGCGAAAATTACCCCGGATAAAACAATGACCGAAGAGAAACTCCATCTCGCCCTGCTTGAGGGTGAAAAGTCAGGTGTGGTTGAAAGCAGGGAAAGGACCATGGTGGAGGGGGTTTTCTATCTTGGGGACAGGCCTGTAAGCGCATTTATGACCCATCGCTCGGAAATTAAGTGGCTCGATATTAATGCGGGCCCCGAAGATGCCCGAAAGACTGCAGATGAGGCGGGCAATAGGGCATATCTCCCTGTTGCTGACGGAAATCCCGACAAGGTCCTCGGGGTAATTTCTGTGCAGGACCTCTATAGGGCCCTGCTCGATGAGTCATGGCCGGGGCTTAGGGCCCTGATGAAGCCGCCCAGCTTTATCCCTGAAACTATGCCTGCCTTAAAGGCCTTTGAGGCATTTAAGAGGGCGGACGCAAGTGACCTTTTTGCGATGGACGAGTACGGAGGCTTTGCGGGGATTCTTACGGTGAGGAACCTAATCGAAGAGATTGTGGGTGAGCTTTCTGCCTCCCCGGAGACCTTGCAGTCTATTGTTAAACAGGAAGACGGGACTTGGCTTTCAGACGGCGGGGTGAGCATTGACGATGCGGCGGCGGAACTTGGGCTCCCGGGGCTCGGGGATGAGCACCGCGATTACCATACCCTTGCGGGGTTCATTCTTTTTCTTGCAGGCGAAATCCCTGCAGAGGGAATGAGTTTTGACTATGAGGGTTATAGGTTTAAGGTCTTGGACCTGGATCATAATAGGATTGATAAGATACTGATAGCGAGAGTCGCCTAGGGGCCGTGGGGCTCGCTGTGGGGGCTCGCTGTGGTGCTCGCTGTGGCGCAGGCGGCCGTGAAGGCCGCTGTGGGGCTCGCTGTGAGGCAGGCGGTTGCGCCTAACGGGTGAGGCGCGAGCGCATTCTTTGCAGTTTTTGCTTTGTTTTTATTTGGAAATACCTATTATTTGCCTTCCACCACCTCTTATCCATAAGGAGACCCCAAACCGGAGTCCTTCTATCACCATAATCTTCTATATAGGAAGCAATTGTAGATTCGTAAATGCCAATAAGCTTCTTTGTCATTTCGTCAATACACCATGATTTTGCATGGGCCTTCGCTTCGAGGGACTTCCGGCGATGGAGGGCGGGGTCTCGAAGGAGCTCAAGGACCCTTTTAACAAACTCCTTTTGGTCGTTATTAACCATGAAGCCGCCCTTGTCTCCGCCCATGACCATCAGAGTCCCCAGGGCCCCGATTGCCACAACCGGGGTACCTGAAAGCATTGCTTCGAGGGTTACTAGGCCCTGGGTGTCTGTAAGGGAGGGGAAGACAAAGACGTCGGAAAGGGCATAGGTAAGGGCCAGCTCCTTCCTTTCCATATAGCCTGTAAAAAGGCAGGCCCCCTCCAACTTTGCTTTCTTAACCTTTGACTTATAGAACTCCTGATCAGGGCCATCGCCTGCAATAAGCAGGACTGCCTCGGGGTATTCGGCAAGGATATCGGGGAGGAGATTAATTAAAAAGCCAAGGTTCTTTTCTTTTACGACCCTGCCTGCAAAAAGGAGAATCTTTTTCCCCGGCAAAAGGGGGTATCTTTCCTCGAGTTTCTTCCTAAAAGCGTTAATCTCGTCTTTTCTGTATTTGAATAGTTTGGCGTCAATCCCTGTGGGTAAAAGAAAGGTATTTGCAGTCGGCCTATACTTATGAACCACTTCGTCAATCTGGGTTGTCGGCACAATTACTCTGTAGGAGCGGCTAAGAATATTTTTTAGGATTCCCCTTATTATGAGCTTTACGAAGAAGGTTGGGAACATTGAGAAGTAATTCGGGCCGTAATCCTCCCACATGGTATGAAAGGTATAAATAGCCGGAAGATTATGGGCCCTTGCAAACCAGAAGCCGAACTCGGCGATTACAAACTCGGTATTTATATGAATGATATCCGGGTCAAAGGACTTTACCTGTTTGAATACCCAAAACCACTTATGA
>WRKT01000046.1 GCA_009777995.1 Treponema sp. | reverse complement strand
AAGAATACAGTAATAAGATTTTTCATAAAATCTCAAATATTATTCGATGTATATAATATATCAAATTTGGCCAAAAATCGTTAAAACCACTTAAAAACATCTATTGACATCAAAACGCCATTCAAATAAACTGAAAATCCGCCTTGATGGTTCTAATCGAAGGTTTCTAATCGAAGGCTTCGAATCGTTAGCGGTAAATAGATTAAGGAGCGGTGTCCGAGTGGTTGAAGGAGGCGGTCTTGAAAACCGTTGTGCCGCAAGGCACCGGGGGTTCGAATCCCCCCTGCTCCGTAACTCAAATCCCTATGGGTTTTGAAATGATAAATTCCTTCTTGATTTCATCTAAAGAATGCCATCCTTCTTTTTCTCCGGAAATTCTGCCTTTTTCAAGTTCCTTCATCAATTTTAAGGCTGCTTCTTTCCTTTCATATTCCTGCATTTCAAGAATTACATAACATCCTCTCCCGTTTTTTGTAAGAAAAACAGGGGAATCGGAGCTGACACTTTTTAGTACCTCTGTATAATTTCGTAAATCCGATACAGGTTTAATATTTGGCATATCTTCCTCCATTCTTGTATAATAAGTATAGCTTAATTTTACTTTAAATTCAACACATTAAAACGGTGTTTATTTATCAGCAAATCTGCGGGTTTTCAGTTTGTTTAAAAGGCGTTTTGATGTCAATAGATGTTTTTAAATGGTTTTAACGATTTTTGGCCAAATTTGATATATTATATACATCGAATAATATTGGAGATTTTATGAAAAATCTTATGACTGTTTTCTTGGCTATTCTAATAGGTTTAACCATTACAGCCTGTAACTTCTTCGATCGCTTCCATCACGATATGGAAGAATGGAATGTGACAGCCACGGTGTTTAATAATTCCGACTATGATATTACAGATATTGCAATTATAGGTAGTTATGGGCCTGAGCTGTTTTTTCTTGAAAAAGGCAGTGAAAAAACCCTCTCCTTTCAATGGCGGGATTTCGCAGGTATTACTATTGGGGATCGTATACACATTCAATATAAAATTAATGGGGAGCAATTTAGCGTCAAACATCAGGAAGATGCTGTATGGTATAAAAGCCTTCCAATTGGTCAATGGGAGTGGGAAGAGGATGGTGTGAGTTATAGGCTTACAATGGGCGGAGAGAATTATGAGTATACTAATGAAATTGAAGGAGAGTATCTTTCTTTACATTGCTGGGTAAATGGTACTGAAATAAAAATTTTCATTCAAAACAGGAGCTTTAAGGTCGAAGGCGGCGCGTTTAAAAGAATCCACATACCCTTACTTCCGCCCTGGTTCCGGGATGACTACCCGGAGGCTTACTTCGAGTATGATAGAGGTCCCGGAAGGCATTGAATTAAGGTATTAAGCCGTATATATTTTCACAATGATAAAAAGGGTCATCATCATCACCTGTATAATTCTAACCCTTATGGGGTGCAGCAGGCTTACGGGTATACCTTCGATGTCTCAGTTTGCTTTAAATACGGTATGTACTATCACTCTATTTGATGAAGGGGAGATTCAGATTTACAGGGAGATATTCACAAGAATTCGCGAGATTGAAGAAAAAATGAGTCTTTTTATCGTTGAGAGTGAGATCAATTTGATAAATAATTCGGCAGGTCTAAATCCTGTAAGGGTAAGTGAAGAGGTCTTTGCCGTGGTGGAAAGGGCCTTGTATTTTGCAGAGCTTTCAAACGGGGCATTCGACCCTACTGTGGGGCCCTTGGTCAAGCTCTGGGACATCGGGGCCGATGAA
Source organism: Treponema sp. (assembly GCA_009777995.1). GTDB lineage: Bacteria > Spirochaetota > Spirochaetia > Treponematales > Breznakiellaceae > WRKT01. The sequence continues at coordinate 13,778 of WRKT01000046.1, read as the reverse complement.
CCGGTTCCCCCTAGTCGGGAAGAAATCGACGCGATTTTGCCCCTGATTAATTGGCGGAATGTTGATCTGGATCATATCAATCAAACTATTTTTCTTAACTCTCCCGGCATGGCCTTAGACCTTGGGGCAATTTCGAAGGGTTATGCAGCGGATGAGGCAGCGTCGATAATCAGAGGGGCAGGGCTGCCTCAGGCAATTGTGAACCTTGGCGGGAATATTATGACTATCGGTGAAAAACCTGATGGTACTCTATGGCTTGTCGGGATTCAAAATCCCCTTGAAGAGATTTGGGATTATTTGGGGATACTTGAGACAGGTGAAAAAACAATAGTGACATCAGGTCTTTATGAGCGATATTTTTATTTTGAAGAAGAATTTTATCATCATATATTTTCACCCACTACAGGATATCCTGCACAAAGCGGATTATTATCGGTTACTATAATTACAGATAAGTCCATGGATGCAGATGCCTTATCTACGGCTGTTTTTGTTCTTGGGTACTCTGAGGGGAGGGCCCTTGTGGAGTCCTTAACCGGAGTCGAAGCTATTTTTATTCTTGAAGACAGGACTATTCGTCATACTGCCGGTGTTGATTTTACCTTAACTGACTTTTATTTTACTCTTATAAATAATTAAGGAAAAATAGAAGCCAGGTAAGAAGTAAAAATGTAATTATTATAATTAGGCTCATAATTTTATTATTCGATGTATGCTTTATAATTAACACTTCTTCTGTCACAGGTAAATTTTTATTGCCAAGCTCAACCATCAACTCGTCAATATCTGCCATAAGACTTTTTACTCTTATGCGCTTTCCTAATTCTGTAAACTGTGCCAATACCTTAAATGACTCTCCTAACAGTTCGCCGAAGCGGCCGGGGAATTTAAGGTCTTTTCTTATCGAAAGGCGAGATAACATGATAAGAGCTTGCAAGGTGATAGCTCTTTGGATACCTGTCATTAGGGCGCCGTGTGTTACATTAAGTCTCCCGATAGAAAACAAAACTTCTCCGTGCGGCACAATTAGATTAAAAGCTACTATCAAAAAAATAATGATTATCGTAATAAGAGGCTTATATTTTTTTCCTGCAAGCCAACATAAAAAGTAGAAAAAAAGAAATTGAGTGACTCTAAGATGAAGAGCAGGGTTAAATAGCATTGCGGGCATTGCAATAATCCCGGAAGCGAATAATTCGGGAGCAGTGAATAAATCATTATATATTTTTTCGCGCCGAATGCGGCTTGCTTCAGAAAATATCATGGGAGATTATCGTACCCTTCTCTCTGCATACCATTTTGATTTTCCTGTAAAAAACTCACAGAAAATCCCGAGAGATATACCGGTAATAAGGCCCGCTGCAAGAAAGGGAGGAAGTATCAAGACAGCGCTTTCGCCAAAAATAAAAATGCGGGCAAGGGTTATTTGAGAGATATTTGACATCATTGCCCCTGCTATCCCAATGCCGATAAAACTTATTCGATTCCTCCCGATTAAGCGCCGCAATAGATACATGGATAGGGCTGATAGAAAGGTCCCTGCAAGGGAGAAGAGGAAAACAAAGGAAAATAAGGTTCCTGTTATAAGGGCTTGTCCGATTACTTTTATGCCTGCAAGTAGAAGGAAAGAAGGAACCGGAAGAATATCCAAAGCCAGCATCAAGGGCAGGTTTGCAATTCCAATTCGCATAAAAGGCATTGGCTTTGGAATCATGTATTCAATAGTAGAAAGAAAGATACAGAGCGCTCCAAGTAGTGCTATATTTTTCGAGGTTTCTTTTCTATCTAGTTGTTGCATCAACATCCCCCGGAGCGGTTATCCCCTCTATTAATACAAGTACTTCATTGGGAAGACATGCAGCAAAATCGGCATGTCTGTGTAATTGCCCTGCTGCAACGCAGATCTGGTTCGCACAGGGGGATGATTCCACCCAGGCATGGTTTCCTGAGATTCTCACTATTGTACTGCCAAGGGGACCGGGAACAGCAATTGTCTCCTCTGCGTGCAGGGGGTAAACCCATCTCCTGCCCTGGCCCTCGATGCGCACCCTAATCGTATCACCTTGCCTAAAATAAACCTGATATGCCGAAAAAAGAGTTATGGCAAGGGCGAGAATAAATATAACCGGATCGAACAATTTTATCGGTAATTTTCGCTTCACAAAGGTTCCTAATTTATTATAACATAATGAAAGGAAAAGCCAATGCAGGTACTTGAATGGGATAAATTTATTAAAGACGGGCTTCCCGAAGCCGGAACAGCAGTCACGGTTGGTGTTTTTGACGGTGTCCATAAGGGGCATAAGGCCTTGATTGATCGAATTGTGAATTTTGACAGACAGGTGGTTCCGCTTGTAGTGACCTTTGAGCAGACTCATAAAAAAGCAATCGAAATCCTTAGCTTTCGACAGAAATTGGCTTTGTTTGAAAGTCTCGGTGTTGGTATTGTCATAATTGCTAGAATGTCAGATTCTTTCAAACGCTTAAGCGGAGAAGAATTTATTAATATATTAAGAAACAGGGCCGGGATGAAATATATGGCCCTTGGGAAAAATTTTTGCTGCGGGTACCGGAGGGATACGGATGCCCAAAAAATTGAAGAGCTTAATTTGGCACATGGCATTAAAACAGATATACTTGATGAAATTACCGAGGGCGGGGCACCAATCAGCTCCAGCCGTGTGCGTGCTGCAATAATGGCAGGGGATATTGATGAGGCTGAAGCTCTGCTCGGGCGGCCCTTTGTTTTAGACCCTGATGGAGAAGCATAACTCTACTTGATAACAATTTCCAAAAAAGGTATCATGTTAAAATAAAACAGGAGTGCCTTTAATGTCTGTAAGCACATTTAAGCGGGGATTGAAACTCGATACCCGTAAACATGCAACCGAGGGCAAGGCGATAGAGAATGTACCTAAGCTCGACCGGGTTGTCATACCGATTAATCAGCACTTTGGTGCGCCGAATAAGGTTATTGTTGCCGAGGGAGACAGGGTAAAAAGAGGGCAGCGGATTGCCGAAGGTAATGCACCGGGGCCGATGACTGTGCCTGTCCATGCTTCCATTTCAGGGATTGTCAAGAAAATAGAAAACCGTCCCCAGTCTAATAATGCCGAGGGTCTTTGCGTTATTATTGAAGGAGACGGTGAAAACGAAGATATTTTTATGCCGCCCCTGGATCCTTTTACCTGTACGAAGGAAGAGGCAATCGAGAGGGTTCGTGATGCCGGCATAATCGGCATGGGAGGGGCAGGTTTTCCGACCCATGTGAAACTCTCTCCGCCGTCAACAAAAACAATCGATTTTGTTATCGCCAACGGGGCAGAATGTGAGCCCTATATTACTTCCGATGAAGCTCTAATGGAAGAAAACCCCACAGCAATATTGAAGGGTATTTCCATCGCCATGAAGATAACAGGTGCTCCAAAGGGGATAGTCGGCATTGAAACCAGCATGGCAGGCATGGTGCCCAATATCGAAAAAGAAATTGCTAAAAGTGATTATCCGAATAATATTAAAGTACAACTCTGCAAGATTCTTTTTCCCCAAGGCTCTGAGAAAATGCTTATCACAGCGATTACCGGCAGAGAAGTGCCCTCAGGGGGGCTTCCAATGGATGCAGGCTGTATAGTTTCCAATGTTGGTACCCTTGCAGCAATTGCAGAGGCCTTTACTCTTGGGAAGCCTCTAATAGAGCGTGGTCTTACGGTTTCAGGAGGGGCATGCAGGGAGCCGAGAAATATCAGGACGCCAATCGGAACAGTGATCACTGATCTTCCAAAGGAGTTTGTCGACATAGATTACGAGAGGCTTAGGAAGGTGATAATCGGAGGGCCGATGATGGGGGTTGCCGTCCCCACATTGGGTGTCCCTGTTCAGAAAAATACTTCCGGTATTCTCTTCCTTACTGAAGAAGAGCTGTTAATCAGCGATGAGCAGCCCTGTATTCGCTGCTGTCGCTGCATTCATAACTGCTCGCTGCTGTTATCCCCTGTGATAATGAATACGGCCCTTAACTGTGATGATTTTGATGAGGCAGTTTCTGTAGGGCTCCTTGATTGCATGGAATGCGGCAGTTGTTCTTTTATGTGCCCTGCAAGAATTAAACTTACTCAGCGCTTCAGAGTCGGTAAGCAAAGGTATAGAATTTTACAGGCCTCAAGGGCCAAGGCTTAAGGAGGGTAACATGTCTGACACCGAAAAGCCCGACGCCCGGTCCGGCGAAAAGAATCCCGCTCAGCCGTTTTTGTTTATATCATCGAGTCCTCATACAGGTTCTTCCATAGATACAAGGAAGTTAATGGGCAGGGTTCTTATCTCCCTTACGCCTGTTACAATTTTCGGAATACTGCTTTACGGGCTTCCTGCCCTTCTGACAATAATTGTCGCTATTTGCTCTGCATCCATTGCAGAAGCCCTATTCAGAAAAGCAATAAAAAGAGACATCCGAAATAAGGATCTTTCTGCGATTGTTACGGGCCTTATCTTTGCACTGATCCTTCCGCCTTCAGCGCCTGTATGGGTCACTGCCCTTGGAGCTGCCTTTGGTATTATCGTTGCGAAGGAATTCTTTGGCGGTCTTGGTGCTAATGTTTTTAATCCTGCATTGATTGGCCGTGCTTTTATTGTTATAAGTTTTCCCGTTGCGGCTACCAACTGGTCAATCCCAAGAGCATTTTTCACTCCGGAAACCGGTATAGCGCGTAATGCAACAGGTTTCATTGCTGATGTCATTAGCGGTGCTACTCCGTTAAATATAATTAAACTTGAAGGCAGTATACCGGATATAAGTGCAGGATTTTCTGCCCTTGGTCTTGCGCCGGGTAACGACTATTGGTCAACTATTTTAAGCTTATTTCTGGGAACCCACGGAGGTACCATTGGCGAATCTTCGGTATTGCTGATTTTAATCGGCTTTATATATCTCTTCTTTACAGGGACTATCCGCTGGCGAGGACCTGTATTCATGATACTTTCAGTTTTTGTTTTCTCATTTTTATTCGGACAGGATCCTCTCTTTGCAATCTTGAGCGGGGGAGTGTTCTTCGGTGCGGTTTTCATGACTACAGATTATGTAACAGGACCTTTAAGCTCATTGGGGAAAATGATATTTGGTGTCTGTGCAGGATTAATAACAGTTCTTATACGCCAACTTGGAAATTACCCTGAAGGGGTTATGTTCGGCATCCTAATAATGAATGCTGTAACCCCCTTTATCAATCGCTTTATAAAAAGAAGATACGGTTATGTTAAACCGGGAAAAAGCGGAGGAGGGAAAAATTGAGCGAGAAAAAGACTGAGAGCCTAAACCCGCTAAAAATGATTAAACTTGGAGTAATTCTGGCAATATACGCATGTGTGGCCTGCGTTGGTCTTGCCTTTGTTTATTCAGGTACATTGGATATTATTACCTTACGTGAACAAGAAGCCCTTGAACATGCCCTGCAGGTAGTATTTCCGAATGCCGACAGTTTCAGTGCAATTTCAGCACTTGCAAGTACTGACCCGGCTGTTACCATTGAAGATGCCTATGCTGTTTTCGCAAGAGGAGAGCTTATTGGTGCTGCCATAAGAACTTCACGCTTTAGCTATTCAGGGCCGATTAAAATCCTTGTCGGGGTCGGTGTAGATAATAGGATCAGCGGGATACAGATTCTTGACAATATCGATACTCCGGGCCTTGGATCAAATGCAAGTTCAAGGAGCTATTTTGTTGACCGCCCTCACGGCATACGTTTTTATGATCAATTTGCAGGAAAGAGTGTAAGTGATCCCTTTATACCAAAACAGGATGTGATTGCAATCGCTGCTGCTACAATTACGAGCAGAGCTGTTACATCTTCTGTTAAAGCTGCAGGCGAGGCTGCAGTGGCCTGGTTTGCGACGGGAGGTTCCAGATGAAGCAATCGAGTTTTAAGCAATTATGGAGCATCTTTACCAATGGTCTATTACATGAAAACCCCCTATTAATATTGATGATAGGCCTCTGCTCGGCCCTTGCCGTTACCACTGAAGTGTCCAACGGTATTGGCATGGGCCTTGCAATGACCTTTGTGCTTCTTATGTCAGAAATTGTTATAAGTACCTTCAGAAAACTTATACCTGAGTCTATCCGTATTCCTGTTTTCATCGTTGTCATTGCTTCTTTTACAACTGTAATTGACTATGTTTTAAAAGCTTGGTTCCCCGACCTCTCAAGATCCTTGGGTGTCTTTATACCGTTAATCGTGGTTAACTGCATTATCATGGGAAGGGTTGAAACCATAGCATCCAAGCGCCCCCTGCCCCAAGCCATCGCAGACGGTCTTGGCATGGGGATGGGCTTTACCTGGGTGCTTGTAGGCATTTCTTCAATAAGGGAAATCCTTGGGGCAGGCACTCTTCTTGGAGTGCAGATTCTTCCCGAGGGTTATGTTCCTGTGCTCTTTTTCATTCTGCCACCCGGTGGGTTCTTCGTGTTTGCGCTTTTCATCAGCCTTAACATTTACCTTAAATCGCGGCTCAAACTGAGGGCAAGCAAAGTCAAGGAGGAATCTCATGCATCTTCTTAGAATTTTTATTACAGCATTCCTTATTGAAAATATAGTCCTATTACGCTTCCTTGCACTCTGTCCCTTTATCGGAATGAGTACGGATCAAGATAAATCCATCGGCATGGGGCTTGCAACAACCTTTGTTACTGTTCTTGCGACCACCGTTACTTGGACAATTTTTAGATTTATCCTTGAGCCGCTTGGCCTTGTCTTTCTGCAGATACTCGTTTTTATTTTAGTAATTGCATCTTTAGTGCAGCTTGTAGAGTTTTATCTAAAGAAGTCTTCGCCCGGGCTTTATGGCGCCATGGGAATTTATCTTCCTTTAATAACGACTAACTGTGCCATCTTAGCTGTGACTTTGGAAAATATCACAAACGGATATAATTTTATTGAAGCGATAGTTTACGCGGTTGGCGTTGCAATGGGTTTCCTCCTTGCAATGTTATTTCTTGCAGGAATTCGAAGAAGTATAAGGACTTCTCCAATTCCTGACTTTCTTAAGGGAACGCCAATACTTTTTATCAGTTCCTGCCTGCTTTCCATTGCCTTTATGGGCTTTGCAGGGCTCGTAAACTAGGGGGCTGTAATGATGAACATAGTACTGCTTACAGCATTAGTAGCCCTCGCAATTGCCTTTGCTCTTGGAACGGCCCTCGGCTTTTTCAAACAGTTCTTCTCAGTTGAAGAAGACCCGCTTATAAGCGAAATCCGAGAGCTGCTTCCCGGGGTTAACTGCGGAGGCTGCGGTTACGCAGGCTGTGACGGCTTTGCTGCCGCCCTGGCGGAGGGCACAGCGGAAGTGAGCGGCTGTGCCCCCGGGGGAACCACTGTTGCAGAAAATCTTAGCTCCCTGCTTGGCGGCTTCGTAGACTTGGTGCCTCAAGTTGCATTTTTGGCATGCGGAGGGGTACGCAGTAAGGCTGTTTATAAAGGTAAGTATATCGGGGTAAAGAGCTGCAGGGCAGGTAAAATTTCTACGGGGAATGTAAAATTATGTCACTGGGCCTGTCAAGGTTTTGGTGACTGTGTGAAGGTATGCAAGTTTAATGCCATTACAATGAGCGACGAGGGCCTTCCCCGGATTAACCCGGAGAAATGCACAGGCTGTAAATTATGTGTAAGCGAATGCCCTCAGTCTTTAATAAGGCTTATCCCAAGAAGTCAAAAAGGTGCAATTGCCCTTTGCTCGAATATGAGCGTAAACAGGGCAATGGTAGCAAGAAGTTGTAAGGCCGGGTGCATTAAATGTGAACTCTGTGTCAAGAATTGCCCCGAAAATTGCATCGTTATGGGCAAGGAAGGAAACAGTCTTGGCCTTCCTGTTATAGATTATTCCAAATGCACAAGCTGCGGAGTATGCTTGACCAAATGCCCGACTAAGGTCTTAATGTTAACATGAAAAAGATATCACTTACCGGGATTCAATCAACCGGAGTCCTCCATATAGGCAACTATTTCGGTGCAATAAAACCAGCTCTTGAGCTTGCAAAGACCTATGAAACCAGATACTTTATTGCAGATTATCACGCCTTAAATAAAAAGAAAGACCCGAAGGAATTGTATACAGGGATTAGACATGCTGCGGCAGGCTGGCTTGCCGCAGGGCTTAACCCGGATGAAGTTATTTTTTACAGACAAAGCTCAGTCCCTGAAGTTTTTGAACTTACCACAATGCTTATGGCCTTTACTTCCAAGGGCCTTATGAACCGCGCCCATGCCTATAAAGCCGCGGTTCAGTTTAATAACGAAAGGGGTGAGGATCAGGATGTGGGAATCAATATGGGGCTTTTCACCTATCCGATACTTATGGCGGCAGACATACTTCTTTTTGATTCCGATGTGGTTCCTGTAGGTAAGGATCAGGAGCAGCATATCGAAATGGCTCAGGACATTGCTCAATCGGTGAATGCAATTTATAAACAGCAGATCTTAAAAGTGCCGCAAGCTGTGATACAGGAAGATGTGGCAGTAATACCGGGACTCGACGGAAGGAAGATGAGCAAGAGTTATGGAAATACAATTCCGCTGTTTTCTTCCGAGAATGAGTTGAACAAAATTATTATGAGCATTGTGACAAATTCCCAGGGAGTTGAGGAACCGAAGGACCCTGCTACTTCAAGTATTTACACCTTCTATAAGCTCTTTTCTACGACTGAAGAACAGGAGGCGCTGGCTGCCCGTTATCGTGCAGGCGGCATGGGTTGGGGAGAAGCCAAGAAGGAACTCTTTAGGGTAGTAAACCGTGAACTAAGCCCGTTAAGAGAGCGTTATAATGCGATAATTGCAGATATCCCCGCAATGGATAAGATTCTTGCCCAAGGAGCCGAAAAGGCAAGGGCCATAGCAGGCACCGTGATTGGACGTTTCAGGAAAGCCGCGGGGATCGACTAAACTCGCAGACTGTTAATATACCTTTGAAGACATTGCTTAATATAACGATGGATTATCAGTTTCTGATCCGCTGTTAAACCCCCAAAGAGAAGTATCTGCACATGCTTATCGTCACTGCGCTGTCCCATAAAGGTAAGGTCTGTCATTATAAGTCCGCCCCTTAATTTAAGCTGAACATCTCGAACCACTGTATTTGCATCAAAGTTAGGTGCCTTATCAAACTTTGCAGCAAGGCCTGATGAACTTATGTCCAGAATTTTCCCGCGGAAAAGGGTTTGATCGAAGCGATAATTTAGAGAAGCGTTTATATCATCTTCGCAGGCAGCGCGGATACTGTTACGGCGTCCCCTTGCTTCATTTGCCTGCAAAACGCCGAGCATGATCCTGGTGCTTTCCTGAAGCCCAAGCTTCAACTGAATGTATCCGCAGGGGAGTCCTAATTCCATAAGATACTTATGCATCAACCCCTGATCCTGATTATATGACATAATCCCAAGTTTATTGCCCTTGGTCTGGGGATCTTCCAAAAGTTCCCGAATATAGACTTCCCATTCCTTTTCCTTTAGGCCCTCATCAATATTTATGAATAAAATGGAATCCGGGAATTTGCCGAGCATTCTCTTTGCTCTTTTTTCATCTGCAAGAGTATAGGTCTCGAAACCTGCCATTATCAATAGATCCAACATATCATCTCTGATTACACTATGTGGATATAGAAGAAAAATCTTTTTTCCGCTTGCGTTCACGGGAGAATTTGCCTGTGCTTCCATCCTTGTAATTACTCCTTAAAGTACCTTTTTGCATTTTTAAAAGAAATATCTCTTACCATTTCTGATAATAAGGTGAAGTCATTTGGTATTTCTCCTGCCTCAGCCCAATCTCCAAGAATATTACAAAGTATGCGTCTAAAATATTCGTGTCTTGGATAGGAAAGAAAACTCCTTGAGTCGGTGAGCATTCCAATGAATTTTGATAATAGGCCCACATTTGCAAGAAGCTTCATCTGGTCTTCCATGCCGTCTCTATGATCTAAAAACCACCACGATGAGCCAAGCTGCATTTTTCCGGGAATGCCGCCTTGAAAGCAGCCCATAATTGTTGCAAGGGGGTAAAAATCATTAAAATTAAGACTGTAAAGTATAGTACGGGGCAGTTTATTTTGTTGCTCAAGCAGATCGAGGAATCGGGAAATGTTTGACGCAATTTGATGATCGGCAATTGCATCATAGCCGGTGTCGGGGCCTATAGTCTTGAACATGCGGGTATTATTGTTCCTTAGGGCTCCAACATGTATCTGCATTGCCCAATTTTTATCGGCATAGCAAATAGCAAGAAACATCAGGATGAGGGTCTTATACGATTCTAAGGCCTTTTTATCGGGCTTTTCACCCGAGAGAACCTTTGCAAAGGTTTCACCTGCTTCTTTTTCCCAATTAGGCCCGGGACCTGAACTGAGTTCAAAGGGCATATATTCAAGGCCATGATCAGATGCCTTGCATCCCATTTTGTCAAAATAATCAATTCTTTCTATTAATGCATCAAGCAAATCAGAAATTTTACTGATGGTTTTACCGCTTGCCTTACCTAAATCTTCCATATAATGGGTAAATCCTTCCTTATCGATATTGATTACCTTGTCAGGACGGAAAGAAGGAAGAACTGCCGTTTCGGTAATCTTGTCTGCTGCTACTTTTTCATGCCATTTTAACTCATCTATCGGATCATCCGTTGTTCCCACCGAATGAACCTTGAACTTCTTAAAGATGCCGTATACAGAAAATTCGGGGTCCTTTATTAATTTCTCGTTGGCCGCCTTCCAAATATCAGAGGCACTTTCCCTGTTTAGCGGCTCATGAATATCAAAATAACGCTGTAATTCCAGATGTGTCCAATGGTAAAGGGGATTGCCAATGAGCTTCGGAACCGTTTCTGCCCAGGCAAGAAAGCGATCGTAGGGGTCGGCATCCCTTCCCGTAATTAGGGCCTCATCGATACCGTTTGCTCTTAGGACCCGCCACTTATAATGGTCTCCGGTATTACCTTCACCGAGCCAGACCTGTGCAAGATTCTCAAAGCGTCTGTTTGCGGCAATTTCAGCCGGGTTCAGGTGGCAATGATAATCGATAATTGGCTCATCTGCCGCTGCCTCATGGTATAGCTTTTGGGCAGTTTTGGTATTTAAAAGGAAGTCTTCTGTCATGAATCTCTGCATCTTAATATAATACAATAAATTATTGGAGATATAAAGGCCCCCTCTTCACATGCTTGCGAGACCCTGCTTTTTTGGGTATATTTTCGTATGAAATTAAAACTCCTGCACATTATTCCTTTTGTATTTATCCTTTTATTCTTTTCCTGTGATGATCTAAACGAGCAATTGCTGCCACCCTCGGGTAATTATATCTATAGAACCTTTTGGGCCAGAGATTTTCAAAACGGGAGTCATTATCAGCTTACTGCGGAGCTCCTTGCTGAGGGTCACTATTGCAATGTTTGGGTTGAAAGGGGCTCAGGTGCAGGTTTAACGGCTGCAAGAAGAGTTGCAAATGCCTATGATACTGTTGTTTATCAGGCAATAATGGATTCCTTTGCAGTAAGAAGGGATTTTACGGTTGACGGGGTGGAAATAGTAGCTCGTAATACGATGGAACTTGCAGATTGGATGGGTGATGGAGACGGTAAACTTGCCATCCTTATTTTAAAGATTAGGGACGGTCATCGACCCGGCATTAATGATACCATGGTTGCAGGTTACTTTTGGTCCGGAAACTTATTTCAATTTGATCCTGATGATATGGCCCTTCGTTTTTCCAATGAATCAGACATGATTTATATAGCCGTAAATCCCCAGGCACCCTTCGGCTCAATGGAATCAAATGTCACGATTGCTCATGAAATGCAGCATATGATGAATTTCGTAACTTCCTATGCATTAAGGGAAGCTTATATGGATACCTGGATTGATGAGGGCCTTTCAAGTGCCGCCGAATGGGCCATTGCAGGATCAAGGCTTAGGGGCCATGCAGCTTGGTATAACCAGGATATTTCCGGAATGATTCAAAGAGGTAATAACTTTTTTGTTTGGGATAATCATAGAAGCAATCCCCTTGCTATAATTGATGATTACGCTACTGTTTATCTTTTCTTTCAATGGCTAAGACTTCAGGCAGGAAGCAGCAGGATTTATTATGATATTATTTCTTCTCCTAACAGTAATTTCCGCGCAGTTACAAATGCAATGAATGGTATGGTGCCCGGGAGGGGCTATAGTAATTGGGATCATCTTTTAAGAACCTGGCTTGCGGCTAACTATATTAATGCTCCGACAGGTCCTTATGGCTATATGGATGACAGTGTTCTAAGAAATATAAAGGCTACAATGGTACCCATGGGAATTGCAAGTGTGAACCTTGCGCCGGGAGAAGGGGTTTATAGCTTCACCTCTCACGGTTTCTCCCTGCCCGCAGTTGAGGAAAATATAAAATATGCAAGTGTAAGCCTTGGAAGTCCCTGGCTTAGTGACAGCCTTATTATCCCCGGAGGCGCACTTCTTAGCTTTAACGCAAATACCAATACCCGAGGCAGGACCGAACCCGGCAGAACCGGAGGTGCAACTGTAAGTCTTGATGCCGGTGCAACTAACGGCGCAGGCACTCAAACCGATAGTCTTGCAAGGTATCTTCCTCGGGGCCCCTTCCCAATCAGCGCGAATGACATGTTAAACCGCCACGGGCATCAAACTTTTAGTAATTTCAGGTCAATAATTAGGGTGATAGGTGATGAGTAGATATAAACTAATTCCGCTTTTCTTCTGCCTGCTTATCATATTTTTTACAACAGCAAGTCCCCTATTTTCTCTTGGAAGAAGGGAAAAAAATAATATGATCAGGATTACAGGTGTAGTAAGGCTTGTTGGCAATGAGCCCTTTACAGAGATAGTAATAAGCGGCCCTGAAAGAGAATGGCATATTGCCCCCGATGAGGTTCATAAACTGCATGACCTTCAACATAAGACAGTTACAGTAGAAGCAGTAGAAGTCATTACAGTCTTGAGATTTGCAAACGGCTTTCCTGCAGGGGAGAGGTATACCCTGGACAGGATTAGGGTTATTTCTGTCGAAGAAGATTAACTAAAACAGGCCTGATATCTTTCCTGTATTGTCCACATCGATTTTTTCTGATGAGGGAACTGCGGGTAAGCCGGGCATTGTCATAATATCTCCTGTTAGAGCTACAATGAAGCCTGCTCCTGCAGAAATCTTTAAATCCCTAACCGTCAAAGTAAAACCTTTAGGTGCACCCAAAAGAGCCGGATCATCAGAAAAGCTATACTGTGTTTTGGCCATGCAAATCGGAACCTTATCGAGGCCCTGCTTTTGAAGCTGTTCAATTTGCTTTTGTGCATTTGGGAGGATTGAAACTTTTTCCGCCCTGTAAATCTTTTTTGCTATTGCTTCAATCTTTTCTTTTATTGGAAGATTTAAATCGTAAACAAATTCCGGGGTAGAAGACTGTCCCGCACCCGACCTGTCGGCCGGCTCTGCGAGCGGCTCTGCGAGCTTCACAACTTCACTTGCAAGCTTCTCTCCGCCTTCGCCGCCCTTTGCCCAGACTTCCGACACAGCCACGTTCACACCAAGCTCTTTGCATCTTCTCTCAACAAGGAGAAGCTCTTCCTTTGTATCTTTTGGGAAGGCATTAATCGCAACCACTGCAGGAAGCTTAAAAACACCTGTAATATTTTCGATATGACGTAAAAGATTCGGAAGGCCGGCTTCAAGTGCCTCGAGGTTCTCCTTTTCGAGATCAGCCTTTTTTACTCCTCCATGCGACTTAAGCGCTCTTACCGTT
>WRKT01000045.1 GCA_009777995.1 Treponema sp. | reverse complement strand
GGGTCTGTTACCGTCGCAATGGTGCCGCCTTCTTTGTTGACTGTTCCATTAACTAATCTCACATTCATCCACGAAGTGTAATTGGAACCAGCGCTGTTTTCCCTAATAGTGCCCCCTTTCATAGTGAAAGTAGCACCACCACGTACATGCACGCCACCGGTACTCCCGGCGCCCGCACCGCCGTGGATACCGGTAATTTCGCCGCCTTCCATGGTAAAACTGGCGGAACTCCCGTTTAGATCAATTCCCCCAATATGAAAACCTGTTTGACGACCATTATGCCCTATTATTTTAGAGCCGCTAAGCATGGTCAGGCTGCCGTTGGTCACAATAATTAAAGCTCCACTACCGGCCGTTGATTGGCCTTGCAGGGTAATATTATTCCCCAAAGTGAGGCTTGTACCTGCAGCACTAAGGTTAAATAAGGTCCTGTTTGTAATTAACTGTATGGTTCTCTCAGCACCTATGCCGATTATTGTCAGCTTCATATTGGCAGTATCAAAGTTCTGCTGCGCTGTATTAATGGAAGTAGCTGAATCAAGCAATAGGGTGTATTCATCCGGGTCACTTCTGACATGGGTAACTGCGGCAGCAACATTGTTGACGGTTACGCTTGTAATGCGGTCGTTTGACTCCCATTGGGCAGTCAGGGTGATGTCGGCTGTAATGGGGTTGTCGGCAAAGACAAATTCTGCATTTGCACCGGGAGCTCTCCACTCGACAAAGTCGGGTGCAGGCAGTGTTGACAGTGTACCCGTATAAAGACCTGCAAGAGGCGTAGTTCTGGTCGGAGCTGAGGGGGCGCTAATTGTTGCCCCTGATACTATACCTGTAATGGGAGAAACAGCAGTTCCGCCGTTAGAGTTAAAAGTAACAGTGAACACGTTCCTTACTTCAAAGCTCACATTCACCTGGGCTGTTGCACTCGCTACATCCCCGCCCTCATAAGTTACTGTGACTACGGCGTTGTGAACTCCAACAGGAAGACCGGTGTTTGGCACCACTGTGAAGGTGCTGGTGTCACTTGTATTAATGGTTCTCGCCCCTGCACTTGCAAGCGTAAATGAAGATGCTCCTACTGTAAGTGCAATTGCCGTAACGCTTGCGTTACCTGTACCGTCGTTTGTTATGGTGACGGTTTCCGGTGTTTGTGCCGAATAACCAAGCCCCACAGATGACCATGTTACAGGGGAAGGCGTTAAAAGAAGGTATGGCGTGTCAGCCGGTATCAGTTCAAAAATTGCCTTTATTGTCACAGCGGCTGCCGGCATGGTGAAGGTTGCCGGGTTTGTTGTAAGGCTTGAAATAACAGCTCCGCCGCTAATTACTTCCCAGGCCTTGAACATATAATCACTATCCGGATCTGCGGTAATGTCAATCAATGTACCTGCAGCAGCAGAGCTTGGGGTTGCTGTTGCCGTGCCGTTACCGTCGTCTTCCATGGTGATGCTGCGAACTGTTAGATCAGGCTCGGAGGGGCCGGGGCCCGGGCTTGAGCCGCCGGGGCGGCTGCCGCTTTGGGAAGTATAACCTACGGGGGTAAAGGTAAGAGTTGTATTATCTCCAAGTGTTATGTTTACCGGATTACTTATTCGACCCTGAAAGCTTGTTGTGAAACTTTCTCCACTCCCTGTAGGAATAAAGGTAATATAAATACTTCTAACCTCTATCCTTCCCCTTGAGATTACTTCCGGTGGAGTCACATCAGTATAGCGAAGAACATAACTATCCCCTGTTTCGGGGGTCAGTACCGGATTTCCGGTCGAGCGGGCCACACTCCTGGTCGTGCTTATTTCCAGCTCGGCTGTCCTGCCTCCCACTGCTCCTCGCATTATAAGCGGCTCATAGGTAGGGCCACTGCTGCCGGCGCTGTCGCAGGCAATCAATACAAGGCCAAGCACTAATATTATGGTTATTAAGCCCATTATCCTAAAATTTTTCACAAAATTCCTCCATTTTTGGTTTATTTGCTTAAAGCATATAACACTATTCTTACTATTTGTCAAGAGCACATTGTAAAACGAGTTTATTGGCTACTAGCATATAGTTTATGGACATGATGAAGGTCTTTGTCTCCAATATGAAAAAATACCGAAAGGAAAGGCAATTATCTCAAATGAAGCTGGCAGAAATGCTTGATACATCAACAAGTTATATCGGGGAAATTGAGATCAACAGAAAAATCCCATCTATGGACATGGTGGAGAAAATTGCTGCCGCTTTGGGTGTGGAACCTTTCAGGCTTTTTATTGATTCGAAAACGGGAGCCGGTGCCGACACATTGCTTAAGGAAAATTTCCTTGAGAGTTTAACAACAGGACAAAGACAAGATCTGGCAAAATGCCTAATTGATATAATATCAAATGACATCGAGTTAATTCTTGTCCCCGAGAATAAAACTGGCCGGAAATATCAACCCTGAAACAGGGAACCCGCGTTATAATGTCCAAATCCTTCCCATGCAAGGGATAAAGAAGACTGCAGGCGGCTTGCAGGCTGCCCGGGTGCGAGATACCCTGAAGGCGGGATCAAGCCCGTCGGGCTTGGACCATA
Source organism: Treponema sp. (assembly GCA_009777995.1). Taxonomy (GTDB): domain Bacteria; phylum Spirochaetota; class Spirochaetia; order Treponematales; family Breznakiellaceae; genus WRKT01. The sequence continues at coordinate 13,174 of WRKT01000045.1, read as the reverse complement.
TAGGAAGTATATTAAAATGTCCGCTAACGCGGACTGTGGATCGGTCACCTGACCACCTTTTGTGGTCAGGTGAGCCGCTTACCCGACTGAAGGGGATTTCGCACCCGGGCGGAAATAACCCCCTCTTGACATTTTTTTCTTTTCTTGCAATACTGTACTCAGGTAAAAATTGATAAACTTTCTTTGGGAAGGAGGAATTTTTTTATGACTGTAATTGTTGTCCTCTTTTTAACCGCGGTTTACGGCGGGTAATACTTCCTAAATTTCAATAGGGTAATCTAAAGTAAATCTCCTTTAAACACGCGGTTAAACTCATTATTTAAATCTAACAGGAGAATTGCGTGTACGAAACATTAAAGAATTACGGATTTACAGAAGCAGAGATTTTTGCGGCAGAGGAATATATTTCCACGAAAAGTTCAAAAAAAGAAAATTCACAGGAATACTACCCCGGCAGAATTATTGAAGAGCGCAGGGAGAGGTATAAGGTAATTTGCGAGAAGGGGGAACTGGAGGCAGAAATAAAGGGCAGCTTTTTCCATGACTTAAAAGAAGGCGATCTTTTCCCTGTTGTCGGAGATTTTATCGTAATAAGGTATAACGAGCATGGACCTTCGATGATTGATAAGGTCTTAAATAGGCGATCAAGGTTTTCAAGGGTTGATTTCCTTGGCCATGCCGTAGGTTATGCAAAAAACGTAAAGGAGCAGGTAAATGCAGCCAATTTTGACTATGTGTTTATCCTTTCATCGCTAAACCACGACTTAAATATTAATCGCTTAGCAAGATACTTAACCGCCTCCCTTCAAAGCGGGGGCTTCCCTGTCTTTGTCTTAACAAAGGCTGACCTTGTAGAAGACCCATACTCAAAAGCGGCCGAGGTCCGAAAAATGACATCGGGCATTTCAGGCGCTGCTCCGGTAATTTGCATAAGCAGCCTTACCGGCTTCGGCCTTGAAGAACTCGAGCCCTTCCTTGAACCCGGCAAGACCGCCGTATTTCTCGGCTCTTCAGGCGTCGGGAAGTCCTCCCTCTTAAACCGCCTTGCAGGGGAGGAACTCATGGAAGTAAAAACCATTCGCGATGACGACAGCAAGGGACGGCATACTACGACCTACCGTCAGCTCTTCCGTCTTGCATCAGGGGCCCTTGTCATAGACACCCCCGGCATGCGCGAGCTTGGCCTTTGGGACGCAAGAGAGGGCATCAGTTTAGCCTACGCCGATGTGGAAGAGCTTTTTTCACAATGTCGTTTCAACGATTGCAGCCATCAGAGTGAGCCGGGCTGTGCAGTCCTTGCCGCCCTTGAAGACGGGAGCCTTGAACCGGAAAAGTGGCAGACTTATCAGGTGCAGGTAAGGGAAAATTCCTTTGTACTCAGTCACTCGGACTATTTAAAGAAGAAACAGGAGTTTCAAAAGACCTTATCCAAGAATTTCAGGAATTATAAAAAGGGGCATACAATGCCGGACATTCGATAATCGTTAATTGCTAACTGCACCCGGTTGTTGAGCCGCAGGTATCGCATTTAAGGCAGGTGCCGTTTCTTATAAGGGTAAGACTTCCGCAGACAGGGCATGAATCACCCTCATAGCCCTTAAGTCTTGCCTGTGCAAATTTTGCATCCTCGCCTCGCGGGGCCGGGCCGGAGACCGGAGCCGGTTCATTGCCTCCGGGATTGCCGGTCCCTGTTCCGGTTGCAAGAAGGTCTTCAGGTTTAACTTGGCCGAGGTCCGTCCTTTTAAGGTAGCTTATTGCAAGGTCCCTAAAGATAAAGTCAATTACGCTCGTTGCCATCTTCACATAGTCATGGCCCTTTACAATTCCGTTTGGCTCAAAGCGGCTAAAACTGAAGGCATCGACATACTCTTCAAGGGGTACCCCGTACTGAAGCCCGAGGGATACTGCAATTGCAAAGCTGTTTAAAAGGCTTCGGAAGGCAGCGCCTTCCTTATGCATGTCAAGAAAAATTTCCCCGAGTTTCCCGTCATCATATTCCCCTGTTCGGATGAACATGGAATGACCACCGATCTTCGCCTTTTGGGTATAGCCGATGCGCCTTGAGGGAAGCGGTTTCCTTACCCCGCGGAAGGTTTCGCCCTTCTTCTCGCTCCCGTTTTCCGATAGAATCGAATTTTCCACTCCAAGAACCATATCTGCAAGCGGGTCCATGCCCGGGGCAAATGAAGAGAGGGGCTGCGAAAGTTTTGAGCCGTCCCTATAAAGGGCCACTGCCTTCAGGGCCTGCTTCCAGGCGAGAATGAAGGCGCCTTTGACATCCTCATAATTTGCCTTATTCGGCATATTGATGGTTTTTGATATCGCACCTGTTATAAAAGGCTGACAGGCTGCCATCATTTCAACATGGGCCTTCCAGTGAATCGATCGGCTGCTCAACTTGCCCGAAGGCGTTGCAGTATCGAATACCGCAAGATGCTCTTTTTTTAGAATCGGAGCACCCTCAAGACCAAGGGTGCCGCAGGTATAAAGCTCTGCCTTGTTTATTTTTTCTTCGGAGAACCCAATATGCCTAAGTAGGCTAAAGCCGCTTCCATTATAAACGGTATCAGGGATTTTTAACTTTTTCTCAAAGAAATCCCTTCCAAGCAGGGCGGGACTGAAAATATGCTCAAGACTGTATGCAGATTTTAATGCTTCTTCTATAATACCTATTTCTTTATCGGTGAATCCCTTTTCTTCAAGGCTCTTAATATTAAATCCGGGGCAATCTTTCAGGGTCTTATGCCCTGTTGCATAAGCGATAATTGCCTTAATTTCATCTTCCTTATAGCCAAGGGCCGAAAGGGCAGGGGGCACTGATTGGTTAATAATCTTAAAATAACCCCCGCCTGCAAGTTTCTTGAATTTCACAAGTGCAAAATCAGGCTCAACCCCGGTGGTATCACAGTCCATTAAAAGGCCGATTGTTCCTGTCGGCGCTATTGCGCTGACTTGAGCATTGCGAAAGCCGTGCTTTTCACCAAGACTTAAGGCACTGTCCCAACTCTTCTTCGCGCCCGTAAGGATCTTCTTTAAAAGCGGCACCTTCGAGCAAAGAGAAGAGTCTATTCCCACAGGAATTGTGCTTAAGTCTTCATACTCTGCAGGCTTTGCGTTATAACATGCCCTCCTGTGATTTCGAATCACCCTAAGCATGTTCTTTTCATTTTCCTTATAACGGGTAAAGGGCCCAAGGCTTGCAGCCATCCTTGCCGACTGTGCATAGGCCTCTGCCGTAAGGGTTGCCGAAAGAGATGCCGCAATCGCCCGGCCCTCCTTTGAATCGTAGGCATAGCCCATCAGCATAAGAAGGCTTCCAAGGTTTGCAAAGCCGAGGCCCAGGGTGCGGTACTCGTAGGAGAGTTCTGCTATTTTAGGGGAGGGAAACTGGGCCATTACCACCGATATTTCAAGGATCAATGTCCATACACTGATCGCATGCAGATAGGATTCCAAATCAAAGTCCATGCTCTTTTTATCATAAAAGGCTGTAAGATTAAGGGATGCAAGATTGCATGCAGTATCATCAAGAAACATGTACTCAGAGCAGGGGTTCGATGCCCTAATTTCCCCCCCTGCAGGGCATGTATGCCAGTCATTTATGGTGGTGTGAAATTGCAGGCCAGGATCTGCGCAGGCCCATGCCGAGCGCGCAATATCATCCCAGAGCTTGCGGGCCTTTACGGTTTTTTCGGGCTTCCCCGATACCCTGCCAATTAATTCCCAGTCTCCGTCTTCTCCGACTGCCTTTAGGAAATTGTCTTCAAGGCGTATGCTATTATTCGATGCCTGCCCTGAAACAGTATTATAAGCCTCATCATCCCAAGCGGTTGAGAATACCGAAGGGTCTATTGTGTCCCCCTGCTCAAGACGGCGGAGGAGCTGGTAAAGGTAGGAAGGAGGTATATTATCCGAAAGAGCTTTTTTTAAAGCAGAGCCCAGCTCCTTGTTCTTTTCGGCATTGAACTTGTCCTCATTCGGCCCCCTGAAAGAGAAAAGGGCCTTTTTAATTCCGGATAAATGCCTCTCAATTATTTGCGAGCCTGTAACCATGGAGGCAGCCTTATGCTCCTCTTCTGCCTTCCACCCTATATAATCTTCTATGTCAGGGTGATCCGCATCAAGGGTGATCATCTTCGCTGCCCGCCTGGTCGTGCCCCCGCTCTTTATTGCCGAGGCCGAACGGTCCCCGACTTTAAGGAAGGAAAGCAACCCCGAAGAAACTCCTCCGCCGGAAAGCTTCTCGCTGTGAGCCCTTATTCTCGAAAAGTTCGAGCCTGTGCCTGAGCCGTATTTAAAGAGCCTCGCTTCGCGGGTAATAAGGTCTGTGATCCCCCCCTCGTTCACAAGGTCATCATTTACCGAAAGGATGAAGCAGGCATGGGGTTGGGGCCTCTTATAAGCGCTCTCGGACTTAATGACAAGCTGCTCTTTCGGGTCATAGTAAAAATGCCCCTGTGCAGGGCCGTCAATGCCGTAAACCGAATAAAGCCCCGTATTAAACCATTGCGGGCTGTTCGGAGCTGCCATCTGGTGTGCAAGCATGTAACATGTTTCATCATAAAAAATCTTCTCGTCTTCCGGCCCGGCAAAGTAACCGTTTTGCCGTCCCCAGTCCATCCAGGTAAAGGCCAGGCGATGGAAGACTTGTCGTGCATCATGCTCGGCCCCGTCTATTGGGACTTCCATCTTCGGGGAAGAACTCCACTTGCACCACTCATAGACCTTGTCGGCGGGCACACCTGCCTTACGGAAATACTTCTGGGCAATTATATCGCCTGCAATTTGACTCCAGAATGAGGGTACAATGACACAGTCTTCTGAAAAGATAGCCTTTCCGTCAGGATTGCGTATTTCGCTTTTGCGTTTTTCGAACTTGATTTTATGGTATGGGCCGGTTTTTTTATCGGTAAAAAGTCTTATCATTTTCATATATAGCGCCGGACTTAAGACTTTACACCATATATGGAGCTATTTCAAGGGTTTTTATTTATGGATTAAAATTGCCTTCAATTGGGATGCGTACAAGATTTACAAAGTGATCAGGCCCATAGCGGGTTCTGAACCTTGTAAAGGAGGTCTCTGCGGCGCTTTCAAAAACTGCAACCTGGAAGACTCCGTTTTCATTAAAAAATGGAATAAGGACTGCCACATGGAAGAACTGCCTTGTTCTAGGCTGTGCCCTGGGGGGAACGATTTGTTGAGCCATAGTTTCAGTGTTAATTGCTGCAAGGTAAATGCGGTTTGGCTCGTCTATTGCAAGGGTGTACATCAGGGCCTGAAGGCCTTCAAAGCCATAGCCCGCAATTTCGGTAAAACCGGGATATACTATGGCAGTGCTGCCCCCTGCCTGACGGGAAATTATATGCGAAAAATTCCTCGATCGGACTTCAATTTCATCGAGATTTCCAAAGGTTGATGAGCGCAGGGTGGCTCCTGCAATCGAGGCAAGGTTTCTGCTCCAGTCAAGGCCGAAGAAGGGATCGTGAAGCTCTTCCCAAGGGTCTGTGAAGGATGCACCTCTCTCGCCGAAGGGCTCTTTTAGGGGGGTAATCGGGAGGCGCTGTCCTGTAATAGGTCTTAAAATGCCGTCAACAACCCATTTTGCAAAGCCCGAGCAATTAACGCCATTTGCAGAAAGTTCCTGGGGATCAAGGCTGTCAATAAATACAAAATTGCCTCTCTCGTCTATTGCCCCGTCATCAACAAAGGCCATGCCCGTCTCATTTAAACTTGAGCGTACTGCTCTGACAAAGTTTCGTGTATCCCTATACATATTTGGGTCGGGATCAAAATAATGCCTCGGGAAGTAATTTCCTGCAGCAGAAAGCACATCTTCTACAGGAAGGACCAGAATTCTCTCGAAAGGAATGGGTATCGGATGAGACCTTACGACATAACCGTCATATATCACTACATCCATCATGCTCCTTTCGCTTCCAAAAGGCCTGAATTGAATATATGTATTGAAATCGCTTCTAAGGAAAATACGAATCCTTGAACCGTTTATATCGTTATCCCTGCGGCGGGTATAAACCCAGGAGCCCTGTGCCCAGCCCGGGAAACTGCCGTTTTGCTCCCTCGCAAGTACTATGGCAAATTCTTCACGATTCTGACCTGAGCTGTCCACCCTCACCTGTATGCGGGTGCCGTTTCTAAGAGTGTGGATTTCGGAGGGCCTTGAAAGTACGGTACCGGGGCTTTCCCTGAACCAGGAATCAAGAAGGGAAATTCTGAGCACCGAATCGTCTTCAATAAAGCGGGTTGGGACATCAGAGGCAATGCCGTTTAAAGAGAAGAGAAATAGAAAAATTAGAATAATAAAAATTTTTTTCACTGCCATTATCAGTATCGGCTAGGAGGGGGGAAAATTCAATTCCGGGAAATAAACGTGAAGAAGAAAAAAAATATTTGGGTGTATTACGTTCAAACTGTCTGTATAGAATTATAAACAGCGAGGTACAAAATGAATACAATATTTGTTAATTCTGCAAAAAACCACCCTGTTTTAGGTGAAAAGGTCAATTTTCCGAAAGCCGGAGCATTAGGCGAGAAATATGATAAGGGCAGGCCATTTCAGGGTGAAATTATCTTTGAAAGCCTTCAGGAAAAAGAAAGAATACTTATTGCCGGATTAAGAAGGGGGGATACCGATGCTTGTAAGATAGCTCTTGAGGAAATTATGTCTTATGGTATAGGCCCCGGAACCCTTGAAAACCTGCGTTTTAAGGCAATAGAACTTTTGGTACTGCTTTCAAGGGCCGCAGTTGCTAATAATACCGACAGCGAAAAGATTTTTGATATCAATAATAGGTACTTAAAAAGAATAGATGAGTCAAAGACAAATGAAGAACTCTTAAAGAATTTGCGTCTTGCAATGGACTGTCTTGCAGGCGATATATTTTCTTTCCAAGGAATACGCCATGCATCGGTTCTTCGTAAAGCCGAACGTTTTATATGGAAGAATTATACCCGTAAGCTCGGCCTTGAAGAAATTTCAAAGGCATCGGGCCTTTCCGCACCGTATTTTTCTACGATTTTTAAGGAAGAAATGGGAGAAAACCTTTCCGGCTACCTCAACAGGCTTAGGGTCGAGAGAGCAGCAGCCCTCCTTACCGAAACAGGGAAGAGCCTTACCGAGATTTCAGGGCTCTGTGGTTTTAAGGATAAGAGCTGGTTCTCCAAGATTTTTAAGTCCTATTTCGGAATAAGCCCCGGGCGATACAGGGAAATCGGTAATACCACAGAAGAAAAAACCTATCTCCCCAATCAAGATGCAATATCTGCGAATACTTATCCCCTGGAAAAGGAAAGAGAGCTCCTTATTGCCCTGAAACAGGGAGATATAAGCTCAGGCAAGCAGATTCTCTACGAAATTATTCTATACTTCCTTGGAGTAAAGACAGCTAACTTTCCGCAGGCCCGCAGCAGGGCTATAGAGCTGGCTGTGCTGCTCTCCCGCTTGGGTACCGGCATGGGATTAACCGAAAAGATCATTACAGAAAACAGGAATAAGAGCATCAAAGCTATTTTCGGCTCGGGAAATGTTGAAGACCTAAACAGCATCCTTTATAAGATAGTTGATGAAATCTCTGATCATGTAAACTTCTTCAGGGGCCTCCATCATTCATCAGCCTTAAAAAAGGCAGGCGGGTATATAATGGAGAACTTTACAAGGAAAATAAGCTTGGAAGAAATTGCAAAGGCTTCCGGTTTTTCTGCACCCTATTTCAGTACGATTTTTAAGAACGAGATGGGTGAGAATTTCTCAAGTTATCTTAACCGCTTAAGGGTAGAGAAGGCGAAAACAATGCTTATAAATACAAAGCTCCCCCTTAGCAAGGTAACCCGTGCCTGCGGCTTTGAGGATCAGTGCTGGTTTTCCAAAATCTTTAAACTCTATACCGGAACAAGCCCCGGGAAATTCAGGAGCAGGATGAAGGGTGCCTAAGGAGCGTCATATTTCGCCGGTATAAAGCCATTTCTTGCGCCTATACCTAAAGAACATGATTGCAAACCTTGTAAAAATGTCGGCGGCCATTGCTATCCAGGCGCCCGGGAGGCCGAGTTGCAGGATATTCACGAAGATATAGGCTGAACCGAGGCGGATGCCCCACATTCCTGCAAGACCTGCAATAAGTGCAAACCTGGTATCACCGCCGCCTCTTAGAATGCCGTTTATGACTATCAACAGGCAGAAGAAGGGCTCAACGGGAGCGATTATTCTTAGAACAGAGGCCCCCGATGAGATAATTTCCGCATCGGGAATAAAAAGGCTCATTAGGGGACCGGGGAGAAAGAAGAGCATTATGAAACAGAAGAGACCAAGGCAGAAACCGAAGAGCAGGGTTGTATTTGCATAGCCTTGAGCTGCTTCCTTATTCTTTGCGCCAAGGTTTTGGCCTACCAGGGTAGTTGCGGCAATGCCTATTGCATTTGCGGGCATAAAGGCCATTGATTCAATTTGGAGTGCAATATAATGCGCAGAGGATGCCGCTGCCCCAAGGGCATTTACGGTGCTTTGATACATGGTCTGCCCAAAGCTTATTATAAGGCGCTCACCCAATGCAGGCAGACCCACCTTAATGACAGGGCGCAGGGTCTCCCAATTGAGCTTAAAAATCCGTCTTAGATCTACTTTTATTTTTTGCTTCCCGCCGCAGAGCTTGGAAAGAAGGAATGTGCCGAATACGGTTTGGGCAATAACCGTGGAAATTGCAGCACCATATACCCCCAGTCCTGCTCTTGGAATGGTAAAGGCTATTTGGCCTATATTAATATCAAGAGGTTCAAAAATAAGCATGAAGTTAAGGCTTACGATGATAATATTTGTCATAAGACCTGCAAACATTGGGGTTTTGGTATTCCCCGATCCCCTTAGCATGGCAGAGCAGGCAAAGCCTATAAAGTTTGGAACTATGGACAGGGATAGAATCCTTAAATATTGAACCGCACTGTCCATAATTATGGGATCGGCATTAAGAAGGGCAGGGACTCTGTCAGCCATAACAAAGAACAATAATAAGCTTATGATAAGTGATAATACAAAGATGCCGCCTACCGTCTGGTTGGCCACATTGCTTGCCTTTTCCGGCTCCCTTGCTCCGATGAAACGGGCAACCATGACCGTGCTTCCCACACATAGCCCCATGGGGATGCTGTTAAGGAGCCACATAGGACTTGCATTGACACCGACAGTTGCAGCGGCAAGGCGACCCAGGGAGCCGACCATTGCAGTATTGATCATCATGATCATGGATGCAGAAAAATTTTCTACCATCACCGGTCCTGCAATACGGAAAGTGTCCCTTGCAGAGCCGAACTTTATGCCTTTCAATTAATCACCCCTTTGTAAGACACACTATTCTAAAACAGACCCGGTTTTTCCCTCTATGCCGCTCAACGATAATGCTATCAGAAAAACCTCTTGGGGGCATCTATAAGCACCTTCAATCTCAAACCATTCCTTTGTTGTATGCACGCCGCCTTCGTTTCCTCCGCGGCCTATGCAAATGGCAGGGAGCCTTAAGCTTATAGGTATATTTGCATTTGTACAACCATCCTTTGTAAAAATAGGCTTTATCCCAAGATGCTCCATGGAAAGATATGCAGCCTGTACAATTGACCTGTTTATATCCTGCTCTCCTGCAGGAATATCTACAAGATAATTATGATCATAAGTGATAGTATCCATGCCCCAAAATTCCGTTTCTTCCTTACAGGCTTCTTCAATACATTTAAAAATAGCCTTTTCAAGTTTTTCTAGTTCCAAAGAACTGTTCGAACGGAAGTTTATCTTTATAGTTGCGCTTTCAGGAATTGCGTGAATCCCTGCATCATTACCTGCGTGGAAGTTGCTTATGGCATAAGTGGTCTTTGGCTCAGGAGGCACTTTCAGGCAGGCAATCTTTGCAGCAGCCCTGCCAGCGGCATGAAGCGGATTCGCCACCTTTGCGAAGGCACCGTAGGCATGGCCGCCAATACCGTAGAAATTAAACTCAATCGTTTTTATGCCCGTTGCGTTAAACGTAATCTTATCCGAGCCGCCTCCGTCTATGCTTATTGAAGCATCGATTTTCTTTCCCAAGGACCCCGAGAAAAAGCTCCTCATCCCGCCCAAACCGCCTATACCCTCTTCGGCTGCCATCCCTGCGAAGTAAATATCCCCTGAATGTTTAATACCCGTCTCATTAAGGGAGCGAATGACAGAGAGCAACGCAGCAAGCCCCCTAGTATCATCGCAGATACCCGGCGCATGGATCCTCCCGTCTTTTATTACCGGGTTTATTTCGACCTCAAGAGGAAAAACAGTGTCCAGATGAGCTTCGATTAGAATGGCAGGCCCCTTCCCCGAGCCCTTTCTTAAGCCTATTACATTGCAATGCTCATCGATATGCACATCCTCAAGGCCCAGGTCTTTTAACCTTTCGCTATAGTATTTAGCACGCTCCTGCTCAAGGAATGTTGGGGCCTTAATCACCACCATTTCGAGCTGGTCTTTTACTGTGTTATCATGGTCGCTTTTTAGGAACTCTAGGCCCTGTTTTACTTCCTGTAGGCTGGTTAGGGCAGACATTATTTTTATTGTCTTCTCCGATGCTTTATATTCCATGGTATCCTCCTTTCTGTATTCTGGCAGATTTTTCGATTAAGATTAAGTGATCGATATGCAGTCTTTGTGGATAAAATTAGAACAAGGAAATTTAGTTACTGTAGATATTGTGTTTAAAGTTGTGCTATATACAATGGTCGTTATACGTAATGCTAAACTGACATGGTTGACAAAATATAGAAAATAGTGTATAAAATAATTGAGGCGGAAAAATGGAAATTGGAAAAGTATATGTAATACATAATGAATGGATTCAAGATCCGGAAACGGGCAATATGCCTTATAAAATAGGAATTACGAAAAACTTGGTTGAAGATAGGTTTTATGGGTTAGGGCTTAAAATGCCTGGGGAATTCATATGTGATTTTGCTTATGAGTTTAGTGGAAATTATGCTAAAGTCGAAAAAACTTTACACAGTATGCTAAATCAACTAAATGTAAATGGAGAATGGTTTAATGTCAATGAAGAAGCATTAGAAGGAATTCGAAATATTTGTGAATTGGCTGGAGGAAAATTAATTACAGAAGAAATAGAAAATGAAATAGAAAATGAGACTTTAAATGAAATTAATCCTGATTTAAAGATAATTGTAGATGAATGGAATAAAAGATCTGATGAAAAAGCAATTGGTAAGAGCTCTAGATGGAGAAGTATTAATATTCCTGGTGTTAATATTGGTGTAAATTACAAATTTAGTATAATAAATAGTAAAGAAATATCAATACAATTAGGCTGTTGGACAAAAGTATACAAAGACTTTGATCAGGTATTAAAAGGATTTAATGGCTTAGAAATAAATGGTAATACTTTTTTATATAAACCACCATCGTTATTAAGAGAAAAGGATTATGGTTGGAAAGGAACAGTTCAGGTAAATTTACCAACAAACAAAATTGATGAAATTGTTGATACTATGGAAAAATTTATTAATCAGACTAAAACTAAAGTAATTGAATCATGTAAGGGATAATAAAACAATTGGGCACTTCGTATAACAAACGGTTAGCGTACGCCGCCAAGTAGGCGGCTAGGGTTACGCATTGCTAGGTCGGTCGGGCTACGCATTTGCCTATTCGGGCTGTCAAACCGTCGCCAACCTAGAACGTTAGACGCAAGTTTGCAGGGTGTGACCAGGCGCATAGGTAATGCTAGTTTATTTGAAATAATGACTTGACAATATATAAATACTGTAATAAAATTACAGAATAAGGAGATAAAATGGCTCAATATTATGATAAATCAACACTAGAATTGATTATGGATTTTATTGGAGAATTTAATATAAAAGATGAACGGTCTTTTAAAAAACAAGATATTATTAACTGGTTCAATAAAAAATATCCGAAAATAAAAAATGTTACTGTTCAATGTCATTTAATAAAATTATCTGTAAATGCCCCAAGTAGAAAACATTATAGTGCACATGAAGATGGAAGACATGATATACTATATCAAGTTAATGGAAATACATTTAAATTATATGACAAGGCAAAAGATATTATATCTAATACTGGAGAAAAACAACCACCTGTTTTTGATGATGAGTATGGTTCTCAAGAATTTGCTTATGAAAAAGACTTGCAAAATTATTTAATAAAGAATTTATCCGTAATTGAATCTGGATTAAGATTATTTGAGGATGACGGAATTTCTGGTGTAGAATATCCTGTCGAAGGACGATTTATTGATATATTAGCTGTAGATAAAAAAAATAATTTTGTTGTAATAGAGTTAAAAGTATCTAAAGGTTATGACCGGGTTGTTGGTCAAATTTTAAGATACAAAAATTGGATAAAAAGGAATTTAGCTGAAAACGGTCAAAATGTTAGAGGAATGATTATTTGTAAAGAAATAACTGATGATCTAAATTTAGCTTGTGATGGCTTGGATGATATAGAATTATTTGAATATGAATTATCTATAAAACTACATAAAAAAGAAATAAGTAAATGAATGATTTTGAAAATAGAAAAATAATTATTCGTGATTTTTCATATGGACCAGATTTTTATAAAAAATTGCAAATGAGTGATACAGTAATTTCTATATATTATTATTTACCAGATATAGATGAAAATGTTAAGGAAGGGTATGTTATTGAGGCAAAAATAAAAGCAGTGAAAATACCAAAAATAAAATATATTTCAAAAGATTATTTCGATAATATTTACAATGAGTTTAATAAAATTGATTTTGAATTATTAGCATTAAAAGCATTAGATGGATGCGATGGTGGTGGTTTAGAAATTGAAATGGGTATATACAAAGGATTAATAAATAGTACTAAAAAATTATTACTTTGGTGTCCAAGTATTGATAAAGAGAATAAAAAATCTGAACTAAATAAATTATTAATTTTAATAGAAAACATTAAAAAAGAAATAAATTTTAATGAATGGTATAAAAAAATATATAAAGAATGGGAAAGATGGGAAAATAAAATAGAACAATATAGGGAAATATTTGAATATGATAATAATTGGTAGCGTTTTTACTTCGCATAACAAACGGTATACGCTTCGCCGCCTGGAGGCGGCTCGGGCTACGAAAAACCGCAGTCG
>WRKT01000044.1 GCA_009777995.1 Treponema sp. | reverse complement strand
TTTTCCTGTTCTCAAAGCTACTGTCAAGATTCTTTCGCAAAATATTTTTGCAGCCATTTAATTAATGATCAAGCTACCGCTGTAGAAACAATCTTTAGATGTTTCATACTCATATACATTTTGTTTCCCCAATGACTACCGGTAACATATCTCAGCCTGGCACAAACCAGCATTAAAGCAGAATTGCCATCCGGAAAACAACCAACAACTCTTGTCCTCCTCCGTATCTCCCTTTGAACCCTCTCTATAGTATTATTAGTACGTATTCTTATCCAATGCTCAAACGGGAAGCTTGTGTAGGTAAGAGTTTCCTCTATTCCGTTCTCTACTTTCTTAGCAGCCTCCTTTAATCTCATTTCCTTAAGTGTTTCCGCCACTGTCCTGGCTTTTTCCATCGAAGCCTCTTTACTCTCCTGAGCATGAATGGCTTTTAACATTTTCGCAACAAGTGCCACCTTACCGCGAGGTACAACTGAAAATACATTACGGTAAAAATGAACCATACACCTTTGATATTTTGCCTGAGGATACACGGTCATGCTTGCTTCTACCATTCCAAGGGATTTATCCCCTATAATTAACTGTACTCCGTTAAGCCCTCTCTCCTTTAACCATTTAAAAAACGACTCCCAACTTGCTTTATCTTCTTTCATCCCTTCTGCAGCGCCCAATACCTCGCGATAACCTTCGGTATTCACCCCTATGGCTACCAATATGCTGACATTCTCATAGCTGCCACCCCAATTTCGCTTTAAATATATGCCGTCAACATATACATAAGGATAATCTATCCCGCTAAGATCTCGATTCCTCCAACTTTCGATGTTTTCATATGCCTTCTTATTCAGCTCACTTATGGTTGCAGGAGAAACTTTACTGCCCCATAGAGCCTCAGTTATGTCCTCTACTCTGCGGACAGACACTCCTGCGAGGTACATCTCAATTAAAGCCTCTTCAACACTGCTTTCTCGTCTCCTGTACCTTTCAATAATAGCCGTTTCAAATGGGACGCCCTTTAGTTTAGGCATTTTAAGCGTTACTTCTCCTGAAGTGGTTCCAAGTTTTCTTGAATATTTACCGCTTCTATACCCTTGACGGCTCTGTGTGCGTTCATACTTGGCCGCATTGGTCAGCTGTTCAGCCTCCTGCTCAAGAAGCCCGTTCAAGGTTTCCTCTACGCTGTTCCGCACAAGCTCCTTCAATTCGTCCTTGATTACTCTTTCATTAAATTGTACAATTTTATCCGGCATGGTTTGCAGTTCTCCTTGATAAGTTTGTTTTGGTAACTTAATTCTATCAAATGACTGCAAACCTGTCATTAATTTGCGAAACTTATTGTACCTTATCATGGATTTTGCTTTAAATTATCTTGATTACATTGCTTTATTTCTTGACAAGACGTATATAATAATATATATTTATACGTACAGAGGACACATAATGGATACGAAACTTACACTAAAGCTCGATAAGTCTGTTATCGAATCGGCAAAAAAATATGCAGTTATAAGACAGAAGAGCCTTTCTAAACTTGTTGAAGAATTTTTTAAGAATTTAACGCAAGAAACCGGCTCAACGACAGAATATCCCTCTTTTATTGAAGACTTAAGTGGAATTATCTCAGAGCAGGAACTTGATTATATTTCAAAAGAAGATGAAAGAGTTCAGTATATATTGCGGCAGGAAAGATGATTAAGAGTTTGTTCTTAGATTCTGATATTATTATAGATCTACTTGCTAAAAGGGAGCCTTTCTATGAATTTGCAGCAAAAATATTCACTTTAGCTTATGAAAAAAAGCTGAAGTTATACACATCCCCTGTTGTTTTATCGAATCTTTTCTATGTTTTACGGAAAATTAAAGGTTATAATAAAACCGAACGTTTAATAAAGAACCTAAGATTGGTCATTAGCATATTACCTATAGATGAAAAAATTGTAGATTTAACTTTAAATTCAAATTTTAGCGACTTTGAGGACGGACTTCAGTATCATACTGCCAAGGAACATAGTATTTTTTCTTTAATTACGAGAAATAAAAAAGACTATAAAGTAAAAGACATTATTGTTCAAACAGCAGAAGAGTTTCTAAAGATGAATACGGTATAATAAGTTTGTATCGTCAGCTTGACACTGACACCATTGTATGCCACCATATAATATGAACAACAGACAGAGAAAAACACTTATAACTATTTTTACAAACCCTACACCAAAAACTATGGCGTGGTCTGATATTGAATCTCTTCTGTTGGCAATTGGATGCACCATAATAGAAGGTGATGGTTCACGTGTCAGGTTTATTAAAGATGGTATCATAGGATATTTTCATAGACCGCACCCTCAAAAAGAAGCATTGCCGTATCAAATCCGGAATGCAAAAACGTTCCTGATAAAATTAGGAGTAGAACCATGAATAACACTATTGTTTATAAAGGCTATACGGCCGTAGTGGGATTTAGCTCAGAGGATGAATGCCTTGTTGGGCATATTGTCGGAATAAATGATGTCATTGGTTTTCACGCAGAATCTGTAGAAGAAATTCGTAAAATTTTTCACGAAACAGTTGATGACTATCTAGCTTCTTGTGCAAAGATAGGTCGTGAGCCAAACAAACCATACTCAGGCAAAGTTACCTTACGTTTGCCGCCCGGGCTACACGCACAGCTTGCTATTAAGGCGGAAGCTAGCGGTAGTAGTTTAAATAGCTGGATGGTTTCTGCGCTCAGCCAAGCGATTGTGTAATCAGTAATACCGGTATATCTATATACGTTGTAGTATAATAAAATGATGGAAGAAGACGACAACTATATCAAAATAACTCCCCGCGAAGAGCTTGTTAAACAGGGGAATGCGGCAGTTGCCCATCTTGCAAGCGGTGCTATTCTAATGGTCCTTACCTTTGGAGCAAGGTTCAGGCTTGTGGGAATGGGTCTTTCTGCAATTGTGCTTGTTCTGGGGCTTATTTCTATCTTTTCAAAAGACAAGGAAGGCAAGAAACCGGGTATGCTTTTGACTGTATCAGGTATACTGGGTCTAATTGTCCAGGTCGGAATCCCCGTTTTAAGGCCCTTCGCTGTCTTCTTCCTCGGCCTTGGCGGCTTTGGCTTCCTTGCCTCAGGAATCATGCGCGGTATTCGCTTCCTCATCGGCCTCAAAGGCCGCAGGTAGGATTGCTAGAATCTTCTTGACAAAAAGTTATACCCGGGTTATACTTTAGATATGAAAACCGCTATTTCTTTACCTGATGCACTTTATAGAAATGCCGAGAAAACGGCAGAATTTCTTGGAATTTCAAGGAGCAAGTTATATTCACTGGCATTGGAAGAATTTCTTCAAAAGCATAATGGAGAAATGATTATAAAGAAAATCAATGAAGTGTATGAGAAAATCGACCAGAGTGAATTTGATGATATTTTAGATGCCGGAATAGAAGCATTAAGGGAACTAACTAAAGATGACACGTGGTGAATTATGGTGGACTGATCTTGGTATACCTTTTGGCAGTGAGCCGGGATATAGAAGACCTGTTTTAATCATCCAAAATGATTTGCTAAATTTGAGCAAGTTAAATACCGCTATCATAGTCCCCTTAAGCTCAAATTTACTTTATGCAGATGCTCCGGGAAATTTATTAATACTCAAAGAAGAAGCTAAATTAAGTAAGGATTCAGTTATTTTATTTCCTCAAATAAGAGTAATAGATAGAAAGAGATTAGTTGAGAAAATATCAAAATTAAGTAAGGAATTTATGATTGATGTTGAAAATAGTTTATTGTTTGTACTAGGAATCTACTTTTCGGTATGAATTTTAACTACTCCGTGCCCTCTGTGATCTCTGTGTGCTCTGTGAGAACCAAAACACAATGAAATATTTTTTTGAAAGTTATGGTTGTCAAATGAATAAGGCTGAATCGGCGGCGTTGATCTTGGCTGCTAAGGAGCAGGGGTGGGAGGAAGGGGGGCCGGACAGTGCGGACCTTATCCTCCTAAACACCTGTTCGGTTAGGGCTACTGCAGAGCAAAGGGTTTACGGAAGGCTTGCACACTATACTAGTTTTAAGAAAAAGCGTTCGCCCTTTACTTTAGTAGTTACCGGGTGTATGGCCGAGAGGCTTGGCGAAAAATTAAGAAAGGAATTCCCGGGCCTTGATTATATAATGGGGACATCTGCAAGAGCACAGTTTCCGGATATCCTAAAAGCCATTGAGCAGGGGGTTTCTTTTTCGGTAGGTGAAGAAAAACCTGAGTTTGCCTTTTCAGGTCTCCACTTTGACAGTGAAAACCCCTTTCGTGCCTTTATCCCAATAATGAATGGCTGTAATAATTATTGTTCCTACTGCATAGTTCCATATCTGAGGGGGCCTGAAGTTTCCAGAAGTCCTGAAGCCATTATCGAAGAAATTCGTGCTATTGACGGAATGGGTGTAAAGGAAATAACCTTGCTTGGACAGAATGTTAATTCGTATAGATGGAACGAACTGGATTTTCCCGGTCTTTTGGAATTAATTGCAAAGAACCTTGAAGACCTGGAAAACATTAAATGGGTAAGATTTTTATCTAGCCATCCAAAGGATTTTTCGGATAAAACCATTGAGGTTATAGCGAAAAACCCCTGTTTCTGCCGGCATATTCACCTTTGTGTTCAGCACGGCTCGAACAACATGCTAAAGGCTATGAACCGGCGTTATACTGCCGAACAATACCTGGAACTTATTAACCGTCTGCGCTTCGCCCTGCCCGATCTAAGCCTTTCCACAGACATTCTGGTGGGTTTCCCGGGTGAAACAGAAGAAGACTTACAACAAACATTGGACCTAATGGAGAAAATTAAGTTTCTCTATGCCTACATGTATCATTTTAACCCAAGAGAAGGGACTGCGGCCTTCGATTTACCGGGGAGAATAAGTGAAGAAATAAAAAGGGAGAGGCTTTCGAAGGTAATAGACTTACAAAAGCGCCATACAAGGGAGATTTTAAAGGGCAGGGTAGGGGAAAAGGCTGTTGTTTTAATAGAGGGAATCTCTAAAAAAAGCGAAGACGAGCTAATTGCCCGCACAGAAAGAGATGAGATGGTGGTGGTTAAGGGCAGCAAAAACGAAATCGGCTCCTTCAAAACCGTGACCCTCACCTCCCTCCGCGGCAACACCTTCAGAGCCGCTGATTAATACCCTGACAGAATGGATAAAACAAGGTATACTTATATCGAAGGAATTCTGCCAAAATGCCGATTATTTAATAAGCGGCATAGAAAATGTAATCTTCAGGAGTTGATTATGATAAAATTAATTGCCTTTATCCTTGTTTTTGCTCTTTTTATGGTCTTTATTGTGTTGAATTTGGAACATAGGAGCGATGTTTCTTTTGGATTAATCACTTTTGAAAATATTCCTGTTTTTGTCAGTGTGCTTGCATCTTTTGCCCTTGGAATGTTATTTTCCATTCCTCTTTCCTTTACTTTAAGAAAGAAGAAGAAGGTGCCTGCTCCGATGCAGACGCCTGCTATTACTGAAAGTGAAACCGAGGACAAGATAAAAAAAGAAGTTAGCCCCTATGGGATTGATTAGCGGGAAGTCACTATTTAGAATTCCTATTTTTTTTCTGCTCTTTTTTTTCCCTATTGCCCTAATTTTCTCTCAAGGCATGTCTATGTCGACCGAGATTTTTCGTCTGGAGCAGCCCTTCACAGGCTCTGATTCTGAAAGATTTGCAAGACAGATGGAGCTTTCTACAATTTACTATCTCTCGGGGAATGTTGAACTTGCTCTGCGTGCTGTTGAAAGTGCCCTTGCTGTCTTCCCTAATGATACAAATGCGCTTTTCATGCAGACTCGTTACTTGATTGCCCTTGGCGAATACGATAGGGCTACTTGGACTGTGAATAGGTTAATGGGGATGAATCTTAGGGGGGAAGAGGAAAAAGAGTTGCTCCTGCTGGATGCCAATTTAAAGGCTTTCCAACATTCGGATTTTCGCTCCCTTTCTGCTCTTGCTGATGATACGGGCTTTTTAGGGCAAAGAAGCGCTATTTACTATACCCTCTATGTTTTGCAGGGGGACATTTTCTGGAGGAACCGGTTAAACCTTGAATATCGAAATAGCCCTGAGGCGAGAATCGGGAGTGATCAACGGGTTAATCCTGCCCCGACTCCTCTTTGGCTCCTCTTTCCCGGAAGGCACAGCATTGGGCTGCGCTCGATGCCGCAAACGCAAAGGCCCGCGACGCCCTTAGCACCACCGGCTGCGACAGTTGCCCCGGGGCCTCAGCTTCAGGCGGGCCTCTTTAGCCGCGAGGACAATGCCCGCAGTTTAGCCGGCCGTATCACTGCCGCGGGGTTTCAGGCGAGTGTGTCAAGACGAACTGTGAACGGTAATACTTTCTGGGCGGTGCTTGTGCCTGCGGGGAACGACTCCAACGCGACCATTCGCAGGCTTCGAGAAGCAGGCTTCGAGTCCTTCCCAATCCCTTAAACTTTATTTTGAAATTTTTTATTCACTCTAAATTCAATCACACAGCGAACACGGCGACACGGCGATCACAGCGAATTTCTAAAGTGGGCCAATACCCAAATCTTCCGCTGTGAACGCTGTGTCTCTGTGACCGCCGTGTTAAAAAATTTAGAGTGGACTGAAAGCACGAAGTGATTAAAATTATTCAGAAGGTGTTAGCGTTATAGGTCTTTCGTGGAGTCTTACTATGCCGCGGGAGCCGAGTCTTATGGGGTGGAGGTTAACGAGGTCGTCTTCGTATTCTACGAGGTAGACTTCTCTTTCCGGCTCTCTGTTTCCGTTCGTTCGCAGCTCGAGTATCTCATCACCATTAATATGAAAAAAGGTATAGATGCCCCTGCTTGTTCCTGCATAAGAATCTATTTCGTAGGAACCGTCAACTGAAAACTTGAGTCTTCCGAGGCGGCTGTCGTAGACAGAGTCAATGCGGCCGGATGCGGGGGTTTGGGTATAGGTCTGTGCAGGGGGGCCTGCCTTCCTGTAAGAGCCGTCCCAGGGGTTTACTGCGCTGAAGCGGAGCCTTATATCCTCGCGGACCCTGATTCTGACTGTTTCAAGAGATTCGAGTTCGACATCAATCGAGCGTCTTAAATTTGCTATTGAAAGATTTTGGCCAAAAATATGGAGCCCGTACCTTGTGGAAGTATAATTCCTCCAGGAGAAGATCTGCTGGATGCCATCACTGTAAAATATTACTTCTCTGTTTGAGGGGTCAAAGTATACATACTGATTACTGTTCACAACTCCCTGAGGGGTAACGAAATGCCAAAGTCCAGCTATGAACTCTTCAAATTGGCCGGGATTACCGAGGAGCTCTCGTACCTGCCTCTGCTCGACCTGGGTTCCCGGGATCCTTGTTCTGCCTGTTTCCCTGAACTCCCCGACTGAAGGGAAATAATTATAGATAATTTCGACCTGATCAAGAATATTGTCGGATTCTTCATCCCTTCCGAAGGCTGAAATTGCAAAACTTTCGCCCTGAGACTGCCCCGATAAATAGCCGAAACTCCTTGGGGTTTCCCTTATATTAATCGTGCCGTCTATGCTGAGTTCAAAAATTCTCCTGAAAGCGGCTGTTTGATCCCTTCCGGTTGAAGGGTTCCTCTGAAAGATGGTCAGTGTATTTTCGCCCGAACTGTTCATCCCGAAGAGCATTACGCAGAGGCTCCTGTCGCCGAGCAGGTCGAGGGTCTGAAGGCGGACGGTTCCGGGCAGCACTGCAGCGGTTCTTGCTGTCCACAGGCGCGTATAGGAGCGGAAAAGCATGTCGTAGTCTATGAAGGTAAGATAAATCGGGCTTTCGGAGGCTGCAAGATTGCGATATGCGACAAATTGCTTTTCGACGGGACCCCCGTCAAAGTAGTCGGTTAGGACTGCCACAACGACTTCACTGTCTCCAAGGGGTACCTTGGATGTCTGGCCATCCTCAAGAAAAAAGAAATCGAATATCTCGTCAGTTTCGCCGGTATTGAAGTCGGGGACTCGCGGTATTATCACCCTTGCCTGCTGCTCGCCTGTATCATCAGCAGAGCTGTCTCTTGAGGGGAAGAGTACCAATGCACCTATCCCGATGGCGCAGAGGGCAAAAACGATAATCGTAAGGGTCTTCGAGAAGCTTCCCTTCATCTCCTTGAGTCCATATAGGCCCTTGCTGCCTGCTGTACCCTTGGCCCTATGTCGGGGGAGAGAACGAAGACCTGCCAGCGCTCATATCTGTCGGAGCGTGACCAGCGGAGAATATTGCGGTTCTCTCCTGCGAGAACGGGGGCGAGCCCCTGTGCGGAGGCGGTTATGAGCATGCTGTATGCGAGTCTGTCATTCGGGACTGCCGCTGCCCTGAGCCTGAGCTCGTTAAGGGCACCCGAGAAATCGGCTGTGCGAGATGAGGCATCGAGGGCGTTTAGGCGTGAACTGAGTTCATTCAAGTCGGTGCTGCCCCTGATCGTTTCAGAGTAGATTACTTGGGAGCGCTCGCCTGCGGACCAGACGGTTATCCTGTCTCCCTCCTGTAAAATTTCACCGATAATTCTATCATCCACCCAGCCAAGAATCTCAGTTCTTGACCTTTCCATTGCCGCCGAGGAGTCTATAATCAAAAACATGTCCAAAGGTATTACGCGGGCGCTCTGAGCGCTGATTCCGGCTGTAATTCCGGCAAAAATAGCCAAAAATACAAGTTTTTTCCCCAAATTCATACTATCATTATAACATACTAACCTGCTTTAATATACAGTTTTAACAATATTTTTAAAGAACAGCTTTACTTTTTTTTATTTCTTTGATAAAATATACTGGCAAGTTGTAATTTTTAATTATTTAAGGAGATAAATCATGGCTTCTATCGATTTGCCAAAAAGTCCAAATGTATTCCACCCGGAAAAACCGAGTGCAGTAGGTTCAAGGAACTCTCTTGCCCAAGAATACAGAGACCAGCAAGCGGAAGTAAATCAACTTTTGGAGGAGGAAACCAATAAGGTACTCCACCACTTAACTGCAAGGTTACCGAAGGACGTGCTTGAGCGTCTTGACGTAATGGGCGGCTTAAAGGAAAAGTTGTATAACTACTTCAATCAGAATTACCAGAACATGTTCAACCGTTACATGGTGACCAGTGAAGATGAGATGGTAAAGAAGATTCGCAATTTTATTGACAAGGAAGAGACCAAAGTCCTTGCACGCTATACTCCAAAGGAGATTGCAGACCTTCTGGATGCAGTTGGCGGAGCGGATAAGTTCAATACAGGTGAGATTGAAAAGTCCATTGTCAATATGTACGGCCACCTCCAGGGACATATCCAGCGGGGTATAAACGAGTTGGAAACCCATACCAACAGCATTCTGCGTCAGAAGACAGATACAGGCGCCTTTGTTCGCGGTGAAAATGCATATTCAATCGTAAAATGTGCTTTCAAGGACAATCTAAATAAGCCGAAGACCGTTACCGATGTAAAACTTTCGGTAAATATTCTGGATTCAGAGCTTATAAGCCCGATTTTCCATTATCAGGTCACTGTTGAATACCTGATTAAGGACCTCTTGAGCAAGCACCTCGTGGATACAATTGACCGCGTTATCGAGGGAATTAAGGATCAGAGGATTGATAAGGGCATGGAAGAGCTTTCTGACAGTGAAATCATCTTCCACAAACTAGGTCAGGTCCCCAACCTTACCGATGACGATCATGATAACCCCAAATCCAAGCGCTATACCCAGGTTGCAAAGCTTATTCTCGAGAAGATTGCCGAATTAAGAGCGGAAATTGATCCGGAAAGCTTTGACCAGATGAATATGCGTGAAAATATCAAGAAGATCATGGATATCGAGAATATCCGAACCCGCGGCTTTAATACCGCTATCAACTCAATTACTTCAATTCTTGATACTTCGAAAATGGGCTATCAATACATCGAAAACCTAAAGAATGCACGCGAAGTAATGATTCGCGAGTATGAAGACACCGATGTTGCAAACCTCCCCGATGAGCGCTATCAGATTAAGCTTCGCTACTTCGACAATGCACAGCTTGCCGAAGACCGCAAGGCCTATGATACCCAGCTTAGGAGCTTCGAGAACGAAATCCAGCACCTCTGGGATGTGCTTGAAGTTATTTATCAGGACGGGAAGTCTAACTGGAAGGTCAACGATTATGAAGACCTCGGCAAAAAGAAGAAGCCGAGCATCAAAAAGCGCATCAAAGACAAGACCGGCGACCCGATGTACGAGGATATCGCGAAGGTATGGGACGAGATTTCCTTCGTTGCCACCGGCGAGACCGAGGTTGAAAGGTCCAACCGCACCTATCTTTATGAAAAGGACAGGGTGAGGGCGAAGATCATCTTAATGCGCAATAAAATGAAGAAAATGTACGATTACCTGTATCCGATTGAGAGAAGGGTGATGGAAGACAGGCTTTCATTCCTCGAGAGGGAATACTATCGCTTTGAGTATATGATTAACCCTTATCACTTGCAGCCCGGTATTCTTCTTGATGTGGATATCACTTCGATCAAGAGAAAGAAGGCCACCCTTGATGCCATGGGCAATGTTCTTAACGAATTCCTCCACGGCGTGTCCAAGGGCTTCTCCGATGCAGCATTTGCCTCATTCAGCCGCAGACGCTCGACAGTCAGGGAAGACATCAGCCAATCCTTCGGTTCATCACCCGATGCACCGATAACCGCACAGGTACCCCCCGCTACGGCATCGTCATATCTCGATATGATCAACACCGATAACTCAGGTTCCGCACCCAAGGCCATTGCAGCACCCGGCAGAAGGGGCAGAGTTGCATCCGGCAGAGGCGCGGGATCAGCCACCTCGGGCAGAGGCAGGGCAGCATCCGGCAGAGGACAGGGCAGGGGAAGACCCCGCGCAGGTCGTGATACCGGCGGAATATCAGAAGTATAAATAAGGTAAGCGTTATAGCCGAATCGCCCCCGACAACGGGGGCGATTTTTGTAAGAGGAGGATTGAAATGGGTAGAGAAGGAATAAGCCTTGAAGTGCTTTCTACCCGGGCCGGATTTAATTCCGCGGTAAGGCACATCAATAAAACATTAGAGATATCCGGAATCATCGGGACTAATAACCTTGGTGATATTTTATATGAGAGAGCAGACGAAAACCTTTTTGGCGAAAGGGGTGCTGTCCTCTTGCGTATGCTATTAATCGATAAACTTGGCTATAAAACCGCATCGAGTAATCTCAGAACGGTTATAAGTGATACCCAGGTTCTTGCAAAAGAGTTTGAAAAATGGAAGGCAGTGGATCTTGTGGTGGCGTATCATCACCCTGATCTTGGCCTTTTGATTGCAAACCCAAAGATTGCAGGAGAGCTTGTCAATTTAGGTAAGTTGAGAAAGAGGGAGCTCCTTGTCATTTACTCAGGCAAGGGTGAAACCAGGGGAGATGCCCAATGTCTTAAGGCAGCGGAGCTTGCCCTTTCAATGTTCGAAGGGAATAAGGTAAAGACCCCTGCAGACCTTCTTAAGGGCAATTTCGCTGTGAGGAAGGTGAAGAAGCTTGAGCCTGAAGTACCGGGAGACACCGTAAGGCTGAAGGTGCCGAAGCCGGGGAAACCGGTTAAGGCAGGAAAGCCCGCACCTGCAGGCAGAAAGCTGAAAACACCGCCCGCTCCTGTAATGAGGGAGAGCGCCCGTGTTGCACCGATGCCGGTTACTGCGGCCACCCCTGCAATTTCAGGCGGCGCAGTGCGCATGACGCCGATGTACTCGGTGGTTGTTTCAAACGAACTTTTCCACAACGGGAACGTAGAAGCCTGGAAGCGGATTATTGCAAGTTATAGGGCGAAGTACCCTGATTTGCAGGTCTTCATTTACTATGATGGTGAGCGTATTCTTGATATCAATACCCTTTTTAAATGGGGTAAGGTGAAGCACGGAAGTGCAATTCAGTTTGCAGTTTCCGGCACTGATATCAAGGATGTGGCCAAATTGCAGCGTTACTTTGTTCAGGCTGCAAGCAGTCGCTTCGAGACCTTCTTGCAGGGTCCTGTTAATACAGTTTTGCAGCTTTTCGGTTAGGGAGATAACAAAATGGATAGTAGAATACATTTTTTCAGCCAGATAGACGTGATCCCAAAGAAAGTCAATGATGAAAAACTCGGTATACGAGGCCGTCAGGCGAATGAATTTGCAAATCTCGGGTTTCCGATTTTGCCGGGTTTTATTCTTGACACCGACATTGCTTCGAGTATCAAAGTTGATGATATTAAGAAAGATGTTTTGGCCTTACTGGGTAAGTGTGCAGGTATAGTCGGGAAGAAGTTCGGAGATTCCGAGAACCCGATGCTTGTTAAGATAGTTATTTCAACGAATCTTGCAATAAGCACCTTCCCTGTTCTGCATAACTTCGGCCTTGTAAAACCGACAATCGGAGGTTTTTCCAAATGGGTAGGCAAGCATTTTGCGGCCCACGAGGTGATCTTCCTTGTCCGGGGCATGTTGAAAATCGAAGAGAGGATCAAGGAGCTTGAGGCAAAGAACAAGGAAATGGAAGAGATTGCGGCCGTAATCAAGAAGCTTGAGCGCATGCTTAATATCGAAGGGCCTTCAAATGAATTGCACGAGAAGCTAAAACCCTTACCAATCGATAAGAGCGCCGAAGCCTATATGGACGAGTATGCAAAGTACTTCCCAAAAGGTTTCTTTGAGAGTGCAGAGCAGCAATTGTTTATCACCCTTAACGAGATTTCCCGCATGTTCCAGATGGACGACCAGAACGATAATGATACCGCTATTATGATTTCACCGATGGTCTATGGTAACTACGGAAAGGATTCCAGTTCAGGCGATTTCTTTAGCCGAAATGTTATTACGGGCGAGAAAAAGCTCCAGGGCGAGTTTTACCGCGGCAAGTTTAACGAAGTTGATGCACAGGGTCAGGATATTGCGAAGATTGGGGATAAGCATTTAAAAGAGCTCCAGAAAATTGCCTGGACCCTTGAAGACAAGTTTAAGGAAATTCGTCAGATCCGTTTTACGATTGAAAACGGGAAGCTCTGGCTAATCGAGCAGAGGCAGGTACCTCAAAAATCAACACAGGCGGATATTAAACTCCTTTTGGACCTTGAAAAACGCAAGATTGTAGATAAGGCCCATATTGTTAAGGCAATTGACCCGCTCAGACTTAATGAGGTTCTGCACCCGGTCGTTGACACTGCGAGCATTAAGACCTTGAAGAGCTGGAAGGGCGGAATTGCGGGAGCCCCCGGAGCGGCAATAGGGCGGGTTTATTTTTCTACTCCCACCCTGATAGAGGCCCTAAGGAATGCCCAGAATCGCGGAGAAGATACGAAGACCATTCTTGTTATGGAGTCTTCCTTCGCAGAGGACGTAAAGGCCATCGAGGTGAGTACCGGGGTTCTGACTGCGGAGGGCGGTTATTCGGCCCATGCTTCGGTTGTTGCAAGGCAGTACGGCAAGGTTTCTCTTGTTGCTCCTGAGCTTACGATTAAAGGTAAGAAGGCGACTCTGGGGAATATTACGATAAATGAAGGGGATTATATTACCCTTAACGTGCCCTTCTACGGTGATTCAAATGTCTATGTGGGCAAGGCTGCCTTAATCGAGCCTGATCCTAGGGAATCGGGGCTTCTTGAAATGATTGCAATGAGCAAGTCTTTCTTGAAGAAGTTCCATGTCCGCGCCAATGTGGATGCCGCAAAGGATGCCGCCCTTGCCCTAAGTTTCGGGGCTGACGGTGTTGGCCTTTGCCGCACCGAGCACATGTTCCTTAAGGAAGACCGGATCCACATGTTCCGCGACATGCTTCTTTCTGCTGATAAAAAGGAAAGAGAGAAGACCCTTTTAAAGCTTCAGTCTATACAGCGGGATGATTTTTACGCAATCTTCAAGGTGATGGCAGGTAAGGAAGTCACAATCAGGCTTCTCGATTCCCCGCTCCATGAGTTCATGCCCCATAACGAGGAAGAACTTGCATCATTCATGAAGTATTTACAGAAGACAAAGAAGACTAAACAAAGTAAGGCTGATGTTCTTGCCCGAATCGAAAATCTGCACGAGTTTAACCCCATGCTTGGTCATAGGGGTTGTCGTATAGCGGTTTCCTACCCGGAAATATACGCAATGCAGATAAAAGCTATCTTTGAGGCTGCCTATAAGTGCAGGGCCCAGAATGTGCAGGTGCATCCCGAAATTATGATTCCGATTATTATGAATGCCGCCGAGTTAAAGCTTATTGCCTACGGCAAAAAGATCGAAGGCGCAAATTATAAGGGGATTGTTGATATCGAGGAAGAACTGCGCAAGGAAAAGAAGGCGAAGTCGGTGGATTATAAGATTGGCACGATGATTGAGCTTCCTGCGGCGGCCCTGGGAGCAGGGGAGATTGCGAAGTATGGCAGTTTCTTCAGCTACGGCACAAATGACCTTACACAGACGGCAATGGGGCTTTCTCGCGATGATTTTACGACCTTTATGCCGGATTATACCCTATTTGACCTTATAATGGGGAACCCGTTCAGCACTCTTGACCCGAGGGTTAAGGAGCTTATTGTGATGGCCACTTCCAGGGGAAGGCTTACAAGGCCCGACCTTGTCTGCGGTCTCTGCGGTGAGCACGGGGCAAACCCGGCGAATGTTCGTTTCTGTATGGATGCAGGCTTGGACTATGTATCCTGCTCGCCATATTCAGTGCCCATAGCTCTGCTGGCCGTGGCACAGGCTGAGTTGGAGAGAGGATAGGCGCTCAAGAAGAGTTCACACGGAGCTCACGGAGGGCACAGAGAACACAGAGAGGAGATTAGAGTTGGCAAAACCCTAAAAATCCTCTGTGAGCTCCGTGTTCTTTGTGAGCTCCGTGATAAAAAAACCACAGTGATTAAAATCAGTAAGAGAATTACCCGCCGAACTCGCTTTTGAAGGCCATCTGCTTTTCGACTACCTGAATAATCTCAGCGGCTGCCTTTTTCGCATCTGCTTGGGGAACGCCTGCGTCCTTATTAAAGCTCTGTTCAAAGAATTTATTGAGACTGACGTACATATCATCTGCTTGATAAAAGACAAAGGAAATATTTAGACCCGTGGGCTTTGCAACAGTAAAAGAAGACAGGGATTCTATGGGTTTCTTGGCCATATAGATCTTGGTCTGGTTTCTTGCCGTAATCACATTTAATTCATTGAAGCGCAGGGGAATCTGATCCCCCTTATCCCTAAGGTAGGGTTCTGTCGCCTTTTTCGGATAGGAAGGCGGCTCCAAAAGAATGTG
Source organism: Treponema sp. (assembly GCA_009777995.1). Lineage (GTDB taxonomy): Bacteria > Spirochaetota > Spirochaetia > Treponematales > Breznakiellaceae > WRKT01. The sequence goes on along the minus strand of WRKT01000044.1, from coordinate 1,372 downwards.
CATCTTCTTTCCCGAGGACTGGAAAGTGAGCCCGTTTCCTTCGGGGTAAATTGCCTTAACACCTGAGTAAGAAATAACTTCGTAAATCGAATAGCCGTTTGATTCGCTTATAAAGGACGAAACAATATAGGCTTGATCTTTGGGCAGCTTATCCTGCTGATACGCCTCAAAAAGATCCATTGCTTTAACCGCCATACATTCCCCCTTGGATTTTATTATAGTATTATTTCTATTATAGCAAATATTAGGAAATCGGCAACTGAATTCGTTGGTTTGCGCCTTATTTTTTTGTATTTCTTCGCTTTTTTATCTCGTTTTGGCAGATTTTCATCCATTGCTCGGGCCTCGCATCCTCGGGCGAGAGGAGGGCTGCCTCCCTGAAGTACTCATAAGCCTCCTGCAGTTTCCTCTGCCTCATGCACAGGATGCCCCCTGCAATCGAAAGGTTCGCATTCGGAGGGAAGTAGCCCATTGCCTTCTGCAAGATGGTCATTGCGTAAGCCGGCGCACCCGCCCTGTCAATGCAGTGGGAATATTCGATTAACAGCATCATGTCGTCGGGTTTTTCACGGAGCAGGGCCTTAAGGTAAACTGCAGCCTCCCTATAGCGGCCGATTTTCCTATAGGCATAGGAGAGGACCCTGCGCAGGCTATACTTTCCGGGCTCAAATGCAAGCAATCTCTCGAGTTCTGCAGCCGCTTCTTCAAAATCCAGGGTCTTCAATAAGAATATTGCCCTGTCCCTGCGAATGCTCGAATTGCTTGGCCAGAGTTCAAGATAGGCCTTATAGAGGCTGTCAAGGTTTTTATGCTCGTCTTTTTTTATGTTTCCCTCGGCAATTAGAGCTTCGAGGGCGGCAATTTGCCCCAGATAGGCCCTTTCATGGTTTTTTTTCAGGGTGATAGTCTTCTTATACCAGCCAAGGGCCTCATCGAGGAGGCCTATTTTTAAGAAAGCATCCGCAAGACAGTACATGATCTCAGGCTCAGGCCCCAAAGTGCGGATTGCATCCTGCAATTCTCCAATTAAGTCTTTCGTATTCTTGGAAGTTCTCGCATTATGAAGCACTGTAAAGCGTTTAATCAGGTCTTGGTCTCCCCCAAGGGCTGTTGCCTTATTCAGAGCTCTTTGTAAGTATTTATAGTCGCCTGCTTCCCAGCTTACCATTATGCTTGCATACCAGTATTCAAGTTCTGCAGGGGACTCCTTTAGGGCAAGTTTTAGGTGATTTGCCGCCGCCTGGTACTTTTGCATATTCCTAAGGGCCTCGGCATAAAAAACCCGTATAAGAGGCAGGGTATTCCTTGATTTTAGCCAGTTCTTGCAGGAAGCTGCCGCCTTACGCCATTGCCCCGCCTCTATAAAGGAACG
>WRKT01000043.1 GCA_009777995.1 Treponema sp. | reverse complement strand
ATAGCACATTCACTGCCATCATTGTATTAAAATCGAGGGGATAGTAAGTATTTTCGCGCGGAGAGTTTCCCATGCCCGTAGCACTAAGGGGCACCTTATAAAGGCCGTTAGGCTGCTTAAAAACCGAATCTATCCATTCATTATACTTATGCAGGATGGGAATTACATCCTTTACTCGTTTCTTATTTGCAGTCTTATGGTATAAATTGAACTCGGCCCAGGCAAAGAGGGGCAGACCAAGCCCCTCGGGGTTGTCAAGCTCCACCACAGGAAGGCCTGTTTCGATATTATAGGCGGAACGAATCGCTCCGTTCGGCTCTTGCCGCTGATAAAAAACATCGAGAGTGGTATTTGCAGGGAAAATTCTATTTGAATAGACTAAAAAGAATGATGAAAAAATGGCATCTGCCTGTTGAATTACAGTACTTCCGGGATATGAAAAAAATTTCCCCTCGACAGCGCTATTTTCACTGCCCGTATTCCAGTGATCCTGTATCCATGCCCACGTTTTATCGTAAATATCTACAAAATCTTGATCATAAAAATGAATTTTGGGGAAATCTCGCCTGGTCACACATTCTCCTTAACCTATCAAGTGTAATTCAGAAAAGTCAAAAAGTCAAATTAAGCCGGTTTTTGGTCAGATAATGAATGTATTTTATATAGATATCGATCCATAAGGATCTGATCAGGGAAGGAAAGTGATGATCTTAGGATGAAATCGTATTCGGCGCATAGGGCAAGACAGGTTTCGGCAGCAACCTTACTGAAAAGCTCCGCCGCTGCCCCATAATCCCGCCTTGCACCGGGGGAAGTAACGCCGATTTTCCGAAACTCTGCATCATCCCTGATTCCTGCATTTTTTAAGGCAATATAGGCGATAAGTTTCCTGAAGCAGGAGGCAAGGGCGGCAAAAATTGCTATAGGGCTCTCTTTTGCCGCTAAGAGCATTCGGCAGGAATTGAGACTTCGTGTAAGATCCCCCGAAGCAATCCTTGAAAAAAGGATGAAGGCTGATTCCTGCCTTGTATGGGAGAGCCATTTCTCGGCATCTTCCCCGCTTATTTCACGATTTTTATCCATAAAGAGGACTAACCTCGTACATTCCTGCCTAAGGGCAGTGGTATTATTTTCGACAAGTTCCAAAATAGTGCTGATTCCATCCTCACTAATCTTAAAACCCTCTTTGGTAAAGAAGCTCTTAACCCAGTCAAGCTTCCTGGCATCAGAAAGCTCCCAGAAAATGCGCTTCCCCGGGATCTCCTTTTCAAGGGGCTTTGAAATACTTGTTTCATCGGAAATAAAGATGATATAAGTACTCCCCGGCAGGGAGGCAAGGCATGGCAGTAATTTATTCAAATCTTCTTTTTTGTTCATAATTTCTGCATTTTTTATATAGAAAAGCCTTGTATCTGCAAATAAGGAGCCGTTAAGTATATCCGAAACCATGACCGAGACAGGGGTATCCCCTGCATAATAAACAGTCTCTTCAATAACTGCCTTTGGAGAATCTTTTCGGATTTTTTCAATGACAGCGTCTATTGCAATCTGCTTTTCGCCAAGCTCAGGCCCTAAAAACAGCCAAACATTCTTACCCGCATCAGCCATAAGAGCGAATTATATGTGCAAGTCTCCCGATAACTCTTACATCTCTGCTGCAATAAATGGGGGTATGTGAAGCATTCTGAGGCTGCAGCCTAACCCTCGAATTTTCCTTATAAAAGGTCTTAATCGTAACCGAATCTTCGAGCATGACAACGGCAATTTCCCCGTTCCTGACCGTTTCCTGATGCTCAACAACTGCAGTATCACCGTCCATGATCCCTGCATCTATCATAGAATCACCCTTAACATGAAGGGCAAAGTACTTTCTATTATTTTTCAAGAAGGAACGATGGAGATTTATCGTACCATCCATATTTTCAACAGCAAGTATGGGCATACCTGCTGCAACGGTTCCAAGAATGGGAATCTCGAGCACGTCTTCTTCCTTATCCTTGGTCTTTACCAAACCCATGGTCCGCGGCTTCCTGTCTCCCTGAATCAAAAGGCCCTTCTTTCTTAGGGCCATAAGATGATCGTGGGCGCCCTTAACCGAGATTGAAAAGAAATCTGCCACCTCTCTTATGGTGGGGGGATACGAATTAGTTTTTGAATATTTTTCAATGAAGTCCATTACCTCGATTTGACGCCGGGTGGGTCCTTTCATTTTACTCCTCCTCGAATCCAGCTTCAAAAAGACGGACCAGAGCGTCTACCGCCTGCTCCTCGTCTTCTCCCTCTGCAATTATTTTTAACTCGGTCCCGTAAGCTGCTGCAAGGGTCAATATACCCATAATGGATTTTGCATTGACCTTGTCCCTGCCCTTTTCAAAATAAATATTGGAAGTGAAATCCTTAACTGCCTGCACCAAAACCGCAGCAGGGCGTGCATGAATCCCGGCCCTATTGGTAATGGTAATAATACGCTCTGTCATAAGCAACCCTTAGATAATGTCTTCGCCGCCGAAATAAACCGGCCTAATGGCATCGCTTTCCAGCCACTTAAGAATATTATGGTTAAACTCCTTTGCAGAATTATGGCCCATCTTCTTAAGTCTTTCGTTCATGGCCGCAGTTTCAATAATTATGGGTATGTTTCGTCCCGGCCTTACAGGAATTTCCAGCTTGGGGATATTCACCCCAAGGAATTCCTCATACTGATCCTCTATACCTATTCTATCGTAATTTTTCCTCGAGTCCCACTCTTCAAGTACCACCACCAACTGAACTTCCTTCTTTTCCCTGATTGCCCTTACACCGAAAAGATGAGTTATATTGATGATGCCCATGCCCCGGATTTCCATGTGATGAGCTATGATCTTATTCGATCCCATGCCCATAAGCACATTACCATGTACACAGCGCATGTCAACCACGTCATCGGCAACCAGCCTGTGGCCGTTCATAATTAGCTCAAGCGCAGTCTCGCTCTTTCCGACCCCCGAATCCCCAAGAATAAGCACCCCGAGGCCGTAGACCTCCACAAGCACCCCGTGGATGCTCTGCCTTGGGGCAAAAACCTCCGAGAGAATCCTGGTTATACGGGCATTAAAAAGTGATGTTGGAAGGTCTGTCTGCAAGATCGGACATTGGGCAGTCTCGGAAATCTCAATGAAGCCGGCCCCGGGATTTAACCCGTGCGTGAAAATACAGCAGGGCATCGGGTGGCTGAACATTTCCTTTATTGCATCGAAATTTCCGTCTTTTTCAAGTTTCTGTAAATAGGCCGCTTCTCCCCTCCCGAAAACCTGAAGCCTCTCGTGCCCGAAGGCATCAAAGAATCCCGTAAGTGCAAGACCGGGTCTGTTTATATCGGGGGTATTTATGTTTCGGATTAACCCCTTCCTTCCACCTATGCATTTTAGGTTTAAGGAATTGTGTTCCTTAAGGTCGAGGTTGATAAGATCCAAGACGGTGAAGACGGTTTCTTCCATTGTAAAGTAATATAATATACCATAACCATTGTATAGTGCAATCGGTCATGATATAATTAATAAAATGTTTAATGCAGAGGTAAGGGCCCTGCTTGCCGAGGTGCTGACCTCCTGGCAGGTCATTGTCGTAACGATTGTAATCATTCTCTACATCACCATCGTAAGGCGTGCGGCAAGCCTATACGTCACGGGAAGGCATCGCTCGGGGCCAAAGCAGCGCAGGGTCAGGCCCGCAAAGAACGACATACCGCCCCCCTCCGAATCTGACGACCTCGGCCTCGAAGAAGAAGACGCCTCCCCCCCCGACAACGACATAATCGAAGAAGACGAATAACTCACAAATTTTTTATCGCTGTGTTTTTATGATCACAGAGCTCACGGAGGACACGGAGCTCACAGAGGAGTTCTAAAACGGCTAACTCTAATTCCCTCTGTGTCCTCTGTGCTCTCTGTGAGCTCCGTGTGAAAAAAACAAAGAAAATGTAAATTTTAAAGAAAATCATAAAGCAAAATACATATCGGTGCAGTATAGGGGTATGGATATTAACCAAGCGGCGAAGGAATTTTTCGGCATTTCCTACCTCTTCCCCTACCAACGGCTCGTGATCTCAAACATACTCGCAGGGGGGGAGGCACCGGGCAGGCAGATCGTAATCCTCCCCACAGGGGCAGGGAAATCCCTCTGCTTCCAGCTCCCCGCAATGCTCCTCGAAGGAAATACCCTGGTAATCTACCCCATCCTCGGGCTCATGGCCGACCAGGAACGCCGAATGAGGGAGCAGGGCCTTTCAGCCATAATCCTAAGAGGAGGCCAAAGCAGGGTCGAAAGGGACGAAATTTGGCAGAAAATCCAATCGAAAGAGGCCAAATTCATAATCGCAAACCCGGAAGTACTACTCACCGAAGGGGTCTTTGGCAGATTAAAAGATTTAAATCTAAAGCACATCGTCGTAGACGAGGCCCACTGTGTTTCCGAGTGGGGCCTCACCTTCAGGCCCGCCTACCTTGAGATAGGCCGAATAATAAGGGCTGCCGGCTCCCCCCTGATCACAGCCTTCACCGCCACGGCAGGCAGGGAGGTCCTTGAAAAAATCGAACATTATATTTTTGGTGATGATGGCGCACTCAAAATAGTCGGGAACCCCGACCGAAAAAACATAAGCTACTCTGTCTTCCCCTGCATAGTCCGCGACCTTGCTGTAAGGGACCTCATCAAAGAAAACAAAAAGCCCGCAATAGTCTTCTGTTCATCCCGCCCCGGAACCGAACTCCTGGCCCGCTATCTTAGAATCGAATTAAACACCGAAAGCATCCGCTTCTACCATGCGGGCCTTAGCAGGGAAGAAAAAAAAGAAACCGAAGACTGGTTCTTCCTGAACACCGATGCAGTTCTGGTCACAACCTGCGCCTACGGAATGGGAATAGACAAGGCCGATATTCGCACTATAATACATAGGGACTGTCCGCCTTCCGTAGAAGCTTATCTGCAGGAATCGGGGAGGGCCGGCAGGGACGGAAAGCCCTCAGTGGCAACCCTGCTCGCAGGCCCCGGCGGGAAGGCTTCCCGGGGTTCCGAAAGCTTAAGGGCATATACCGAAAATACCAAGCGCTGCAGAAGGGAAGCCCTCCTTGACCTCCTCGGCTACGAGGGCGAAAAGGACAGCCCCGGGACAGACTGCTGCGATGTCTGCGCAAATAAGGCAAGGGAGGAACTGAGGGAAGCGCCTGCGCTTATTGATTTTTTCCGGCGAAACAGGCGAATATATACAGCACTTGAAGCTGCAGCATTTCTTGCAGGGGCAAAAACGATCGACTGGTCACAAGAGCAGGCGTCAGAGGCAATCGATTACTTGATTCAATCGGGGAGGTTAAGAATTTCGAAAAATACTCTATGGAATAAAAAAATAATTTAACTATTTATTTGTATATTATATTACGAAAATATATACATAGACGAAAAAGGTAAGGTGTGGATTATGGATTTAAATTGTAAGATAGCCTATGTAAGTCTTGCGGCACCATTAAGAGAAGAAGAGTTCCGGCTTGGTGAATTACTGGCCAAAAAATATGGCGCCGACAAATTTGTCCATATCATCGTACCAAATGACTTCGTCTCGGAGTCTGAAAAGGTCACCAAGGCAATTGGAGAACTGGCCGCCGACAGGGAAATCAAGATCCTGCTATTCCCCCAGGCAATACCGGGCACAAATGCCGGAATCGACAAGTTCAAGGAAGTAAGGGACGATGCCTTCATAATCTACAGCTTCATCCACGAGCCAATCGCCGATTCGGTTAAACGGGCAAATCTAATCCTTAGAACAAACGAGCTTGAAGTCGGACCTGCAATTGTAAGACAGGCAAAAAAGCAGGGCGCAAAGGCCTTCGTACATTTTTCATTCCCAAGGCACATGTCCATTGCAACCCTTGCAAGCCGTCGTGATCTAATTCGTACAACCTGCGAGGAAGAGGGCCTGAAATTTATTGATGCTGAGGTCCTTGACCCGATAAAATCCGAAAACATGGTAAATGCACAAAAACTGATAACGGAAACAGTGCCTGAAATGGTAAGTAAATACGGTAAGGACACTGCATTCTTCTGCACAAATTGCCTATTGCAGTCACCCCTGATAAGAGCAGTGGTAGAAAGCCGCGCAATTTACCCCCAGCCCTGCTGCCCCTCTCCCTTCCACGGTTTCCCGGAAGCCCTGGAAATCGATAACCCGAACTTCGATATTCGCCACATGATAAGCGAGGCAAGCCGAATTCTCGAGGAAAAAGATCTAAGTGATAGGCTGTCTACATGGCCTGTATCCGTGGTCATGATGTGTGCAAATGCGGGTGTGGAGTATGCGATAAAATGGCTTAACGGCGAAGTCCCCAAAGATAAAATAGACCGCACTGTTCTGCTTGAATGCATCGATAACTATATACGCGAAGTTGTTGGAGAAGACAGCCATGTTTCCCTCTCGTTATTCACAAGAGAAGGCGTCACCTACAACAACTACATGCGCGTCCAGATGTCCTACCTGGACTTCTAGAACCGGTTATTCTCTTACCCAGATATTCGTGATCCCAAGGGAGCCGAGTCTTTGGGCTGCCGCGTATACTAACTCCGAGGGAATATCCATCACAAGCACCCTATAATTAATGCCTGCCTGCTCAAGAACCACCCTAAAGCCCACGGAAATCAACATCCCTGCGACATTTTCGGCAGCATTAAGCGAGGTATAAGAGCCGACTTGCAGCATATAGAGCCTTCCGTTATCCGGATCGGGTAATCCCGGTGTTATCGTCACCTGAATCTCGACCGGAAGGGGCGGTTCTGCTGCTTGCGGGGGAAGGAACTCGGTCTCTGCCCTCGGGGGCTGTTGGACCTGGACCTGAGCCGGAGGAGGCTGCACCTGTACCGGCGCTGAGGGTTGTGCCTGAATAATCTCAACCTGAGCAGGCTGCACCTGGACGTTTACGGGAGGACTCTGGACCTGAACCGGAGGCCTCGGTGCGGATTGCTGAACCTCTACCGGAGTCGGCTGCACCTGAATCTGAATCGGGGCAGGCTGCACCTGAACCGGCTCGGGGGTCGGCTGAACATACTGCACCTGGGGTTGAGGCTGGACGTACTGCACCTGCGGCACGGGCTGGACATACTGCACCTGGGGCACCGGTTGGATGTATTGCACCTGAGGAGCCGGTTGGACGTACTGAGGGTGAACATTCTGCTGCATCTGTGGCTGCATCTGCTGCTGTGCCGGGGGTTGATTATGAATATGTATCTGGGGCTGGGCCTGCTGAGAGAAGGGCAGCATCAACATATCGCGGCCCCTGGACTCTGCTGTCATATAACTTAGCCATGCAAGCCAGTTTAACTCGGGGTTTGCGGGCTCTGCACGAGTCGGCATAGGCACCTGTGCGGGCGGCTGCTCGGGCATATTAAGATAAGAGTGCAATGTGACCTGAAGCGGCTGCTCTGCCGGAGCTCCATTTTCGCCTCCGTTTGGAGGGCCATTTTCGGCAAGCTGCTCCGGTTCGGGCTCCACCTCAAATTCCTCGGTTGCAAGAAGCTCGGGCTCGGCCGGGGGAGCGGGCGGACGGGGTCTCGGTGCTGCCGCTGCGGTATAAATCCTTATATCCGTTGTCGGATTCAGGTCAAGAGCCTGCCAAACACCGGCAGAAAGGTCGGCAATACGGTTTGCGGACGCTGCAATGCGGCTTCCGATAGTAACTTCGACTTCCCTCCCGGTCACGGTATTTTGAACCATGGCCCTTGAGTTAATAGGGAGACTCGGATGGGCTATAGTAAGGCCGTCTGCCCGCATTTCATTTGTTGCTCTGCCGCGCTGAGTAAAACCTGTAACCTGAGCTATTGCCTGTGAATTAATAACCAAAGAGATCAATAAAGCGATCAATAGGATAAATGAAATCCTTTTCATTTTAACTCCTTACATCTCTAATTCTAAGAGATTTCAAAATTGAATTCAATGAAATTTCAAATATTTATTTATCGGAAGATAATACAAAAAAGATTGACTTTTCTTCTATTTTGTTGTATAGTTAAATTGGGAGAAATGTCTCATAATCCGTTCCACTGGAGGAGGATTGTATGAAAAAGCATAAAAAATTCTTGCTAGGCGTAGCCATTATTATGGCTCTAACCATGTCGATCTCTAGTTGTCTCGATCCGTCGGACTTTGCCTCTGAATGGCAATTGCCTCCTCTGACGGGGACATTCGACTTTACCGACGTAACAGCAGCCGTCTTATTGCTGACAAACGTCTCAAGAACGATCAACGTACTCCAAGTAGAGATAACCCAACCGGATTTCCAGGAAGATCAGGGTCAGGATGAGTATTTCACCTTGACTTATATCGATCTGCCTCGGTCTTTACAAAAAAAGGCCGCCTGGTTACCCCCGAGCCCCCATAATTACAATATTAAAGTAACTTATTCAATCTCGGGCGCACCCGGAGTTGATTATCCTGACTTTGAAGTCACCCTCCCTGTTTCAAGGCTAATCGAAGAGTATTTCATCTTTAGAAGGCCCAACGGAGAGGTAGTAATTTCCCAGAATATAAGGGATGCGGACCCCGAAGATACAGGCGATCCGGAGGATGATCCCCTGCTTGGCGAGGGCTCTTCTCCTGCGATAATTCCGCCCGCCTCAAGGGCAGTGATGGGAACCTTCATTGTGGTGAACAGAACCCAGACCCAAGTCATCGACAAGGTCACCTTCACAACCCCGAGCGGAAACAGGTCCTATTCAATGGGGCCGATTCAACCGACTGACAGGCGCTCAATAGCCCTTGGTCAGGGTGAATGGCAGGTAGTTGTTGAGTATAATGACGGCCAACCACGCACGACCCGCACCCAAACAGGTGTTATAGTCCCGTCTAACGACCCGCAGGCTTATCGCGAGCACTATATGTACTTCTATAAGTCCACTTCGGGCGGATTCAGGACCATCCCGCAGTGGGATCCCCCGCCAACGGACTTTAATCCTGAGGACAGATACCACGGTGCAGAAGGCGAAGTCAGGGTCAGGGTCTTGAACCGTGCGATCCAGGCAAGCGTAGTGGGCGTACAGGCAACCGAGGGCTTCGGAACCAACCATCGCTCATCTTATATCCACTATACCAACTTCAGGCCCGAGGGCAGAATTGGTGCAGGCGGAATAAGCTGGATAAATGACTCGAAAGTGGCAGCATTCGTGGATGACGGCAATTTCATCATTCAGAACGGCAGGCCCTATACCATTTCTGTGTTTATCGAAGACTTTGGTCACGGCAGAAGGGGCGGAAACCTCGTCCTTTCCTTCGAGGGCAGGAACTTCTTCAAGGGTCATACAATTGACATCGAAATCACCGACATGGGCATTAAACTTGCCCTTGAAGATGAGGAAGAAGACAATATCATCGATAATCCGAAACCACCCGAGCCGGACTTTATCCCGGTAACCGATGTCAGAGTAGTGGCAGTTCGTGAAACAAACGCAGATCCTTGGGAAAGCTTCACCCATCGCGGAACAAATGCACAGAAACCTGAGCTGCGAACCTGGAGAGCCCCCCAAGGTGAAATCAATAACTGGTTCATGATCGAGATATGGCCCCACAATGCAACGAATAAGACGGCATTATGGAGCGCAGGTCTTGGATTTGACAGGGGTTTCTCAATCAATACGAACGGAACCACCAATGTTCACTGGACTCAGAAGCCTGACTACGAAGGCTATAACGAAGACCACTTCGGTGTGTTAAGGATTAGTTTACAGGCAAGGTACGGCGACCCGGGAGTTTTTGCTTATAGGCCGATACCCTTTGTGAATGCAACCATAAGCGTATTAAACAGAGACGAGCATAATCTGGCAGTCTGGATTGACAGGGGCGTCAGAGTAGAAGGCTCCACTTTTGTTTCAAACCTCCAGCCCACACTGGTTCATCTCCTATTCGGATACGGATACTTCACGACAAATGTCCCCGGCATCCCGTATCTGGATTCACAGTTCAGCTTCAAAGTTATTTATTAGTAATGTCTAAGATTTAAGTTTAACCCGCAGGTTCACATGAATCTGCGGGTTTTTTATGGTATACTTTCAAATATGGGGGAAGTAATGAAATTAAAGTACACATACGAAAAAGATGGAGAATTCTTTATTGGTTATCTGGATGACTACCCTGAACACCCAACCCAAGGAGAAAATTTAAGGGATCTTGAAGAAAACTTAATGGATATTTACAAATTAATTCAAGAAGGTGAACTTGAGACCCGTAAACATGGAATTCTGGAAATTGCCGGGTGAATAGGACCGAATTTTTAAAAATACTCAAAAAAAACGGACTCGAATTCCATAAGCATGGCTCACGACATGATATATATATTCATGTTGCTAGTGGTAAAAAAATAGCTATCCCACGACACCGAGAAATTACAAATAAATTTGTTAAAATAATACTCAGCCAAATTCCGTAATTATACCGGGTCACATTAGAAGATGTGTCCAAAATTCTTGATTTTTTACCCACGTTGTCAAGACATGAGTAAAATTTCCTGTTTTTTACCCACGTTATCAAGACCCGGGTAAAAATCTCTGTTTCTTACCCGGATATCTTTACAGGTAAAAAAATACCGGAAAATTCCACATATATTCTAAAAACATTGACATTTTGACATGCGGGGGATATACTCTATAATGGAAGGATGCTCTCTAAATCACTGATCTAAGGCATTTTCTTCCATTAATATTTCATTTTATAATCCATAGGAGGATTTATGAAAACCTACAAAAAAACCTTAATCGGAATCGTAATGATTCTGGGTTTGGTATTATCGTCCTGTCTTGATGTTTCCGACATCGAGTCCGGATGGGTATTACCTCCGCTTTCGGGTCACTTCTCGTTTACCGATGAGACCTCCGCGGCCCTGGTAATTATGAACTGGTCAGGTACCGTAAACGTGACCAATGTGGTCATAACGGAGGATAACGGCCCGGACTCTCCTCCTATTGTATCTTTTACAAATAGACCGAGAGCCCGCGAGAGAAGAGCCGTATACCTGAGGCCGAACGAGAAACTCTACAGGGTGGTAGTGTCCTACACCGTAGGCGACAACCCCGAAGTACATTCTCGGACCTTCTCAGGCCCGTCAAGAGACCCGGGTATCCTATTACTCTTTGCAAGGGATATTGCCTATATGCACATATTCCGCAATGCGGCAGGTGAGGTAGAAATCATAGTAACCCCCGGCGACACGGAAATTCCGACCACACCACCACCCGGCCATGACCCGGACGACTCGGGTATCCCCGTTGACGACCCCTACCTCGGTGAGGGCTCAGTCCCCGGCGTAATCCCCGAAGGAAGGGAAAACAGGCTCGGCATAGTGGTAATCATTAACATGACAAACAGCGAAAACATCCACGGTGTGAACTTTGTCATGGGCGACCGCGACTATACAATGGGCAGGGTCAATGCAAGGGACAGGCAGTCAATCGCCCTCGGAGGCGGCTCCTGGGCCACAACCCTGTCCTACGGCGTAAACGGAGCGAGCTCAATAGGCCCAAGGAATATAATCGTAGTCCCGTCAAGCCATCCGCAGGCCTCCCAAGAACACTATATGTACTTCTATAGGAATAACCGCGGCGGCTACGATATTACGAATACTTGGCCCCCGTCTGATCAGCATCCGGATGATATATTACCCATCGATGCAGGTCACGGCCGCGGCCTAATCAAGATAACGAATAATACCACATCTCTTGTAACCTCGGTCTTGATTAATAATCGTCGTAATCCTGAAAGAGTGGGTATGTTCCTTGACAGCGAAACCGGAGCAGGCAATCCATTCTCCCCGCCGATTCCCGTTCAGTTCAACCAGGTCGGTTTTGTCGATGTGGTGGGAACCCAGGCCTTCCCGATAGAGGCACACGGCGAATATTTAATCACAGTATACCTTGTGCATCCTGAAGGAGAGGCAAGCTTTGAAAGACTTGCCTATATAAAGGACCAGGTAGTTGAGATTGTTATTAACAACTTCACGTTAAAGAAAGGTGCAGGTGGCGGCAATGGTGATGAAGAACCCCCGAGCCCAAAGCCTAATGGCGATGATATTAAAGATGGTGATTGTACTTGCTCGGACGAAAGTTGTCTCTGTAAATATACCGGAGATGGAAAGTGCAGTTGTGAAAAAAATGGCGGTTGCCAGTGTGGTAAACCTGCTGTCCCGAGTAATTGCGATTGTGGTATCGATGGTATCGATTGCAAATGTTTAATAGAATGTAAATGTGTGCCAAAAGCTACTCCTGAACCGGAGTGCCCTTGTGGGGTTTCCGTTTGTACTTGTACTGTAGAATGCAAATGTAACAAAGATGATCCTACTTTAGATGGCCCGAATGGCCCTGGTTGTGCTTGTCCTCCCCCGCCGGCACTCCCTGATTGTCAAAAACCGGGTGGCACTTGCACCTGTGTAGCTAATTTTGGCAAATGTAACTGTAAACCTGGCGATACATGCCCTGTCGTGGTAATACCAGAACCTCCGTCAGGCATATACGGTTTTAATCGCTCAAGGAACACATTAATTACGACAGGTCTTGCCTTAAGAAATGGCAGGGTAATGGTATGGGGCTATAGGGGAAGTGGTCAGCAAGGAAATGGTGCCAATGTCGTATCGGATGAAAACCCACCAACTATAGTGAATAGCTTAAGTAATATTCAAGTTGTAACCGGCAGTGCATATACCTTAGTTGCAATAGACGGGAATGGTACTGCTTGGGGCTGGGGACAAAACCTCCATGGAGCTGCAGGTGTTGGTTCATCAGATATACCTGTAAACACACCAAGGCGGGTTAGTATTTCTGTCCCTGTTGATCAAGTTGCTGCAGGAGAGTACTTCTTTATAGCGAGAGGTACTGACGGCAGTGTCTGGACTTGGGGACAAAATACCTTTGGTCAGATAGGTGTTGGTACAGGTGATCGCCCCGTACCGGTCAAAGTTAACCTCGCCGGTGAGACAGCTCGTCTAATCGGAGCAAGCTATGAAGGCGCCTTCGCAGTCACTGACCAAGGTAATGTCTGGGCTTGGGGAAGAAATGCTTCAAACAGCCTTGGGATAGCAGGCGGAGATGCTACTCGCTTACCTCCGCAAAGAGTACCGAGCTTACAGCAATATGCTACCCGGATTACGCATATCGCAGGAGGCTACCGCCACGGTCATGCATTACTGAGTGATGGCACAATTATAGGCTGGGGTCAAAATGACAGACTTGGCGGAGCTATTGGTGGGCTTGCTACAAGCAGGAATCATAATCCGGTTCCGATTGTCCCGGGCATATTATTTGACCAAATGCACTCACGATTCATCAGTACAGTTGCACTTGCAAGAAATGGTGACGTATACACATGGGGGACCGAAGGATATAATATAGGCGGTAGTAGGGTTATACGTAACACTGCAGCTGATGTAAAAGATATTGGTGGTGGTAAACATAGCGTTTTCTACCGAACCGGAGACAACCTTGTTAGAGGTGTTGGCTGGGGCGATATAAGAACACTTAACCTAAACAACAACAATAACCAGAACTGGCCCGGTATAAGGGTAAATTTACCGACTAACACCCCATAACCTTCATAGAATAGATTTAATGAACCTGACCGTTTAATAGGCGGTCAGGTTTTTTTTGACTAATGGCCTAAATTATGATATACTTATATATAGGAAATATAACTATAAAGGAGTTTTTATGAAACCTCTAAATACAAAATTTGCCATAATAGGTGTAATTTTAATATCATTTTTACTTTTTGCAGCTTGTGATGATGAGCCGGCTGATCGTACAATTACCCAACGAATTATCGGAGGCATAACCTCTCCTTCAACAGGCGGCACACCGACCCCCCCGGTAGGTGGATTTAACCCCCTGACACCGCAATATAAGGCAGAAGTGGTATCGTGGAGCCCTGTTGTCCCGGCGAGTGCCGGCTTTGAAGCCGGACGCGTATATACCCTCACGCTTGAACTGACTGCAGAACCCGGTTGGACATTCAGAGGCCTTCCTGCAGATCACTTCAGGGTTAACGGGATAGAGAGCTCCCACGATCAGGGTACTGACGAAAGAACTCTTACCGTTACAATAGTTTTCCCGGCAACACAGGGTCCTAACCAAGGTACGCCAATTAATTTAAAGAATATTACCTTAGCAAGGCCCGTAGAAGGTAGAAATCCTGCAGCTACCATTACCGAAACAGAACAGTTTACCGGTACCATAGTCTGGGTAGATAATACCGGGGCTGTCATGGGGCAAACTGCTACCTTTACCAAAGGGCTACAGTACACAGCAGTCATAAGCTTGACTGCGAAATCAGGTTTCTCAACCGCAGTGCCTGCCAACTTTTTTGAAGTTTTAGGTGCCACAACAACAAGTAATTTGGCAAATTCCGGCACAGTTTACGCAATATTCTCTGCTCTGGCTCTGCCGCCTGTAACGCTAAGTGCAATACCGGGTATCGTCCGTCCTGTTACAGGTATTAATGCAACACCGGCACACAATACCACCAATAGGCTCGTACCCGAAGCTGCACCGCATCAATATACCATTGATGTAAGATGGTCACCTCCTCCTCCCGGTGTAGGTAATAACGAGCCTTTTGCAGCAAACACCCTATACTCAGTAGAACTTATAGTAAGAGCTAGAGATGAATTTACATTGGTAGGACTACCGGAAAACTTTTTCACTATAGCAGACGCAGCAACAACGAGCACAGTCACAGGCCATTTAGTGGGGTCAGTATTTACTATTACAGATAATGACCCACTCTTAATTAATCCAGAAAGTAACGATCCCAGACCCGTTATTATTGTAACAGCAATCTTCCCACGAACAGGGGCCGCACCCGCAGGCTCATCACCCTAAAACACCCACAGGCTCAAGCCCCCAGCACCTGCAGGCTCTAGTCCTAAGCCCCCGCGCCCCCACCCGGGGGCGCCCACAGCGGGGCATACTGAAAGCTTAGAGGAAAAAATACCTGACCCGACTCCGCGCCCTCCGTGTTCTCCGCGCCCTCCGTGTTAATAAAAACACAGCGATTTCATTGGAGAGGAGCCCGGGCAGGAAGGTTTTTGACCATTTCGAGGTCCAGGCCGGTGAGGGAGGCTATTGTTTCGGAGGGAAAGCCTGCGTTAAGCATGTTTTGTGCTATGTCCAGGGCTCTTCTTTCTTCTCCCTTAGCTACCCATTCTTCTGCCAAACCGATTTTTCTTAATACTTCCTTTAACGGATTTGTATCACTAATTGTTTCCATATTTTTTGCCTCCTCTACGGCACGGAAATTCGCTCTTGTAACGCCTTCCAGATAAGTATACATCATAGGATAGTCATTATAAAGCTCTGATTTATTACCCATTTTTAATAATATTGACTGGTCAAGTTTCTTGTTTAAGCCCTTGAGCCATAGATTGTCTTCAATATGTAGCTTCCTATTGTCAATAAACTGCATAGGCAAAACCTTGTTTTCAATATAATGGATTCCTCGTTGAACTTTATTAATCGTAAACCCTATATCTTTATGCAAGTATTTAAACAATTTCTTAGGCACATGACTATATACAAAAGATATTGTTATATCCTCTATCGGGATATTGTTTAAATAGGCATAAATCCAGGCATAGCCATGAACCTTTTTATAACTTGAAATCGACAGATGATCATCGGGGCTCTTATACTCGAAAATATTTATTTCCCTGAAATTAGACGCAAAATTTTTCTTGATAATTACATCTTTAGGTTTCTTGATAATCACACAATCGATCTTCAGCGGTTCAGTGGTAAGCTGCTCCTCAGATTTAATTTCAAGAGAATCCAAGTATGGCTTTAATTCGAGGTGAATTGCAGCAATAAAGAGCGGATGCCAGGCCGTTCTTGGCAGATTTGTTATTGGCTTTTCCATACCTATATACTGCGCGGAAATGAGATTTGCTTTGAAATTTGGGAACTTTTTTGATCTTTTTTTGCTAATTTTTATTACTTCGTGCTTTCAGTCTACTTTGAATTTAGTAACACGGGGATTTTCCTTAGGAGGTAGCCAGGGCAGGGAGGTTTTTGACCATTTCGAGGTCCAGGCCTGTCAGGGAGGCTATTGTTTCGGGGGGAAAGCCTGCGTTGTACTGTCAGAAAAATACTATACTTTTACATTTATATCATCTATATATTTCAATTCTTCCGGTATTACTCTTAAAAATTTTGTATCTAATGTCCAAATTTTAGAACCGCTTATTATACCATGCATCAAAATTATAGCATCAATTAAACCAACGCCATGATCCAATAATTTATTTTGTGAAGAATACTCTCCTGCTCGGATAATTATATCCTCATAATTTTCCTTGGGTAAACATTCCCAAAATTTAGTAATTATCTGTTTTTCTGATTTATTCTTTACGCCTTGCAGCAGCTCTCCAAAAACACATTCTACTGCTAAAATCTCTCTTTTTTCCATTAAGTTCTTTACTTTGGGATAATAAATTTGACTGTTTCTTAAATGCTCTATCCAGATCGATGTATCTAGAATAATCATATAGACCGGTTTTTTTCCCTAATTATCTGTCCATCATTTATAAGAATAGGATTTTTAGAGATATCTTTATTTAACTCTCTAATGTTATATAGATCTAACCAATCTTTTAAGGCAATAGTTATAGCTTCTGTAACTGTAGAGCTTCGAGTATAAACCTTTACATTATTGATTAAATCATCATCTATTATTGCCGTAACCTTCATACGATGTAGCATACGATAATCTTTCGTATTTATCAATACTCCTAATCTTCCCTCTGTGGTTTCCGTGCCCTCTGTGACCTCTGTGTTAATAAAAAACACAGGGGATTTTTTTTAGGAGGCAGCCGGGGCAGGGAGGTTTTTAACCGTTTCGAGGTCCAGCATTGTGGCTGAGGCAACAGTTTCGGGAGAGAAACCCAAGTTGAGCATGTTTTGTGCTATGCCCAGGGCCTTCTTTGTTTCAAGGGCTTCGCCTTTGGCTTCCAACTTGGCTTCCCACTCGGCTACTAACTTGGCTTCCAATTCGGCTACTAACTTGGCTTCCAGTTCGGCTTCCAATTTGGCTACTAACTTGGCTTCCAATAAGGCTTCCAATTTGGCTATCAAGCCCATTTCAGTCCATACTTCCACTAACGGATTTGTATCACTGATCGTTTTCATATTTTTTGCCTCCTCTACGGCACGGATATTTGCTCCTGTAACGCCTTTAATATAAGTATACATCATAGGATAGTCTTCATAAAGCTCTGATTTATTACCCATCTTTAATAATATTGACGGGTCAAGTTTCTTACTTAGGCCCTTGAGCCATATATTGTCTTCAATATGTAGCTTCCTATTGTCAATAAACTGCATAGGCAAAACCTTGTTTTCAATATAATGGATTCCTCGTTGAACTTTATTAATCGTAAACCCTATA
>WRKT01000042.1 GCA_009777995.1 Treponema sp. | reverse complement strand
TTCTTCAAATACATTTAAACAGCGCTCGACCATTTTATTTTCGAGTGAATAGGCAATTATAGTGGAAGTATTTTGAAAAGAATCGTTTGCCACTGCATTTATATTCGCTCTTTTTTCCAAGCTTTTCTTACTCTTTTTCTGAATGGGAAGAGCAATGAGTACCTGCATGAGTATAAGCACAGGAAATGCAGCGAAAAAGATCAAGGTAAGCCACCAGTTTAGATAGAGCATGTAAGCAAATGTCACCAATAGGGTAATGATATCGGCAATCATGCGAATGCCGCCGTTGGAGACAAGTTCTACCGATGCGGGGAGGTAATTGGTGAAAATTGAAAGTGTTTCTCCGCTTTTTCCTCCGTCAAAGGCAGAAAAGGGCCTTTGCAAAAAGAATTTTGCGAAATTATCTCTAAATATGTATCCCGCTTTCCCTGCAAAGCGACCTAAAAACAAAGCCGATAAGGCGGAGGCAAAGGCACGAAGGAGCATAAGGCAGGTGAAAATGCCGAAAAGCTGAAGTAATACCCCGGTGTCCATATTCAAGGCAGCTTGACCCATGTCACCTGTGAGTCTGGTCATGAAAACCCTTGCTAAGGACACCAAAAAGCTCAGAAATAGGAAGAAAAATAGGAATTTTTTATATGGTAATTGCTGTTTCTTTAGAGTTTTGAATAGTATTCTCATAAATACCTCTTTAAGCTAATGGTTAATCTTCTAATGCAATGATTAAATTATTTCTTAATATCAGCATAATGTCAAGTGGATTTTTAAAGTTTTTTATTGATATTAAGCTAGGACTTAAAGTATGGAGAAAATTAGTTTATATTCATTTTTTCTTGCATTTTTCTGAAGAACCATTGAAACTCTTCTTCGCTTTCATAGGGAGAAGGCTCAATTAATTTTACATCAATGCCTTGCCCCGGGAAATCATCATCCAGGTAACGTGGGAATAAATGACAATGTAAATGCGGGCCTGTATTACCATGAATTTCATAATTTATTTTTACAGCGCCTGTAACTTCTTGAAGAGCTTTCGCGGCTTTTTGAACGTCCCCCATAAATCCTTTTAAATCATCTTCAGTCATATCGTATAAATGGACATAATGCTTTTTGCAAAGTACATGGCATTTACCAAATAGCCTTCCTTGGGCAACTCTTTCAGCGGTTAGCCATGAATATTCAAGTTCTGCAATATCTATTAAGCCGGCAGGTTGTGGTTCACTATTACAACAAGGACAATATTTTTTATCTGACTCTTTGTCGTATACAGGATATCTATAATGAAAACTATGCCCTTTAGGATTACATTGCCTGTCTGCACACAATAGCAATTTTTCTTTTATGGCTTGTTCTTTTGACAAATCAAATATCTTTACTTCTCCAATTACATTTTTCTGACGTGAAAATCCCAGAATTCCAATAATACTATCGGTCATTCTATCAACAGCGACTAAAACATCAAATTTACCATAAACTTGACTATCATAACCATTCAGTGTTTTTTCATTTTCTGTTGCCCATCTTATAAGCATTATGTCTCCTTTCTAATATTCTCCTACCCATGGCCAAGCAAGTAAAGCAGATATAAAATCAACTATCCAATATGCCAAAGATATACAAAAATTCGTATTAAATCTACTGAGTACTTAGCCTTCACTACCACTGCTTCGGGCAGCCCTAGTCATGCCGATACGTTGCCCTCTGTACCTGCCCGGATTCCTCGAAACAATCTACAAACAAGCCGAAATCAAATCCAGCGGGGCTTTGTCTGCCTTGTAGCCAGCTATATAAACCGACTTAAATCCTCCAGAGGAATAAGGGTACACAATGGCATTTTTTCCTCTTTCATTGATCTAGGATAAGCGATCAATAAAGCAAAGTAATTAGGTTGAATGCCTTATTTTTAGGGGAAAGGGAGAAAAATTCGTCCCCTTGCGAAGAACAACTATAATTAGTATGATTAGGGCAAGGAGATATTTAGGATGATAGCCAGAATATATATTGACACCTCAATAGTTGGCGGCTATTTTGATGATGATTTTTCTACTGATACAAAAGCCTTATTTAGCCGATTGGAAAATAAGGAAATTATTTTTCTTATTTCAAGCGTTTTACAGCAAGAATTGGGAAAGGCACCAAAACATGTTCAGGCTATATTAGCCAAATATGACACAAGTTGTTTTGAATATATAGAATTAACAGAAGAAGCCATTGACTTAGCGGATAAATATATAGATGAAAAAGTTGTAGGAAAAACCAGTATCAATGATTGCCGTCATATTGCCTTAGCAACAATTTACAAAGCTGATGCCCTGGTAAGTTGGAATTTTAGACATATAGTTAATTTGAACAAAATTAAAGGTTATAATGGTGTTAATCTTAAAAATGGCTATTCTGTCATGGAAATAAGGAGTCCAAAGGAGTTGTTAAAATATGAAAACTAATAAAGAGAAACAGTTTGATTGTATAAAAATGAAAGACCAAATCCAGGCTGCTGTATATTCAGAAACAAAGAATATGACTAAAGAAGAATTGTTGCGTTATTTTAACGGCAACACAAAGGATGCAAACAAAATAACAACACTCCATAGCACCCCGGTTGTCCACTCACATTAGGAATGAGAGCCAAGGTATTAAGTAACAAGTAAAGGCTATAGTCAATTATCGTAATAACATCAGACCCCTTTCCATTCCCTACCCCAGGTTCCCGATAATCCTCCCCGCAGCCTCTTCAACATACTTTGGAAGGGTCGCGAGGTTTACACGAATAAAGCCCTCCCCTCCCCGTGCGATAAACTTTTCACCAACGTTAACTGCAAGTCTGCACTTCTTCTGTGTAAAGTCGGCAGTCGGGCCTGTGCCAATATAACCGCGAAGATCCATCCATAATAGGTATGTTCCTTCGAGGGGGCTTATTATCACCTTTGGCGCTTTTGAAGCAAACTCTGCCTTCCAAAAATCGTAGTTTTTCTTTACAAGGGCATTTGCGCCTGTAAGCCATTGCTCCCCATGCCGGTATGCGGCTTCAGTGCCTGCAAAGCCAAGGATGTTAACAGGGCCCATACCCAATGTTTTCATAAAATTATCGTAGAGTGTTTTTAATTTTTCGTTATATATAATAAGAAAGGAATGGCTGAGTCCCGCAAGATTAAAGGTTTTAGACCCTGAGTTTACGATTATAAGTGAATCCTTATACTTTCCGCCGTCAATCGTGCTCACAGAAACAAAGCTATGGCCGGGGCTGATATAGTCCTGATGCACCTCATCGGAAACTACCACAAGTCCGTGCCTGTGACAAATTTCAAGCATTCCCCTGAGCTCTTCCTCAGTCCAGACTCTCGCTACGGGATTATGCGGAGAACAAAGGATGAAAAGTTTTGCCTTGCTCTCGATTATCACTTTTTCAAATCTCTCTAAATCCAGTGTATAAACCCCGCCGGTATTTTTTAACTCACATTCAGCCATCTTCCTGCCCGAGTTAATAATCGCATCGAAAAACGGGTAGTAAACGGGAGTTGTTACAATGACTGATTCTCCGGGCTGTGTATATGTATAAACAAGGGAAAAAAGACTTCCTATGATCCCGCTTGAAAAGCGCAGGTCATCCCGCTTAATCTCCATACCATGCCGTGCCTGCCATTTAAAAAGGGCCGTAAAAAAACTGTCAGGGACTTTTTCGTAACCAAAGGTTCCCTGCTCGGCCCTACTCTTAATAACTTCCGTTACCTGCGGCACCGTTTTGAACTCCATGTCGGCGATCCACAGGGGAAGGAGGCCATCCTCTCCAAAGCGTTCTTTAAGACTATCCCACTTGGTGGCGCCGGTATTATACCGCTCAATTCCGTAATTCTTAATAAAGTCGTCTGCGTTCATTTAAAGCTCCCTATTTCAATAATATCCTAAAAATTCGATATTGACAATTTCCCGGTTCACGGGTACCATCTAAATCGTATATCAAAGGAAAAGGGGTGTGAATCCCCTGCTATCCCGTAACTGTAAGCTTTGTTAAGCAAGCCAGGTACTTTGGTATATCGCAGAATCTTCGATTCTGTTCCACACTTTCCGGGTCTCGTGGATTGGACCCAAAGGAGCCTTTTTATGTTCCCTTCACGCGTATTTTTCTCATTTTTTTCGGTGGTCTTTCTGTCTTTTGCTCTCCTCTTTACAGGCTGTAACATGGATGATGACAGCCACACGGACAGGGCCTTTGTCCCTGTGGGCATTTGGGAAACGGACTTTGACAGGTATGAAATTACAAGCAATTCCATTGACTATGTAATGGACAATTCGTCATGGAACCCGGTAAATGATGTCCTGCAAGGCCAAATTGTAAGGGCAATCGATTTTTCTCCTGATGCAGGGGTGCTTATTATTAGGGTTAATGCAGCTTCGGGGCCTTTAATTGCAAATACTGTCGGCAATTATACCGGTATTTACTATAGGGATTTTTCAGCCGGCTCAATAAGACTTGCGAATGCCATCGATCTTACGGATTACTCCCCTGTGGAGACTGACTCCCTAACCGAGGCCATTGCACTTTTTACGGCAGGTAATTCCGGCTCCCATGTCGATTGGAGCTTTGTAATTTCGTATACCAAAAAAGCTGAATAGAATGTTATCGGTTTTATTATCATTAATACTCATCTTGCTTCTCCCCATGGGGGTATCCGCGCAGGAAGAGTTCGATTATTATGATGACAATGAATTTTACGATGAATTTTATTATTTTGATGATGAAGCAAGCCTTACAGTCGTAGGGACAAGGCAGACAAGCCAGCAGATTTCTATAATCGGAAGGGAAGAGATTCAAAGTCAGGGGACAATAGATCTTGCAAGCCTATTGCAGCAGACTCTTTCGATTAATATAGCAAGATACGGCCCTTATGGAAGTCCTGCGAGTATTCACCTGAGGGGCTATAGCTCAAGGCGTATTGCCTTTTTAATCGATGGTATTCCTGTGAACTCTTCGATTGACAGCAGGTTTGACATAAGCCAAATCGATCTTAATTCCATTGAGCGTATCGAAGTAATCTACGGCGGTTCGGATTCTACTTTTAATGTATCGGGCGCACTTGGCGGTGTTATTAATATTATCACTTTGGGGAGGCAGGCGCCGGGCTGGGATGTGAGTGGGGTTTTTTCGAATACTTCTTTGAGGCCCGGCGCTTTTCAGGGCCAAGATGATGAGAAGAACGATCCACGGTGGGCTGACCTATTGGATTCACAGAGCCTTAGTTTTTCAGCGTCCTATGGGAGTGAAGCGGGGGCCGGTTTTTCTTTCAGGGGGACTCTATTTGCAAACCGCGCGGCGAACCATTTTATTTATAAAGACCATCTTAATACAGTTCGTCGTAAGGAGAATAATGAAATTTGGGACGGCGGTCTTAATGCATCTTTTATTTGGAATATTGGAGAATATTCTTCTATTATAGCATCAAGTAATCTTTATTACGGAGACAGGAATGTTCCCATTTCCGGGTTTTCTAATATTTACGGCATTCAGGGAGATTTTTCAGGCAGGCAGAGTATTATGCTGCAAGCTCCGAGAGCTTTTCATGATGATCTTGCCATCGAGGCTGCACTTTCGTGGAACTTCGCACGGACGAATTATACATCCCCTGCCGACGTTTTTTCGCGCCACGATCAGAACAGCATCAACCTGATAAATCGCTGGGCCTGGTACCCTTCGAGCGCTCTTATTCTAAGAAGCGGTATTGACTATAGGTATATCAGCCTTGACTCTACGGAAATTGGAAACCGCGGAAGGCATGACGGCGGCCTTCACCTGACCGCGGAGTATAGGCCGGTTAGGGAAGTGCAAATTATCCCTTCGGTAAAGGCAGTGTTCACGAATAGAGATATAGAGGATATCACCCTGATTCCTAAACTGGGCCTTCTGTGGAATTTAAGCGATTCCCTTTTATTAAAGAGTAATGTCTTTCGAAGTTTTAAGTTCCCGGATTTTGAAGAGTTATACTGGACAGGTGCAGGGGGTTACGGGAACCCTGACCTAAGAGCAGAAGACGGCTGGGGGGCTGACATTGGGCTGGTTTTAGATAAGGGGCTTTTTATGTTTGAAACGACAGGCTTTTCGCAATTGATGCAGGATTCAATACATTGGTTTTACGGGAGCGGCGGTACCTTTAGACCTGAGAATGTGGGGCAGGCCCTTTTCTTTGGGCTTGATAATTCCCTTCAATTTAATATACCTCTGTCAATCGGGCCGATAAGAGAAATGTCTCCTTCTCTAACATATAAATATTTACGAAGTTACTTGCTTGCTTTCGGGTATGACTTCACATCGAATAAACGCATACCATATAACCCCGAGCACAGCATCGGCCTTTCGATAAATGTCTCCTGGATAACGGGCTCTGCTGCACGAGGCTCCCTTCTTATTTCGGGGCATTTTGAAAGTGTGCGGTATCATGACAGGGCAAATCTTACAGGCCTTGAGCCTTACCTATTGTTAAATGCAGCAGTGAATCAGGAGCTTAGCGAGAGATTATCATTCTTTGCCTCTCTTAATAATATTCTAAACACTTCCTATGAGTCCTTTTATGCATATCCAATGCCGGGCATTTCCTTGACCCTTGGCTTAAGGGCCGTGTATCGATAGTATATTAACATGGAAAAGCTAAAAAGCATTTATTTTGCAGGCGGCTGCTTTTGGGGAGTTGAAGAATATTTTTCTCGAATTAAGGGCGTGCACGATGTTACTTCCGGTTATGCCAACGGGAACACTCAGAACCCGAGCTATGAAGAAGTCTGCAAACACAATACAGGGCATGCAGAGACCGTTCATATATTATACGACCCTGAAACAGTAAGCCTAAAGACGCTTACAGAAAAGTTCTTCGATATTATTGACCCGCTTAGCGTAAACAGGCAGGGCGGCGATGTGGGCACCCAGTATCGCACAGGGATCTATTATACCGATGAAGGGGACATTGAAACTCTAAGGGCAGTTTATGAAGGTGAGCAGAAAAAGCACACTGAAAAGCTTGCTGTCGAGTTCCTGCCCTTAGAGCATTTTTATCTTGCCGAAGAGTATCATCAGGATTATCTAAAGAAGAACCCCGACGGCTATTGCCATATAGACTTAAGCGATGATTAATATAATTATTTTCAGTGCTGTCGCAGGCATAGTGGGAATGGGCCTTGGGGGCCTTGTATCAGCAGTTCTGCTAAGGCGGCCTTCGGATACCATGATCTGCATGCTCCTTTCATTTGCTGCAGGCATCATGGTGAGCATTGCATGCTTTGGCCTTGTTATCCAGGCGCATGATCTCATCGGCCCTTGGGTATGCGTCCTCGGCCTTGTTTTAGGCACTGTTGTTATAATGCTATTAAACCGTGCGGCAGACAGGGTTACAGACGCAAGGGAAGAGAAGTTAAAAATCCACGAAACCCACGAAGAGATTTATCATGCAAGTGAAATAATAAAGAATCCGAATCAGATACTCAAATCGGGTATTTTAATGTTTACCGCAATTGCACTTCACAATGTTCCTGAAGGGATTGCAATAGGCGCAGGCGGTGCCCACGACTTCCGCCTTGGAGTGCTCCTTGCGGCAATGATAGCTTTCCATAATATCCCCGAGGGTATGGCAGTTGCAGCTCCGCTTTTAGCCGGAGGAATAAACAGATGGAAGGTTGTCTTCCTTACATCCCTTGCGGGGGGAACAACACTTTTCGGGGGGCTTATCGGTGTCGCAGTCGGTAACATTTCCGATTTTGCCGTTGCACTTTCCCTCTCCTCGGCTGCAGGGGCAATGCTCTACATTGTCTTTGGCGAGATACTGCCGCAGTTTTCGATTATGACAAAGAGCAGGACATCATCAATTGTAACCCTATTCGGGATAATAGTGGGGTACTTGATAACTTTAATCGGATAGCCTTTCAACTCTGCGGTTTAAGCACACGGCGGGCACGGCGACACAGCGACCACAGCGGAATTCAAATTTAGCTTATCTGTGGTAAAACCCGGCTCCCGGTAAAGCTCCGCCTATGGAACCGGGGTCGTACTCGAGAAAGACCCTAAAGAGAGCCTCAAGAGAAGGCCTTGCTTCCGCTGCGGGGATGAAGACATAATTGCTGTTCGGAATTGCGGCAGTTGCAATGGGGGCGTTAAGACCGAGGTCATGCCTTTGTACGAGCTGCCCTGCCTCTGCCGGGTTTGCTCTGACCCATTCAATTGAGGCCCTCGCCTCTTCAAGTACCCTCCGAACAACTGCGGGGTAACTGTCAGCGAAACTTCCCTGCACTACGAGTAGGGTCATCGGATAATTCCCCGTGCCTCCTGCTCTGACCCATTCCTCCTGAATGTTTGAAACAGTTCTAAGGTCGGGCCTTCCGTTAGACGCCATTGTTGCAAAGGGCTCAGGCAGAAGGGCCGTGGAAATGCGCCCTGCGATAAGCAACTGGGCAATTTCAGGCGGGGCAAGGGCATAGCCAAGGTGGAGATCGCTGTCGGGATCTATCCCATGAAAGCGGAGCAGATGCCTAAAGACAAAGTCGGGGGTTGCCCCTTGCCCCGCAACTTCCACGGTCTTACCCCTGAGATCGGCAATGCTCCTTATACCGGGGTCTGTCGTTAAGAGGCGGAGCATACCCGTGCCGATTACCGCGACAGCCCTAATGTCAACGCCCTCCGAGGCAATTTTCGCTGCCATATTCGGGGGAAGTACCCCAAAAGTCGCCTCCCCCCTTATCAAGCGCCCTGCCATAAGGTCCTGATTTGCAAGGGCCTCTACGTTGAAATTAAAATTATCGATTTGAGGCGGTTCTTCAAAGAGGCGAATTAAACCTACGCTTGAAGACCCTCTTAACCCATAGAAAGATATATCGCTTGATAAACCGATTGAAGAATCGCCTGCCTGTCTTTCTCCGCGTGCATGGAGAAGGCCGGGAAGAAGTAAACATAATAGAAGAATAATTTTCATGTAAAAAAAAATATAGAAAGGCGGCTTCTTTGTCAAGAAAAATCCTGCGATTTTTCACGTGCCGGCGACAAATTATTCCGGGAAATCATCCGGAAATCAACTGGAATTTAATAAAAAAAAGTGCTATAATACGAATATCAATGCCGGTATTTAAAAGAAAGCTGCTATTTTTACTAATTATCCCAATTTTAATTGTTATCATCGTAATAACGGGAAGGAGAACCCCTGCTACTGTATATGCAGAAGAGCCGGATTTTCAGGTGCTTGTCTCAGTTCAAGAACAGCCCCCTGTTATAAGCCGGGCAGAGTTGATTATGACTAGTTTATCTGACGCATATCCCGACCGGATTGGCCCCGCTCAACAGCGTGACGGAGACTGGGCCTTTCAGATTCGCGGGGCCTGGTTCTACTATGCAGAGGGCCGTATCCTGCCTGAAAGGCTAAGGAACAATTTTGCAGAATACCGTGCCCTTGGCTTTAACAGTAATTATCAGGTTGATTTACCTTCCTGGGAAAGCGGAGCAGAACAGAGGGCGGCAAGAACCCGCTCGTATGAAGAAAGCCGCAATAGAACCGAGCCCCGACAGCCCCAGGTCCAGCCGAGGCCCGTTACAAGGCGCCCGAATTATTTCTTCGAAGCTCTGTGGAATACAAGTACAAGGGAAGAGGCCTCAAGGCAGCAGGGACAGGTTAACTTTCTTGGCCGCAGAATCACTGTCCACTCTGGTCTTGTCGGTATAATGCAGGAGATAAACGATATCATCATGGCCGAATCAAGGTCGAACCCGGAAGTGCGCAGTTGGATAAACTCTCTTGGCTCAATTACCGGCTGGAATTGGCGAAATGTTGCGAGTTCGGGGAATAGGAGCTTTCATTCCTACGGTATAGCAATAGATATACTCCCTGAAAACCTTGGCGGACTTGCAACTTACTGGCTTTGGACCTCCCAGCACGAGCCCTTATGGTGGAATATCCCCTATTCCGGGCGCTGGCATCCGCCCGATATGGTCGTTAAGACCTTTGAATCTTTTGGTTTTACCTGGGGCGGCAAATGGGGAAACTATGACACAATGCACTTTGAATACCGCCCCGAGGCTTTCATTTTAAGCAATATACCCATGAACGAATCCCGCACAGAAATTTTATTGAATCGACGCTAAAAATCGCCAAACCTATTGACATTTATTCTTAATTGATATATACTCTCACTTGAAAGGCATTACAGATAAGGAGTTTTTTCAATGGGACGGAATACAGTGCAGCGTCAGATCATTCTTACAGGATTGCAAAAACTGAATAGTCATCCCACTATTGATGAGGTTTATGCTGAAGTCTCCAAGGAACACCCGTCAATAAGCAAGACAACTGTCTATCGTAATTTAAGGCAGCTTGCAAATGATGGAATGATAAGGCAGGTTTTACTTCCTGACGGGCTTGAGAGATATGACGGAACCACAGTGGAGCATCATCACTTTAACTGTACAAAATGCAATGGGATTTTGGACTTGGAAATTGATGTTCTTGATGATATCGATGACAAGGTCCAAAAAAAATACGGTTTCCGGGTTGAAAGACATGACCTGGTTTTTTCGGGATTATGCCTAAATTGCAAGGAGTAAAAATGGCAAATATTAAGGGAACAAAAACAGAGAAAAATTTAATGGAAGCTTTCGCAGGGGAAAGTCAGGCAAGGAATAAGTATACCTACTTTGCATCCAAGGCAAAGAAGGACGGTTATGAGCAAATTGCCGCCTTCTTTGAAGAGACCGCGGGTAATGAAAGGGAGCACGCCAAGATCTGGTTTAAACTTCTTTGCGGCGGTGATATTCCTGCCACAACCGAGAACCTAAAAGCAGCGGCTGCAGGCGAACACGAAGAATGGACAGAAATGTATAAACGCATGGCAGAGGAAGCAAAGGCTGAGGGATTTAATGACATTGCATTCCTCTTTGAAGAAGTGGGAAAAATCGAGAAAGAGCATGAAGAGCGTTACTTAAAGCTCCTTGCCAATATCGAAAAGAAACAGGTCTTTGAACGCGAGAGCGAGCAGATCTGGCATTGCAAGAACTGTGCACACAGCGTTAAGAGCAAGACAGCCCCTGAGCTTTGCCCTGTCTGCAAGCATCCGAAGTCTTTCTTCGAGATTCGTTCGAGCAACTATTAACGATTAAAGATCGACAATTACCGGGCGCAGGGCGGTGAGTGGGTCACCTGCATTATACTCCCAACTTACCGCCACCTTCTGCCCCGGTACCACTTCGAGCTCCTTTTCGAGGGGCAGTACCATATACTGATTATGCCAGCTTATGCTTGATTGCTCTTCGGGGATTATTGCAAGGACATTTTTCGTTGCAAAGCGCAGAGCGTTGAGTGTGCCCTCTGTGTCAACGGTCAGGACTCCGCTCCAGTCACAGGAAAGAGCGAAGTTTTGGCCGTACTGCACCTGATGGTAGATAACCGGCTCGCCGAGTTCGGTGGTTCTTGTATCGATTGCATAGGGATGCTGAAAGAGGATGACCGGCGCATAAAAGCCTTCAAAGTCATAAAAGTGATTTATCGGCTGGACAGCCTGTATTGTTGCCTCGGGGATGAAGGCAGGGAGGGGGCCTCCAAAGTGCTTAAGATAACGGCGTTTAAAAGAATCGATAACAGCGAGCTGCTTCTCGCGTAAAAGGCCGACATGGAGCATTTCGCAGATGACTACATCGACAGGCTCAGGGGGGAGGTATTCAAAGGCATCCCCGTGAATCACCTCGACCTTATCTCCGTTAGTGTTAAAGCTCAAAAAACGCCTTGACTCATTAACAAGGTCCTTATTCATCTCAACAGAATAGACCTTCGAAGCCTTTTGGGCTGCAAAAAAAGAAAGGACCCCCGTTCCGCTTCCAAGTTCAAGGACCTTTGCTCCGTCCTTTACCGCATAGTTTATTGCAGTATTAAATCCGTCCATGCGCACATCATCATATAACATTGCATAGTGATAATGGATGGGAATAAACTGGCCAAGTTCTCCTGAATCACTCAAATTAATCCTCCCGTTTTCGGCCCCTATCGCAGGGTGGATAGCTCATGGCCGTTTAAAATAAAGACTTCAGGACGATACTCGAAATGTATTGTATCAAAAAAGAGCCATCTGCCGCCCCAAACAAATCCATAAGACTCAAAGGCATTTATTACTGCATCGGGGGGGTGATGACGGCGCTCGTAGGGAATATTAAACCAATCGGGCCCTGCCCACTGCCAGAACACGGCCCTGCCCCCCGTGGCCCCGGGCATAATATCAAGGGCCACTCCGTAGGCATGGAAAGAGCGGGATTGACTGCCGACTATGCTCCGCCAGGACCAGCCTGCCATTGACTGAATATTTGCAATCCAGGTCTGTACTGCCGGGTCCGTTCTTGCTGCCCTTAGGATTTGCTCTTCTACTAGGGAAAGCTCTTCCAGAATCGAATAATGCACTGTTACAGAAAACCCGAGGAAGCGAAGGGTTTTCACCCTTTCGTAGGACTCATTCCCTGAATGTGAACGATAAAGGGTGTCAAAAAAATGGGGAGCACGGGGAGGCTGGACTGTGGCCCTTGCCTCGGCAAGATTGCTTAAACGCGCGGCTTCTGCAGTAGAAGGCGGATTCCAGGGGGGTAATTCAAGGTTATAATTATTATAGAAAGCAATGGGGCTATACTCGCTTGCCCTATGCCTCAGATCCTCAGGCAGCATCCTGCCGTCAGCAAAGTAGAACCAGGTATCCCTTAGTAAAACAGCCCAATCATCATCACGGTATTCGGCAGCAAGAATACGCCCCGGATACGCTTCAACTAAGGCCCTTGCGACAAGTTCTGCCCTGCCCGGCTCGGGCGTGGGCTCGACCTCCGGCTCGGCGATCTCCTCTTCGAGAACCTGCTCTTCAATACGCGGAGTAGAGGGCATCAGGTTAATTGCAAAGATTATCCCCGCCGCTGCTCCAAGGACAACACTTATTGCGATAACTCTGAAATTAAGGCTCATTATCAGAAAAAACCTAAATTACCGTACCGGGATAAAGCACTGCATTTTTAGGAATTACGACTACGCCATCAACAATATGATAATTACCGTAATTGCCGTCTATGCGGTTGATGTTTTCATCAACACCGATGCGGCAGCCTTCGCCAATGCAGGCATTTTTATCGATAATTGCCTTTTTAATCAGGGTTCCCTTTCCTATGCCAAGGTTCGGCACCCTCATTTCGGCGTTTTTATGCTTTTGGACATCCGTTTCGTAGAAGTCAGCCCCCATGCAAATTACACCGTTTAAGCTCGAACCGCTTTCGATTATCGTCCTTAGCCCGACTATGGAGTCCGAGATCGAAGCATTTGTGATTATACAGCCCTCTGCGGCGATGGACTGGCTCATATTGCTGAAGTTCATCTTGGAAGGAGGCAGGCACCTTGTATGGGTATATATGGGATGATTCTCGTCGTAAAAGTCGAAGCGTGGTTTTAGGGTGGTAAGTTCCAGGTTTGCCTCGTAAAAGCTCTTAATAGTACCAATATCTTCCCAATAGCCGTCGAACATATAGGCATTAACCTTCACCTTGTCTATTGCTTGGGGAATTATCTCCTTGCCGAAGTCGGTATACTCATTATCGAGGCCGGCTTTCATTGCATCATTATTAAAAATATAAATGCCCATCGAGGCGAGATACTCATCCTCCTTATTTTTGTCCTTTTTCATTTCATTCGGGATTTTATACTTTGAAATATCAAGGACAGGGCCCGGTTTCTCAAGGAATTCGGTTATTACCGAGTTTTTATCAGCCTTAAGAATGCCAAGCTGGCTTGCCGCTTCCCTGTTCACGGGAGTGCAGGCTATTGAGATGGCGGCCCCTGAATCGGCGTGCTTCTTTAGGAAGTCTCTTAGGTCCATGCGATAGAGCTGATCGCCTGAAAGGATCAAATAATAAGACGGCGACTGGGCCTCAAGATGGACAATATTCTTGCGCACTGCATCTGCAGTACCCTCGAACCAGCCGGTATGCTCATTTGTCTGCTGGGCGGCGAGGATTTCTACAAATCCGTTGGAAAAGGAGTCAAAGGTATAGGTTTGTGCCAAGTGCATGTGAAGCGAGACTGAATTAAACTGGGTAAGAATATAGATCTGCTTCAAATTGGCATTTATACAGTTGGATATGGGGATATCCACAAGCCGGAATTTTCCCCCGAAGGGGACTGCAGGTTTCGCACGGTCTTTGGTCAAGGGAAAAAGACGCGTACCTTTCCCGCCTCCAAGTACTATAGACAAAACTTCAATCACAATCCGCCTCCTTAGGCAAAGCCGATTTTATTCTATTATAAGTATAAAATGCTTTTCTTTGTGTGTCGATAGGGGGTATGATAAACTATGGAACAAGTCATTGAGAAGATCCTTTCTGCCCCTGAGTTTGCCTCCAATATAGTCGTAAGGAAGCTCCTTCCTGCAACGGAGGGGGTTTTTGTGCCCTTCCCTGCCGGCTTAGACAGCAGAATTGCAGGCGCTCTTATAAATCGGGGCTTCAGCAAGCTATATTCCCATCAGGCAGAGGTCTGGGAGCAGGTAAAGAAGGGCCGCAATACCGTGGTTGTAACCCCTACAGCCTCGGGAAAGACCCTCTGCTATAACCTGCCCGTGCTTGATGCCCTAATCAGGGACGAAAGTGCAAGGGCCCTCTACCTTTTCCCCACAAAGGCCCTTTCCCAAGATCAGCAGGCAGAGCTGAACGAAGTTGCAGGGGAGAGCCTTGACATTAAGATTGCCACCTACGACGGGGATACGCCCGAGAGTCTAAGGGTATCGGCAAGGGATACAGGCAGAATCATCATCTCGAACCCTGACATGCTCCACGCAGGCATACTCCCGAATCATCCAAAATGGATAAAATTCTTTTCCAATTTAAAATTCATAGTGATAGATGAAGCCCACGCCTATAGGGGGGTTACGGGCAGCCATGTATCCGATTTGATTCGCAGGTTAAAAAGGATAGCGGCCTTTTACGGCTCAAAGCCCTTATTCATACTCTGCTCGGCCACCATTGGCAATCCGAAGGAGCTGTCGGAGGCCCTTATCGGGGATGATGTATCCTTAGTTGATAATAACGGCGCTCCGCGCGGGGAGAAGCTCATCATCCTTTATAATCCCCCCCTTGTGGACGCTGTCCAGGGCATTCGTAAAAGTGTTGTAACCGAGAGCAGGAAGTGGATGATTGCCTTCCTAAGGGCGGGCATAAAAACCATACTTTTTGCCCATTCCAGGTCAAAAACCGAGGTTGCGGCAGCCTATGTGAATGAAGAGCTAAAAAATATTTATACTGATAATTCGAGGATCAAGGTCGAGGCCTATAGGGGGGGATTTTTGCCGAACGAGAGGCGCGAAATAGAGAGGGGCCTCAGGTCGGGAAGCATCCGCGGGGTGGTTTCGACAAATGCCCTTGAGCTTGGCATAGACATAGGGGGCCTTGACGCTTCGGTGGTTGCAGGCTTCCCGGGCTCCTTCAACTCCTTCTGGCAGCAGTCGGGAAGGGCGGGAAGACGAGGCGGCCTTTCAATTTCGGTCTTCGTTGCCTCTTCCTCTCCGATGGATCAGTTTATCATGAATAACCCTGACTGGTTTTTCGGAAAGAGCGCCGAGGAGGCCCGGCTTGACCCGGATAACCCCTATATCTTATCCGATCATGTGCGCTGTGCCGCCTTCGAGCTGCCCTTCATAGACGAGACCCTCGACAATGCCGAGGATACCTTCCCCTCCGCCTCCGCAATCCCTGTGCTTGAATACCTCGAAGAAGACGGCATAGTCCGCCATACGGCAGGGAAGTGGCATTGGGCGGACCGCTCCTTCCCTGCCGAGGGCATAAGCCTGCGCTCTGCGACTGCGGACAATGTGGTGATCATCGATGTAACAGAGGGTCGCAATACGGTGATTGGCGAGATGGACAGGCCCGGTGCAAAGGAGTTTATCTTTGAGAATGCCGTATATATTCACAGGGGCCGCCAATACATGGTGGAGAGCCTCGATATAGAAAACCGAAAATGCCTTGTAAGGGAGGCAGAGGTAAACTATTTCACGGACGGCCTTGTTAAAACCGATATAAAGGTGCTGACAGAAGATGAAAACTTTGATTACGGCTCTAGCGCAAAGGCTGTGCTTGGGGACGTGCTTGTCCGCTCCCAGGTCGCAAAGTTCAAGAAAATACGCTTTCATACCCATGAGAATATAGGTTTTGGTGATATCAGCCTCCCCGAAGAAGAAATCCAAACCCGGTCTTTGATTCTGCTTTTTGGTGATGATACCGGGGGCGGGAAGGCTCTTAGGGCAATGGATGAGGCTGCCGCAGGGCTCGTTTTGAGCGGAATCGGCTCGCTTTTTAAACTTATCGCCCCGATTTATCTCCTCTGCGACGGGAGGGACTTGGGGGTTGCCGAAAGAGTCAGGGATCCCCACTTCGGTGTGGCTGCAATCTATGTTTACGATAAGTACCCGGGCGGCACAGGGCTTGCAGAGAGCCTTGCAGGCAAGGCTGATGAGCTTTTTGGCCATATTTTCCGGGTTTTGCAGCAATGCACATGTAAAAACGGCTGTCCTTCCTGCGTGGGCCCCGAGGGAAATAAGAAGGCAAGCACGGTTTTCATGGAAGCAATGATATGCCCCGGGACCTGAAGGCAAGGCTTGGCCGCATACGCAGTACCCCGAAGGAAAAGAAAAGCCCCGGACTGAAGCGGGAGGGGCTTAATTGGCCCGGCTGGGTAGAGCTTGGCCCCTATATATTAAAAAGAGTGAAAACGGCAGAGCCGGTTTTACCAAAGAATCTGAATTTTGATGATGCCCTTCCCATTCTGATCCCCGACCTGCTCCGTTATGGAAGGATTCCGGGTCCTGCCGACCTGCTCTTCTTTGACCTTGAAACCACGGGCCTTTCAGGGGGTGCAGGAACCCTTGCCTTCCTCGCAGCCTTCGGACGCTTTCGGGACGGTAAGCTAGAAATTACCCAATACCTCCTCCTCGATTACCCCGGCGAGAGTGAGTTTGTCGAATTAATGGTAAAGGAGATGGAGGGAAGCCCCCTTATTGTGAGCTATAACGGAAAGACCTTTGATGCCCAGATTCTAAAGACCCGCTGTCTTATGAACGGGATAAGGCCCCCCGATATCTCCCATGCCGATCTGCTCCACCCTTCTCGCCGCCTCTGGAAGAGCCTTCTGCCGAATTGCTCACAGGCCACAATCGAAGTTTCAATACTCGGCCTTGATCGCACAGGAGACATTCCCGGGAGCTTAGCCCCTGAAATATGGTTTTCCTTTTTACGCGGAGGCAGCAACGATGATCTTCTTGGCATCTGCGATCATAATTTTAAAGATATTGCAGGTCTTGCCTGTATCTTTTTAACGATGGCAGAAATTGCAAGGAAGCCTCTTGAGAGTAAGTACCGCTTTGATGAAGAGGCCCTCGCGCTTTACTGGAATAGACTGCTTCGGAGAAACCCGGGGTTAAGCTCTTTGGGAAAAACCGGGGCCCTCCTTTTGGAGAACTCTGCAAGAAAAGGCTCTGCACGGGCGGCAATAGTCCTTGCGATAGATGCCGAATGGCGCTTAAGGGATCCCCGCCTTGCCCTGCACTATGTCGAGAGGGCCCTTGCGGCACATGAGCTGCCTGACAGACTGCGTGATGATCTTGAGAAGCGGCACAGGCGGCTTAAGGCAAAACCGGGAGGTTAAAGCTTTGAATTGTCAGTTTAATTATGGTATACTATCGTATAGTGGAGAGTGAAGATTCATGAAAAGGTACCTTAGTTTTGTTTTAATTGCTTTTTTACTTGTTTTTTCCGGTTGTTCGGATTTTTCTGTTGGAGATGATGATTTAATTACGGTAACCATAGGCCTCGGCTCAGGGGGGTTTAGCAGGCAAACAGGCTTTGATGGTGATGATTTGCAGATGGGCGACCTTGTTTATGAAGTCGTTCTTACGAATGTTAATACAGGTCAGGTGGTGGAAGCTACGGTCAACCATGGCCCCACTATAACGACTGCTTCTGCAGTAATAGCTGCAGGTAAATGGAAGATTGATGTGGTGACCACTTTGACGGCAGATGGAGCAACCCGTCCGGGAATGGGAAATGAGGGAACGATATACGCAGTCGGCACCACCGGGGATGTAGATATAGACGCAAGTACAGGCACTATAGAGGTTCCCATGGATGGACCTAAAGACTCT
>WRKT01000041.1 GCA_009777995.1 Treponema sp. | reverse complement strand
TGCAAGTTCTGTTGCGGCATTGGCAGGTTCAAGGCTGTCATTTAAAACCTCCTCGGCGGGGGAGGGGATAGCTTTAAAGGGCAGGCCCAACATGCGGAAGTATTCCTGCCTCCGAGGAGAGGCCGATGCGAGGATTATTGTTTCCATTAAGAGATTTTCATGTGCTTTTTAACAAAATCAATTACCTTGGGGAAGCAATCAAGTAAGTTTTTCATCTTGACTATGCCATGCCCTTCATCATCATAAATAAGCAGCTCTACATCCACACCTCTTTTGGTAAGGTACTCGGTTGCCTGGTGGGCCTCGCTTACAGGGACCCTTGGGTCATTCTTTCCGTGGATTATCATTAATGGACCTTTGATTCCGTCAACTTTTGCAATCGGGGAGACTTCCAGCAGAATGTCCCTGTGTTGGGCAAGAGTGCCGTACTCAGCTTCCCTATGAGGTCTTCTATAGTCGGAAGTATTTTCCAAGAATGTTACAAGATTAAACATGCCCACAATATCCACTGCACAACACCATAATTCCGGGTATCTTGCGGCACAGTTTAGGGTCATAAACCCTCCGTAACTTCCCCCCGACACTGAAAGCTTATGTTTATCTGCAATCCCCTTATCAAGTAAATCCTTAACCAGGTATTCAATATCCTTAACACTGTCGAGTCTTTTTTCTACATCATCCATGCGCGTATAGTTCTTACCGTATCCGGTTGAGCCCCTGACATTCGGCTCGACTACTGCAATGCCCTGCTGCACCATAAAATGATAAAAGGGAATTCCTGTGGGCATACTCTGGCCCTCGGGGCCCCCGTGTATATGAACCATAACGGGTAAGTTCTTCGCATCCTTGCCCGGGGGGACATAGAGCCAATACGGGACTTTAAGACCATCGAAAGAACTAAACTCCTTCAAGACCGGCTCTACAAAATCTTCTCCCGTGAGTCCTGCTGTATAACAGGAAGTAATTTTCCTAACAGAATCTTCTTCCATATCCAAGACCCAGAAATTCATCGGGCGCTTCCCGCTTGCCATTGTAAAGAGCAGTTTCAATCCCCCCGGAGACCAGGGCATTTTCCAGTACATTGCGCTTACGCCTTTGGGAGGAGAAGGAGGATTGCAGAAACTCTTACTTAAAGTATCGAAGATGCGTATAATAGAATATCCTCCTTCGTTGATACATATAGTAAGATATCTATCACAGCTTGACAGAGAAATATTCATCACATCCCAGTTACATTCGTATATTTTGGAAAGGGTTTTTTCTGTAATTGAATAATAAGCTGCATATTCAAAATCGCTTCCCTCATCTGTTATAAGATAAAAACCGGAGCTGTCACTCTTCCATGCAGGCTTAGTATAAGAGGCAGGATTCGGATTTCCGGGAGTCTTAACAGCCTCGCCCGTATTTATATCAAGCATCCATAGGGGGTTATTCGAAGTGCCCATCAGCTTATTGTAAAGCAGATACTTGCCGTTAGGCGAAAGGGAAGCAGGCATATTATAGTTATCGTCGTTTTGTTTTACCATGCCCATTTCTTTCGTGTCGATATTTATTTTAGTTATGTCAAAGGTACTTTTTACCCGTTTGTTACAGGAAACGATCAGGGTCTTCCCGTCAGGAAGAAGGCCCCCGATTTGAAACATGGTTGCAGAATCATTGGTTAAATTGACAGCCTCTTTAGTTCCCTTTTTTATGATGAATACTTGAGCATTTTCAGTCCCGCCAATATCGGAAGTAAAGAAAACATGCCCTGTGCTTTGATGCACGTAAAGATCCATTATCCGCTCTTCCGTGGAATAAAGTATTTTCTCTTCGCCTGAATTAATATCCTTGGTAACTATACTCCTGCCGTTCGGGTCTGTGTTTATATAGGCTATTGTTTTCTCATCCTGCCATACACCTGTAAAGCAGTTGCCTACGCTAAGATATGCTTTTACATCTTTCATACAAGTCTCCTTTAATACCCGGCTTTCTTATCTATTTCGTTTATAAGAGCTTCCCCTCGATTGTAACGCTCCAGGTTCTTAAGGGTAATGTCCATTGCCATCGATGAATAATCAGGCCTGGTCCCTGCAAAGTGAGGAGTGATAATTACATTATCCATGTCCCAAAGGGGAGAGTCTGCAGGCAGAGGTTCAGGGCTGGTAACTCATTACTATTCCTCCTAGCTCTGATAAACAGTTTCCCCCGCGCAGATAGTCCTTAAAACCTTCGCCTTATGAATATCTTCGATTGGAATAGTAAAAATATCCCTGTCAAGGAAAGTAAAATCAGCGAGCATGCCTTGAGCTATGCGACCGAGCCTGTCATCATCCAGATTGGCATGGGCAGAACCCATAGTATAGGCATCGACGGCTGTATAAACATCTACGTTTTCCTTTTCGTTATAGCTCTTTGAAGAGGGGTCCTTCGTATTCCTTCGCGCTACTGCCCATTCAATGCAGGGAATGGGGTCAAGGCCGCTGATTGGTGCATCAGTGCCGTAACTTACCGGGATTCCAAGACGCTCCATACTAGCCCATGCATAGGAAGTCAAAGCATGCTCCTGCCCAACCCTGCTCTCAAGAACGTGTATATCATCTGCAAGGAAGATAGGTTGAACCAGGGCAAGAATTTGGTTTTTAGCCATACGCTCAAGAATGTCCTGCCTTGTAAGCTGGCAGTGAATGATACCATGCCTTAGGGGATTCCTTCCCGGCTCGGTGACCTTCTCGAATGAATCTAGACAGGCATCCATTGCCGCATCTCCTATTGCATGTATTACTACCTGCATTCCTCCCCTTGCAGCCTTAATTACGAACCTTTCAAGCATCGTAGGGTCCATAAGGGGGTAGCCGGATGTATCACTCTTATCCTTAAATGGCTGCCTCATCCATGCTGTATGGCCCCCAAGGGTGCCGTCTGCGAAAATCTTTATCGAACCTGCCTTAAGAAAGATCCCCCAATCAGAGTCTTCCCAAAGGGTAAGCAGCTTTGCTCCAATTTTTTCGTTATACTTCCCGTGCTCGGCTGTCCTTGCCAACTGTGCATCAAGTGCCTCTTCGCTAAGGCCAATTCCGCATTGAAGGGTTACCCTTAAGCCGGGTCTGCCTTCACTTCGGTATTCATCGTATAACTCGTTATAGGCCCTCTTTACCCAATCAAAATCATCCCCGCCTGAATCCTGACTCCCCACGGATGTGATACCAAGTGAATGGGCATGTTTTACTGAATATCGTAAATAGTCCTTCGCATCCTCGATTGTAGGATCGGGCACGGGCTTATATACAAGGGAATTTGCATTTTCCTTAAAGACACCTGTCGGCCTTCCTGACGGATCTTTCTCGACGGTTCCGCCTTCGATATCAGGGGCAGAATCTAAGAGCCCTGCCATCTTTAGGGCGAGGGTATTACAAAAAACGATATGCCCGCAGTGGCGGCTGATTATGACAGGGTGCTCTGTCGATATCTTATCCAAGTCATCCTTGGTAATGCTTCGCTTCTCTCCTGCGCTAAAGAGGTCGGGGTTTAAACCGCCGCCCCTTAAATAAGAGCCTGGTCTTGGCTTATTTTTTGCAATTATGTCTTTTCCTCTTTTAACCACTTCATCAAAGGACTTTGCCCCGGTACATTCAATGCCCTGTGCCCGCCTCCCCATGGACATCATGTGGAGGTGACTGTCAGAAAATGCAGGAAGTATTAGAGCTCCCCCTGCATCAATCTTTTCTGCACCGGAAGGTAGTTCATTAAGCAAATCCTTCGATGAACCTGTTTTTACGATGCGCCCTGAGTCCACTAATATGGCCTCGCTGAACTCTTCCCTCTGTAGGTAAACTTTTCCATTGTATATTATCTTCATATACCGATATAATACATTATATTATGAAGTATTACCATATTGATTCATTCGCTTCCGAACTTTTTAAAGGGAATCCTGCAGGTGTCTGCATTCTTGGCGATAGCTGGCTGAGCGAAAATTTAATGCAGAGCATTGCCTTTGAAATTAATCTATCCGAGACTGCCTTTGTTATATGCAAGGCAGGTGAATATCATATCCGCTGGTTTACTCCGACAGTCGAAGTGGATTTATGCGGCCATGCAACCTTTGCAGCTTTTTATGTCCTTGTTAACTTCGAAGGTTATAAAGAGCAGAGTATAAGCTTTAAGTCTGCAAGCGGCGAGCTTAAGGCGTATAGGAACAATGAACTTCTTACAATTGACCTGCCTGCAGTGTCTCTTAAAAAGGAGAAATATATTTGGGATTTTGATTGCTTTGATTCAAGGCCTGTCGAAGTCTATTCAGGAAAGGGAGAGTACCTCTTTGTTTTCGAGCGGGAGGAGCAGGTAGCAAATGTAAAATTTGATCTTGATAAAATAGCAAAGGTCGACTCCCAGGGAATAATTATCACTGCTCCCGGGAATGGTGAGCTTGACTTTGCATCCCGTTACTTCGCCCCAAATCTTGGAATCCCTGAAGACCCTGTAACAGGCTCGGCCCATACCCTGCTTGTTCCCTATTGGGCAGAACGCCTGGGCAAAACTTCCCTTGAAGCAGCACAGCTTTCCCCGCGAGGGGGGAGGCTTTCCTGCGTGCTCATTAACGGGCGTGTGCATCTTTCAGGGAGGGGAGCAGCCTTTATGCATGGGCTAGTTTTAATCGGTCCAAACATAAAATGAAATCCCTTTCTCTGATTGGGATGTCAAAGAACTCAGGTAAGACCACAGTGCTAAATGCTCTTCTTGAGTTTTATTCAAAGCGAGGCATAAAGCTCGCCCTCTCTTCAGTTGGCCGTGACGGGGAGGATGAAGATATACTCACCTCTACAGGTAAACCCAAGATTTTTGTTGATGAGGGAACCCTGTTTGCTACAGTATCATCACTTTTGCCATTATGCGATATAACAAAGGAAATTCTTTCAGTTCCGGGAATTAATACTCCCCTTGGAGAAGTTATCATAATGCGTGCAAGATCAGGCGGTTATATTCAGCTTGCAGGCCCCTCGGTTAATTCTCAAACGTCTAATGTTTGCAGTATATTAGAGAGCTTTGGCGCAGATATTATTCTTGTAGACGGTGCCATTTCAAGAAAAACTTTTTCTTCCCCCTCAATAACTGACGCCACTATTCTTTGTACAGGTGCCGCACTTTCTGCCAATATGAATAGGGTAATTGATGATACTGTCCATGTCCATGATCTTCTTAAGTCACCCAAGATTGACAGTGAACTCAGACAAAAAAGTGAAGGTTCATCCCTTGCCTTAATTAGGGATGATGGTAGCTGTGAAGGGTTTGAGCAGGCAGCGCTTACAGATTCCTTGGCAGAAGATATTATTAAGAGAGGGGTTCAAAATTCTATTATTATTGCAGATGATGCGAGCAAGTTTCTTATTCGGAGGGATACAGTAAATAAGCTCAAATTTAGAAATAATAGCTTAATGGTTCGCAATAGTATTAAATTACTTGCCGTGACAATTAATCCGGTCTCGGGAAGCAGTTATGAGTTTGACTCTAAGCTTTTCAAGAAAGCACTTAAGCAATATATTGATACACCTGTAATAAATGTTATGGAAAGACGTGAGGAATTATATGATTTGCTTGGATAATAAGTTAATTTCTGATATTGGCCTCTCCTTTGTTTTTGATAAACTTGATATAAAGACCCCCTATGGCAAGGAGCAGCTAGGGAAATTGAGGCCCTTTACCCAAAGCGATAATGCAATTCTAAATGGTGAGCTTGACAATATTGGAATTTTGATAGATAATCATAATGGGGTTTTGTTTGCCAAAATCGCACAAATACTGCCTCAATTTAAAGAAATTAGACCAATCATTGAAAGATGCTCAGGCACTGATCATGTTCCGGATGAAGTAGAGCTTTTTGAACTAAAGAACTTCCTAATTTCCCTTGAAGAATTAGCCAAAACCATCTCTCCCATGGATTGTCTAAGCCGCCTGAGCAGGCAAATGCCCGGGGCAATGACCGGAGCTCTCGACCTGCTTGATAGTACAGGCAGCCGCCTTCGCAGTTTCTTTATTCCGGATTCCCAAACCCAAAAATTAAAGAGTATTCGAGAGGTGAAACGCCGTCTTGAGGCTGCAATAATCAGCGAAGAAAGAGAAGAAGAGAAAAAGCTTTTACGCGATAAGAGACTTTTAATAGTTTGTGAAGAAGAAGATGAAGAGCTGCTAATAAGAAGAGAGTTTAAAAAAGGAATTAATATTTATAGAGATGACTTCTTGGCAAATGCATCTGCAATCGGATACCTTGATCTATTATTACAAAAAGTCACTCTTGCTAAAGAGTATAGTTGCACTCGGCCCATCATCATTAATAATGAAGAAAACTGTGAGGTTATTTTTAATGAAGTTTATAATCCTTTTATTGCAGACATTCTAAAGAAAAGAAAGAAGGTGTTTACA
This sequence comes from Treponema sp., assembly GCA_009777995.1. Taxonomy (GTDB): domain Bacteria; phylum Spirochaetota; class Spirochaetia; order Treponematales; family Breznakiellaceae; genus WRKT01. The sequence continues at coordinate 12,096 of WRKT01000041.1, read as the reverse complement.
CCGGTTTCCATAAAACTTAGAAAAGGTACCTGTGTTCTGACAGGTGCAAATATGGGAGGGAAAAGCGTTGCATTAAAAACTTTTACATTGAACATAATTCTTTTTCAGATGGGCTTCTATGTATTTGCAGATGAGGCTCGGCTTCCCATATTTGACTTTATTCATTTGGTTTACGATGATCCTGAATCTATTGATAAGGGTCTTTCCACCTTTGCAGGTGAGATTGTAAAACTCAAAGAAATTATTAATGATCTTGAAAATGGGTTTGGATTTATAGCACTTGATGAGTTTGCAAGGGGTACTAATCCGACAGAAGGTGCAAGCTTGGTACTCGCTATTGCACGTTTTTTAAATGAGCAAAATAGTATTTCCATACTCAGCACCCATTATGATAAAATAAGCTCAGAGGAGTTTAATAATTATCAAGTAATTGGCTTAAAGAATCTTGACCATGAGGGCCTTAAGGATAAAATACTTGCAGCGGCAGAAAACCCGGTATCACTCATTTCTGAATATATGGATTATAGATTGCAGAAACCTGATCCGGATACTTCCGAGGATGCTCCCAAGGACGCAATTAATATCTGTAAACTTCTTAATCTTTCAGGTAAAATATTAAATCTTCTATAGGAGAATATATGAAAGCTTTTATTAGACTTCGCATGTCTGCAAAGGACGCCCATTATGGCGGAAATCTTGTTGACGGTGCCAGAATGCTTCAATTATTTGGAGACCTTGCAACCGAGCTGTTGATCCGCAATGACGGGGATGAGGGGCTCTTCAAGGCCTTTGATATGGTTGAGTTCATGGCCCCTGTTTATGCAGGGGATTATATCGAGGCAGAAGGGGAAATCGTATCGACAGGTAATACTTCCCGAAAAATGGTTTTTAATGCTAAAAAGGTAATTATTCCAAGGCCCGATATAAATGATTCTGCCTGTGAGGTTCTTTCAGAGCCCTTGCTTGTTTGCAAGGCAAGCGGCACCTGTGTTGTCCCGAAAGAGAAGCAAAGGAATGTATAATTCATGGAAAAATTGATAATAACCTCCGCAATTTGCGGTGCCGAAGTTACCAAGGAGCACAATCCTGCTGTCCCATATACAGTCGATGAAATAGCGAAGGAGGCATACTCTGCATATAAGGCAGGGGCCTCAATAATCCATCTCCATGTACGCAACGACGACGGATCGCCAACTCAGTCCAAAGACAGGTATAAGGCCTGCATAGATGCAATTCTTGCAAAATGCCCTGACGTAATAATCCAACCCTCTACCGGCGGGGCCGTCGGTATGAGCAATGCCGAGCGCCTCCAACCCCTGGAGTTGAGACCTGAAATGGCAACCCTCGACTGCGGCACCTGCAATTTCGGAGGGGATGATATTTTTGTCAATACTGAAAATACGATTATTGAATTTGGGAAAAAGATGATAGAACTCGGGATAAAGCCTGAACTTGAAGTATTTGATAAGGGTATGATCGACATGGCTCTGCGTCTTTATAAAAAGGGCCATATTAAAGACCCGCTTCACTTCAATTTTGTTCTTGGTGTAAACGGAGGAATCTCTGCAGAACCAAGGGATCTCATTTTTATGAGGGAAAGCATTCCCCCGGGTGCTACATTCACAGTGACCGGCATAGGACGGGCAGAGTTCCCGATGGCTGTTATGGGGATTATTATGGGGGGCCATGTACGTGTCGGCTTTGAGGATAATATTTATCTTGAAAAGGGTGTGCTTGCTGCTTCGAACGGGGAGCTTGTAGAAAAGGTTGTGCGGCTTGCAGGAGAGTTTGGGAGGCAGATTGCGAACCCAAACGAAGCACGGAAAATTTTAAGATTATAAGGGGAGTTTGAATGAATAAGGGTGATAAATTTGGAACCCACAGGGTAATTAAGCCGCAGGGGGTATTAACACAGGCGGCAGAGAAAATCGACAATGATTTTAATAAGGTATATTCAAACGAGATTCTTTGCGATGTTATATCTCTTAACATAGATTCTGCATCCTTTACCCAGCTCAAGGAAGAGGCAGGTGATGATGAGCAAAAGATAGGTGAGAAAATATTATCGATAGTAAACGATAGGGGAAAGATGCAGAACCCGGTTACAGGTTCAGGAGGAATGTTCATCGGGAAAATTGCAGGGATTGGCGAAGACCTGAAAGGCAGGGATTTAAAGGTGGGTGATAAAATCGCCTCCCTTGTATCACTCTCCCTTACTCCCTTAAAAATTGAAAGTATAGAAAAAATCCACATGAATATAGACAGGGTAGACATTAAAGGAAAGGCCATACTCTTTGAAAGCGGGATTTATGCGAAGCTCCCCCCTGACATGAGCGAGGCGCTTGCCCTTGCAGCCCTCGATGTTGCAGGGGCTCCTGCTCAAACCGCAAAGCTTGTAAAACCGGGTGACAGCGTTCTTGTTCTTGGTGCAGGAGGGAAGTCAGGGATGATGTGCTGCTGTGAGGCAGTTAAGCGCACGGGACCTACAGGCCGGGTAGTGGCAATGTGCAGGAGGGAAGAGCATAGAAAGATCCTCCTGGAGAATAAGTTCTGTCATGAAGTTATCTTAGGGGATGCAGGAAAGCCGATAGAGCTTCTTGAAAAACTACTTAAAGCAAATAACGGCAAGGAGTATGATATTTCTATAAGCTGTGTTAATATGCCGAATACCGAGATGTCTTGTATACTCCCTGTTAAAGACGGGGGAATCGTATACTTTTTCTCGATGGCTACGAGCTTTACAAAGGCAGCCCTTGGTGCAGAAGGTGTCGGTAAGGACGTAACAATGATAGTCGGTAACGGCTATACTAAAGGACATGCAGAAATTACTTTGGAGCTTCTTCGTGAAAGTGAAGCTCTGCGTAAGATATTTAATGAAAAGTACGTTTAAAATTCGAACTTAAGGGGATAATATGGCAAATACACGAAACGGATTATTTAAAGATGTTCCCGACAGCGAGTGGAATGACTGGAGATGGCAATTAAGAAACGGGATAAAAAATCTTGAAGATTTAAAGAAGCATGTCAGGCTTTCAGAGAAGGAAGAAGAAGGTGTAAATAAATGCCTTGCTAGTTTACGTATGGCAATTACTCCTTATTATTTATCTCTAATGAATCTTGATGACCCCTCTGACCCGATAAGACTGCAAAGCATACCAACAAGCCTAGAGCTGCATAAGGCTTCTGCAGATTTACATGATCCCTTAAACGAAGATGTTGATTCCCCTGTGCCCGGTCTTACCCACAGGTATCCTGACAGGGTATTATTATTGATAACAGACCAATGCGGGATGTACTGTCGCCACTGTACCCGCAGAAGATTCGCAGGGCAGCAGGATGCGGCATTGCCAACACATCAAGTTGAAAAGGCAATCGATTATATTTCAAAGAACCCTCAGATACGCGATGTTCTTCTTTCAGGGGGAGACCCCCTTTTGGTAAGCGATAATATCCTTGAAACTATAATTAAGAGGCTGCGGGAGATTCCCCATGTGGAAATTATACGAATAGGCTCCCGTACTCCTGTTGTAATGCCCCAACGTATTACAGAAGAATTATGCAATATGTTAAAAAAGTATCATCCTATATGGTTAAACACTCATTTTAATCACCCGGATGAAATAACCGGAGAGTCTGCCGCCGCCTGTGCGATGCTTGCCGATGCAGGGATTCCCCTTGGAAACCAGAGCGTATTGCTTGCAGGTGTTAACGACTGTGTTCATGTTATGAAAGACCTTGTACAAAAACTTGTTAAGATACGCGTTAGGCCGTACTATATTTTCAGCTGTGACCTTTCAGAGGGCCTTGAGCATTTCCGTGTGCCTGTTGCAAAGGGGATTAATATAATAGAGGCCCTGCGCGGTCATACTTCAGGCTTTGCAGTTCCCACATTTGTTGTGGATGCACCCGGGGGCGGAGGGAAGGTTCCTGTAATTCCCAATTATTTAATTTCCCAGACTGCAGGGCGTGTAATTGTAAGAAATTTCGAGGGAGTAATTTCCACTTATACTGAACCCGGTAATTATAAAGAGACCTGTAATTGTGATGTGTGCAGGGGATTAAAAGAAGTGAAACTAACAGGCGTAGCAGGTCTTGCCCTTGGTCAGCAGGTTTCCCTTGAACCTGTAGGCCTTAAGCGTGCAGTAAGAGGTAAAGATATTTGAGTAAGCTAAACCTTGATGCCGCCCTTGTTGCAAGGGCCCGTGAACATGCTAAAAATGTAGCACTAGATACTCAAGACTTTATTGAAAGGCATACAACTGTTGCTGTTGAGCGTACCATAGCAAGGTTACTCGGCATAGACGGTATAAACGAAAACCAGGTTCCCCTGCCGAATATAATCATACAGCAATTACAGGACAGGGATGTATTACCAATGGGTATCGCATGGTTCCTTGGTAATGCGATCCTTCATACGGGACAGGGGCCAAAGGAAATTTCAGAGCGCATTGTAAATGAGGACTTTGATATTACAAAACTCCCTCCTAAAGATACATTTGAAATAAAAGATGCAATAAATAAAATTGCAGAAGAAACTATTAATAAAATAAAACAAAAGAGAAGAGAGAGAGAAAACTTTCTAAGTGAGTTTGGAGATAAAAAAGGCCCGTATCTATATGTGATAGTCGCTACAGGGAATATTTACGAAGATATTATACAGGCGAAGGCTGCTGCTAAACAAGGAGCAGATATTATTGCAGTTATACGCACGACAGGGCAGAGCCTTTTAGACTATGTACCTTACGGTGCAACAACTGAAGGATTTGGCGGAACCTATGCTACTCAGGAAAACTTTCGCCTGATGAGGGCAGCCCTTGATGAAACAGGGAAGGAGTTAAAAAGGTATATACGTCTTTGTAATTATTGTTCAGGTCTTTGTATGCCTGAAATTGCCGCTATGGGTGCAATGGAAAGGCTTGATGTTATGCTTAATGATGCTCTTTACGGAATTCTATTCCGTGATATTAACATGAAGCGCACGATAATAGACCAGTACTTTTCACGCATCATTAACGGATTTGCAGGAATTATTATTAATACCGGGGAAGATAATTATCTTACCACTGCCGATGCAATTGAAGAAGCTCATACGGTTTTAGCTTCTCAGTTTCTAAACGAGCAATTTGCTAAACTTGCCTTTATCCCTGAAGAGCAAATGGGCCTTGGCCATGCCTTTGAAATTGATCCCGATATTAAAGACGGCTTTTTATTTGAACTTGCACAGGCTCAAATGGCAAGAGAAATCTTTCCAAGAGCACCCTTAAAGTATATGCCTCCAACAAAGTTTATGACAGGTAATATTTTTAAAGGCCATGTTCAGAATGCACTCTTTAATATGGTAACGATAATGACAGGACAAAAGCTTCATCTCCTTGGAATGTTAACTGAGGCAGTGCACACCCCATTTATGTCTGACAGGGCACTATCAATAGAAAATGCCAAATATATTTTTAATACAATGGAAAATCTTGGAGGAGAAATCACCTTTACCGAGGGAGGAATCATCCAAAACAGAGCTACAGAAGTACTGAAAAATGCATCATCCCTTCTTGAGGAAATTGAGCAATTAAAGTTATTCGCTACTTTAGAGAAGGGGATTTTCGCAGGCATTAAGCGTTCTCGTGACGGTGGAAAGGGCCTTGACGGAGTATGCGAGAAGCATCAGGTTCATTTTAACCCGTTCATATCTCTAATGAAGGGGAGTGAAAAATGAACCTAAATGAACTACGTCCCTACGGAGATACAATGAATGACGGCAAGGTACAGATTAGCTTTACATTGCCTGTTAAAAACGATGATAAGGGAGCAGCAGCAGCAAAGGAGCTTGCAATCGGGATGGGTGTTTTAATCCCTGAAATAGCTGCCCGCATTTCTCTCGATAAAGATTTCACTTTTTATGTTATTTACGGCAGTATAAGCAAAAGTGTTGATTATAGCAGGATAAAGGTTAGTGATTCAGAAGAAGAAAAAATGAGCATGGAAGAAATTGATGCTCTTATCAGAAAGGAAGTAAAAAGAAAGTTAATTGTAATCGGCGCATCTACCGGAACAGATGCACATACTGTCGGGATTGATGCAATACTTAACCGAAAGGGCTTTGCAGGGCATTATGGTCTTGAGCGCTATGAAATGTTTGAGACACATAATCTTGGAAGCCAGGTGACAAACGAAGACTTTGTAAGTAGTGCCAAGAAGCTTAAAGCCGATATACTTTTGGTTTCTCAAACAGTTACGCAAAAAGATGTCCATGTAAAAAATCTCATTGAGCTCATTGAGCTCCTTGAAGCAGAAAACCATCGTAATAAGGTGATCCTGATCTGCGGGGGAGCAAGGATAACAAATGAACTAGCAAAAGAGCTTGGATATGATGCGGGTTTTGGTGCAGGCAAGTTTGCAGACGACTTGGCAGTCTATGCAGTAAAGGAATTTATAAAGAGAAAAAGCCTTTAATTATCACTTTCTACTTTCTGCCTTCTCTTTATAATATTCAAAAGCTTCTTTGTCCGTAAACTTTTCGTGAACGATCTTCCCTATTGCATCTGCCATTTCCACAGGGTTCTTGCTCTGGAAAATATTTCTTCCCATATCAAGGCCTTTAGCTCCTCCCTGAATAGAGTTATATGCCATTTTTAGAGCATCCTGTTCAGGGAGCTTTTTCCCCCCTGCAACAACAATTGGCACAGGGCAGGCAGCGACTATTTCTTCGAATTTATCGCAAAAGTAGGTCTTAATAATATTAGCCCCAAGCTCAGCGAGGATTCGGGTTGCAAGCTTAAAATATTGGTCTGTTCTTTCAAGGTTTTTTCCTACTGCCACAACACCAAGAGTCGGGATGCTATATCGGTTTCCCGCGTTTATAACCTTGGATAGATTTTTAATACTCGATACTTGGCCGTCTGCACCAATGAAGGTTTGGACTGCAAGACAGTCGGCATTCATTCTTATAGCATCTTCGATATCAACTGAAACAACTTCATGGCTAAGGTCATCAAAGATTATTGAAGAACCGGATGATACACGAAGGGCAATACCCTTGCGGAAATCAGGTTTTACACAGGTGCGTAAAGCACCTCTTGTAGCCATAAGCACATCAACATGCGGAATTAGTTTTGGAATAAGTAAATCAAGACGCTCAAGGCCTGAAACAGAGCCCATAAAATAGCCGTGGTCAAAGGCGAACATTACGGTATTACCGCTTTTGGGGCAGAAAATATTACTTAGGTGTTTCTTCATGCCCCATTCAAGATGGCCTGCACCCTTAACGTAAAAATTATTATCCATTGAAAAAGGAATATCAACTTGAAAATTTTTCTCGACCTTATTTCCATCTAAATCTGCCATGACAGCCTCCTTTTACATGGGTTTGATTATTTTACCTTGTAATTATATGATTATGCAACGATATAATTCGATAGATGTTATAGGAGGCTAAAATGCCCGGGAAATACCTTATGGCTATTGATGCGGGAACAGGGAGTGTCAGGGCTGTCCTTTTTGATACAGAAGGCAATCAGATTGGCTTTGCCGGGCGTGAATGGGAACATCGAGAGGACCCGCGCTATCCCGGCAGTATGGATTTTGATTGGGATAGGAATTGGGGTTTAACATGCGATTGCATTAAAGGTGTTTTTGCAAAAACAGGTATAGACCCCAAAGAAGTGCTTGCCCTTTCGAGCACTTGTATGAGGGAGGGGATAGTTTTATATGATGATAGTGGGAAAGAAATATGGGCTTGTGCGAATGTTGATTCGAGGGCAGGGGATGAAGTTAGACAGTTAAAAGAAATTGACCGGGATTTAGAAAAAGAGCTTTACCAATTATCGGGCCAGACCTTTGCTCTCGGCGCCCTGCCAAGGCTCCTTTGGGTAAAAAATAAGCTCCCCGGAGTTTATGAAAAAATAGCACATATCGGAATGTTTAACGACTGGATTATTTATAAGCTTTCGGGAGTATTAGCAGTCGAACCGAGTAACGGCTCAACAACGGGACTTTTTAATTTGCAGAATCGGAACTGGGACCCGAACATCGCCCGACGCTGCGGACTTAGGGAAGACATTTTCCCCGGTGTTAAGGAAAGCGGTACTATCGCAGGAGAAGTCTCAAAAAAAGGCGCAGGGGAAAGCGGCCTTACAGAAGGCACTCCACTTATTGTCGGAGGCGGAGACTGTCAGCTCGGAGCAATAGGTGCGGGCATTGTCGGTTCCGGTGAGGCGGCAGTTTTTGGTGGGAGTTTTTGGCAGTACGAGTATAATACAGATTCGGCTGTTTGTTCTCCGAGATGCGATGTCAGGGTTAATTGCCATGCTATCGAAAATATGTGGCAGTACGAGGCGATCGCCTTCTTTCCGGGCCTGATTATGAGGTGGTTTCGTGATGCCTTCTGTGCTGAAGAAAAAAGACTCGCTGCAGAAAGAAATATTGATCCCTATGCCATTTTGGATGATGCTGCCGCGAAAGTGCCTGCAGGATCATACGGAATAATCTGTAGTTTCTCTGATGTTATGAACTATATCAACTGGAAGCATGCAGCCCCCGGCTTCTTTAATTTTGCCCTTGACCCGGAAAAGTTTAATAAGGCGAGTTTTTATAGGGCAATAATGGAAAATGCCGCAATCGTTACCTTGGGTCATTTTAACCTTGTCGAAGCTGTCACAGGAAAGCGCCCCGGGAAAATCGTATTTGCAGGAGGTGCTTCAAAATCTCCTCTTTGGTCGCAGATCTTAGCCGATGTTCTTGGGATTCCTGTCGATGTCCCAATCGTAAAGGAAGGAGCTGCTCTTGGAGCTGCAATACTTGCAGGTAAGGGCATCGGGATATATCCCGATATAAAGGAAAGTGTGAAAAATTTAATAAAAATCGAAAAGACTTATATTCCGAATAAGGATAATGAGTCTGTATATAGAGATGCTTATGAAAAATGGAAGACAGCGTATGCTCCGCTATTAACTTTGAGCGATAAAAATATAACAAGGCATATGTGGTCTGCACCGGGCCTTTAAAACGAAAAGATAGGAGTAGAAGATGTACATAGTAGACGAAAAAGATAGGGAGTACCGCTTTGGCGACTCAGGGCCAAAATACCTGATGAGGGGCCCAAGGAGTAATTTTGCCATTGTTCAGTTCATGCCGGGACAGGACTTTCAAGCCCATTATCATGAAGTAATGGAAGAAAACTTTTATATCCTTGAAGGAATAATGACCATTGTGGTTGACGGAGTAGTTCATGACTTAAAGCCGGGGCAGTTCATCCACCTTGAGCCGAAAGAAAGCCACTATGTTCTGAATCGTACAGGTGAACCTGCCCGAATGGTATCGACCCTTGCGCCTTTTAAAGATTCCGACAAGATAGAAGTGGATAACCCTATTATAGGTTAACTCCCGTCAAGGAAGGCCGAAAGCAGCTCGGCAACCTTCCCAAGGTACTCTGCTTCAAGCTCTGTGAACCTTCCCTTCGTCGGGCTGTCCAGGTCAATGACGCCGTTAACAAGGCCGCCTTTAAAAAACGGGATAACCAGCTCCGACTGTGAAGCGGCATCGCAGGCGATGTGCCCCGGGAACTCGTGAACGTCCTTTACGATTATTGTCTTACCTTCGATTGCCGCACTTCCGCAGACCCCTTTCCCCAGGGGGATTCGGGTGCAGGCGGGAAGGCCTTGGAAGGGGCCTAAGACCAGTTCATCACCCTTTAAAATATAGAAGCCTGCCCAGTTAAGATCATCGACATAGAGCTTTATAAGGGCCGACAAATTTGCGAGCAGGGCAATCATATCCGTCTCGCCTTCCATGAAAGCCTTTGCAGATTCGACCATGAGAACATAGTTTTTGGTTTTATCGGTGGTTTTCTCGGGTTTAAACATATTGAGAGACGCGGGACTCGAACCCACCACCTCTACCTCCGGAGGGTAGCGCTCTATCCGGATGAGCTAGTCTCTCGTAAAAGCCCTACGGGCTTTGGTTTTACAGTTTACCCCGTATTTTATTACTTTTGCAACATGATAATTTATGGTATACAATATATAGTGCAGGCAGGAAAGCGTTTTACCAAGGAAGCAATCAATCAATTACGCTCCGAAATTGAAGAAGCAGGAGGGAATGAAGTATTCGCCCTTGGTTTCTATGGCGAGCCGGGATCGGAAGGTTCTAATCTTATTGAAAGAATTGAAGTTGTCGCAAGGGGCAATGAGGGGTCAGTTCTTGCCTTTCATGAAAAGTCCGATTGTAGTGTAATAATCCATAACCATCCGTCAGGTTTTCTTACCCCCAGTGATAATGATTTACTTGTATCTTCTCGTGCAGCCGAGTCCGGTCTTGGTTCTTATATAGTCGATAATCCTGTTAAATTAGTCTATGTAATAGTGGAGCCTGTAAAGAACCGTCAAATCTCATTTTTAGATCCTGAATCCATAATGTCAGCTCTTGAGCCCGGAGGAGTTATCTCAAGGCGTCTGCCTGAGTATGAAATTAGAGAGTCGCAGCTAAAGTTAATGGAGCTTATCATTAAGGGATTTAATAAGGATGCCCTTGTGGCTGCGGAGGCAGGGACCGGTGTCGGTAAGTCTTTTGCCTACCTGCTGCCGGCTCTTTCCTACGCTGATGCGAATAATGAAAGGATAGTTATCTCAACTGCTACCATAACGCTTCAAGAGCAGCTTTATAGAAAGGATATACCTCTTGTTACAGCAGGGTTAAAAAAGAAAATAAAAACCGTCCTTGTAAAGGGGAGGGGAAATTATTTATGCAGAAGGCGAATGATTGATGCATTAAAAGAGCCAATGCTGGATGATGAAGAGATGCAGCAAACAATGGCGATTGCCGATTGGGCCGAAACCACTCGAACAGGGAGTCGTTCCGATCTTGCCTTTATGCCGGTGGAGGGGCTTTGGTCAAGGGTTTGCTCAGAAGCAGATAATTGCATGGGAATGCGCTGCAGTCACCGTGAAGATTGCTTTGTAATGCTCCTTCGTAAAGAGGCATCAGATGCAAGGATCTTGGTTGTAAATCATCATCTTTTATTCGCTGATCTTAGTGCGAGAAGCAGTGGTGCAGGGTATGGAGGAACAGTGGTACTTCCTCCATACGATAGGATAATTCTTGACGAAGCCCATACTGTCGAGGAATCGGCCACATCCTTTTTCTCAAAGGAATTCAGCAGGATTGGACTTCAGAGGCAATTAGGCAGGCTTTATAGGAGCAGGCGGGGATATAAGAATAGCCTGCTGCTTCGCCTTATACCATTAATACAAGGTAATATTGATGATGACTTTGAAGATACAATTGCAAGAAAGATTGAATTAATACGAAGTGATATATTTGGTCTTGAAAAGGTTGCATTAGAATTTTGTGAAAATGATGGGGCCTTCCGTTTAATTAGTCAAAGAGATGAAGAAATATCAGAAAGACTCTTACCTGAACTTTCATCCCTGCGAAAGCAGCTTAATTCTCTTGCTGCCTTTGTTGCAACTCTCCTTGAAAAGGTTCTTGAAGATGCTGCTGATGATCCTATTGTATGGGAAATAAAAACTGTGATGCGCCGCCTTGATACTGTAGCATCTGTTTGCACTTCATTTATTGACTATAAGAGTAATTTTGATGATGTCATGTGGTTAGAAAGGCGGCCGGGAAGCAGGGCAGATGATAATAGGGCTGTCTTTAATGTTACTCCTATTGATATTGCTCCCTCATTAAAAGAAAGTCTTTTCGAACCAAATAAAACAATTGTCTGTGTATCTGCAACCCTGACTGTGGGTGATTCTTTTGATTATTGGAAGGGCAGGGCAGGTTTAAGCCTTTTAAAAGACAGGGAAATTTTAACCGGGATTTTTCCTTCACCCTTTCCTTATAGCACAAAGGTACTTCTTGCAGCTCCTCATGACACTCCATTACCTACAGAGTATGAGTATGGGGCCTTTATTGACAGTATAGTAGGTACTCTTATAGAAATAGCAGGCGGCTCGGCTCTAATTCTTTTTACATCATATAAAGCCTTAAGAAGTGCTTACGAAACAAGTCTGCCGATTTTATCTAAACTTGGGATCCGAGTTTTTAAGCAGGGTGATGATGACAGGAATCGTCTGCTTGAAAGTTTCTTGTCTGATA
>WRKT01000040.1 GCA_009777995.1 Treponema sp. | reverse complement strand
TTTGAATATATCGAGACTTACTATAACAGATGTCGTAGACACTCGGCACTCGGATATGCTACACCTGAGGCATTAACAAATTATTTTGCGGCTTAATTTGCTGTCCGAAAAATCGGGGGATACCCAGGCTCATTTTAGAAACTCTCTGTGAGCTCTGTGCCCTTTGTGAGCTCCGTGTTATATAATTCAAAGAGGACTACAATTTTTTCAGGAAAGCTACCATGTCTTCGGCTGTTATGCCGATGCCGCCTTGAGCGTCAAGACGGGGGGTTTCGGGGGAGAGGCCCGGCACACGGAAGGCAGGCAGGAACCAGACATTGTCCTTTTCGTAGGCGAGGTCATTGTTTTCAGGGATCTTTCCCGCATATTTCCCGCTTTCGATAATTTCAAGGAGCTTATTTTTATCGATTATGTTTTCGAGTATATCCGAAAGAACCTTATTGCTTCTTACGTTTTGGTTCTCTATCGAGGCTTTTTGGAATAGGGTTGAATGAAAGGCATTCATATCGGCTCCGAGTTCTTGGGCAATATAAAAGGCCTGCAGATAGGGGTTTGGCATCGACTTAGGATTAAGCTCTATCGGCATGTACTCCGGTTCGATATCCGGAAAGTCTTTAAGAGCGTCCATCATTATCTCATAACCCTTCTTGCAATGGGGACAGAGATAATCATAAAAAAATTGAAATTTTGCCATGTTTTTCTCCTATAAAATTATCTTAAAAATATTCTGTTAAGTGCTGGGGTCGCAGCGTGAAAACCTTATCAAGAATCTCGCGATTTCCGTAAACTTCAATGCCCGTCTGCCTTGTGCGCAGACTGTTTTCAAGGGTACGGTAGCCCAAGACGAGCTGGCTTAAAGCCGGAATATCGCAGCGGATGTCAGGTTCTTTTTGGGTTAAGGTTACCTTGCAACCCTGCAGGCCGTATTCGATAAGATAGGTGCCGGTATTGGCCTTAATCCATTCATCGTTAACTGCAACTATAAATGAGCCCTCACCTTCCGGCTTCCTCATTTTTTCCAGGGCAACTTTCACATTGATAATGCGGGACATATCATCATGTAATAAAAGCTTCTGCTCAAGTTCCCTTGGCTCGGAAATAAAGTCTGTCGGCTCAAGGAAGCCGGGCATAAACCAGCGGAGTTTCCTAATTTGAGCTTCAAGGCCGCTTACAAGGCTTAATACTCCATACAATGCATCCCTCGAGGTAAAGGCAAGCTCATTGACACGCATAGCATGCTCATTGTTTTCAATAAAGTGCTGGTAATCTATATAAGCTCCGGGCCTTCCATTCTCATCCTGCCAGAGATAAAAGAAACGGCCCTTATTATATGGATCGTGGCGGGTAACCCTTTTCCAACCCAGCATGTTTGGCCAATGATCCCTGTGGATTCCGTGGTTAATATCGCTAATGTATGTTTTTAGAACTTCGTTCAGAGCAGAGCAGTCATCTCCCGGAAAAATTTGAGTAAAGGTGCCTCGCAATTTCAAATGCGAAAACTCCCTTGTTGGAATTGTGATCTGTCTCCAGAAACAGCAAACCTCATAACCAAACTTGCGGTAGAAGGCATGTGAAAAAGGATTCAGATTTGAGAAAACAACCCCTTTATCATAAGCCTCCGGTAGGAGCTTTTCAAAAATGGCTTTTACACAACCGCCTTTGCGGGCTTCAGGCAGGGTCGCAACCCCGCCAATACCTGAAAGGCCGACATCGTTCCTGTCAAAACGCATAAGGAACTCATACTCTGTCATGGCAGATACGAGACGGCCCTTATCGAAAGCACCCCAAGACCATTCAGCCGGGAGGGAGAGAGGATCATCCGGTTTTTCCTCTTTGGAGAAATCATTCCTCTGGTTATAGGCGATGGTTTGTATTTTACGGAAAGGGAGCATATCCCCGGCATTAAGTCTTCGAATTTCCATTAAAGTGCAACTCCTGTAGAACCAAAGATTTTTATCCCCTCGTCAGGGTATTGCTTTTTCACTTCCATTATGGCACGGCGGATCTTGGCAGCCTCAGGTTTCTCACACCAGATAACGAGGGCAAAGTTTTCTTCCGGCCAGATTGGGTCTCCCATGCGGGGCCCCGAGCTGCCAACACCGAAGACTGTGGGAATTTTTGAATAGTATTTCCCAACCCCTTCTCTTTTAAAAGCATCCAAGATATTTTCTTCGACTGAGCGGTTTGCAATTATCTCAAGACGTATCATACTCTAGTCTCCTTTACCGGTTATGCCTGCGGCAATTCTGTCTCTTCGGGCCTGTACCTTTGCCATCCGCTGGTCGGTTTTTTTATTCATAATATAGTAAATCGTGGGCATTAGGAACAGGGTCATAAGGGTTCCAAAAGAAAGGCCGCCGAATACGGTTTTCCCGATAGGAGAAACCATCTCAAAGCCCTCTCCGGGGAAGAAAGCCATCGGGACAAGGCCAATAATTGTAGTCAAGGTGGTCATCAATATCGGGCGCAGCCTGGTTCTTGCCGCTTCAACACAGGCCTCGTGAAGACCCCAGCCGCGTTTTCGCAGCAGATTGGTATAATCCACTAAGATGATCCCGTTATTCACAATAACACCTACAAGAACAAGAAGACCAACAGCAGATAAAACATTGAAAGGCTCCCCTGTAATAAAGTAAATTGCCACTACGCCAATCATGGCTAGGGGCAGGGTAAAGATGATGATAAACGGATCGCGGAACGATTCAAAAAGGCTTGCCATTACACCGAATACCATGAATGCAGCAACGATAATTATCAGGATAAATCGTGTGAAAATTCTTATCATTTCTGCATTATCACCTCCATAGTCAATAATAATACCATCTTCCATTGGTATTTCGGATGAAATAAGAGATTCCACCCTAGCCTGCAGGGTATTCATTCTGGTCCCCGGTGCTGCACCGGCAGAAATCCGTATTACGCGGCTTTGGTTTTCACGGTTTATTGTTATGGGACCTGTCCCCTCGTTATAATGAACAAAGCTGGAAAGAGGAACCCTCCCTGCCATTTGACTGTTGATAAATATCTGGTCAAGTGCAGGTCTTGTATTGCGATCTGCTTCTGCAAGTATCAATAAAACATCGTTATCCCTTCCGTTGGTGTTCATCCTTGTAGCAACAATGCCGTCTACGGCTGCTCTTATCTCGTTTCCTACCGTAAAGGCATTAAGTCCAAGGGCATACATCCTGTCTCTGTCAAGGACAATCTCAATTTGCGGAAGACCATCGGTCAGATCGACACTTGGCTCTGTTACATCGTCAAGACGAGTTCTAAGAAGCTCTGCAATATCCTCAGCCATCTGTTTGCCTCTGACAAGGTCATCGGTGCGAAGGATGATCTGGACAGCGCTTCCCATCATGGCTATTTGACCCGAGCCCATGCCAAAGGAAACACCGGGGAAGTTGTTAAAGTGGCTCCTCATAATGGCCCTTACTTCCTGGGCACTTTCTATCCTTTCTTCAAATGGAGGAAGTCTTATTTGCAGGGAGCCGGAATTGGTCCCTCCGCTTCCTCCGAATATTCCTCCGCCTGAGCCAACACTCACGGTAAGTCTGTCATAGCCTTTAATTTCGTCTTTTGCTATTTGCTCAAGCTGCCTTAAAACTGCCTCTGTTTCAGAAAGAGGTGTTCCTGTGGGGAGTGTTACAGAAACGCGCACACTGTCCGATGCCTGATCAGGCATGAAGATCCAGCCTACAACCGGGATCATAAAAATACTTGCCCCCAAAAGTATTAAAAGGAAAATGATAACTATTGCCTTTCTCCTTAGAACTCTATCCACTGCCCTGCAGTATACGGTTTCAAGCCCTGAAAAGAAGCGCTCAAAGCCCCTGTCAATTGCTGCAAGGGGGCCTTTCAATGGCTTTTGGATGCGGGTAACGAGGGGAAAGTATGTGCTTGTAAGAACAGGTACAAGGAAAAGAGCAGTCAGAAGAGAAATGCCGAGCGAAATTACAACCGTAAAAGCGAGGCCTGCGAACATCTCACCTGCCATCTCTAAAAGACCCTGGAACATTACAAGAGGTGCAAAAACACAGATGGTGGTAAGTGTAGAAACAATTATAGGCAAAGACATTTCTGATGTACCGAGAACGGAGGCTGTTTTTAGCTTTGCTCCCTTTTCCCTATAACGGTAAATATTTTCAAGGATAACAATTGAGTTATCTACAAGCATTCCCACCCCCAAGACAAGGCCTGCCAGAGTCATAAGATTAAGGGTAAGGTTTGCAAAGTACATTGTCATAAGGGTTATAACAATTGATACAGGTATACTTATTCCGATGATAATAGTCGGTTTTAAAGAGCGCAGGAACACAAAGAGTACAACTACTGCAAGTATTCCCCCTGTAATCGCAGTACTTGTAACATGATCAAGAGAATTTTCAATAATGTCTGTTGAGTTACCAATCTCTGTAATTACCACATCAGGCGGGATCTCTCTCTGTATTCTGTCAATCCTTGAGCGGAGTTCTCTTGCAGCCTGGACAGAGTTGAACCCGCTCTGTTTCTGGACGTTCATCATTACCGCAGACAGTCCATCAACATAGACCACGCTGGTTTCATCCCTGAACCCCTCGAAGATATCGGCAATGTCACGAAGGAATATCTGCCTTGGAGGTTCTATTACACCATTGACAAGGCCGCCTCCCCTATAGGAGATGACAGTGTTTCTTAATTCGTCCAGAGAAGAAAACTCACCCATTGTAGTAAGAATATAAGTCATGTTATTTTCGGTAATTCTGCCTGCGGCAACCTGTCTGTTCTGTGCAGCAAGCACCTGTTGAATCTGGGTGACTGTAAGCCCGTAAGCCTCAAGACGATTCTGTGGAATTTCAACCCGAACCACCCTGTCTCTTCCTCCGCTGACTGAGGCAGTTGCAATTCCAGGGACCTGCTCAAGGCGGGGAACGATTGTATTCTCGGCAAGTTCCCGCAGCTCTTCAGGTGTTCTATTTCCCGTAATCATTAGGTTCATTATTGGCATCATTCCGGGATCAAATCTAAATATTGTCGGAGTATTTGCACCTGAGGGCATGAAGTTTCTGATGCGTTCAAGGGCATCCCGGACTGAGTTGGCAGCGTCAATAAGGTCAGTTCCGTATGTAAACTGCATGAACACCATGCTGCTTCCCGTACTTGAAGAAGAACTTATCGATTCAATCCCCGAGACACCCGAAAGAGATGCCTCGAGAACTCTTGTGACTGTGCGCTCGACTTCCTCGGGGCCTGCACCCGGATGACTCGTAAAAATTACAAGGAAGGGAGGTTCTATTTCAGGGAACAGATCTACAGCCAAATTGGCCATGGAAAATAAACCAAGGCCTATTAAAAGGACAAAGATAATAACTATTGTAGTTGGCCTGCCAACAATTCTTTTTGCGAGCATGTTGCCTCCTAATTAAAAGGTGTAAGACGGTCGACTATATTGATGCGGGAGCCATCATCCAAAAGAGCTTGCCCGCGGATTACAACTTCCTCGTTAGGCGCAAGACCTTCTCTTATTTCCAAAACTCCGTCAATTTGAATCCCCGGCACAATATATCTTCTGCGGGCAACGGGACCTTCGGGATCGGAATTGTCTACAACAAATATAATCTGCTCTCCGAAACGGTTAACAGTTCCCGAGATTGGGATTTTTACTATATTTTCCCTTTGCTCGACAATGATCTGCACCTTGGCAAACATCCCTGCCTTTAAAAGATCACCCGGATTATCGACTGCAACGCGAATCTCCATGGTTCTTGAGACAGGATCGACTGTGGGGCTTATTTCTCTAATCGCACCTCTGAAGACATGCCCCGGCCAGGCATCGAGTGTAATTTCACAGATCTGGTTCATGGTGATACGGGAGATGAAACGCTCTGCGACAAAGAGACGTATTTCAAGGCCTCCTGCACCGGCAATCCTTGCAAGGGGAACTGCAGGACTTATCGTCATTCCAAGTTGTGCAGGAAGAGCCACAATGGTTCCTGCAACAGGGGCTCTTACAATGCTCTGAACGAACTCCATGCCGGGTCTTGAAGGATCAACTGCGACGACAGGGTCGCCCCTTCTTACAGTTGAGCCGACATTCACATAAACCCTGCTAACCCTGCCTGCCGTGTCAGAAAAGGTATCCACTGTGGATGATGCGATGATGTCACCTGTCAGTGCGAGGTAATCCTGAATGGGGCCCTGTACTGCGAGCATGGTATTCACCGCAAACACAGGGGCGACCGGTGCAGGCGGGGTAAAATCACCTGATATCCTGCCGTAGGTTTCCATAATCCTGTCACAGCCGGATAAGCATAAAACTGCTATTAATACAAAAATAGCAGATAAGTTTCTTCTTTTCATCATCTTAAACTCCAATATTACCACGAACTCAAAGTACCAAATGGAAGGCCAAGGGCATATTCCAAATCTATTAAATCGTTTAAATAATTAAACTGCTGAGTCAAAAGCTGCAGTCTTGCCTGCTCAAGACCCAGAGCTGCACTGCGCACTGATTGAAAGTCCTGTAAGCCTGCCCTGTATGCCTCTTCGGTGAGCCTATAGGATTCAGCGGCCAGATTCACTGCTGTCCTTTGAACATCTGCAGTGGTCCTTATCCTTTCCAGAGAGTTTATTTTAGTAAATATTTCAAGCTCGGTCTCCCTAATCATTTGAGCAAGCCTGATATTCTGAATTTCAATATTTGCTTCCATATCTCTGCGCTGCTGGGCTTCTCTTGTAAAAGGAAGAAAAACATTAAAGCTCATACCAAGGGTAAGGGTAAAACTCCCTCCCTTATTCCAATTATCTGCAGTGAAAAGGTCATCTTTAAAGGGATCGAGCTGGGGGTTAAAAAGAGAACTTATATTCCAGCCGAGTCTCAAGAATGGCGTAAAGAGTTGAATATTGGTTGCTCTTCTTTGGGTATGCAATGCAATAATGCTTGCCTGCAGTTCCTGAATATCCGGCTTTCTTGAGGCTGCAAGTGAAATAAGTGTCGCAACATCGGCAGGTATTTCCATAACCCCGTGGAAAACAGGTTCCAGCTCAAGTACCGCATCAAAGGGAAGCCCCAAAAGAAGAGCGAAGTTTCCCATTAAACTGCTAAGGTTATTGTCAAGATCGCTAACAGTCGGCCTTAAGTTCTCAACTGCAACCTGTGCCTGCAGCCAGGTGAGCCGCGGCGCGAGACCTGCTCTGAAATTCGCCTCGGCAATCGTAGCCTGACGAATGGTATTCTCAAGACTTTCCGAAAGCAGGGTCCTATTCGCCTGCAACAAAAGGATACTATTGTACATTTTTCGCACACCTTGCTCCATTTGAAGCTTGGCCCTGTCATAACTTACAAGACCTGCCTCATAGTCATGCCTTGCAGCTCTCATGCCTTCAAAAAGTGCAAAACTAAAATCAAGGCTTGTACTGAATGCTCCGTTAACACGCCATTGGGGAAGTGTCGTAGAAGGAACGACAATCGGGCTCCCGGGAATCGGGATGGTCATTCCCTGCTGTACCGGTGCCCAGTTCTCCCTTGAAAGATTTCCTGCAACAGTGACACTTGGAACGAGCTGGTTCCATGCATAATCGGCCCTTCTCCTTCTGATATCAAGACCTGCCCTGGCAGATTCAAGATTAAGATTATTTCTTATAGCCATGTCCACCGCTATTTGCGGATTAATTTGGAGTGAATCTATTCTATGATCCTGTGCATAAACCGGAAAAAAACCCGACAAAAAAACCGCTGCAAGAAAAATCGACTTAAAAATTTTATTCATTAAAACCCTCCAATCCCAAAGCAATAAAACGGAAAAGCGTACGGAAGCTTTCATTGGGAATTTCTGCCGCAGTTTTTGACTTAATGCCCGGCCAAAAGACCAGGATGTTGACTATCATAAAAAATATCCATTGTGCAATCATTATCAGGAATTGCTGATCCTGCTGTCTGATAACTTCAAGTTTGATACTCCCGATTATATCCTCGAGCTTCTCGGAAGCCATTTTCTCAAGCCCCAGCTTCCTGGTTTTTAACCACTCCATTGACATAAGGAATTCGGGGCTGGCACGAAGATAGTGCAGAATTGATATTATCCCGATATAGAGTTGTTCCTCCGGTATAAGTGAAGTCTCAAGCTGCGCTTTTGCAAAACTGATAATGCCTGAGAACTCAGAAATGAAAAGTTTATGTAACATGTCCTGCTTATTTTCAAAATGAGCATAAAGACCGCTTTTAGAAAGACCCGAGCGGCAGGCTACCATTTCCATGGTGACATTCCAGGGTCCTGCCTCCGCTACTGCCCCTGCCACCGCCTTAAGGAGAGACTTCTCTTCACTTCGGCAGCTATTGTCTTTGAGTTGCCGCTCAAGTTTATCAAAGTCCAAAGCTCCGGCAATTTCTGCATTAAGACTGAGGCCCTTCAAAATATGAGACTCGATTCCCGCCAAAACCTGTTTAACCTGCCCGTCATTTAATGGGTCAAGATTTTGAAAGTTTTGATAATGATATTGGGCTATCCAGAAAATCAAGGTGGACATAATCAAGTGAAACTTTGAAGGAAAACCTGCATTATCTTTCTTCTCCCTGATCAACTTACTAAAATCCACTCCCCGGGAGCGGAATTCCTTCAATATATTATCGTTTTCTTTTCTGCTGAAAACCTGAATAAGTGAAAAAGCAAACTCCCATCGATTCCGAATAAAGTACTCGCCAAAGATTCTTGTGATGGCAAGATAAGACTCCTTCCAGTTTTCCTTTACAGCCTTATCGCATGCATCCCTGACACAGGCAGTGAAATCATCAAAAAAGGCAGCAAACATTGCTTGCAAAAGGGCATCTTTATTTGTAAAATGCCTGTACAGAGCCGGCTTGCTCACACCCAATTCCCGTGCAACTTTGCTGAGACTTGTGGTCCGGTATAGTTCCTGCCCCCAGACCTTAAAGGCAGCCTTGATAATATCGTTTTTAGTCATGGAACGGTGCTCGGGTCGTTAAACAGGACGGTTACCGACCGTTCGTAAACAATAACAATTTTCTGCAAGAAAGGCAACAGGTTTCAGAGAGGAAATAATGAAAATCGTCATTTTGGATGGATATACGGAAAACCCGGGGGATCTTTCCTGGGAAGGTTTTGAGAGACTCGGAGAGCTGACGGTTTACGACCGAACTGCTAATGAAGAAGAAGCAATCAGTCGCATAACCGGGGCGGATATAATCATCACAAATAAAACTCCGATACCGGAAAGAGTGATAGCATCAAATACAAACCTAAAGTACATCGGCGTCCTTGCAACAGGCTACAACGTGGTAGACACAAAGGCCGCCCGTGAGAGAGGCATCCCTGTAACAAACATCCCCACCTACGGTACAGATGCTGTGGGACAATTCGCGATTGCCCTGCTCCTCGAAATCTGCCACCGTGTCGGCCACCATGACAATGCAGTCAAAGAAGGCCGCTGGGAACAGTGCTCCGACTTCTGCTTCTGGGACTTTCCTCTAATCGAGCTCGCGGGTAAGACAATGGGTATAATCGGCTTTGGCCGCATCGGGCAATGCACCGGCAGGATTGCAAGGGCCCTCGGCATGGAAGTAATTGCCTACGATGAAGCTCAAAGTGATGAAGCCGGAAAAATTGCCGCCTATGTAAGCCTCGAGGAACTTTATGCCCGCTCGGATATAATCTCCCTGCACTGTCCACTCTTTCCTGAAACACAGGGCATGATTAACCGGGAGAACATTGCCAAAATGAAGGACGGGGTTATCATCATAAACACTTCTAGAGGCCCCTTAATCGTAGAGCAGGAACTCGCAGATGCACTTAATTCAGGAAAAGTCTACGCAGCAGCAGTTGACGTGGTATCTATTGAGCCAATCCGTGGGGACAATCCCCTTCTAAAGGCCAAAAACTGCATCATCACCCCCCACATAGCCTGGGCTCCGAAGGAAAGCCGCAGCCGCTTAATGGATATCGCTGTGGGGAACTTGCAGGCCTTCCTCGACGGGAAACCGGTTAACGTAGTGAATTAATTGCAAAACTCATTTCCGCATAGTATATAAGTCAAGCGCACAGAGAGGAGATTGGACTTCCTTAACATCCGCCGAATCTTGAAATACAACCCATATAATGCTATAAATACCCTGCTATGAACAAGGATAAAAAAAATATAGAAAATTTAGTCTACGAAATACGCGATCAAAAGGTCATGTTGGATAGTGATCTGGCAGCTTTGTATGAGGTCCCTACGTATCGATTAAATGAAGCAGTAAAACGTAATATTGAGCGCTTCCCACCTGATTTTATGTTTCAGTTGAAAGAAAATGAATGGGATAATTTGAGATCGCAATTTGCGATCTCAAAAGGCAGGCATGGAGGAAGACGGTATATGCCGTATGTTTTTACAGAACAGGGCGTCGCCATGTTATCCACAGTATTAAATTCTTCAAAAGCAATAGAAATTAACATTGAAATAATGCGTGTCTTTATAAAACTAAGGCATTATACTCTTTCACTACCGGGAACCAATACACAAATAGCCGAACTCCGCAAATTGTTAATGCTACATATTGATAATACAGATAAAAAGTTCACCGAACATGATGAAGCAATAAATCAAATAATCCGTGCTCTTAATAATTTAATAGAACAACCGCCAAAATCCAAGAAGATTGGTTTTAATGCAAAAGAAAAAAAACCGAAATACCTAACTTTATAGGGGAACTTGTATAAATGCACCCCCTGCCCTTTCACCCGGTAATAAACACCTGGTTCAGCGAAACCTACGGAAAGCCCACCCCCGTGCAGGAAGAGGCTTGGCCACTAATCCGGCGCGGGGAGCATGTGCTGGCAATCGCACCGACAGGGAGTGGGAAGACTCTAACCGGCTTCCTTTCTGCAATATCCAGCTTCGCAGAAGGCCGGTACCCCGCGAACAAACTCTCCGTGCTCTATGTTTCCCCGCTTAAGGCCCTAAACGAAGATATAAAGCGAAACCTAATAAAGCCCCTCGAGGGAATCCGCGCTCACTTTGAAAAAGCCGGCACCACACTACCGCTAATCCATGTCGAAACCCGCTCAGGTGACAGCACTCAGACAGAGCGGCGACGCTTTTTAATCTCCCCTCCATCAATACTTGCCCTTACCCCGGAAAGCCTTGCCATCCTCCTACTAAACAATCGAGCAAGGGAGCATCTGTCTCATGTAAAATGCCTTATCCTCGATGAAATCCACGCCTGCCTGGGCACAAGGAGGGGAGCCTTTCTCTCCTGCCAAATTGATCATCTTTCCCTGCTGGCCGGGGATTTTAGACGCATTGCGCTTTCCGCTACGGTGAACCCGCCGGAGGCCGCTGCAAGCTTCGCAGGGGGCCTAAGAGCAAATGCCAAGGGCGGGTACGAAAAACGCAAGGTTGTGATTGTCCAACCTCAAATCGAAAAGAAAATCTCCTTTAAGGTGGAGTTCCCGGAAGGAATCCCTGAAGAGATTCGGCAAAAACATATCCAGGAAAAGGTAAAAAAGGGCAAAGACAGGGACGATTTCGGTGAGCGTTACGATACCTTTATCGCCTTTGCAATCGAGCATATTCGAAAGAACCGCAGCACCCTAATCTACACCGATTCAAGGCGGCGGGCTGAACGCATCTGCTACCTGATTAACCAAAGTGCAGGTGAAGCTCTTGCCTTTTCGCACCACGGCTCCCTTTCCAAGGACCTTAGGCGCGCCGCGGAGAAGGCCCTTGCCGAAGGGCAGATTCCCTGCGTTGTGGCCACTTCGTCTTTGGAGCTGGGAATTGACATCGGGAGCATTGACGAAGTGATTCTTGCAGGCAGCCCCTTCTCGGCCTCTTCGGCCCTGCAGCGGGTTGGAAGGAGCGGCCATAGCGTTGGCGAAGAGAGCCGCGGCATTCTTTTTCCTTTTCACGGCCTCGACCTTATTGCTTCGGCGGCCATTGCGGGGGCAGTTGAAGAGCGGGAACTTGAGGAATCCACCACTCTCGATAATCCTCTCGATGTACTCTCGCAAATAATCCTTTCGATTTGTACACAAGAGGATCGGTATGAAGAAGAGCTTTATGCCACAATCCGTGGTTTCTATGTTTTTAGCACCCTGCCCCGCGCTGCCTTCGATGCGGTCATCTCCATGCTTTCGGGGGGTTATTCTGATAAACGCGGAACTTCGCGCCTAAGGGAACTGCCACGCCGTCTTTTCCGTGACAGCGAAACAGGCCTTCTTTCTGCTGCCCCCGGTACACGGATTCTGCTTTATACTTCCGGAGGTGTAATTGCCAACCGCGGTTATTTTTCTATGCGTCTTGCAGGCGGCAATGAGGACGCAGGAAGTAAAATTGGAGAGCTTGATGAAGAGTTTGTCTGGGAGCGTCGCATCGGAGACACCTTCAACTTTGGCGGTCGCTCTTGGCGTATCAGCGCAATCGGAAGCGAGGCCGTTGAGGTTTTCCCGCTTGCCCGCGATGCAGGCTTTACTCCCTTCTGGAAGGCGGATGCAGCATCAAGGGGTAAAGTGATAACAAGACGCATTCTTGAATTAATGGATTCTTTTGATAAGGCATCTGACAGGGAAAGGAAGGCGCTATTATCACAAATAAAGAATTTATCACCCGAAACAGTAGAAGCCCTTTACTCCTTCCTTAAGGCACAAAAATCCTTTCAAGGAAAAGCCCCGCTGCCGGGCCAAACCTGCATCCCCGTTGAAGTAATCGAGGACCCTGCCTCAGGGGCCGATGCAAGACTCATCATCTTTCATAGCTTTAGGGGGACGAGAATCAACTCCCCACTATCACTTTGCCTGATGGGCGACCTCGAAGAACACTGGAACATGCGTGTGGAAACCACCGTAGACAATAACGCTGTAATGCTCCGGCTCCCCGCATCAATGCCGGTGAGTGCGGAGAAGGTAATCCGCGACAGTTTCATGCGCCTCGGGCAGGGGAAGGTCCTTGAAGACAGGCTCAGCGAAGTCCTCTCTTCTTCGGGCGTGTTCAATGCCGCGTTTAGGGAATCTGCCGAGGCTTCCATGCTAATTCCGCGCTCCCCCTTCGGGAAACGGATTCCCCTTTGGATTACGAGGCAGAAGTCAAAGCGTCTTTTTGATGCTGTAAGCCCCTTTAAAAATTTCCCGGTTATAACCGAAGCCCTTCGAACCTGCTTAAATGAGCACTTTGACATGCAGGGCATTAAAAGCCTGGTGCAGGATATCCTTGACGGGAGCCTTAACCTGCCATTTTTCTCAGGAAGAGTACCGAGCCCCTTCTCCAGGGAACTTCTGTGGCTTGAAACAGGCACCCTCCTTTACGAATACGATGAGCGCAAGGACCTTCGTCGCAGTTTCTCTTCGGGGCAAACTTCCCTCTCCGACCTTGCAATCGCCGAGACACTGATCCCCGGTGCTTCAAGGCCTCCTTTGGACAGGGAGCTCGTGGCAGACTTTAGCGCAAGGCTCCGGCGAGAGAAGGAAGGCTGGGCCCCCGAGGACAGTCTTTCATTTTGTGAGTGGGTTAAGGAGCGGGTCTGCATCCCCAAGAATGATGAATGGGAGAATCTGGTTCGGTATATTCCGGACGAATTAAAGAAGGAATTGAGTGATGATCCGACACTGAACGGGAGACTTTCCACGATAAAATGCGTAGGTGCAGAACATGACCTTGTAGTCCACCGCGACTTTGTAAAAACCCTCCAAGGCGATCCGGAAGAAATAACCGAAAAAGTCCTTGCGCAATGGCTGCGAGGCCACGGGCCGGTTCCCACAGATTATATCAGAGAAGTCTTTGGCTTTTCGCCCACTGAAACAAAAAAGGCCATCGATGCTTTAATCGAAATTGATACATTGATTGATGGAATTATAATTGGGGAGTCCGAATCTTCTATAGAATATGTCTGCGATAAGGAAAACTTTGAGCTCCTCCTAAGGCTTGGAAGAAAGAAACGTAGGGCCGGGATAAAAGAAAGGCCTATTAAGCTGCTAGTTCCCTTTCTTGCAAGGCGCCAAGGGCTTGTTAACAGACCGGATAACCCGCTGCCCTGGGAAGTGTTGCACGGATATTCCGCTCCTGCCAAACTCTGGGAGACCGAGCTGCTCCCGGCACGGAATGGTAACTATAGGAGCGAATACTTTGACAGGGAGATACGGGAAGGTCGTCTTATATGGTACGGAACGGGCAAGGAAAGAGCCGCATTCTGCGCACCCCTAGACCTTGACCTGGTATCGGCAAACCCACCTGCGCCCGAGAACTTCCCACCCGGGTTCTTTGACATACCAAAGAGCTTCTGGCAGATTAAAGAAGCGCTGGGTTTAAACTCAATTGAAACAGCCGGGGTTCTATGGAAACTCGTATGGCAGGGCAGTCTTTCTTCGGATTCTTGGGAACCGGTACGAGAAGCTATCGGCAGGGGCTTCAATGTAGAAAACCTCGGAGAAGAAATACAGGAACCCATCACCATAAGCCCCTTTGGACGCTCAAGCGCAAAAATCCCCCGCTCAATTCGCGAACGCTGGAGAAGCGGCCCCCCTATTCGGGGAAATTGGTTCTCTTTGGCAGGGGATTTTGATGATACCCACGATGAAGTTCTAATCGACCCACTTTCAGAAGACGAAATAAACCGTGCAAGGGTCAGGTTATTATTAAAACGTTACGGGCTCTTATGCAGGCCCCTGCTTGAAAACGAAGACAAATGCTTTTCTTGGTCTCGCCTGCTCCCCGTTATAAGGCGCATGGAACTTGCAGGCGAGTTAATAGCAGGCCGCTTCTTTAGCGGAATAAACTCACTGCAGTTTGCCTCCCCACGCATTGCAGAAGAGCTCGAAGAAGCCGAAGCCGAGCAGAGCTTTTATATGATGAACGCCCTCGACCCCGCAAGCCCTGTGGGATTCACCGCAGAGGGCCTTCTGCCGGACAGTGCGACAATCCGTCGGCTTCCCTCAACAAGACTCTGCTACAAAGGCCCCCTGCTGCTTGCAGTGTCAAACAGGGGAGGCAAGGACTTGGAGATTTACCTCCCTGCAGGGGACCCGGATCTACCCCTGCTCGAAGACTTCCTGAAATTCCCCAAAAATCGTGCAGTTCAGAGCGAAACTAGGTTAATTATCGAGAAAATTAACGGAATTCCAGCCTCCATGAGCGAATACAGGCAGACTTTTGTCGAGTTTGGCTTTATAATAGACAGAGGAAGACTGGTTTTATGGTAAAAACAGAAATTATATTGACTAACTTGCTTGATCTGGGCTTTGAAAAAGAAGGCTACATTAAAAAAGAAGAAATAAGAAGATTTGCAGTTGAAGCAAGAGTAGATACCGAAGATAATACACTAACAATTCCTGAAGATTTGCGAAAACACCTGGGCCTAAAAAAAATAAATGAGAAGATAGTAAAACTAGCCAATGGCCATAGAGTCACAAGCCATGTGACCGATATGGTGCTGGTACGCTGGAATGATAGGGAATGGCCAATTAAGGCCCAAGTCATTCCGGGGTCATACGAAGTGGTTCTGGGCATACAAGAAACCGATATTAAGGACTTCATCCTTGAACTGCTTGAAAATAAGAAGGGCGGGATTAGGAGTTGACAGCTATAATCCGTAAAAGGTATAAAAAAGTATGAGCAGAAAGAAGAATAGGCAGGTAAAGGCACTCAATGCTCAAAAAAAGTCTTCTGCTCAAGCTTTAGATACTCAAAAAAAGGCAGTTTTCCCCCTTGAATTCGGCAGGGAGTACAATAAATTCCACCAAGTTCTTTTCGCAATCCTAACAACAGCCTTCTTTGTATTTTCCCCCGTTGAATTTATACCCAAATTGCTCGCATTTCTAATCAGTGTTCCTGTTTGCTTTCATATAAGAAAATTGAAGTTTGTGTTTAACCGCTGGTATGAGATACCCGCGTTCATTTTTGTGAATATTTATCTGTCGTATGCAGTTTTTGGCTTTGAAATTTTTATTCTTGATAGTTTGCAATTACCTAACGGTTTAACAGCATTCACTTTGTTCACATTTTGCAATATATGGATGATATACGTTCTACAGTCAACTTTGGATTTATTAAAGACTTTAGGTGATATTAAGAGCGAAGGTTCCAGTTTTAAGGGAAAATATTGGCAGAAATGGCTAATTCTTTTTACAATTCTTTTCAGCGTCTTTATGCTTTGGCAGAGAGCGTTTAACCCGATTGTGATGTCGCCCGATTCTTGGGATTTTATAAGTGGTTGGCTTAATGGGATATATGTCTCTTATTGGTCACCGGTATATAAATTTATTCTAACAATTATCCTTAGCCTTGCACCTCTTAAGCCTGAAGTTCAATGGGTTGCATTTACACAAATTTCTGCTTTCTCTGCTTTGCTCGCTTCGATTTTAATGTATCTTGATACTAAAAAATACAATTTTATTCTTTTAATCTTTTTAGCTATTATAGTACCCTTAATTCCATCATATGCACTTCACACATTAGTTATTTGGGCAGATTTGACTACAGGCATGTCTGTTTTATGGTTAACATATACATTGATTAGGATAATTGATGATGTTATTATTCAAAATTCTGCAAAAAAGAGACAACAAATTTCATTTTGCATACAACTATGCCTATCTATGACACTTTGTTTTTTCATCCGCCCAAATACTTTTTTAGTTTTCATAATAATGGTTCCGGTCTTAATAATATTTTTTTTATTCTATCGCAAGTGGAAATTTTTATTTTCAGTCGTTCTTTCTATATCTCTTGTTCTACTTATACGATACCCAGGATATAGAGCTCTTGGCATTGGTCAGCCAATACTTACTGATATCCAAATTTACGAACCGCAACGCTCAAGCTTGCAATATTTAGCCGGGCTGCATGATATACGCTTAGTTTACTATAATTATGGAAATTTATCTTATAATACTTTAAACTCTTTAAGGAGATATGTTCCAAAACTTGATGATCCCGAAGTAATTAACAGTTTCATGCCCGGCAACGCATCATCTTCATCTTCTTCATATGATTTACAAGGTTTAACAACGTTAGAATTTATAAAAATGTATGCAGATACATTTATAAGAAATCCGTTTACAATGATAAGAGCAATGTCCATTCGTACTTTAACTTATTGGGTAATTAAGCCTCAGGACTATGTTACATGGATAAATTTTATAGGTATTTGGGATTTACCTAACAGCACATATATGACAGAAGCTGCCCCTTCTTTAGGAGTATACAGACAACACAATTTTCTTACCGTCATCTTTTCAAAATACTTGCTATTTATGACTTTACCCTTTTTTTCAATGTTATTTTGGCGTTTTGGATTATGGACTTCATTGACAGCAATAAGCATTCTCTCAATATTTCTTAAAAGAAAATATATTGTCTTTATATCTTTTTTCCCAGTGATAGCGTACTTAATATCAATATATTTATCTGTGGGCTGGCCGGACTTCCGTTACGGATTACCGGTTCTATTCTCATGCATGTTCTTAACACCTTTAACAATTAAATTAGATCTATTATGAAAGTTCTGGCAATTATCCCTTGTTTTAATGAAGGAGAAAATATTAAGAATGTTATTGAAGATCTAAAAATAAAAACCCCTGATATTGATTTCATAATCATTAATGACGGATCCTTTGACAATACAAATATAGTCTGTATTGAAAATAACTACCCTTTCATAGATATTCCATTTAATCTGGGGTTATCAAACGCTATTCAAACAGGCATGTGTTATGCTTTAAAAAATAATTATGATATGGCTCTTCAATTTGACGGAGACGGTCAGCATAAACCTGAATATATTTCAAGAATGATCTTATTGATGACAGAAACTCAAGCTGATATAGTTATTGGAGTAAGGAAGAAAAAAAATGGAGTACGTAATATTGGAAGTAATCTATTAAAAATTGCAATAAAATTAACTACCAGCAAATATTTAACAGATCCTACATCAGGTATGCGACTATATAATCGAAAGATGATCGAAGAATTTGCGAAGAATATTAATTATGGACCTGAGCCTGATACTTTAGCATACCTTTTAAACAGAGGAATATTAATCAATGAAATTCCTGTTGAAATGAACAACAGAACTGCAGGCACCAGTTACTTAAACACTCTAAATGCAATTATTTATATGCTTCGGATGTTTGTATCTATCTTAATAATTCAATGGTTTAGATATAGGAGGAAATAACTTTGAACAATTTGGCAAGAATATTATTATTCATAATATCTACTGGTACTTTTTTTTGGGTAATGAGAAAAATAAGAGATTATCAAGTGCAAATTGACAACATGATATATTGGGTTATATTCTTTCTTGGGTTAATTTTAATAAGTATTTTCCCAAACTTTATATTCTACCTTTCATACTTATTATCTATAGATACACCGTCAAATTTTGTTTTTATATGCTTGATCTTTTTCTTAATGCTAAAAGTCTTTAATTTATCTTTAAAAATATCTAAATTACAATATCAACTGCAAAAGCTAACTCAGATTATAGTTCTAAAGGAAAATTTTGATGGAAGGAAATGATATTCAAAATAATTTTCCAAAGGTTAGGCCTAAATTACCTCAAGAGTATATTGAGATTTATGAAAGAATGTATAAAGATAATAGACAGGGGAAAGGTATTATGTCGTTTCTTTCCCAATCTGTAGAATCTTGGATGCATAAAATAGTATCGAAATATAGATTTGATAATAATTATGTACTAGAGATAGGTGCAGGAACTTTGAATCAGTTAAAATATGAAATATCTTCACACCCTGTTTATGATATTGTCGAACCTTTTACAAGCTTATATACTGATTCACCATATCTACATATAATACGTAATAAATATAACGATATATCTGTAATACCATTAGAAAATAAATATGATAGAATTATATCGATTGCTACTTTTGAGCATATCTTAAATTTACCTGAAGTACTTTTACAAATAAAGAAATTGTTAAGCCCATCAGGTATTCATTCTGTCGCTATTCCAAACGAAGGATACTTTCTATTTAGATTAGGTTGGATGTGTACAACATGGCTAGCGTTTAGAATTAAATATAAATTACCATATTTCCCTATTGCTGAGCATGAACATGTAAATCAAGCGGACGAGATTGAGAATTTATTGAGAGAACATTTTAGTATTATTAAATGTCAGGTTTTTGGGTTATCCAAAAAATTATGTTTATATCGTGTATATACTTGCAAACTAAAATAGGATTATAATGTTTACAAAATCTTTTAAACCATTAGTATCAATTATTGTTCCTGTTTATAATGCTGAAAAGCATTTAAATAGATGCTTAGATTCATTAGTCTCCCAAACATTAAAAAGATTGGAGATAATATGTGTAAATGATGGTTCTAAAGATAATTCTCTTGACATTTTACTTCAATACTCGCAAAAGTTTCCAAATATAATTGTTTTCAATCAAGAAAATTCCGGCCCCGGCATTGCCAGGAATAAAGCACTAGAAAATGCAAATGGTAAATATATTATTTTCTGCGACTCAGATGACACTTTAGATGTAAATACTTGTCTTGAATGTTACAATTTAATGGAGACACATAAAATTGATATTATTATTTTTAATTATAATGTATTTGATGTTGAACGTATTGAGATGAGTACCAAAGAATCTTTTGGCAATGGGAAAGATATGCTATTGGTTAATTCTAAAACAGAAGGAATTTTAAATAAATTCAATACG
>WRKT01000039.1 GCA_009777995.1 Treponema sp. | reverse complement strand
GGCGGCGGAGGTCGGTTTGGCGGAGCAAGCAGTGTTCAAATTAATCTTAATATCGGAGACTTGCAGGAAGGCTTAGCCCTTGCAAGGAATGTTGAACAGCTCCTTCTTGACCATGTACCTGAGGTTCAGGATATTTCAATCAGCATGGTAGAAGGTCTTCCGCAAATTATTGTGGACATAGACAGGGAGAGAGCTTATAACATGGGTCTTACGGTTTCTGCCGTAGCCTCAGAAATTTCTGCTGCCATGAATGGTGTTACAGCCACCACATTCAGGCTAAGCGGAAATGAGTACAGTGTAGTTCTGCAGTTGGATTCCGAAGACCGCCGTGAACTGCCTGATCTGGGAAGGGTCTTTGTTCGCTCTTCCAGAGGTATTTTATACCCCGTCTCTAATTTTGCAAGTTTTGATATAACACAGGCACCTGTAAGCATACGCAGAGAAAACCAGAGTCGTACCATCAGCATATCGGCAAACTTAGTGGAAGGTGCTATCCTAAGGGATACAGAAGCAAAAATACAGAGCCTAATGTCAGAGCAACAGATAGCGGCCACTTATGGCGGATCCTTCCAAGACGCATCGGAAATGATTCGTACCTTCCTTTTGGTAATTGCCCTTGCCCTGATTCTCGTATTCGGGGTAATGGCTGCACAGTATGAATCGTTCAAGTCTCCCTTTATAAACTTTATGACAATACCCCTTTTATTAATTGGAGTTGTGCTGATTCATATAATTACAGGTGCGCCAATTACTGCCTTTACTCTAATTGGCATCTTACTCCTTATTGGAGTTGTGGTAAACAATGGAATTCTGCTTGTAGATTATACAAACCAGTTGGTTAGGGGCGAAGCAGGTATGAGTGTAACTGATGCCTGTCTTGAAGCAGGGGTCGTCCGCTTCAGGCCCGTTCTAATGACAGCTCTTACCACCATGATGGGCCTTGCCCCAATGGCATTTTTCCCCGGAACTGCTTCGATGATTACAGCCCCCATAGGCCTTGTGGTCTTCGGTGGCCTTGCCTCAGCAACGGTTATCACTCTGGTATTCATACCGGTTATCTACTCACTCTTTCACTCTAAACAAAAGGAACCCATCAATGAAGATTAAAATAATTGCATTCTTATGCTTATTAATTTCAACAAATCTCCCGGCACAGACTGTCCTTGACATTGACACCGCCGTAGCAAGGGCTCTCGACAGTAACCTCTCCCTGCAGCGCTCACAGATAGATTTGAATGCGGCAGCAAGGAGACAGGACAGGGCATTAAACGGACTAATCCCTGCAGTCAGTGCCGGAGCTTCACTCAGCCGGCCAACTGCCATAATCAGCGACATCCTTCCACAGCAGAATGTGTGGACGCCCGGATTTAACTTCTCTGCATCCCTTAATATCAGCCCTGCAATCTTCGCGAATGTAAAACAGACAAGAGCTGAGTGGGAGTCCGGGTTACTAAGTTATGAGTCGGCTCGAATTGAAATAGAGTATCAGGTGAGAAGGCTTTACTATCAGATTCTCCTTTTAAAAGCGAATACCAAGCTTGCGGAGCAGGGCATAGTTAGCTCTCAAAACCGCTACGATCAGACCCTTGCTCTGGTTAATGCAGGCAGGGCATCTACTCTGGATGAAGTATCTGCAAGACTAGATCTGCAAACTCAGAGGACAAATGCACAGAATGCAAATGCAGCATATCAAAATGCACTGGACAATTTTAAGTATATACTTATGATCCCTGTGACAGAAGACATTGTCCTGCTTGGAGATTTAATGTTAGTTGAAATAGATGACTCGATTAATATTAATACGAATATTAACAGAAGCGGAAGTGAGTCCATGCAGATGAGTTCTTTGCGGCACTCTTTAGCGCTTGTAGAGGCTCAGCTAAATTCTGCCCGGCTTAGAACTTACTCACCCACATTGTCACTTGGTTTTAACAATAACTTCTCCTATATAGATGCAGCAAGCGAATGGAGGGATCAAGGCCAGTTTTCTATATCTCTGTCTTTCAGACTGGATAATTACCTCCCCTGGTCTTCTTCCGGGGATCAGATCGATACCCTTAACGATACAATTTCAAAGCAGCAGATACAGTTAGCCGAAGCCGGAATAAATCATCAGAACAATGTGCAAAGGCTGCTGCGTGAGATTTCCAGACTGGGTGAAAGCATAGATAACCTTCTGCTTAATATAAGCCTTGCAGAAGAGAATATTAGAATGTCAGAAGAGGCTTATGGCAGGGGAGTGATAGATTTGCAGAGTTTAAATTCTACTACAGACAATTTAAGGACAGCTCAAAACCGGCTTTTATCAGAACATTTTAACTTAATATCAGCAATCCTGGAACTGGAAAGGGAGCTGGGCCTTCCCTTTGGCAGCATTGCCGGGGGGAACTAAGAAGGGTTAAAATAAAACCATGACAATAAAACGCCGTTTATTTTTTTCGAATATCCGCATGGTGGTTATTACATTTGTGGTATTCTCTTTAATAACAAGGATAATGTTCATGTTTATGCGCACTACCTGGGAGCCGAATCAGGAAGTCATGGAAAATATGCGTATTGCCATGGAAAGTTATCGGGATGTCTCCAATCCGGGCTTTTTTATGGCCTGGTCTATTTTGATAATTGCAGCTTCTTTTATTGCAGTCAGTATTGTTAACAGCTATCTAACCCATCGCATGACAAGACGAATCATTAAACCGCTTGAGCCCCTTGGAGAAGGGGTCAGACAAATACAGGAGAACAACCTTGCTTATCGCATTGATTATAATGATAATGATGAATTTCGCCCAATTTGCGATGCGTTTAACGAAATGGCAGAGAAACTTGAAGCGTCGACTGTTCAAAAAGAAAAGGACGAAGCAAATAGAAGGGAGCTTATTGCAGGAATTTCACACGACCTGCGTACCCCGCTGACATCGATTAAAGGCTGTATCGAAGGAATTGAGACCGGGGTAGCTTCTACTCCCGAGATGAAGGAAAAGTATCTTTCGATAATAAAGGACAAGGCAGGGGTTCTTGAGCATGTGATCGAACAGCTCTTTTTATTTTCAAAGCTGGACATGGATGAGTTCCCGATTAATCTGCGCAAAACAGAAATCGGCTCTGCAATTTCTGAGATGATCGAAGACTTAATAGCTGAGTATAATGAGCGCGGTTTAAAGATAGAGCTTGATGATATACCGAAAGAGATTTTCGCTAATGTCGATGTTTTTCTACTCAGGAATGTTATCATCAATATAATTGAAAATAGCGTAAAGTATAAAACAAAGGAGCGGGGGCTGTTTGCGATTAAATCTGCGATAAAAGACAATACAGTTATATTAAACTTTTCCGATGACGGCCCCGGCATTAAACCGGATGAGTACGCAAAGCTTTTCAATGTATTTTA
Organism: Treponema sp.; assembly: GCA_009777995.1. GTDB lineage: Bacteria > Spirochaetota > Spirochaetia > Treponematales > Breznakiellaceae > WRKT01. Next base: position 17,061 of record WRKT01000039.1, on the reverse strand, counting down.
CCGAGCAGACCCGGCCCGCAACAAGAAAGGAAACGGAGGGGAAACTAGGCTCCATAGAGCCTCGTCATCGGGTTCCGGGCTTGGTCTTGCAATCAGCGCGAAGATAATCGAACGCATGGGGGGAAGCATAAGTGCAAGGGCCGCAGATGAAGGCGGCCTTGCCATTGAGATCAGGCTGCCTATGGTACAAAACAATGCAGAATAAAAAACACAGAATACTTATTATAGAAGACGACAAGGAAATTGCGGTAATAGAAAGGGATTTCCTTGAAATTAACGGCTTTGATGTTGTCATCGAAACTAACGGTACCGAGGGTGAAAAGCTCGCCCTCTCAGGGGATTTCTCTCTAATCATCCTCGACCTCATGCTCCCCGGAAAGGACGGCATGACCATCTGCAGGGAGATTCGGGATAAAATCGACATCCCCATCCTGATGGTCACAGCTCGCGTTGAAGACAACGAGAAAATCCGTGGACTCGGCTTCGGAGCAGACGACTATATCGTAAAACCCTTCTCTCCGACTGAGCTCGTAGCCCGCGTAAAATCTCACCTTGCCCGATACGAAAGGCTCACCCGCAATTCCGGACGCCAAAAAGCCCCCGACGAAATGGACTTTGGCCGGCTCAGAATCAACAATGAAACTCTGCGGGTTTATGTTGACGAGGCAGAAATCACCCTCACACATAAGGAGTATGAGCTGCTTTACTTCCTTGCCTCAAATCCTGAAATTGTGTTCAGCAAGGAGCAGATCTACGATAAAATCTGGGGCGAAGACATGTACGGCGACCTGAAAACGGTCACGGTGCATATAAGCAGGTTAAGGGAGAAGATTGAGAAGGACCCGGCAAATCCCCTTCATTTGCAAACAATCTGGGGGGCAGGCTATCGTTTTTTACCATGAGTGTGATATACTTATGGTTTGGAGGATTCTTGCATGAATTTGATTTTTTTAGGTTCACCCGGAGCCGGTAAGGGATCCCTTGCGGAAAAAGCCGTTAAAGAGCTGAACCTTGCTCATATAAGTACCGGAAGCATTTTTCGTTCAGCCATTGCAGAAGGGAGTCCTCTGGGCCAAAAGGTGCAGGCTATTATCAGTGCAGGTAAGCTTGTAGATGATGAAACCACGATTGATCTTGTAAGGGAGCGCCTCAGTCAAGAGGATGCCAAGAAGGGCTATATTCTGGACGGTTTTCCTCGTACCATTTTTCAGGCTGAGAACATGAAAGCATTTTCAAGGGTAGACAAGGTAATAGACCTTGAAATCCCCGACTCTCTGGTTCTCGAACGCCTTGCAAACCGCATGGTCTGCCGTAAATGCGGCCACAATTTCCACATGATTCGAAACAAGCCCAAGCAGGATGGGATCTGCGATCTCTGCGGAGGTGAAGTTTTTCATAGGGAAGATGATGAAGAAACAGCAATCAAACAGCGCTTAGAAGTATACAGGGCTCGAACTGCACCGTTAATCGAGTATTACCGGAAAAAGGGCATGCTGGCAGTAGTTGACGCAAGTCCAACGATCGATAAGGTGATGGAAAACTTCATGGCGGTCATTGGAAGGTGACTTCTCCCTAACTAACGCGCGAGCAGCTCTGCTGCCATTGCAGGAATAGTAACGAAGGTACCCACTGCACCTCCGAGCTGAGTCAAGAAAAAGACAAGTAATGCACGGGTAATCCTATTGCGGTAGAAACCCCTTAGACTTGCGGTGTCGTCAATAAGATTCTGCGCATCCGTTACTCGGGGCTTCTTAATGACGGCTTGTATTGCCCCCGAGAAAAGTCCGACCCCTATAAATGGAGTAAAGGTAGTAATCGGTGCAAAAATAAAGGCTGCAAGTATTGCAAGCGGGTGGGAAAGTGCCAAAATCGACCCAAGGGCCGCAAGTGAACCGTTCCATAGTACATAAGTGCGGAGCATTGAGAGACTTAAATCTGCTCCCCCTCTAATAAAACCAAAGACTATAAGGGATAAGATTATAATTGGGATAAGGAAGGGCAGTATTTTCGATACTTTTCCCCTTGGCGGGATTGTATCAAGAGCAGAAACATCTGCACTTTTTTCCCTTTTCGATATTTTTTCAAGGTGATTTCTCATTCCCTGCATGTGACCTGCACCAACGACTGCTACTATTCTCCTCGCAGGCTCTGCAGGCGGCACCTTCGCTATCATATTTTCATATATCTTTGATGCAAGATACTCATCCCTCTCGTCGATTAGGGTTTCCTTGACTTCGGGGAGGTAGGAGGCAAGCTCCTCCATCATGCCATCGAGTTCGCTTCTGGTTTTAAGCTCTTCGATTTCTTCTGCTTCAAGCTTCTCGGTGGTAAAGGCACTTGCAAGAAGGGCTGCAAGGAGCTTATTTTTGTTCCACAGCCCGCAGTTTGCCCAGGCCCTTCTCAGGGTAATCTGAACCTCCCTGTCGCATAATGCGTGGGGAATGCCCAGCTCATCTGCAAGGTCCAGGGCCGCCTTCATCTCTTCTCCCGGCTTCACCCCAAGCTCTGCTCCCATACGGCGTTGAAAACCGGAAAGCACCAGATTCGCAAGGAGAAGGAAACCCTTGCCCTCCCTAAAGACCTTTACCATGTCCAGCTTTTCCCAGGTGTCCTTTTGGGTCATTGAAGCATAACGGCCCTTATCAAGCTCCACGCAGATCAGGGCCGGTTTCTCTTCAAGGATAATATTTCTGACTTCGTCTATACTTTCCCTTGAGACATGGGCAGTTCCGATAAGAACAAGTTCCCTGCCCTCAATGGGAATTATCATTTTCGTGTCGCCTGTGCGCATTTTATCGCGCTCGTTGATGTCCGCTTCGATGCTCAAATTCTCCACCCTAGAAAGGTCTAATTCCTCTGCTTACAAGTATCCAATCGTTAAGACGCCATTCGGGAATGGCTCTGACATTCAATTCGTGAACCCTAAGGTATTGCCTGTTTGCTGCGGTCGTATTACCCCGCACATCGTAGTACTGTCCCATAAAGAAAGTCATTCGAGCCTTAAGAACCTCATCCTCTTCCCGCTCAATACGAAGCAGTAAATCGGTTTCCGCTCCGAAATTCCTTGAAGTTAAATCGTGGAAGAGGCGGAACATATGCCATTCAATTGTATCTCTTGGAACCCTCGCCTGTGCCTGGAAAAGATAATTGCGCGGGCTTGTAATATCACCCATTCTCATCCATGCAATAGCGGCAAACAGAGCATAAAGATACTCGTCTTGAGCCTGTCTATAGGCTTCCATAAAGGCATCCCTTGCAGCCTCCCAATTCCCAAGCCTCATTTGATGAAGTCCAACCCCCTCAAGCGAGAAATAATAATCGGGCCTTAATCTTGCAAGAACTGTATAATCCCTTAATGCACCCTCAGGATCGTTAAACTCATCTTTAAGAGGTGCGGAATATGCATAAGCAAGAAATATATCAGGGTCGAGGCTTATCGCCCTATTAAACTCTTCAAGGGCCTGGCTTCTCCTATTCATCTCTACGAGAAGGGTTCCCAAATCTATTGCAATCCAATAATCGTAGGGGTCAACACTTCTTGCATGTTCCAGGTCTTCAAGGGCAAGAAAAAGGAAACCCCTGCCCTTATTAAATTGTGCCCTTTCAACCCTGGCTTCAGCCATATCGGGGTAAAGCTCAACAGCCCTATTAAAGTAAAGCTCTGCCTCTTCGAGCTCTCGATTTACTCGGAAAACTCTCCCCATTCCAAGGAGGGCTTCTGCGTTATTGGGGTCTGATTGGATTACACGGTGGAAGTTTGTTGCAGCTCCCCTTGCATTCCGATTGCGAAGATGCAAGTTACCGAGGGCGATCAATGCGGGACTATTATTCGGATCTATACTTAAAATTCGTTCAAGGACCTGCTGTTGCTGCCTTGTCCTTCCTTCAAGGTCCTCAATCGTTGCAAGAATAAAAAGTGCATCAATATTATTTGGCTCACTGCTCGTTAACCTCTCGACAATCCTCCTTGCCTCGGCAAACCTGCCCATGGAACTCAAGATCGATGCTTCAATCAGACTTATATGAGAACTATCCCTATCGGGTTGTGCAATATTGTTAAATAGGGCAATGGCCTGCTCATGGTTTGAAGACATAAGAAGCCCCGCGATTCTTTCCAGAATCAATTCTGTATTATTTTCCTGCGCAAAGGTCTGTACCGTACTTATAATCATTATGATTAATAATATAAATAGCGGTAAAAATTGTTTTTTTCTCACAACCTTCATTATCGACTAAAAGGGCATAAAGCTCAATTGGTGCCTCGCTCCTCCCCGACGCCGGCTCCGTGCCGGCCCTGAGCGAACAGGCTCGCAAGTGGTTGCTAAAACCCGGATACCCGGGTATTCTGGATATAATGAGAAAACCGGTTATACGCAGGGTAATTCTATTTACCTTTATCTACTGTGCAATTTTCATCTTTATTGCCTCCCTTCAGTTTGCAAGGCAGGAGGGCTTTTCAATAAACCTGGGGAATATCCTTGTTTCAGGTCAATACCGCTTCCCCGATGATAATGAACAAAACCCCGGAATTAACGGGCAGCTTTCAATTAATAGTGCCCTTATTTCCTTTGGCGGAATGGATTTTGGTTTAATAAATGGAAGGAATGATCGATTTCTCCTTATCACAACGGATAACGAGTATATCGAAACAGAGCCCGAAAGCCTTTTGCTGCTTGAAGATTCTGTCAGTTTAATCTTTATTGGCGGAGCAGCTCTTCAGTTCCATGGGCGATTAATGGGTGATATGCCCCAGATGATTATTCAAGGTACTTTCCCCGAAGATATCAGCGGCATTGCAGTTCCGTTTAGGCCCGGGCGAAGGACTCAAATTAGAGAGGAGGGAGGGGGCCGAGTTCATTTTAATGCAAATGGGCAAAATTATAGTTTTGGGCCTTCTAATCTTGATTTTGACAGAATGATGCTCACAGTCGGTACCGGCGCCGTGGTCTATAGAGCTATTCCTGAAAGGCGGAACTTCTACCCCGAGGACTATATAATCGCGCGTGCAGGCAATGCTCAGAGTTTTAATGATGAGTTAAGACTCATAAGAGACGGAAACTTTGAACTCTGGAGCAGGACAATTTCTACAGCTAATAATGAAAGTTTAGCGATAGCCTTTATTGGGGAGGCCTTGGACCGCGGCAGTTATAGGCAGGCCCTCTCCGCCGTTCCCGGGGCCTTTCTTTCGGGACCTGAGCGCAGCTTTGAGTCCTCTGTTTACTTTGGAGACCTGCTCCCTTCGCATTTGGCCTTAATAAGGGACGAAACGGCTCTTTTAAACCGCCTTTCGGCTAATTTAAACTCAGGTTCAATAGATTTCTTAAATGAAATGCGAATAGTAAATTATCTTGCAATAAGGGGGCATTTTACCCTTCTTAACTCTATTGCAGACCTTCTTCGTTTCGTAGACCCGGAAGCAGATCCCCTGCTCATTAACCTTGACATTATTTCCGGCATCCTTGAAGGTTTTGCGGACTGGAATAATATTCGTCCAAACACAGTTAATCCCTTTGAGCATCTTATTGAAAGTACCATAGAGATAATCCAAGAGTCCCTGCATGCAAGTGCCGCAGATGATCTTGTCTTTGTTTATAGGGGGACAGGCAGTGAAAACGAGTTTAACCTTCGCCTCGGAATGGCCCTTTTAGGTTATGCAGAAATTATTCAAAGTGATATTTGGGCGGGAATCGGCCGCTCATTAATTCTTTCAGCCTTCGCACTCGATACAGACCCCGCAAGGCTTGCCTCTCTTCACCGAATGCTTTCCCCCACAAATACCCTGCCCCGGCCTGTCCAAGTCAGTGCCTCTCCCGATCATGTCTGGGCCCTTACCACAGCTCCAAGTATAAGCTCTACCTATCAAAACGATACCCTGCATATTGCAGTTAACTTCCCCGTGGGAGAAACCCACTATATGATCATAAGGGGAATCAGGCCCTTTTCAAGAATTCAATTGTACAATATAGACTTCCGTACAGACCCCCGTTTTGAATCTTTTGAATCCTCGGGGTGGAGTTATAGTGCAGCAGAACAAACCCTTCTTGTAAAGATGCAGCACCGTTCACAGTTGGAGAATATCAGGATAATCTATAGGGAGCCGCCAAGGCCTGTAGTTGTACCTGTTATTAGCGAAACTGATGATGATGAAGAGGATTCAATAGATGATTGACCTCTTTTCCGGCCTTAAGCATCAAACAGATATCTATATTATTCGCCATGGCCAAAGCGAGGGAAACGCAGCGCAAATCCTTCAGGGACGTATGGAGTACCTCTTATCAGAGCAGGGCCGCCTGCAGTCCGTTATAAGAGGGAAGGCCCTAAAGGAAGAGTTAAAGGGTGAGCAGGTATTGTTTTATTCTTCCCCTCAGGGAAGGGCGAAGGAAACTGCCGGTATAATTTCTGAAGAAGCAGGACTGGGAGAACCGGTTTTAGTTGATGAGCTTATGGAAATGTCCTTAGGTATCTGGACAGGAAAAACCTGGGATGAAGTCAGGAATGATGACAGCGAGTTATGGGAAAGCTTTATGGTAAAAAGTTGGGATGCAATTCCCGAAGCGGAATCTTCAAATGATCTGTATAAAAGGGCATCAAACTTTTGGACAAAAATGTGCAGTACTGTTAATGAAAAAGAAATAGGAAAGGTACTAATTATTACACATGGCGGGTTTATTCAATGGCTTTTAAAGAGTACCTTCCAATGTAATTCTTGGTTCCCAATGTTTCCAATCTCAAACTGCGGCCAGAATAAGCTCTGCATAAAACCAAACTCTTCGGGAAAGAACCCCTATATGGCATGGGAAGAGATAGATGCAAGTATTAAAGGTTTGCAGGTAATACCTACCGGGTTTCCTGCTTAAATTATAGGAGGAGTATTAATGGAAAAGGTTGTATTAAAAGTGGATGGAATGACATGTGAGCATTGCGTAAAAGCCGTGGTAAATGCCATTGTCGATCTTGGCGGTACTGCCGATGTATCCGTGGACCTTGGAGCAGGTTCGGTGTCATTTAGTTATGATCCCGGAAAGACCAGTTTGCAGGCCATTAAGGATGTAATTACTGAAGAGGAATATACAGTTATAGACTAATGAAGGATACAGATTAAATGTCTGCCGGCCTTTTACAAAACATTGAAAAAAGAAGAACCGAATGGGCAGGGAAGGATCTAGAGCTGTATAAAAAGCTCCTTGGAGTTGTAAGAGAAACTTCGGGAATCCTCCTTAGCTCAAGCACTCACGATCTAGGGAAGAACCTTCACAGGGCAATGGTATGCATAGGGCGCTGTGTAGACGTGGATCGCATGTATATTTGGAAGAACGACTATATTGACGGCAGGCGGCAATATGTGCAGTTATTCGAATGGCTTGGGGATGAAGGTAAAGAGAACACGCTTGCATTTAAAACCGGAAAAGCTTTCATGGATGTAATTCCGCAATGGGACAGGAGTTTCTCCATAGGAAAGCATATAAACGGCCCCCTCACTTCTCTTACTGAAACCGAACAGAAGGTTCTTTCACCATTGGGAATATCATCGGTTCTGATAATTCCTGTTTTTCTTCACGGGAAGCTCTATGGTTTTATAAGCTTCGATGACTGCAGGAATAATAGATACTTCCTTGATGATGAAATAAGCATCCTTAGATCATGCTGTCTTCTCCTTGCAGATACCATAGTCCGCGATGAAAATATCAAGATGATAGAGTCTCGCCTTAGACAGCAGCAGCTTATGGCAGCCATTTCAAAAAGCTTTATTTCAAGGGATTCCCCTGATACTCTTATAGTTAAGGCATTGCAGGATATGGGTGAGTTCATGGAGGCAACCAGAATTGTAATTGCCGAAATGGACAAGGACAGCGACGGGAGCCGTCTTGCCTATACCTGGGTTTCTTCCGAGGAATGGCAGCCAATGGCCGCACCAAAGGAGTTCAAGGATCTAAAGTCTTCCGCCTTCCCAAGATTGATCCCCGAAATAGTTTATCTCACTGCCGTTTGCTGTAATGATGTAGCGCATGATTATTCGGGGAAGTATAAGATTTACAATGAGATTGGAGTTAAATCCTTTATGTGGGGGCCAATTTATGTGGAAGGTGTTCTCTGGGGCGTTATAAGTTTAGAAGAATGTACTAAAACCAGAATATGGAGCGAGAGTGATATTCAGTTCATGGGAACAGTAAGCAGTGCTATTGCAGGTGCAATGGCAAGAGCTGCCGCCCTTGAGCAGGTGGTGCAGGCAAGTAAGGCAAAGGGAAACTTCCTTGCAAATATGAGCCACGAAATGCGCACCCCAATGAATGCCATAATCGGAATGACCATGATAGGTCATAAGTCCCCCGATCTGCAAAAGAAGGATTATGCATTCGAGAAAATCGAAAATGCATCTACACATCTCCTTGGCCTTATAAACGACATACTTGATATGTCCAAGATCGAAGCAAATAAGCTGGAACTTTCGCCTGTAAGATTTGACTTTGAGAAAATGCTGCAAAAGGTAGTAAACCTGATAAGCTTTCGCATTGAAGAGAAGCAGCAAGAGTTTACAGTTTATATTGATAATGAAATCCCCCGCTTCCTTGTCGGAGATGATCAGCGCCTCTCGCAGGTAATTACAAACCTTCTCTCGAACGCGGCTAAATTCACTCCCGAAAAGGGACACATCGGCCTTAATACCAAACTTATATCAGGAGCAAACAACCTCTTCAAGATCCAAATTGATGTCAGCGATACCGGCATTGGAGTAAGCCCCGAACAGCAGACTAAACTTTTCAACTCATTCGAACAGGCTGAAAGCGGGACATCCCGCAAATTCGGCGGCACAGGTCTTGGCCTTGCAATTTCAAAACGCATTGTCGAATTGATGAACGGCACTATCTGGATTGAGTCTGACCTTGGGAAGGGTTCAACCTTTGCCTTTACCTTTGAGGCAGAGAAGGGCCATGATGTTAAGGTTAGAATGTTTGCACCTGAAGTCAACTTAAAGAATGTTCGCATTCTCGCTGTGGATGACAGTCCCACAGTTCTCGAGCATATCTGCGAGATCATGTCTTCGTTTGGCATAAAGTGTGATACTGCCCTTGGCGGAAAGGATGCACTTACCCATATCGCCGAGGCAGGCCCTTATGATCTTCTTGTGGTGGACTGGAAAATGCCTGAAATGGACGGCATTGAGCTTTCTGCAGAAGTAACAAGAACATGCGAGAAAAAGCCCGTCATTGTCATGATTTCAGGCATTGATTGGAGTTCAATAGAAACCGAAGCAAAGGAAGCCGGAGTTGATAAGTTCCTTCCAAAGCCCCTATTCCCTTCGACCATAGTCGACCTTCTTAATGAATGTCTTGGCGACACCGGCCTCGGTGAATCGGTTGAAGAAGGCGTGCATGAAGAAACCGATAATTTCTCGGGCTATACCGTTTTATTGGCAGAGGATGTTGACATAAATCGTGAGATTCTTCTTACCCTTCTTGAACCTACCGGGGTCAGCCTTGAATACGGAGAAAACGGCAGGGAAGTGCTAGAGATATTCTCCGCCGATCCTGAAAAGTTTGACATGGTTTTCATGGATGTTCAAATGCCTGAAATGGACGGTCATGAGGCAACGAGAAGAATTCGCTCCCTTGAAAATGAGTGGGCAAAGAGAGTGCCCATTGTCGCAATGACAGCAAATGTCTTCAGGGAAGACATTGACATGTGCCTTGCCTCAGGCATGAATGATCATGTGGGAAAACCTCTGGACATGGAAGACGTTTTTTCCAAAATGAGAAAGTACCTTCTTACAAGAGCCGTTAAATAGATTCTTTTACTTCCGTTTACTGAATGCCTCTGCAAAGGGATTATACATGGTCCCGTCTGAAGTATCTCTTTTAACGAAGGGTTTCCTTTCAGGTTTAGTTTTTGCTGCAGAGCCGCCGCCTGTCGGGCCCGCGCCTGCCGGGGCTGCGCGAGTGCCGCCTGCAGCACCTGCCGGGCCCGTGCCTGCGGCGCCTGCCGGCGCGCCCACGGCGGCACTCGTGGCGGGGCCTGCTGCACCCGGGCTCTTCCTGCTAAGGCTTATTCGCCGCCTCTCCCTGTCAAGACCAATGATACGAAACTCAAGCACATCTCCGACCTTTACAATATCCATTGGGTCTTTTACATAATTGTCGCTAAGCTCAGAAATATGAACAAGCGCAGTTTCCTTAATACCAAGGTCTACGAAAGCTCCAAAGTCCACCACATTCTTAATTTTTCCTATTACAGTCATGCTCTCGTTTAGATCTTCAAAGCTGATAACGCCCTTCTGCATAACCGGTTTCGGGAAATCTTCCCTCGGATCGCGGTTTGGTTTTTTCAGCTCTTCTATAATGTCTTTAATCGTTGCATCTCCGACCTTATACTGTTCCTTAAGTCCTGCAAGGGCCCCTTCAGAAAGATTGCCTGTTATGGTAAATGTTTTAATTTCCCTTGCAACAGGATAATTTTCAGGGTGTACCCAGGTATTATCAAGGCTTTCCCCGCTTTCAGGGATCTTTAAAAAGCCCGCTGCTTGCTCAAAACTTTTTGGTCCCATCCCCGGAACAGTGAGCAGCTCTTGCCTGCTTGAAATTTTCCCCTTATCTTCCCTATACTTCACAATTTTTTTCGCAAGGGAACTGTTAATACCTGAGACATATTTTAAAAGTGATGCACTTGCAGTATTAAGGTTTACTCCCACATTGTTCACAACCGAAGATACCACATCATCCAAAGATTCTACGAGCTTTTTCTGATTTACATCATGCTGATAAAGCCCGACACCAATAGACTTAGGATCGATTTTGACAAGTTCTGCAAGCGGGTCTTGTAAGCGGCGGCCAATCGAAATGGCCCCGCGGATCGTAAGATCAAGCTCAGGGAACTCCTCCCTTGCAATATCACTTGCCGAATAGACCGAGGCTCCGTCCTCGTCAACTACAGTGAACAGCACTTCAAGATTATTTTCCGATATAACCCCTGTTACAATTTCCTGCACTTCCTTGCTTCCCGTGCCATTCCCCACCGCAATCAATTGGACATCGTACTTCTTAACCCCCGTAAGAATTAAATGCTTCGCCTCTTCAGCCTTATGGTTTTGAATGACTATGCTGCCGAGGTACTTTCCTGTGTCGTCAAGGAAGGCGCACTTAGTGCCTGTCCTTATACCGGGATCGATGCCAAGCACCCTGGTTCCCTTAATCGGTTGCTGCATAAGAAGGTTCTTCAAGTTCTGACTGAAAACCGATATGCCGTGATCATCTGCCGCATCGCTCTGGTCTCCGCGAATCTCACGAATCACAGCAGGGGAAAGAAGCCGCCTAAGGCCGTCTTCGATTGCTGTTTTATGATAATCATTGTGGAGTATATACTTGCTCTGCAGAAGTTCAATCGCAGTATTCTCATCAATATCTATAGTTATATCCAAAACCTCTTCCCGCTCCCCGCGATTAATCGCAAGTATGCGGTGCGGCTTTATCTGCGAAAGTCGTTCTGTAAAATCGAAATACATCTTATACGTGGAAGTCTTCTTCGCTTCTTCATCACCCTTACCCTCTACTCCTGAGCCTCTAACGATGATCTTCCCGTCCTTTAAATAAAAGCTTTTTACACTAGCCCTATTCGCACTCTCCTGACTCACTTCCTCGGCAATTATATCCATTGCCCCCTGCAGCGCATCTTCTACAGTGGGAACTGCAAGCTGTCCTTCCTCTCCGCTCTCAAGTGTTATGAACTCAATTGCCTTTGCAAGCAGTGCAGTCGCTTCAAGCTCCTTCATTGCAATGGCAAGGGGACCAAGACCCCTCTCAAGGGCAAGCATCCCCCTTGTTTTCTTCTTCTTTTTGTACGGGGCATAAATATCTTCAAGCTCTGTAAGGGTGGCCGCATTGATTATATTCTCGTAGAGGGCATCTGTTAGTTTTCCCTGCTCAAAGATAAGGCGTATTATCTCAATGCGCCTCGTTTCAAGGTTCGTCCCGCTCTTATGAAGGCGCTCAACATCCCTGACTTGCACCTCGTCCATGCTGTCAGTCTGCTCCTTACGGTAGCGGGCGATAAAGGGTACTGTGCCTCCCTCTGCCAGGAGGGCCACAACTGCGGAGACCTGTCTTGTATTGACCGAAGGCCCCCTTCCTGAAATCTCTTCGGCAATGTGCCGAATAAGTTCAACTTCGTTTACTTTAAGTTGTTCAATAAAAGCTGCATCTAGCTGAAATCCAATCATATTATCTTGCTATAATTTAATTGATTATTTGTCAAGTTCTTTTGTATACTAAATCGAAATGAATAAGGTTGAACTACTTGCCCCTGCAGGATCACCTGAGGCCCTTAATGCAGCAATAGGGGAGGGGGCTGATGCCGTATATCTTGGGCTTAAAGAATTTAACGCAAGAATGCGCAGTGCAAATTTCTCGTATCCGCAATTTGAAGGTCTGCTCCGTGCCCTCCATCGCATGGGCCGAAAGGTCTATGTAACAGTAAACACGGTATTCCAGCAGCGTGAAGCTGACAGGGTCTACCGGCTTTTAAAGTACCTTGCCGCCCTCGGGCCTGACGGTATTATGGTGCAAGACTTCGGTGTTGTTACAATGGCGAGGGAGCATTTCCCCTCCCTTAAACTCTTTGCTTCCACCCAGATGAATGTCGCATCCGCCCGCGGGGCGAATCTTCTTTCAAGGCAGGGCTTCTCCCGCGTGGTTCTCTCAAGGGAATTATCACTTGAGGAACTAAGGGAAATTAGGGCTAACACCAATCTGGAACTTGAAGTCTTTATTCATGGCTCACTTTGTGTAAGTATTTCAGGACTCTGTCTCTTTTCAAGTTATCTTGGAGGAAAGTCTGCTAACCGCGGAATGTGTACCCAGGCTTGCAGAAGGTATTTTACCCTGCCCGACAAAGAGGAAGGCGGCTATTTTTTCAGCCCTGCAGATTTAGAGCTTATTGAGCAAATTCCCGATCTCGTGGAAACGGGAATTGACAGCTTCAAGATTGAAGGGAGGATGAAAAGCGCAGAATATGTCGGAACAGTGGTTTCAGCATATCGCATGGTCATAGACAGCCTTGACTCAGGGGAAGGGAGGATCAGGGGAGCCATTGCTGATGCTAAAAAGATCTTGAGGAACGATTTTGCCCGTCCAAAAACGAAATTCCTCCTTAACGATTTCGGAAATGAGTATTCCCAATACAGTATTGACTGGCTTAATCCAAAACAGGATGGCGGAACCGGCATCCCATTGGGCACGTTAAAAAAGGTACGAGATAAAAGTATTCGTAACCCGACATCCACAGGCCTAATCGAAAAGGGAGTTATCGCTCCTTCAATAGGAGATTCAATACGTCTTCACAGGGCAGACGATACTGAAAGGCTCAGCCATAAGGTCAGTGTAGTAGAAAAAGATCCAAAAGGCTTTTGGATATCAATTCCTGAAGGCTTTCGCCAGGGAGATTCAGTATACCTTATCCAAACAAAGGCCATGACAAGGCGCTATCCAAAGGTGATAACAGGAGAAATGAGGGGCCGCAGTCCCGGCAGAGACAGAGCGCCCTTCCCGCGCGAAAGCGTCCGCGAAAACTCGCTCGAAAATACGCGCGCAAAAAAGCAGCAGGCCTTTCCCGGCGGGTATTATGCCTTTGTGTCAGGTATAGAAGACCTTTATATACTGCAATCGGAAAAACCCGTAAAGGTTATCCTTCCATTCAGTATGAAACTTGTTAATAAGCTCCTTGGCAGTCATCGACAACCCCTTCCATTTGCATTTAAGGACATCATCTTTTCTATCGATCCTTATTTTCCGCAATGGAAAGAAGAGGAATTAAATGAGGGGATCACCGCCCTGCTTGAGGAAGGTTATTCCACATTCATCGTAAACAATCTTGGGCATTTCTCATTTTTCAGAAACGAGAAAGATATTACCTTAATCGCAGGCCCCTGGCTCTATTCCTTCAATGTTTGGGCATGGGATTTCCTAAAGCGCTGCGGTGCGGACTACTGCATATCCCCACTTGAAAATAATAGGCAGAACCTTGAAAAAACCTTCAACCGCGAAAAAAACTCTAGTTTTAGGCGCAGTGATGTATTCCTTACCATTTTTGCACGTCCAAGTCTTTTTCGTTTAAGCAGGGACTTACGTGCTTTTTACGGCCTTGAATACTTTACCGACAATAGAAAAGAAACCTTCCAATTGATCCCTCATCAAACAGAAAGCCTTGTACTTCCCTTTGAGGCATTTTCCATAATAGATAAAACACCCTTCCTTAAAGAGGCCGGTTTCAACCGCTTCATTCTGGATTTCTCGTCAATGCGCTTAAAGAAATCTGAGTATAGGGACATAATGGAAGCTCTGTCACGTACCTTGCCGCTCCCGGGTACATCACGTTTCAACTGGAAAAATGGCTTTTACACCGAGAGCGACAAAGAAAATTCCTAGAATGCAACCTCCTTAATATCTTCAAGTTCCTTTGATGCAAGCCGGCTTTGGTTATGGTGAAGATCCTGTGCAGTTCCATAAGTTCTATCACTTGAACTTGTATCGGAATCAAACTCATCACCTCTTCTATAATCCGTCCGATACTCAACATGCTCAGCCACAATGAAAACCTTATTCCTGTTTTTGCCGTCTTCTGTGGTCCAGCGATCCTGCTTGAGCCGGCCTACAACCCGAACCCCTCTTCCCTTGCGGCCCTGGTTGGCACAAATGTCTCCCAATTTCCCCCAGGCCTCAATGTCGAAGTAGCCTACTTCCTCCTCCAGAACCGAGTTCTGCTTATAATAGCGGTTGGATGCAATCGAAAAATTGCATACCGACGCTCCCTTGGTGGTGGTTTTAACCTGCGGGTCCTTTACCAGGTTTCCTTCGATAAGGACGCTGTTTAGGTTACTCATAATCTCCTCCGTGCAAGTAAAATATGACAGCATTGATGCTGCAGCATCGATGCTGCCTAATGGCAAAAGCCATTACCTATATACTGCGCCAATATGAGTTTTGCTTTAAATTTTGAGAAAATTTAATAAAAAAAAATGATAATTATCATGACTATATCGCACATTATATGGTAGGATAGATTCATGAATTCTATACGGAAAGTTCTTTTTCTTTTCTGTCTCTTCTTTATGATAATCCCCCTCATTGCTCAGACAACGCCCGAGGTAGTAAGCGGCCCGTCGGGAGGAGATGCCTGGATTATCCCAATAAGGGGTGACATTGGACCTTTTCTTGCGAATTTTGTGCGAAGAGAGTCCCGAAGGGCCCTTTCAGAAGGTGCTGAGTATCTAATCTTCGAAATTGATACCTTCGGCGGCAGGGTGGATTCAGCCCTACAGATTACCTCTTTTATTACATCACTAAACAATGTCAGAACCATTGCCTGGGTTAATAATAGTGAGGATTCAATGGGGGTAAGCTGGTCGGCAGGGGCCCTTATAGCCTTTTCTTGCACGGACATTTATATGGCCCCCGGTACTTCCATGGGAGCAGCAGCCCCGGTAATCGCAGGTGCGGCAGGCCAGGAAGCCGCCGACGAAAAAACTGTTGCGGCAGTCAGGAGTCAAATCGCAGCACTTGCAGAGAGAAACGGCCACCCCATTTCCCTTGCCCTTGCAATGGTAGACCTTGATATCGAGCTCTGGGAAGTCTCCGTTAACGACGAAATCAGGGCCCTGACCCTTCCCGACCTAGAACGGCTTGAAAGAGATTTGGGCGGAGTTGGAGTTGAGCGACTCGGCATCATATCCGAAAGAGGAAAGCTCCTCTCTCTTACTGCGGGGGAAGCCCTGCGTTTTGGCTTAATCTCGGAGCTCATTGGAAGCAGGGAAGCCCTCAGGGCCGCCGTAGGAATACGGGGACAAATTGTAGAAACTTCCCCAAGTAACGCCGACTTTGTAATTTCCTTTCTCACTTCCGGCGCAGTCCAGTCAATCCTGATTCTTATTGGCATCGTGATGATATACCTTGAGATTCAGTCTCCCGGCCTTGGAATCCCGGGCGTCATCGCCATCCTTGCGTTTGTTGTTGTCTTTGGCTCTAGTGCTCTTCTTGGAAGGGTGGGCTCCATGGAAATTATCATTTTCCTCATAGGTGTTGCCCTGCTTGTCGTGGAAATTTTTGTCACACCCGGCTTCGGTTTCATGGGTGTTTCAGGTATTCTTATGATTGGTCTTTCCCTTGTTCTGTCCATGCAGGATTTTGTGATTCCCCGCTTTGATTGGGAATGGACCCACCTTGGCCGTAACGTTTTAGTGGTACTTTCCAGTTTGCTTGGCTCGACAACTGCCATTGCGGTGCTCGCACTCTTTGGCCCAAAAATATTTATTTTCGATCGCCTGACGTTAAAAACAGCTATTACAGGCACTTCAGGCGGCCCCGATACCGATCTAATCCCCGATAAAACCTCTTCAGGCAGGTTTTACGATGATAACGAAGACTATGCAGCCCTTATCGGGAAACAGGGCATAGCCGATTCCGTCCTGCGCCCTTCGGGCAGGGCCTCAATTGACGGTGAGTCTTATTCTGTGGATGCCGACAACGAGTTTGTGGATCAGGGCACCCCGATCATTGTGACCCGTGTTCGGGGCAATAGAATTATTGTAAGAAAAGCTTAAAAAATAGACATAAAGTAAGGAGTTTCTAATGGACGGAGTTTTCACGTATATTCTGTTTGGTGTTGTTGGCCTTCTCGCGCTGGGTTTTCTGGTACTATTCTTCCGCTTCTTTGGACTATGGTTCAGGGCCCTTCTTTCAGGTGCCCATGTAGGCATGGGGCGAATTATCGGGATGTGGATTCGTAAGGTAGATCCAACGGTTATAGTCGATTCAAGGATCATGCTCTCGAAGGCCGGAATTGATAATTCCTCCGACCTCCTCGAGACCCACTTCCTTGCCCGCGGAGATGTAAGAAAGGTCAGCCGTGCCCTGGTTGCAGCCGACAAGGCCAATATCGCACTTCCCTTCCAAAGGGCCTGTGCCATCGACCTCGCAGGGCGTGACGTATATGACGCAGTAAGAACCAGTGTTAATCCCAAGGTAATTGACTGCCCCGACTCCGGGAAAGGCAAATTGACCATTGATGCAGTCGCAAAGG
>WRKT01000038.1 GCA_009777995.1 Treponema sp. | reverse complement strand
TTTCCCTGTCAACACAAAACCCACAGCTAAGACCTGTCATCTCTGTTGTACAAAAAGCTCTTGCTAATGGCGCATCTGAATATCTTGCAGAATTGTATAACCTTGGGAGGCAGGAACACAGTAAGCACCGCTTGTATCTAAGACTCAGCGAAGAAGAACGTGAATTCCTTCTTGGAAGTCCTGTTATTCCGTATGCGGCAGAGTTCTATAACTATCCAATTAGTTTTTATAATATGCGGGAGCGGCAATGGCAGGGCATATTTTTTGATATACTTGACGAATTGATAGAGCTTACAGGGCTTCATTTTGAGATTGTTAATGATGAAAATACCATTTGGACGGATTTGCTTGGAATGCTTATAGATGGAGAGGCATATTTAATTACTGAACTCCTTCAATCAGAGGCGAGAGTGGGTAATTTTCTATGGCCGTCAACTCCGACCATTACTGATAATTACGCGCTTCTGTCCAAGTCAGAAACCCCAAATGTAAGCCTTAATGAAGTTTTTAATGTCAGGGTGGGGGTACCGCGGGCAACTGCCTATGCGGATATGCTTCACTCATGGTTCCCCTTGCACACGAATATAGTCGAGTATGAGAGTTTCGATGCAACTTTCGAAGCATTGAACAGAGGCGATGTAGATATGGTGTTAACCAGCCAGAACCAGCTTCTGACCCTCACAAATTATTATGAGCTTTCGGGGTATAAAGCCAATCTTATTTTTGAATATGCAGCGGAATCATTCATCGGTTTTCATATAGACCAGGCTGTTCTATGCTCTATTATAGATAAGGCACTTCACCTGATCGATGTAAGGGGCATTTCATACCAATGGGCAAGCAGAACCTTTGACTTTCAGGCAAGGCTTTTACAAGCCCAACGCCCCTGGCTGATTGGTGCTATTGCTTTGGCATCAATGGTACTTTTACTTATGACGGTTCTTTTTGCAAGAAGCCGCAGTACCGGGAAGCGGCTGGACAGCCTGGTAAAAAAACGGACAGCAGAACTTGAAATTGCGATAGAAGCTGCAAATGCAGCAAACAAGTCCAAATCATCTTTCCTTGCAAATATGAGCCATGAAATACGAACGCCAATGAACACAATTTTAGGTGTAACCGATATTTTAATGCAGAACGAATCGCTTCCGGATGAAGTCGCAGAAGGGTTGAACAGAATATACGGTTCCAGCGATATGCTCATGGGTATCATAAACGACATACTTGATCTTTCAAAAATTGAAGCAGGCAAACTAGACATAATACCGTCTCAGTATTATGTTGCCAGTCTGATTAACGATTCCATTCATCTTAATTTGATGCGTATTGGCGACAAACCCATAGAATTTGACATTCAGATTGATGAGAACCTGCCTGCAAAATTGATGGGAGATGAGCTTCGTATAAAGCAAATTTTTAATAACCTATTGAGCAACGCATTCAAATATACTGAATCCGGAAAAGTTACAATGTCTGTGCTCTGTGAGCCATGCGACAATGGGGTTATGCTTGTTGTAAGTGTGCAGGACACCGGCCGCGGTATGACGCCTGAACAGGTGGCAAAATTATTTGATGAATATTCCCGTTTTGATGAGGCATCTTCGCGTTCAATCGAGGGGACAGGTCTTGGTTTGTCCATAACACAGCGTTTGATAAATCTTATGGACGGGAAAATTCATGTGGAAAGCACACCGGGTGTCGGCACACTATTTTCCGTGAGTTTACCCCAGGGGATGGTGGACTCAGAGATTTTGGGCATGGAACTTGCTGCAAGTCTGCAGCAGTTCCGTTTGAACGATATGATGCAGAAAAATAGAGGACAAGTTAAACGTGAGATGATGCCCTACGGGAAAGTTTTAGTCGTAGACGACGTTGAGGCAAATCTCTTTGTTGCCGAAGGTCTTCTTAAACCATACAAGCTTCGGATAGAAACCGTCATAAGCGGGTATGCAGCAATTGAAAAAATTAAAGAAGGCAAAATATACGACATTGTATTTATGGATCATATGATGCCTGGAATGGATGGCATAGAAACAGTAAAGCATATTCGCGATTTAGGGTACTCATCGTCCATTGTTGCATTGACAGCAAATGCAGTTGCCGGTCAGGCGGATATATTTCTACAGAGCGGTTTTAATGATTTCATTTCTAAACCTATCGACACACGCCAGTTGAACTCTGTTTTGAACAAAATGATACGCGATAAACAGCCGCAGGAAGTTCTTGAAGCAGCGCGCTCCACTGTCGCTAGCAGCCAAGCAGACAGTGTGCCTGCTGCGGCTGACACACAATTAGCAAACATAAAAATCAATGGTCTTGATATAATTATGGGGCTGGATAAGTTCGAAGACGATACGGAACTATACTTAAGAATCCTGCGCTCATATACAAGCAGCGTAACTGCAATTCTTCCCTTGATGGAAAATGTCAATGAAGAAACTTTAATTGATGATAAGTTGGCCGAATATCAAAGGGCTACTCACAGTGTTAAAGGAACAAGTCTGGACATTTGTGCAGAACAGATAGGTAATAAGGCGGGAGAGCTGGAAGATGCAGCCAAGGAGAAAAATTTAAATTTTATAGTAAATGAGAACCCGGAATTCCTCGATAATTTAAAGAAACTTATTCGTGACATTGAGGATATGCTTTCCGGTTTTGATGGCAAAACTATAAAACCCAAGAAGGATAAGATTGAAAGTGAACTGCTCTTAAAACTGCAGGGTTTTTGCGAAAATTACGATATGGACGGAGTAGATACTGTAATGGCAGAGATAGAAGAGTACGAATATGAGTCTGATCACGACCTTTCTGCCTGGCTTAGAAAGAATGTTGATGTGATTGATTTTGATGTAATTGCAGAAAGACTCTCCGCAGAGAATGGTATTAATAAATAGGGGAAATATATGAGTAATGAACGAAAGAAAGTTTTTTTAGTTGATGATACTGAGTTCGGCCTTGTAAGGACAAAACAATTTCTGAAAGATTATTATACAGTTTATGCCCTTGATTCATCATCAAAAATGTTTGACCTTCTTGAAAAGGTAATACCGGATTTAATACTCTTGGATATTGAGATGCCGGGGAAAGATGGCTACGAAGTCATTAAGATACTAAAAAATGATGAACGTTATGCCGAAGTACCTGTAATATTCCTTTCGGGTAAATACGACGAAGAAAGCATAATTAAGGGGCTTTCTCTTGGCGCTGTTGATTATGTAGTTAAACCATATTCTCCCCAGGATTTACAATCTCGTATTTCCTATAATATAGATTCTTATAAATTCCAGGGCGATTTTCATATAGATCGAGATAAAAACGCAAGCAAGCAGCTAAGTATACTCGTCGTTGATGATTCTCCTTCAATCTTAAGAGCAATTAATTTTGCACTAAACAATAAATACAAAGTACATACCCTGCAAAAACCGGAGAATTTAAAGAAAGTTTTGGCGAGCATAAAACCTGATCTATTCCTATTGGACTATAATATGCCCGAGGTAAACGGCTTTGATCTTTTAAGAACGATCCGAGAATTTCCTGAATACAAGGAGACACCTGTGATCTTTTTAACTGCAGAAAGATCAGAAGATAATTTAAAGGAAGCCATTAGCCTTGGGAGCAGCGGTTATATATTAAAACCATTTAATCCGAATGCTTTACGAGAAAAAATATCCAAATGTCTTTCTGTAAAGGATTAGTTAGCTAAAAACCCATGTTCTCCGAGAACTCGTCCATGAATTTGGGATCAACAGAAAGATCAATAACAGTGCATTTTTTGGTTATCTCCCTGCATTTTTCGATAAATAATTCTGATGCAAGCAGTTCCTCTGCTCCCCTAAGGCTCATATTACCGAGAATAATGATACAATCGACAAACTCCTTTGGAAGAAGACCTGTATCTACTGCATTCTTCTTATTAATAAAAAAACCAAAGCCTCCTGCTATGTAAACATTCTTTATTTCTGTTAATGCAAGGCCTGCATTCTTACAGAGTATCTTTATTCCCGAAAAGACTGCACTTTTGGCTAACTGGAATTGCCTAATGTCTCTTCCGGTAATTGTAACCCCCTGAGCAAGGGGATAGCCTTCCGGGTAATCTTCCATATATCCGGTTTCATCTATAATGCCTTGTCTTAACATAACGGCTATTGTATCGATAAGACCTGAGCCGCAGATTCCTCGTGGGGAAGTATTACCTATGGTAGTAATTTCTAGACGGTTTTCTCTTGCTAATTCGACAGCACTGATTGCTCCGCTTATTGCGTGCATACCACAGGAGATCTCTGCTCCTTCAAAAGCAGGCCCTACTGCTGCAGAACAGCAGAATATGATTTCTTTATTATATAGAGCCATCTCTCCGTTTGTTCCTATGTCGATATAAAGGGAAGGCTCGGGCTCTGAAAGAATATCTAATGCTGCAAGTCCTCCTGCAATATCTGCACCAATGAATGCCGAGATTGCAGGCAGCATGATAACCTTATCCGCGGATAGCCCTAGCTTTTCTCCCTGTAACTCCTTCTCATCAAGAAACACAGCTTGAAAAGGAATGGCCCCCATGCCGGCCGGGTCAATATTGAGAAAGAGATGAAGCATGCAGGTATTCCCGCTTACGATTAGTCTTTCAATGTTTTTTAGATTCCATTTTTGCTTAAAACTTTTAAGTATTTCCTCTGTTTGATTATTTATTAATTTATGAAGCTCTACTGTTTTACCTTCCATTGCCGCCGCAATTCGGCTCATTATATCTGCACCGTAAAGCTTTTGGTCATTTAGCAGAGATATGATTTCCAAGGTGCTCAGAGTTTCAAGGTTGATAAGCTTTGCAGAGACCGTGGTTGTTCCAATATCGATCGCGACTCCTGCGCGTACTATGTCCGGTAATGCAGCACTCTCTGTAACTTCAAGCTCGCTTGACAGAACCGTAAAATTATCGATGCATTCAATTTCTATTTCAGAAGAAGGAATTGCTTTGCATGCTCGCACCATTGACTGCTCATCCGGTATATCACCTGAAACCTGCCCTGATACTAGGCGTACCTTGCATTTCCCGCAGTGCTTTCTCCCGCCACAGGGTGCAGATAAAATTATACCTTTGCGTGCAAGGTTTATAAGTATGGTTTCGTTATTTCCTGCCGGGTTTATTATCAATTAAATTATTCCTGTAATATAATTTTATCATCGAAAGATTGGGTTGCTTTACAGCCGGGCTCCAATATAAGAAAATCATCTTCCCGCCAATTTCCGTTTATCATATTTCTTAGTAATGAAGGGTCTCCTTTTATTAAGTCGAAGTTTAACTTCAGACTTTCAGCGTATTTTTCTGCATTCCGGATATGATTTTCAAGATGCAGTTCATCCCAGTCAATGTATGCACATGTATTATACTTTTCAAGCACTTTTTGCTCTTGCTCAATAAGATAATCTGCATTTTCTTCATCATATCTATTAGCATAACGCTCTCGCCTTTGTTCAATAGTCTCCCTGCCTGCAAAAATCGTACATTCGTTCCAGCCCGGTGTAAAGCAAAAAACACCGCCATTATGCTCGTCAAAGTATTGCTTATACCTTTCCTTTGAACCTAAAAACAAGGTGATGCAATCATGAGCACGGGGAATTACCAACTTATACTTTTTGCTCATAAGACCGCATATTGCATTTGAGCAAAGGCCATATGCAAGCAGTATTGCATCGAAATCAAGGCTGTCCCTGTTCCTGCAACTGTAAATATCACTGCCTTCATCAATGCGATCGATTTCATTTTGTAAAATGCTGCGTAAGATGTCGGGGGTATCATGTAAGCCCTGCTGCAAATATGTTACGTCAATAAAATTGTCGGATTTAGAGCTTAAAAGGCTAATTTCTCGGTAAAGCACTTTACATGCAAGGAGCTTTAATCTTTTAAACATATAATAAACTGTCCATTAATAATAGATTTTCCTCAGGGGTTGCTGCAGGGACTTCGCAGCCTGCTGCAATCAGGAAATTGCCGGTTTCTGCAGAAAGGCATTCGCGTACCATTTTTTCGACATAAGTTGCATCACCTCTCAGCATCACTTCAACCGGATCAACATTCCCGCAGATGCTTATGCCGGTATCGGCAAACTCTGCGACAGTTTTTTTAAAGTCCACCATCCAATCTATGTCTAATATATCCGGTTCCGCTTGTTTCAGCAATGGAAGAATGGGCGTTATGTTCCCGCATATATGCAGTTTTACCTTACTTCCGTTATCATGAATGAACTTGGCAAGGGCTTTATCGTACTTAAGTCCGTACTGCTCATAAAGTGAAGGGCCAATGATCGATGCAACTGCATTTCCAACTCCGATTATGTCTGCTCCTGCTTTTATTTGCTCAAGCGCAAAGTTGCATTGAAATTTAAAAATTAAATCCATTAATTCAAGCATATCCTGATTATCATCTTCGGTTAGATCGGCAAGGTCATACATAAGGGCATTTAAACCGCGAAGGTCTGCAGTTTCTGCAAGGACACCTTCCACCCAACCGATGACAGGATAATCTGAAAGAACCTTCTGCCGCAAGAGCTCCACACCTTTAATTCGATCCAAGGTGCGAGGGCTTTCCAATGGGCTAATAACTCTTAAACGTTTTAAATCGTATCCGTCCGCGAGCAGGGGAGGATCACTAAAGGGGACTCCTTCTTCCGGGAATGTTAAAACTGCACCAAAACTAGATGCCTCTCTCATGGGGTCAGAGATTACACTTACAGAATCAAAGCCAAAACGCTCTGCACAAATCAAGTTTCCTTCTACTAAGTTTCTATAGTCAAGAACATACTCCCGATAACTTACTCCGGCTGCCTTTGCTACAAGGCCCATTGCAATATTCATGTTTGGGATCTTATCTACACTCATCCCCTTTAATCTTGCATACAATCTTTCGCTTGAAGTCATCCTATTTTATACCTTAAAGGCAAGCAATGTTTGCGTCTTTTGGAATTGTAAGATAGGCATTCATCTCCCTATGACCTAGGGTACTCCCGAAATAACGAACAGCGCCGGTTGAGTATGCAAGTCTTGTAAAATCAAGCCTGCCTGAAAGAATACGGTTATAAGTATCTGCAGTCATGTAGAGCTTTGTATCGTAATTTACAGCCTCGCCCTTGCTTAGTGTGCAATTTCCATCGGCTATGGCTATAGTCCACACACCGTCATTTTTTCCGCTGTCATGAAACTCGTATACAATGATGAGCTTTCTGTCTTTTGCTTTAGTCCTGTCAAAAAACTGCGGAATTTTCTTTAAGTAATTTTCAACAATATAATCAGGCTCAATATACATTTTCTTCCGCATCTGCTTAAGACCTAATTCCATTAAAAGCTGTTTTAACATTTACCTGCCTCCATAACAGCTTTCGATACAGCTCGCAGATTTTCTATGCTCGTGCCGTTAGGAACTGAGTCGCCTGAGCCGAGGAGTATACCGGGCCTGCCGCGGGTTTTTTCGAGAATTTCCACGGCTTTTTTATAGCATTCATTGGGATCATCTGCTATGAAGGTGTCGCAGCCTATTCCGCCTTTCACGGCATGGCCCGGGAATGCATCTGCCGCTTCCCAGAGTTCCATGTCACCGGTTGGCCCCGGTGCTATGTCAGCAATGCAGTCAAACCGGCATGAAGTAATATGCTCACATAGATACTTTAGCTTTCCGCAGGCGTGTATTACATGGAGCTTACCATAATCCCGGAGAATTGCAGAATATTCATTCAATTGGTTAACACAGTATTTTTCAAAATGCCCGGGCGACATTGTGGTCCAACTTGTATTTTCAGAGTTTACAAAGATATCTGCCTTGCTTCGTTTAACTGTTTCCTTGATTTGAATAAGGTTATTCCGGTGCATCAGTGCCATGACTTCATCAAATAGCTCCGGCTCATCTGCCTGTAAAACATAGGTGTTTTCTACTCCTGCAAGAAAATTAATGAAGGTCTGAAAGGGAGAAAGTCCAATGCCAACATCGGTTATTACGCCATCATCACCAATAATTTTATTCTCCCAATCGTAATGATCGGTTAAATCGGCAACAAACAGGAAACTGTTTTCAAGTACATAACGGTATGCTCGCAAGTCTTCAGCAGTTTTAAGCATATACTCAACAGGTGCATTCATCGAACCGCCAATACCGCTGCGCTGTCTTTCAGTTATGGTGCCCTCGGGCGTTTCATAACCCGTAACAATATCACCGTCAATAAAATACTGTATTCTATTTATCTTAGCTTTATTCTTGGGCATCCAGAGACCAAGTCTATCGGCAATTGCCTGTGTCCAGATATCGCAGCCTATTGCCCGCTGAGCTTCAGCCACTCTATGCGGAGCATTTTTGGTAAAGCCTGCTATTGTGTACGGAACAAGGAGGGGAACCCAGGGGACTCTATCCACCGGCTCCCTCCTTAATGCCGCAAGAATGCGTTCCTTTCCTGTCATCTCAGGCTTCTTCTCCCCTGCGTGCTTTTAACTCTGCAAGGATGGCAGGATATTGCTTATCTAGCTTAAAGAAGAACATTATTATACCCATACATATAAAAAGGAAAATGGGTATCCATAGATAAACAACACGAATTGCATTAATTGTTGCATCTGATTGTCCTGTAGGCCCGAACCCCTCAACTACTCTTGGCACATATCCTCCAACGCTCAGGGCAAGACTGACTATGGCCATTCCAAGACCATTCCCAAGCTTTCCTCCAAAACTGGACGCACTGTATACCAGTCCCTCGGTACGCACTCCCGACTTCCATTCACCGTATTCAATTGTATCTGCAATGATTGCAAATAAGGTGCCTA
The DNA here is from genome assembly GCA_009777995.1 of Treponema sp. Taxonomy (GTDB): domain Bacteria; phylum Spirochaetota; class Spirochaetia; order Treponematales; family Breznakiellaceae; genus WRKT01. The sequence continues at coordinate 11,971 of WRKT01000038.1, read as the reverse complement.
TGATAAATGCTGAACCAAAGGCACGGATTACAACTGCAACAAAAAACATGGTCAGACTTGTGTCCACTCCCGGATCGGAGGCAAGAATTATGATGCAACCTAAAATGCCACAGATAATACCGATAAGGGCTACTGTTCTTTTGCCTGCTTTTTTTACAATTGGTGCAATAAGGAATGTACCTGCAAGCATTGGAAGCACTCCAATTATAGTTATCGTTCCAACCAAGGTCAGATCGCCAAGTATTTCCCTGGTAAAGTATACACCAATGCCGCCAAGACCTGTTGATGTATATGACATGACTGCATAAATTACAACCATGATCCAGTATTTATTTTTAACCAGGGCCTTTAAACCTGTTTTAATTGGTACATTGTCTTTAATGGTTACAGATGTTTCAACCCGTTCCTTTGTATTAAAATATGTAAGGAAGAACATGATCGCTGCAAGAATTCCCAATAGTCCAAATGTCAAACGCCAGCCCTGAGCTCCGCCTCCGCCAAGAGTGGCAGTCATCCTGGGAACGACCATATTAACAGCAACACCTGCAACAATTGCCATAAACAGGCGGAAAATATTCAATACAGAACGCTGGTATTGATCCTGGCTCATTGCAGCATTCATTACTCCATAAGGTATATCAACAGCTGTATAAACAATGGTGGTTAGAATATTATAAGTAATAAACGCGTAAATTACCCTTGCAAGTAAGGGCCATTCAGGGAAAACATTGAAGCATAAAAAGGTGGCAATCGCAAATGGAATAGCCATCCTTAATATCCAGGGACGGGCCTTGCCTTTTGGGTGTTTGCTTCTGTCAATAATAATTCCCATCCCTATATCCGAGACTCCGTCGAATATACGAGATATAAGAATGAGAATCCCTACCGTTGCCGCAGGTAATAAGGCGATGTCTGTATAAAACAGTACCATGAAACCACCGACAGAGGTCCAGACAAGGTTACATGCAAGACTGCCAAGACTGTAGGAAAAACGCTCTTTAAAAGTCAGTTTAACATCCATATAATCCTCCAATTATAATACAATTTCCCATTTAAGCGGCTTTTCTCCGCCGCCCGCGCCATAAAATGAAATTCCGTTTTCTATTTTTTCAAATTCTGATGTTACGCCGTTTACATTTAACTTAAATGTCTTTGATGAATCAAAGAAAATAAGCTCGATCTTCCACTTTCCTTCAGCGATGGGGCAATAACTACCGGTAAAACCTCTTTCTGTACGCTCAAGTGAAGCAAGGGGGCTTTCGAACTTGTATACAAGTTCGGGGAAACCCAAGTTAAAAACCACACCTTCCTTAGTAAAGCTGTCTGCGATTAAAGATGCGGCATTATAAAGAGTCCATGCATGAGGATGGAGATTATAAACAGGAAAGTCTATCCAGGAAAGACGCTCACTTCTGCTTTCAGGATCGTTAATGATGAAAGTTCGCCCCGGGCTATCGGAGAGTATTGAGTTAAATGTATCAGGTCCGCTCCAAGTTCCCTCCCAAACTTCCGGATAATGTTCCGCATGATTTGCAAGAGTATTTTTTCGCCACTCATCGTAAGCCTCGGCAGGATCAATTTTATTTAAAGCCATTATAAGAGTGCCATTAATCGAAGGCCAAATTCCTGCGTTAGTAGCCATTCCCTTCGGTGCTTTCATTTTGCCATGGTCAGGGCATTTATGCATGAGTAATGCGCCAATCGGGGAAGGCTCTCTATTATTCTTTTTTATTTCCCCTGCAAGAATTTTCGCCTGCTCCTTGTCGGCCGCGCCGCTTAAGAGTGCCCAGGGCTGCGGCTCGAGATACAGGATATCCTCGTCTACCCATCCGATACCGCTTCCAAGGTATGCACGTCTAAACCATTTACCGTTCCACTGCTTTGCGACAGCTTTTCTCTGCCTTTCTGCGAATGCTGCAACCTCCGTACTGCCCTCCCCTGCCATTGCAAGAACTTCTGTGTATTTTGCAAGTACAGCGGCTGCGAATGCTCCGATTAATACGCTTTCACCTTCTTTGTAAATCCTCTGCTGCTCGGCAGGATCGGTGTTTCCGACCACCACATTGTCGTTCCAGTCGCCTCCGAGAATGCGGGGCAGATCGTTTACACCAACACCAATGGAAATGAAGTGTGCATAGGTGCGTTTTGCGAGGTTCAAAATTGTTTCTTCTTTTTGTTTTTCACCCTTAAAAGGATACGCGGTGACTTTTTCTTTAAGGAAGTTTATGTCTTTTGTTGCAAGAACATACTCGGCTAAAATCCATAGGAGCCAAAGTTCCAAATCGTTGGACAAAAAGGGCGTTATCATTATCGCCCCGTGACCGCATATACCGTAAGGCACTGTCCCATCGGGCAGCATGGACTTGAAGGTATAGCGCAGAACTTCACGAACGAGACCTGCGTCAGTGAAAATAAACGGCATAACATGCTGCAGGGGATCGCGGGAAGCACCCTGAAACCCGATAATATACTGGTAAACATGCCCCTGAGAAAGAATATGCTCGTTAAATCCTGTGTCGTAGGTAAGTGCTGACCTCAAAGAATGATTATGCCAATTGAGCTCACGGTCTATCCATTCTTTACCCGGAACCTTTAACGAAATTCTTTTTTCCTTCCATTTAGTACATGAGTCAGAAAACAAATTATCAAAATCGGCGCTGTACTTATTAATTAACTTAGAACTCTCAAAACCCTTTGGAACATAACCGTATAAATACGTGAGGGTGACTTCACTGTTTGCGGGCAGATTAACAGGTGAAACTGCAATCATTGCCGTGTGGGATTTTCTTGTTTTACTTGCAACCGGTCTGTATAAGCCGTCGGGGTTGCCCGGGCCTCCCGGGCCGAAAAACTTTTTAGCATCTGTCAGAAAAGTATTTACTTTAGTGTTAATTGCATGGAGGAAAGTACCGGGGGGATTTATATCTTCTTGATCTTCGATCTCCCCAAGATAAAGAGAATAGTTATTTACCTTTTCGATTAGGGGTCTATACTTCTTTACCGCCAGCTTCCAGAACATTTTATCTTTAAACTCGAAGCCTTTAAACTTCATTTTATTATGTATAGTATTTCCATCATATGAATAATAATGCTTATACCTTTCTGCGAAGTCCTGCCTATATTTTTTTGCAGAATTATTTATATAGGTATCTTGCCTTGCACCCTTCCCTACCCTGGACATAAGATTTGTTCTTAACGAGAGGGGATATGGCTTTGTACCCCAATACTCATACCATTTTAACTCTTTGGCAGTATTAGAATTGTTTTTGATTGTAATACGGGAAATCAGCACAGGGTCATCACCGTAGGGAGTAAAGATGAGTTGTTCTGCCGACAGGTCACCCTTAACTACTGTTTTACGCATATAACCTGCACCATAGACACGATCAAAGCTGTCGGCTTTTCCATCGTAATATGTTGAGAGTACAGTTTTTCCGTCTATAAGCCAACCTATGCCGCCTCCGTAACAATGATTATCCGGATCAATATCAGAAAGCATTTTTGGAGAGCCTTCATCTTGGCGCACCTGTACTGTGCCAGAGTTTGAAGCAAGGCAGATTATACGGTCATTGCCAAATTGAAAGCTGTGGTCATTATTCTTTCGCCATAACTCATTAGTCGGCGATATTGCTGCCGGGTCTTTTAACTGATTGCATTCGTAAGAGTAGGCAGGAAGCCCATTTTCGTCTGTGATCCATTTGCCAAAATAGCCTGAACCAAATTCTTTCATTTACTTCCTCCTGCTTAATTAAGAGCGTCTATCATGGCAAGGAAATTTTCTACAGGCACATTCGGTTGTGCATTATGGATGGTATTAAAAACAAACCCGCCTGAATTGTTAAATATGCTCACATGACGCTTAACTTCTTCTTTTACTTCATTGGTAGTTCCATGCGGCAGAGTAGATTGAGTGTTCACGCCTCCTCCCCAGAATACGAGCCTGTCTCCATATTTATTTTTTAAAACCTGTGGGTCCATGCCCGCCGCAGAAACTTGAACCGGATTTATGATGTCAAAACCTGCCTCGATTAATAATGGAAGCAGAGGCTCAATTGCACCGCAGCAATGCTTAAAGATTTTCCATTTTGTGTTTACATGAATCCAATCTGTCATTTTTTTATAGTAGGGCAGATACATTTCGCGGAAAACATCAGGGGAAAGCATCAAACTCTGTTGGCTTCCGAAATCGGCACCGCAAAGTACTATAACAGAAATACGATCCCCCACAGCCTCGTAATACATTTTTAGATTTTTTACCGCTATGTCGGTTTGCCTGTCAAACACTTCTTTTATGAAGTCGGGTCGTATTAATGGGGAGATATACCAATCTTCAAGATCACGCACTCCCTTGGGGTCATTTAGCATTGTTGCAGGGACGAAGGCAATGTCGCCAAGTCCTGTGCCGCCCGGGCCCCCGGACACAATGGCACAGTCGCTGCTTTCGTAAAGGGCTCGAGTTTCTATTTCGATCTTCCTTAAAGTCTTTTCATCAAGCAGGGTGAACTCTTCAAGATTATCTTTTGGATTAGGCTCCTCATCATCATCAAGGGGCTTAGCCCTTACCGTGGCATCAAAGTAAAAGCCGTCCTTCGGCATTACACCTGAAGGCGGATAATTTCGATCTCCTCCTGCATATTGATACAGCCTTCCGTCACTTTCATACTCGGTATTAAAGCTTTCGGGCACAAGCACCGGAGTGCCGTCGTTCATTGTAAAAGGTTTAACCGGTGTATTGTCAAAACCAAAGAGGTTACCTGCAGGCCAAGTGCAGACAGTGTCTGCACCGAGAGCTTTGCGCAGATCCTCATCTACTGCACCGAGCATCTGATAGGGGCAGAAAATTTTTACAGGGGTTTCAGGGAGGCCGAGCTCGCGGCGAAGTTTATAGACTAAGGGGGCAGCGATTCCTGTAATACCTGTGGTCCCGAAATCCCTCGGAGTTCTGTCCGGGGAGCGGTGCTCAAGTGCCAGTTGCACTCTTTCCCTTGAAGTCATGGCCGCCTCCCTATACTACAAAGGTCTTTGCCATTTCTGCGGCACTTGCCGCATCCTGACAATAAGCATCAGCATGAATAGATTCACAAAAGCTCTGAGTGACAGGTGCGCCGCCTACCATCACTTTTACCTTATCTCTTAGTCCTGCTGTTTTGAGAGCTTCGACTACCAGTCCCTGCTGGCTCATTGTGGTTGTAAGCAAGGCAGACAAACAGAGAATATTTGGATTATGCTCCTTAATTGCCGCGATGATCTTCTGCTCGTCGATGTCAACTCCAAGGTCAATAACTTCAAAGCCTGCGCCTTCGAGCATCATGCGGACAAGGTTCTTCCCGATGTCGTGGAGATCACCTTTCACGGTGCAGATTACAACTTTACCGATAGGTTTTACACCTGCCTCAATCAATTTGGGTTTTAAAACTTCGGTCCCCTTATTTAATGCCCTTGCGGCAATTAAAACCTCAGGGACAAATACTTCATTATTCTTAAACCTTACTCCAAGCAAGCTCATGCCATATAAAAGTCCCTTGTCAAGGATATCCTGGGCAGAGACACCTGAATCCAGAGCCTCCTGTATCAGGGCAACTACATCTTTTGCCTTTCCTTTTTGCAAACTTTCAGAAATATTGTCTATTATTGACATCATCTACCTCCATTCCTTCCTTACATATCATATTTTTTAGGGTCAAGCTTATCACAATCTTCCATTATATCGGCAATTAATGATTGCACATCATTTGGCAGGGTGGCAACTGCTTGTGAAAGATCGTCAAGCCATTTGAGTTCCTTATCGCTTAAAATGAGCTCATTATTATCAAACCCTCGTCTAATAAAATCAAGCGCAAGGCTTACTGCCTTTTTTGTTCTTGGATAATTTCCTTCTATTTTCACAAGTTCCTTTGATATTTCAAGAGCAATGTCAGGGCGAAGAACGTATGCCTGGGGGTCAAGCTTAGAATCGCTGTCTGCATGCAGATCGCGCAGCAAAAGGGCCTGCTCCTTTCCCTTGGAAAGAGCTGTGTTCATAAGTCTGCAATCGTAGACGAGCTGCTCAAAGGAAACGGTAGGTGCCATTCCGCCAAGGAGCTTAATATTCTGGATCGACTCATTACTCCATACATCGGCAACACAGGCTGCAATATTTCCAATAGGTGAGAGATGTGCACAGGCTGCCGTCCTTCCTTCCATGGAAATCGGAGTTCCTGTTATGGCCTTTATATAAACACCTTCATAACCGCAGTCCTTGTGCGGACCCTTCGCACCGCATTCAAGTGCGACAAGGCTTCTTTGAACAGTTGCAACCCTTACAGCTGCAGCAAAAACCTTGGGAATATAACCCCTGTCGGCAAGTACCATTGCAGTATTGCCAAAACCGCAGGCTGTATCACCTGAAGCGATTGTATCTGTATCGTCTGCAATTTTCACAATCTCTGTCCAGAGCTTCTCCATGTCGGCACAAGCCAATACAGAAAGTGCAAAGAGAGACTTGCCGATATCACAAAACATAATTGCATCATCGTGTACTTCTTTTCCGCCAACAGACTCTATTGCAAGGAAGTCGGCCCCGGCCTTTGCGCTGCCTTCAAAAGTGCGCATAATGCAGTCCCAATGCCTTCCCCTCCACATATGCTCTAAATCGGAGCCTTCACGAATATCATTAGGGGTAATTCTGACACTGCCCTTAATCCCGTATTTTGCCTCATGGTCTTTGATTATATCAACAACAATTTTACAAATTTCAATTCCCCAATCGGGATTAAAGGTCATTGGAGGCAAGGTTTCAATCTCTGCTATGAAACCGGGAGTATGCAATTCCCTTGCTCTTATGCATATTTCAGTGATTATTTCAGAATAGGTTTTTTTAATATCACCCAGGGTTTCCTTTTCAATAAGCATTGTGGGCAGGGTAAAGTTAATTTCGGGGTATACTATTCCTCCTCCAATAACCATGCCATTTTTCAATGTAATCGGATGCAATGCCTTTCCGAAAATAAAATCGTCAAGATCCCGGTAGCCGGTTTCAGTAAAAGCTTGTCTTGCCATATTTACCCCCTTAATCCTGCCATAAAAAAATTATTGACTCAATATTGAGCAAAAGTGGAAAGAAAAATGGTAAAAAAGGACATTTTTTTGTCAAATATTCCGGCTTTTATAGACAAAAACCATTAAAAAAGGTAAAACATTTATACATGACAGGTAAATTAGGGAATATTATTACTCTTATCGGGCATCACTTCGCGGTTCATTCTTATTTTGAACAGCGCCTCTTTGAATATAGCATGGGCAATCATAATCATTCGACCATCGAACTTTTTTATGTAGTAAACGGACGAGCTAATTATACTATTACAAGCAGTAAGCAGAAAACGGTTACTGAGCACCTAAAGAAGGGTGATCTGATTCTGCTTGATGCAAACTGCCCGCATAGACTATCAATTGAAAAGGGCTGTCACGGTCTTTTTCTTGAGCTTAACAGTATTGCAACAGACAGCGATTCTGTACCTGTGATTGACAGCTATGAGCTTGTATGCAATTGCGACAGCCTTTTAAAGGCCTTTCATGAAAAGAGCTATATTTTGCTCAGCGATTTCCAGTTTATTAAGCAGACGATTCTGCGTCTTCAATCCTTACTAAACTCAGACAAGCTCGAATATGCAGATCATTATTTCACCCAGGTTATCATAGCGGAACTGCTGCTCAATATTAATGAATGCTATAGAAAGACCTATCTTACGAACCCTTATATAAGCCGTATTATCGAGTTTATAATTCGTGAGTATCAGGAGAATATTACTGCTTCGACTATAGCAAAGGCAGTAAATATGAATGAAACCTATATGCAAAAGTTATTCAAGAAAGAAATGGGAGAAACCTTACTTGAGTATATCACCAAGTATAGAATCTCCCAATCCATTGCATTAATGCGCAATACTAACATGAAATTTGTTGATATTGCAGCGCAAGTTGGCTTTAATAATCGCCAGACCTTTTACAATGCATTCAAGGAATTCACAGGATATAATCCCCTGCGCTATAAAAAGTTTTTATCACGCCCTGTTTCAAGTTTTACTGCAAAATAACCCTGTTTTTCTCCATAGTATCGAGCTTATAATTATCCCAAAGCTTTCCGTACTCGGCCCTTATGGTCGGTATTATTGAAAGACCGATGGCAATAAGCCAGTGAATGCCACTGATTGCAGCGAAACCGAAAATAGGTGCTATGGGCGGTATGCCTACAAGGCCTGCAAATACTATAATCATGATCCCGGCCCTTAGAGGCAACTGAGGATTATCCTTAAAACCGCGCTTGAAAATCGACTGCCTTGATCTTACCGTAAGTATGTGCAAAATCGATGTCCAGCCAAGAATAAGAAATGCAATAGTCTGCCCTATAGCCTCCGATGGCGGAAGGGCCCCGGGTATGCTCACAAATTTCCCGATATAAAAACCTGCAAGGGTAACAAAAGAGAACGCTATTATTTGGGTAATAATAACTTCAAAGAGTCCTCCGCCAAAAAAGCTTTCGTTACGGTCGATTGGTTTCCTATTCATTATGCGTGAATCCGACCTTTCCTGAGCCAAAGCCATGCCCGGGATACCATCACCGATTACGTTTACAAGTAATAGCATAACAGGTGTTACAGGCATACCCCACCTTGCAATTTGGCAAAACAGCAGTATCACTATCTCCGACATATTACAGACAATAAGAAAGTAAATTAGTTTTCTGATATTGGAAAAAACATTTCTCCCCTCTGTTATTGCAGATACTATCGAAGAGAAGTTATCATCTATAAGAACCATGTCTGCGGCGCTTTTAGCAACTTCGGTACCGGCAATGCCCATGGCAACACCGACATCGGCAGCCTTAAGTGCAGGTGCATCATTTACACCGTCGCCTGTCATAGAGACTACACTCCCCTTCCTCTGCCAGGCCTGTACGATTCTAATTTTATCCGAGGGAGAAACCCTTGCATAAACCGAATAGAACTCAATGCTTTGGAAGAGTTCTTCATCACTTAACTTTTCAAGCTCCTGCCCCGTAATAACGCCTTCTTTTGCAACAATGATCCCAAGTTCCTTTGCAATCGCTCCTGCAGTTGAAGCATGATCACCTGTAATCATAATCGTGCGAATACCGGCACTCCTGGCACGGGCTATAGAAGCTGCAGCCTCGGGTCTAGGCGGATCGATTAGGCCGATAAACCCCTGGAAATTAAGCTCGGATTCAAGTGACTCAATATCTTCCTTTTCAGGCAGGCTATCAATTTCTTTTGTTGCAAGAGTAATAACACGCAGTGCATCATCTGCAAAGGCGTTATGCGCATCGTCAAGTTCCTTCTGGTAGTTATGGTCTTTTCTCTTATATGGGATCTTGTCAAAGGCCCCCTTTGTAAGGACAAGATAGCCGCCGCCGGGTTTCTTAACCACAGTGGTCATCATCTTTCTTGCAGAAGAAAAGGGGATTTCTGCAACCTTTTCAAAGGTTTTTTCAAGCACCTTCTTATCGATACCCTTTTCAAGAGAAAGACTCATGATCGCCGACTCAGTGGGGTCTCCGATGATCTTCAGCTCCTTACCTTGGGCATCCGTGCCCTGAGCCTGTTCTACTATCACATTGCTTGCAAGGAGAAACTGCTCGATAAACTCACGGTGCGCCACGGCATGCTCGCCTGTGCCTGCATCACTGTCGCTAATGGGGTCAGAGCCGTAAAGCCACAGCCGTTTTATAGCCATTCTGTTCTGAGTCAGGGTGCCGGTTTTATCTGAGCAGATTATCGATGTACTGCCAAGGGTTTCCACAGCCTGGAGTTTTCGAATAAGTGCATTTTTGGCGACCATTTGTTTAACGCCTTGGGTAAGAATCAATGTGACAATGAGCGAAAGAGTTTCAGGTACTGCTGCAACGGCAAGGGTGACAGTTATAAGAATGAGACTCCAAAATTCCTGCTGCTGGGTCATTCCAATCAAAAACAGGGTGAGGGCAGATGCAAGAGCTATTACGCTTATCACCTTACCTAATTTTTGCAGCCTTAATTGCAGGGGTGTTTTCATTTTTTTTGTATGCTGTAAAAAGGCTGCAATAATACCTATCTGCGTATCCATTCCGGTTGAAGTAACTACTGCCCTGCCGTGTCCTCCGACAACGAGGCAGCCGGAGAAAAGCATATTCGTCTGATCGCCGAGAGGGGGATTATCAATCTTTAAGGAGTCAGTATATTTCTCTCTTGGTTCACTTTCACCTGTAAGGGAGGATTCATCAACAGTAAGGCTCTCAACATCAATGAGGCGGGCATCAGCCGGCACCAGGTCTCCGCTTCTTACAACAATAATATCTCCGGGGACCACTTCCTTGGTATCTATCTGCTGTTTCATGCCATTACGAATAACATAACAGTTTGGACTATTAAGCACAGAAAGAGCATCAAGGGCCCTTTCTGCCCCCCGCTCCTGGGTTATGGCAAGAACAAGGTTCATGATTACGATGGCAAAGATTACACAAGGCTCGATATAGCCGTGCCCGTCTCTTATTGCGAGGAGAAGGGAAAGAACGGCTGCTACAAGAAGAATGATAACCGACACATCCTTTAGGTGACGAAGTGTCTGAACAACGAGGCCTTCTTTCTTTTTTTCGTTAAATTTATTTAGGCCGTACTTTTCCTGCCTGAGCGAAATTTCATCTGTTGACAGACCTTTCTGCCCATCTGAACCATAATTCCTTAATACGGAATCCTTATCCATATTATGCCAGTTGCTCAAGTTATCCTCCATTATGTCTATTGTGACAAACTCTTGACATTTTGAATAGCCTGCTCCACCATTGGGGAGGAGAAAAAACATGGCAAGTATTCAAAAGTTTATAGGAACAGACATAGAAATTGCGCAGGCTGTTTATCCTGAACATGCACTGCATATAAACGATGTTGCAAAAAAGGCAGGAATCCCGGAAGAGTATATCGAGCATTACGGCAAGTATAAAGCCAAGGTTGATTATAATTTTCTTTCAAAAACCTCAGACAAAAAAGACGGGAAGCTGATTTTAGTAACAGCAATCTCTCCAACCCCTGCAGGCGAGGGCAAAACAACAACAACCGTGGGGGTTTCAGACGGGCTTTCAAAGATTGGGAAGAAGGTGATGGTTGCCTTAAGGGAGCCGTCTTTAGGGCCGGTTTTTGGCGTTAAGGGCGGGGCCGCAGGAGGCGGCTGGGCACAGCTCATCCCGATGGAAGACATCAATCTGCACTTCACAGGAGATTTTCATGCAATAGGGGCTGCAAACAACCTGCTCGCTGCGTTAATCGATAATCATATTTATCAGGGTAATAAGCTGAATATAGATCCAAGAAAAATTACATGGCGCAGATGTGTTGACATGAATGACAGGCAGCTCCGCTTTATAGTCGACGGCCTTGGAGGTAAGGCTAACGGTACTCCAAGGGAGGACGGTTTCGATATCACGGTTGCCTCGGAAGTAATGGCCATTCTCTGCCTGTCATCGGGAATTGAAGATTTAAAGGAAAGACTCGGGCGAATTATCATTGGTTATACAGCTAAACGAAGTTTCGACGGGAAGCAATCCGAAGAGCTGCCCGTTACAGCTGCACAGCTTAAGGCCAATGGCGCAATGGCGGCTCTGCTTAAAGACGCCTTAAAACCGAACCTTGTGCAGACCCTTGAGGGAACACCTGCCTTTGTTCACGGGGGGCCCTTTGCAAATATTGCCCACGGCTGTAACTCCATAATGGCCACAAAAATGGCGTTAAAATGTGCAGATTATGTTGTGACCGAGGCAGGCTTTGGTGCAGACCTTGGCGCAGAGAAGTTCATTGACATAAAATGCCGCTACGGCGGGCTAATCCCCTCAGCCGACCTCCTTGTTGCAACCGTAACACCTCTTAAATAACAAGGAGGCGCAAAAAAGAATGATCTCGAAAAGGAGAACCTCAACGCAACAAAAGCCAGCCTTCCCAAAATT
>WRKT01000037.1 GCA_009777995.1 Treponema sp. | reverse complement strand
ACCTTTTTGGAATCAGGTTTCAGCCGGTAATTCTTGACGGAATTACACATCTGGAAAGGCTTAATTCAGGGGAAATTGACTTTTCCGGTAATATAATGCCGACCCCTGAGCGCCTTGAAACTCTCTTTATTACCGACACCATTGTCGAAAGACAATTTGTCATTATACGACCGGAAGAGAATACCTCGTGGGATCAATCCTCGCCCAAGAATCCGCGCAGATATGCCTTTATTCCCGGTACTCCCGGAGAAGAGGCTGTTGCCTCTGTGACAAAGCCCGGTACCTACGAACCGGTCTGGGTAAGTAATTTTAGTGAAGCCTACCAAGCTCTAATAAATAAAGATGCTGACGCATTTATTGTAACAAGTGCTGCTGCTACCAACTTTATCATGTACGACAATCTTGTTATCGAAGATTACTACCCTCTAATCTTCAATCCTATTTCCATGGCAACAGGAAAAGCCGATTTGGAACCTGTCATATCCATTGTAAATAAGGTGCTGCGGAACGGGGGGCGGCCTTTTATCGGACAGTTGTACAATCAGGGAGATCAGGACTATAGGAGACATAGAATGTTCTCATTGCTGAGCAGTGAGGAGCGCACATATATAAACAGCAGCCTTATCATACCGATTGCAGCACCTAACGATGATTATCCTTTAAGCTTTTTTAATACTCGAGAACAGGAATGGCAGGGTATCTACTTTGATATTCTTGAGGAATTAAGCTCTCTTACCGGGCTTAGATTTGAGCTAGTTCATGATGAACATGCAAGTTGGGAGAAAATAAGTGAGATGCTTCTTAGGGGAGAAGCTGTGCTCATTCCCGAATTGGATTATACTGCAGAATGGGAAGAATCCTTTATCTGGTCTGATACGTTAATTCTAAATGATTACCTCGCCCTAGTATCCGAATCGGATCACAGGTATATTGGTATTCATGATATTCCCAATGTAAGGCTTGCCATTGCCCGTAACTCAAACTATGCGGCCACATTCATGCAATGGTTCCCGCATCATCCCTATACAATAGAATATGAAAATATTGATGAAGCCTTTAGAGCTTTGCAAAACGGCGAAGTAGACATGGTTATGACAACCCAGATTAGAGTTATGCAGATGACTCATTTACAGGAGCTTGTCGGTTATAAAGCAAATTTTATTTTCAGACAGCCTATTGAAACAAGACTTGCCTTCCATAAAATAGAACCTCTTCTGCAAACTATTGTCGATAAGGCGTTAACCCAAATGGATCTTGAGAAGATAATAAACAGATGGATGCAGAGGACTTACGATTATAGGGTTAACCTTGTGGAAGCACAGCGTCCATGGCTGGTAAGTGCAACTGTTTTGTCTCTGCTTGTACTATTCCTTGTGCTTATCATGTTCTATAGATCTAAAAAAATGACAGCTACTTTGATCATAGCACATAAGCTTGCAGAAACCGCAGATAAGGTTAAAAACGCCTTCTTTGCAAATATGAGCCATGAGTTAAAAACACCCCTTAACAGTACATTAAACATGGTAAAAGAGGCTCTCTCTGCAACAGAGCAAAAAACAAGAACAGATGCCTTGCACCAGGCCTATGCATCCTCAAATGATCTCCTTGCAACTTTAAATACCATCCTTGAAATTTCCAATATTGAAAGCGGGAAGCTCCTTCTTTCAAATGAGCCTTTTTTTGTCGGTAAAGTAATGTTGGATATTAATAGTTTAATTTCAATTATTTGTAAGACAAAAAATATTGTCTGGGAACCTCGAATGAATCTTTTGGGTACCCTGTCATTGGAAGGTGACAGAATAAGGCTCATGCAAGTTTTAACAATAATGCTAAGGAATGCCGTAAAATATGCAGGTGAAGAAAACGGCAAAGTAACTTTAATTATAGATCTGCTGGAAAAAAATGATGAGACAGCCTGTCTGGGTTTTAAAGTATGTGATAATGGCATTGGCATGACAGATAAAAAGATCAATGAATTAAGGCAAATATTCGCCCTTAAAGACAATCAAATTCATTTTAGTTCAGATGAAATTATGCTGTCTGCCTGCAGCAGAATAGTAAAAGCAATGGGCGGACAGATTATTATTGAAAGCACAGCAGGTAAGGGCACCTGCCTTTCATTCTCTTTAATATTCCCGATAGCAGAAACTATTTCTGAAGACGAGGAAATTAAGTTAGATAATATCAATTTTGCCGGGAAGCGAATTCTTATTGTTGATGATGTTGCAGTTAATCGTAAAGTGTTAAAAAATATTTTATCTCCTACAGATATAGTTATCATTGAAGCGAAGGACGGAAAAGAAGCTCTGGATATTTTTACTGCAGAATCTGAAGACATTGATCTAATTCTAATGGACATTATGATGCCGGAAATGGATGGCTACGAATCTACAAGGAAAATAAGAGCGTCCGGATTAGCAAAGGGACAAAAAATCCCTATTATTGCCGTTACTACACGCAGTTATAAAGAGGACGTGGAAGCAGCTATCAACTCGGGGATGAATCATCACCTTGAAAAACCCGTTGACCCGGATACCCTCCTATCAACCATGGCGAGGTTTCTCGGGTTAATGTGAGTTATCTGTGTCCCGGCTGTTCCCGAGTTTAATACGGCTATAATTTTAAAGCTTATCGTCCAAATGCAGATCATATAGTTTGTTAAGAGAGCTGACAACTGCATCTGAAGTAATTTCTACTGCTCTTTCTGTATATTTCCGAATAAACTCCTGTTTATCATCAGTTAATAAGTGGGAAGGTCTCAATAGTTCATAAGCTTCAACATTAAGAACTTTGGCCAAATTAACGAGTGTATCCGAAGAAAGCCACCTTTTCCCTGTTTCCATGTCGCTTATAAAATTTGACGATATGTCTAGAGATTCAGCCAATTTTGCCTGCGATAATCCCTTTATAATACGGAATTTTTTTATATTTTGGCCAAAAATAGTACGTAAATCGCTCTCAGTCATAGTAAACATTAGCTAATATCTTGACAAAACCTCAAACAACTAATACTTTGTATTAATACTCGCTTTGAGCGAATTTTTGAATAATTGAAAAAGGTAAGATTATGACAATTACAAAACAGCCTCTCTCTCCGATTCCCGTCAAAAAAAATCCAATAGATCCAATATTTATTATGTTAGAAAGTTTGGAAAAGCTTGAAGCTGAAATGGAAGACTTTGAAGAAGTAGCAGACAGATATTTTAAGCAAATTGAGATTAATCGGGAAAGTCAGGAGAAACTAAATGAAAATTAAATTCAAGCTGAGTATATTGGTAATCATTATCATAGCGGTCGTTATTATTGGTATTTCAATAATGCTGCTCACCCAAGCAACCGCAACCAGCCGGATGCTGAGCCTTCAAGCTACACATTATTTGCTTGACCAGAAGACAGAATTCTGGAAGGGCCGCCAGGATGGCTATTTACGCGCTCTTCATACCTTAGCCGGTGTAATGGCTAACTATGAAGGCCTTGCTGAGGAGCGACGCAGGGAAGTTTATGATGAAATGCTGGAAAGCACTTTAAAGACAGAGCCCATTATGGCTGCAATTTTTACGGTTTGGAAGCCCAATGCGATTGATGGTATGGACAATTATTTTATTGGCCGCCCGGGCTCCACACCAACAGGCCAGTATGCCACGCTTTTCACAAGAGAAGGCGGAGAGATAGAAGGCAGAGCTGTAATCGAATCGGATGTGGCTAATGCCATGAACCATATTACCGGTATCTACTCAAAAAGAGACATGGTAGAAGACCCCTTGCCCAGAACAGTAGGTAATCACGAAACATTTGGTTTTATAATGAGGGTTCCCATTGTAAACCCTGATACCAATGAAACCGTAGGCATAGTTGGAAGTCTCTTACTCATTGACGATATACAGCCATTAGTCCGGGAAACGATCATGGAACATGAAGAGCTTGCTGCAGTGACTGTCTTTGCCGGGAATGGCTTGATTTTGGGTCACTTGGTTCCGGCGAGGGTTGGAAATATGCTCATTGACGTAGAAACCTTATTTGGCGATCAGATACATGAAGCCAACCGTGCAGTGCTTGAAGGAAGACCATATCAACAGAGAACCTTTTCCCCCGTATTGGATGATATGGTAGAGATAGTTATGCAGCCCTTCTTTATTGGTAATTCGGATACAAGCTGGACAGTAATGCTGGTCTCTTTAGACTCTTACATCTGGAGAGAGATAGAAAGGATGACCATGTATACCATAATCGTTGCAGTTGTCGCTATTTTAATTTCAGCAGTAATTGTATTCTTTTCTCTGACGCAAATTACAAAGCCCATTGTCAATATTACCGAGACCCTAAAGGACATTTCCCAGGGCGACGGAGATCTGACCCATAGTATAAATGTCAATACCAAAGATGAAATCGGCAGGATGGCTCGCTATTTTAACCTGACCCTGGAAAAGATCAAAATTATGGTCAGGCATGTAATGAACGAGACTAAGGTTATTACAGACCTAAGCTCCAATCTTGCCAGCGATATGACCGAAACCGCAGCAGCAATGAATGAGATTACCGCCAATATCCAAAGTGTTAAGGGCCGAATGATCAGTCAGAGTGCATCTGTCACTGAAACCAATGCAACCATGGAGCAAATAACAATCAATATCGATATGTTGAATGGTCACGTTGAAAAACAGACCTCCAGTGTTGCACAGTCATCTTCAGCAATCGAACAAATGCTTGCAAACATACAATCGGTCACCCAAACCCTTATTAAGAACACAGAAAACGTGCAAAAACTTTCTGAGGCCTCTGATGTGGGCCGCACGGGATTGCAGGATGTAGCTTCTGATATCCAGGAAATTGCTCGTGAGTCTGAAGGTCTTCTGGAAATAAACTCTGTGATGGAAAGCATCGCAAGCCAGACGAATCTGCTTTCGATGAATGCCGCCATTGAAGCGGCTCATGCAGGTGAAGCAGGTAAGGGCTTCGCCGTTGTCGCAGAAGAGATTAGAAAGCTCGCAGAAAGCTCAAGTGAGCAGTCAAAGACCATAAGTGACGTATTAAAGAAAATCAAAAGTTCAATTGATAAAATCACCCTTTCTACAGATAATGTACTGAAAAAGTTTGAAGCTATTGATTCCGGAGTAAAAACCGTAGCTGAGCAGGAAGAGAATATCCGTAATGCCATGGAGGAACAAGGTCATGGGAGCAAGCAAATCCTTGAAGCCATTGGTCATTTAAATGAAACAACTCAGCTTGTAAAGGGCGGTTCCATGGAAATGCTTGAGGGGGCAAAAGAAGTGATGCGGGAAGCGGATAATCTGGAGAAATCTACTCAGGAAATTACAGGGGGCATGAACGAAATGGCCACAGGAGTGGATCATGTTAATACGGCTGTTATCAATATTAATGAGTTAACTAATAAGAACCGTGATACAGCAGCGGCACTAATGGTAGAAGTCAGGAAATTTAAGATAAACTAAGCCGTTGAGATAACCGTATCTAATTAGGTTGAAGAAGGAGGTGAATAAGGTTAGTATACTAAATTAGTATACTAAAAAGGAAAAAAAAATGAAGCAAATTACCCTTCTTGAGTCAATGAAAAATATACCCGTGCATCCGGTCTCGCTTATCTGCACTCCAAAGCCTGACGGCAGTACCAACCTAGCTGCTGTTTCTTGGTGGACATTCTTGAGCTCTAATCCGCAATTGATCGGCTTTGCCATGGGAAAAAACAGCTATACTTCCGAACTTCTTACTAAAAACGATAAGGGCTGTCCGGTTGTCCTTAGTATTCCCGGGGAGTCAATTGCAGACATCACCCTTAAATGCGGTTCTGTTTCCGGGAGGGAGCTGGATAAGGTTAAGGAGTATGGCATTGAAATGATAGGTGCTCCTTTAAAGTATCCTGCCCACAGCAGATTTGCATATATTTGTACTGTCGAAAGCAGGGTAGAGGCCGGGGTTTGTAATTTCTTTATCTGCAAAGTGGATGATGTTTTATTCGATGAAACCGTAAAGCAGATATTTGCATGGGGCGGCTACGGGAAGCTCGCTCCTCTGCCTGAAGGGAGTTAAACTTTTATGAAAAAAATTACAATGACAGATGCCTTAAAAGAAACTTCTCCCCACCCTGTTTCGCTTATTTCCAGCCTAAGGCCCGATGGGTCTACTAACCTTGCTGCCGTTTCCTGGTGGACCTACCTTGAAAGTGAGCCTTCCTATATAGGTTTTACAATGTGGGATAAGAGTTATACCTGCGAGTTAGTCTTTAAAAGCGGCAAGGCGGTGTTAAGCATCCCGGGCGAGGCGATTGCCGACATCACGCTTAAGTGCGGTACTGTGTCAGGCAGAGATGTGGATAAGGTAAAGGAGTTTGGAATTGAAATGGCAGAGACTTCTGAATCTTGCGGGCTCAAATTCCCTGTGCACAGTCGATTGGCCTTTGAATGTACGGTAGAGAATAAAGTCGAGGTAGGGGAGTGCTACTTTTTCATTTGCAAGGTTGGTGATATTTACTTCGATGAAAATGAGAAGCAGATTTTCGCATGGGGAGGCTCATCAACTCTGGCCCCTATGCCATGAGACTAAGTCTCCTTGTCCATTTCCATTAATTTCTCATGGTAGTATTTCATATTTTCCTTGCCCCATCGCCAGATTTCGTCAACTATGGGCAGGAGGGTACTTCCTAATTCCGTTAGATGATACTCCACTTTGGGCGGCACCACAGGGAACACTTCTCTCCCTACAATGCCATCCTGCTCGAGTTCCCTTAGCTGTTTTGTAAGTATGCGATCACTTATCCCGGGGAAAAGCTTGTAAATTTCACCGTACCGCAGGGGCCCTTCGTGACCTAAATGCCATATAATTACTACCTTATACTTTCCGCTTATAACAGCCATTGTTAATTCTTTTTCACAGAAAAAATCATGGTTTCTTATGCGTTGTTCAATTTCGCGCCGTAAGCTTATGGACATTAGGGTAATTGTACAACGAAAAGAGGCACGAAGTATACTCCGTGCCCCTCCATGAAGAAGTTTTTTAATAATTAAATAATATTCTTTAGAACTATGGTCTTCGTAAGAGTCACTTCGTCAAAGGTGGACATAATACCCTCGGTTCCAATCCCTGAGTACTTATAGCCGCCAAAGGGCATTTCAAAGCTACGGAAGAAACTCGCACCGTTAATTACCACACCACCGCATTCAAGCTCCGTTGCTGTCTTCCACGCAGTTTTCATATCCGAGGTGAAAATACAACCGCAAAGGCCGAATTTAGATGAATTGGCAATTTCCACAGCCTCTTCCAGTGTATCAAAGCCAATAATAGGCACCACAGGGCCAAAAATTTCCATGTCAATTGCAACATCTGCAGTTTTCGGTACGTCTGTAATTACTGTTGGCTCATAGAAAGCACCGTTACGTTTACCTCCATGGATTATCTTTCCGCCCTGGGAAACAGTTTTATTTACCTGCTGTTCCACTTCTATGGCAGCCTTTTCGCTGATCAGGCAGCCGAGCTGGGTAGCATCTTCTGCAGGGTCTCCAAGTTTGATCTTCTTGATCCTCTCCACCAGTTTTTGGGCAAATGCATCTTTAAGGCTATTGTGTATGATGAAGCGTTTGGAAGCACAGCATACCTGGCCGGTATTGTACATCCTCCCCCAGATAGTATCTTCCACTGCGAGGTCCACATCTCCGTCTTTCCACACGATAAAGGCATCGTTGCCGCCAAGCTCCAGGGCAATATGGGCAAGGTGA
Source organism: Treponema sp. (assembly GCA_009777995.1). Lineage (GTDB taxonomy): Bacteria > Spirochaetota > Spirochaetia > Treponematales > Breznakiellaceae > WRKT01. The sequence continues at coordinate 14,510 of WRKT01000037.1, read as the reverse complement.
TTTGCCGCATTCTTATAGGTCTCTATTCCTGCTTCGGTGGAACCTGTAAAGGTAATGCCGTGGACATCAGGATTCTGACAAAGCCAGTTTCCTACCTTGGAGCCCCGACCTGTAAGAATCTGGATGGCTCCGTTGGTTACACCTGCCTTTACCATAAGCTCAGTGAGCATACAGAGGGTCAGCGGATTATCGGTAGAGGGTTTCACAATGGCCGCATTTCCTGCAAGCAGAGTCGGCGCTACTTTTTGATCAAACAGATCACAGGGGAAGTTAAACGGAATCACGCAGGCTATTACGCCGATAGGTTCCTTGATTGTAAGCAGTACATGGGATTCCTGGTTTTTTTCATGCCCATTCGGGATTATTTGACCATACAGGTGCTTCGCTTTTTCAACAAAGCCCTTAAAAGCTATTGGGATATTTGCGATTTCTCCGCGGGCTTCGGAAATTGGCTTGCCTGTTTCATCGGAGAGGGTTCGGGCAAGTTTTTCCTTATTTTCTTCCACAAGGGCGACAAACTTAAGGAGTATGTCCCCCTTTTCATGGACAGGGACCTTAGCCCAGATCTTCTGTCCCTGCATTGCCTTTTCTACAGCCAGTTTGACATCTGCCTCGGTGGCAGCAGGGACTGTGTCGATTACTTTACCGTTGGCGGGATTGATTACCTCGATAACCGCTTTATCCGAGGCATCTACCGCCTTTCCATCAATAATCATTTTCATAAAATTCTTCCTTCCTTAAAATTACTTACCCGGGAAAGCCCGTATAGGACAGCATGAGGCCGCCTGTGGTATTGTTGCCGTCATCCTCGTAACCGTATTCTCCAAAGGTGAATACCACAATGTAGGGAATGTCTCCTGCTGCTTTTTTGACACCCTGAACAAGCTCTTCAATTCTTTCGCCCATGCCTGCCCTGCGTCCGCCGCAGTGGACAAGGTGCATTGCTGCAGGTGTGGCTTTCATTTTTGTTTTTAGGTCATCAATGGTTTTAGAGCCGGATGCAATCAATTCATCAACAGTGCCTTCCATGCGGATTACCGCAGTATTTTCCGCCAAGTTTGCACCAACAGCCATGGAATAATCGTCGTTGCCGTTCATAGGATGACGGATTGCCGTGAGTCCGCCCAGCCTGTCTTTTATTCCCAGAGGAGATGTTATTGTATAAACAAGGAGGTCCATTCCCTTAAGGGAGTCCGGATCTACCTTGGCCCATTCGGCAAACTTCTTGACTGCCGGAACACCGTCAATTTCTACTAGTGTGCGATTGTCCTTAACCTTTGTGATGATACCAACGTCTTTGGTTTCCCTGTATGCACCGGTAAAAAGATTGGTCATCGGCTTGTCTGAATAGAAGAAGGCTACTGTCACACCATCTGCAAATACATTCTGCTTGGCAAATAACTTCCATTCTCCTGCTATTGCATTATCTGCAGCGCTCCCGCCAAAAAATGGTACACGGCCTATTACATCGCTTATGCCCTTAAGGTAGAACTCTTCCTCTCCCGGAGAGGCAGCCATGTAAAAATATGCAGGGGCACTGTCCTTACCTGCGTTTTTCATGGCTTCCTTTGCTGCCTCGCGGCCTGTAGCTCTTGCATCGCCGGCTTTGGCCTTGCCTGCTACACCCACGGTCAGATCATTCCCGCCAAGAGCCAGAATGCCCACAAAACCATTGTCCCCTGTAATATAACCTTCCGGTGTGATAACCCCGGTAAAGGATGTATTCCCAAGTACCGGAACTCCGCCCAGACTTTCAGCAATGCCCTTGAGCATTTCACCCTGATCGTATACAACGCTGGAATAGGCAAATGCCACTTTAATATCCGAAAGACCTTTTTTAGCCTTTTCCGCCGCTTCTTTCCCTGCAGCTAATGCGTTTGCGGCAACGCTGGAACCGGTATTACCTTTCATACAAAACCTCCTGAAAATAAGGGATATCTATACTATACCCCCTTTTATGGTATCACTTATTCGCTGTTTGTAAAGAGCACACTTTTTTGTGAGACTGTTACATTAATGTAAGTCAGATAGGTTTTAGGTTGAAGAAAAAGGTGGGATGAGTACATTGCAAGGACACCGGCTTTAGGCAATAATCACCCAAAGCCGGCTAACTTTTCAGATCAATCTTTTGAAATTTGAATTAAGCGTTGCTGTGCCTCAGGTCTTTTGTTAACTGTCAGTGAAAGAACACCATTTTTAAAGGCGGCATTAATTCCTTCAGGATCACTGTTTTCAGGCAACATGAAGGATCGGCTGACTCGGGAAAGCCTGCGCTCTCGAACCAGATATTTCTTTTCATCTTCCTCGTTTTTCTCCTCTTCCTTTTTTGACTCGATGCTAAGTTTATTGCCATCAAGACGAATCTCGATGTCCTTTTCATCAAAGCCGGGAAGCTCCATTTCAAGAACATAAGTCTTTTCGGTTTCACGCACATCCACGGCAGGCATGCGGTTGAAAATCCTCTCCGAGGGGCTAAGGAAATTATCCCCAAAGAATGAGTCCATATAGCGATCAAAACCGCTAAGGGCATTTTCCAAAACATTACTTGCTAGATTTGGACGATAAAGGGTAACTGTTTTCATTTTTATCTCCTTGTGATAGTTCGACGGATTTATTTTTCGGACCCTGACCCCGGTTTTTACCTTGACTGACAGCCATTAGGCGTCAGGGTTCCGCTCTTTCCGCCAACATAAATATACAAGCAAAAATCGTGCCAACTTTCCGGGAATGTTGTTAAATCTGCTCAAGAATTTTAATTTTTCTGTAAATTTAATCACACAGGGGACACGGAGGGCACAGAGAACACGGAGAAAGAGGGGAAAATGGGCTTATTCTGATAATTCTCTGTGTCCTTTGTGCTCTCTGTGAGCTCCGTGAGAGCTCTTTTTGAGTAAACCGGGTCATTTTGACACGGTTGTCAATTTTTCCTCCAAATTTAGGGTCATTTTGTCCCGGTTCATAAGTATTGCGAAATTTCCTGCTTCGGGGCATAATATTCCAGCGTATGACTGCCAATCAGGAAGAAGCATTTTATGAATTTCTCGATAATACAACAAATGCTTTTAAGCTAAATGATATTATTTCCTATATTAAGAAGGTCGAGTCCAGGTGGGCAGGTCGTCTAGCCTCTGATATAGAAGCCTTTATTAATTTGCGTGGACTTGCCTTTCAGATTGGCCCCGGGCGTTGGATAACGAGAAGAGGTTTTTTTGAACCGCTGCCCTTTGTTATAAGCCCCACAAGGCTGGAGCTTCTTAACGGCATCCTTATTCCCGGGCATCGCTGTGTTCCCTTTGCAAATGCCAATCTCCTTCCCCATGAGTATAATTTCTCCTGGCAGGGTTCACGCATTTCCTTTACCACAACCGAAGGCTCGCCAAAAGAGTTCTATCCCTATTATTCCATCTTTGGTGAAGAATATGCACCGCAATATCTTGCTCGCGATAATCCGGGAAACGAAGAGGCCTTTAATAGTGATCCCTATGATGACCCCCCTGAAGTTTCAATCAAAACACTTGATATGCGAAATATTTACCGTGAATCGGGTTTTGTCCCCGGCGACCGTTTTGTGGTGAGAACCACAGACTGGAAAAAGGGTGAGTTTAATCTCGAGCGGGTAGGCAAAGATGATTGGCCCGAAGCAGAGCTGCAATCCTGGCTTCAATCTGCCGAGGAAAGCTTTGATAAATCTTTTAAGAAACTTGGAGCAGCTTCCTGCACCGAAGAACAGATTGCCTTTGCCTATTGGTACGGAGATGCCAGAATGAGGGAGGTCCCGGCTTATTCTCTTGAAAGTTATCTTTATGAAAAATCTGACAAAATCGATGTCTGTGCATACGGCATAGAAACTCGGTTTTGGTATGCAGGCAGGGAGATCCCCGACAGGAAGGAACTTGACTTTGAAAATATGCGCCCCGATAAGACACCTGTAGAACAGATACTCCTTAGATATAAAATTCCCATTTCAGAATATGTCATTCATTCATATATAAGAGACTCTCTTTTTCGTGAAGGTACAAGCCCAAAGCCTGATCATGACAATTCAGGAAATGATATTATGGAGAGATTGATTCCTGCTTCCATTGAAATGGAAGTTAAAGACAGGTTTTTCCTTGGCGGTTATATAAGGAGTATGTTAGAGGAGATACGAGAGTTCTACAGTCCCTTTGCCGATAATTCCATGGGGCCAATTAGGCTGAGAGCAGGGGAGCTTCATTCTGCGATTATAGAACTCGCATTAAAGCTGACAAAGAGAGATATTGATGCCTCATGGCTCCCGCGTCATACCTTCATCATCCTTTCTCAAATCCAGAATCATACTGCCCATGTAATGGAGGATCTTGAACTTGATACTAACCCAACAGATGCCGAGCTGGATGCTCTGGACAATTCCCTGGACAGCATGGTCGAAACTTACGAAGATATCAAGGAATTGATTGATGAGGCCCTTGAAAGCTTTAGACGCAATAAGCTTGGCATTGTACGAGCGGGGAGCAATGAAGGTAAAGGACGGCTTCTTCAGTTTAGCATAGGCGGCATTGATGTCTGGCGCCGTCTTATTGTACCCGAGGATCATACCTTGCAGGATTTACATAAAATAATACAGACTGTTTTTGGATGGAATGAAACACATTCTTATACTTTTATTGCAGGTATAACTTTGTCTCCGCAGTTAAGTATTAAGACTCTGGAGCTAAGGGGATTAAAAGAGTTAATATACGAGTATGGGACAAAATGGACTGTAAGGATAATGATTCTTTCAAAGCATGAAACTCCCGACTCAAGACCTGTACGCTGTGTTACCGGAGCCGGGGCATCACCGCCTGAGCATATTGAGGGGCCTGTGAAATTCAAGAAAATACTTTCTGCCATTGAAAGCAGAAATGATCTTGAAAGAATCAGGGCGAAGCAGGAGCTTGGAGGCGATTATATTTATGATGATTTTGACATAGACTTATGCAATAAGAGTTTAAATATTGATGAAGGAGAAAAACAATGGACATAAAATCTTTGAGAGAAGTTGCATTATCTGTAAGGGCTCTTGCAATGGACGCAATACAGAAGGCAAACTCAGGGCATCCCGGAATGGTGCTCGGAGCTGCCGAGTTAGGCGCTATTCTTTACGGAGAGATACTCAGCCATGACCCCTCCTTCCCCAAATGGCCCAACCGTGATCGTTTCGTTCTCTCTGCAGGGCATGGTTCAATGTTTCTTTACTCATTGCTCCACCTTTCAGGTTATAAGGATATGAGCCTTGATGCAATTAAGTCCTTCCGTCAAATCGGCTCTCCTGCGGCAGGTCACCCCGAGTATGGTTATTCGGGGGGCATAGAAATGACAACAGGCCCTCTGGGGCAGGGGCTTTCCACTGCAGTCGGGATGGCAATTGCCGAGACCATGCTTGCAGCAAGGTTTAATACTGCGAGCCGCAAAATTATCGATCATCATACTTATGTGCTTGCAGGTGACGGCTGCTTCCAGGAAGGAGTTTCCGCAGAGGCTTCCTCTCTCGCAGGTCATCTTGGTCTTTCTAAACTTATCGTATTCTACGATTCAAATAAAATTACTATCGATGGAAGCACCGATCTAAGCTTTTCCGAAGATGTAGGTAAACGCTATGAAGCTTACGGCTGGCAGGTATTAAAAGGTTCAATGTATGACTTTGATGAAATTGCCAAACTCACTTCTCTTGCAAAAGCAGAGAAGCAAAAACCAAGCCTAATTATCCTTTCCTCGATAATAGGGAAGGGAAGTCCGAAAAAGCAGAATACAGCAGATGCACATGGTGCCCCCTTGGGCATGGAAGAAATTTCTGCGGCAAGGAAGGAGCTAGGCATTCCCGGGCAAGACGGGAGTTTAGATTTTTATGTGTCACCTATTGCAACAGATTTTTTCAAGGCCAAAGGAGAAGAATGGAAAAAAGGCCGTGAAGATTGGCAAAAAGAGTTTGAAAACTGGGCAAAGGAAAATCCCGGCTTAAAGAAAGAATGGGATTCTTTCAATTCGCAGGAATTCGATTTAAGTTCGCTTCCTTCCTTTGCACTTGGTGAAAAAATAGCAACCCGTGCTGCAAGCAATAAGGCCCTTGCCGCAATTGCAGAAAAAAACTTAAATCTTATCGGAGGCTCTGCAGATTTAAAAGGGCCAAATGCTGTTGCAATTCCGAATGCAGGTGATTATTCTTTTAAAACACCCGGAGGCAGATATATTTACTTTGGTGTACGAGAGTTTGCAATGGGAGCCATTGCAAACGGGTTATCACTATACGGCGGATTGCGTGCCTTCTGTGCAACCTTCATGGTCTTCTCCGATTATCTTCGTCCTAGTCTTCGCCTTTCAGCCCTGATGAAGCAGCCGGTAATCTATGTGCTTACCCACGATTCAATTTATGTCGGAGAAGACGGCCCGACACATCAGCCGGTTGAGCATCTTGCTTCTCTCAGGGCAATACCAAATGTCCTCGTGTTGCGCCCTGCCGATGCAGAAGAAACAGCTGAGGCCTGGGCAATGGCAATGGAAAGAAATGACGGCCCGACTGTCCTTGCTCTTTCAAGGCAGAACATCGAAGTTTTTTCAAAGCATGATAAAAACTGGAAAGTTAATATACGCAAGGGTGCTTATATCGCCGCAGAGCTTAATCCTTCATCAAAAATTGAAACTGTTATTATCGCAAGCGGTTCTGAAGTTGGCCTCGCATTTGAAGCCGCAACCGCCTCGGGCAAAGCTGTAAGGATTGTTTCAATGATTTCAAGAGAGCGTTTTGAATCCCTGCCGGAAAATGAAAGGAACAGTATCATTTCCCCCGGGGCAAGGGTCATTGTCTGTGAAGCAGGGGTTCGTCAGGGCTGGGAGCGTTGGGCTTCCCCTGAAGATATTCTTTCGATTGATCGTTTCGGTGAATCAGGCCCCGCGGCAAAAGTCGCAGAGCATCTTGGATTCACCAAAGAAGCACTAGTAAAAATTTTATCGCAAGGAGATAAATAATGAAAATTGTGGAAACAAAAGCTGCTCCGGCAGCAATCGGGCCTTATTCCCAGGCTATGATTACGGGAAACCTGCTTTTTACTTCAGGGCAAATTGCCTTATGCCCCGAGAGCGGCGAGGTTGTTGGCACAACAATTGAAGAGCAAACAGAACAGGTAATGAAGAATATGGGAGCACTTTTACAGGCTTCAGGTGCTTCTTTTGAAAAGGTAGTAAAAGCCACCTGTTTTCTTTCGGATATGAGCCTTTTTGGAGCATTTAACGAGATATACGCAAAATACTTTACGGGTAAACCTGCACGTTCAACAGTAGCTGTAAAGGGCCTTCCAAGGAATGTTCTTGTAGAAGTGGAAGTAATTGCAGAACTATGAAGAAACGAATTGTAATAGCCCTTGGAGGTAATGCTCTTGGAGATAGTCTTGAAGAACAGAAGAACTCAGCAAAAATAACTGCCTCGGCCATTGTTGATCTCGTTGAAGCAGGCCATGAGATTGCCATTGTTCACGGTAATGGGCCGCAGGTAGGAATGATACAGACAGCCTTTGAAACTGCTGCAAAGCAATCATCGCAATTTTCTGCAATGCCCCTTCCTGTATGTGTGGCCTTAAGTCAAGGTTATATCGGTAACGATTTGCAGAACAGTTTGCGCACAGAGCTTGATAAGCGCGGCCTAAAAAACCCTGTTGCAACTATAATAACACAAGTGGAAGTTGATCCCTCTGATCCTGCCTTTAAGAATCCTACAAAACCCATCGGTATCTTTATGACAAAGGAAGAGGCTGATGTACTCGCAGGGAAAGGCATTTCCGTGATGGAAGACGCAGGGCGGGGCTGGAGGCAAGTTGTCGCTTCACCAAAGCCGGTTAATATAATTGAAGTAGAGACTGTTAAGGCAATGATGAAAACAGGACAGATACCGATCTCGGTTGGGGGAGGGGGAATACCTGTATCGATGAAGGAAGGGCAGTACCAAGGAATGAGTGCAGTAATTGACAAGGATTTTTCAGCAGCAAAGCTCGCCCAATTAATCGATGCAGACATGCTTATCATTCTTACTGCCGTTGAGAAGGTTGCAATTAACTTTAATAAACCGGATCAAAAATTACTTGACAGCTTAAGCATTGCAGAAGCGGAAAAGTATATTGCAGAGGATCACTTCGCAAAAGGCTCGATGCTTCCAAAGGTGCAGGCTGCAATATCATTTGTGCAATCAGGTTCAGAAAACAAGCCGCATACTGCTCTTATCACCCTGCTTACAAAGGCAAAAGACGGCATTGAAGGAAAGACCGGAACAAAGATTGTTAAGTAAATAATTTTTAGGAGAAGAAAGATGAGGACAAACAAGGACAAGATTTTAAGGTTTCTCGTTTCGGGAATTATCAGCCACCCCTCATGGAGTCCCGGCAGAACCAATCTTAGCGGCCTGCCCCTAAGAGTCGGAGGAATGAGCGGGATAGTTCTGAATGTGCGTGTCGGTGACAGTGCATACGGCTGGGAAGCCGATCATCTGGAGCCCGGAGTATCTGCATGCAATATAAACGAGAAAGAAACAATGGCCTACTATAATTATAGCTGCATGGGAAATAAGGCAAAGGTATTGGACGGCCCTGCCAAAGGTGCAATAGGATATGTAGCGGCAAAGCATGCAGGCCCTTGGCATACAATGATAGACTTTGATCCCAAAGACATGGAGAAACTGCGCCTTAAAGACCCGATTCAAGTTGAGTCTTATGGAGTCGGTCTTAAATTGCTTGATTATCCTGATGTTAATATTATTTCGATAGATCCCGGAATTCTCGAAGCAATGAAAATAAAAGAGAAGGGCGGGAAGCTTCATATTCCTGTGGCAGGTGTTGTTCCTGCTTCCATTATGGGCTCAGGTCTTGGCAGTTCAAACCCCATTGGCGATATTGACTATATGACAGCAGATTGGAGCTTTATTAAAGAGAATAAACTTGAAGATATCAAGCTCGGCGATATAGTCATGATTAAAGACCTTGCAACTCATTTCGGCGCCCAATACAAGAAAGGCGCAATGACAGTCGGTATTATTGCACACGGAGACTGTATGACATCAGGTCACGGCCCCGGGGTTACATTCTTTATGTCAGTTGATAAACCGATCTTGGTTCCCGAAATTGACAAAACAGCAAACATCAAGAAGTACCACGATTTAGCATACGGCAAATTAAAACCGTTGAAAGATACAAAAGAGAAGAAGTGATTTAATCGCCCATCCGGCCTTCCGGATGGGTTTTTTAGTCGCCATATCTTTTTTGCGGTCGTGTCCCGGTTATTCCGTCTCTGTTCGTTTCCGGTATACCAAATTCATTGACATGCAGCTCATATATTTTTCTAAAGTCCATTAAATCCGGAAAGTATTTATCCAGATCTTCACGTTTATTTCTTAGAGCAATTAATAACATTATCCTGTCCAATAATTCTTCAGGAACATACTGTAAAGCTCTTACGTTTCTTCTTACAGCTGCTTCACACATCTCTCTGTCTCGGTATGCATCCGGAACATTATTTAGCATTAGACCGTCATTTTTAACCATTATTAGGTAATCTTCTCGGTTCAATTTAGGAGGAGGTGCAGGCTCCGGTTCAGGCGGAGGAGGTGGCGGAGGCGGCGATTCGTCTCCTTTTAATATGTCTTTATACTTTTCTTTAATTGAATCGGGAATATCGTCAAGGTTTTGATCTATTAATAAATATAGTAAATCGTTTTCGATTAGATTTTTAATAACTTCTTCCCATATTGCATCATAATCGATATCCTCGCTTGCAGAAGATCCTCCCCATCCTCCTTCTCCTGTTGATGAAGACCATGGGCAATCGGGGTTGTATCGGGGCCAATGATAAAACTGAGGCGCATCATTAATTTCTCTCCAGCGAACAATCTTGAGGCATTTAAGGCAAATATAAACGCCATGCCTTACGTCTTCGGGGTTGATTAGGTTTCCCTTGCTATCAATAGCAAGGTACTTTTTATCAAAAGGATTTCTCCATGTGCATCTTGTTCTTGTTCTTGCATCGAGGTTTTTATGATCCGGATTTGTCTGGATATCATTATCCACACCATCAAAAACGGCAATTTCACCATAATAGCGGTGTTTAAACTTACCTTCCGGGCGGAAACCATTGTTACGGAACTTTACACTAACTTGATCCTTGTTTTTTACTAAGCTGCCCGGAGGTGCTTTTATGACTTGAGCAAAATACCTGTCTGTCCCATCTGTCCCGTCACCTGCATCTTCTTTCCCGAAAACACGCACTTGCAATACTTTAAGTAAATATTTCCCGAATAGAAATTCTCCCGCCATATCTGCTCCTTTTCCCCTTCTAACATGAGGCTTAGGTTTTGTCAATCTAACCCTCAACGAGCAATGCTTGATACTATCTTGTAATTAAGGCTAAACTTAACCCATGAACAGAACCAAAAAAGCTTTAGTAGCATTAATTTCACTAACCGGTCTTTTCCTAATTGGCTGCGATTCAGGTGTCTCTCTTATCCAAGACCCTGTTATAACCTTTAATAATGTCGAGGTTGCAAATCTTGGCCTTAGCGGCCTGACCCTTAATGTCAATGTGGATGTGGAGAACCCAAACGCTTTTCCCATTCCAATGCCTAAAATTGATTGGGTCTTATCGATAAATGATACTCACTTTCTAAATGGTACACAGGAAGAAAACAGAAGTATTAGGGGCAGGGAGACTGTTACAATAAGTTTCCCTGTAAATATTACTTTTGAAAACATCTTTAGAACTTTTTCTTCACTTATAGGGAGGAGAGAGGTTGCATATGATATCGACCTTGACCTCAGGTTCCCCATCCCCCTGCTTGAAAACAAGGTCTTTGAGCGTAAATACTCAGGGGTCCTGCCCCTGCGCCCATAACTCGGGCAATAAAAAAAGGACTTGTATACTAGTATACAAGTCCCCAAGCTCCCCCGTGGTGATTTGAACACCAGACCCAGTGGTTAACAGCCACTTGCTCTGCCAGCTGAGCTACAGGGGAAGGTAATCATCAAATTATCAAAATGCCTGTGAAATGTCAATGGCTTCTTTTCTTACTTCGTCTACAATTTCTTGATAGTTCCCCTTAAGGGCATTCATGTTCTGATTATAAAGGGCGGCGAACTCAGGGTCCTGGAAGGGTTCAAGCCTTACAGGCCTTCCAAGACGATTCGACAGCTCCTCCTCCTTCTGGCGCAGCCTCGGGGCATACTGCTTTTTGATTGCTTCTTCAAATCTCATTGCCTCTTCCAGGTATTTTCCAATCACCTGCAAAAATTGACTCGATAAAGAGGCAAAATTCTTATCCGAAATTAGAACCAAAAGCCCCTTAACGGCATTCTCTATGCGCTTAAGGTCATCCTTTGAGCCCGGCAAGGTGATCTGCGATATCAAAACATCAAAAATCCCCTGCTTTAAACTTTTCTGCTCATCGCCTGAAACTGCCTTTATCTCCTTTTCAAGGGATTGCAGATTGCCGTCAAGGAACTCGTTTGCAGTCTTCTTACCCTTCTGTTTTGCTTCAAACTTGCCAATGCTGTGCTTATCGCCTGCAACGGACTCCGTTCTCTCAAGGGCAATTTCGAGTGAACTTTTTATTCTTCCCATATCAGTTCCTAGCGCTTCTTCCAAGATTGAATGCTTTCTTGTTTGCCTCAACAGTTTTCTCGTCTTTGCTTGCAAACATGCTTTCGATTGTTCCTTCAAGGGTTTCTGCCTTTATCGGGAGGAACTCCGATGCAGCGCCCACCATGACCATGTTTACTGCCCTTGAAAGGCCTGCCTCCTTTGCAAGGGCGGCAGTTTCAACAATTCGATGAACAGGGAAGGCCTTAATTGCGTTTAAGATCCCTTCGAGTTCAGGGTAGTTCGTAATATTAATAAAGGGCTCGGAGGCTGAAATAAGAACCCCCTTTGGGGACAGCCACTCTGCATACCTTAGGCTTTCCACCGGTTCCATCGCAAGGATCATATCCGCTCCGCCCCTCGGTACAAGGTCCGAAGCAATCGCCTCGGCGGATATGCGAAGGTGTGCAAGCACCGCACCGCCTCTCTGGGCCATCCCGTGTACCTCCGACTGGCGTACATTAAGGCCCTCTTTAACTGCAGCCCCTGCTATGATTGCCGCAACCGACAATACGCCCTGACCTCCGACACCTGCAAGTATTACGTCATATTTCATTTGCGCCTCTTTCGAATGGCTTCAAGACATTCTCTTTTAAAAATAACTACAGAAAGCCCCCGGTATTCCAGCTCATTCTTAAGCCTGCCTGCATTTTCATCGATTAACTGATGCTTCGCTTCAAGAACAAGAATATGCTCTTCTTCCACACCTATGCCAAGAATTAAATCTTTTAATTTTTCCGATGGAAGTATTGTCTTCTGACAGCCTGTCATCGCTACGATGCTGTTATCCAGAATTATTAGGGTCATCGGGACATTGGTTTCTACCGCATCTATAAGGCCGGTTATCCCTGAATGTAAGAAAGTGGAGTCCCCTATGGTTGCAACAGCATACTTTATTCCTGCATCCGCTGCACCCCTTGCCACTGTTACCGCAGCGCCCATGCAGATACAGGTCTCTATCGACTTATACGGGGGAGCAGCACCCAGTGAATAGCAGCCGATATCCGAGGTTACCACCGTATTCGCAGTGCCGACCCCGCCGCCAAGATCAGCAAGCGCCTTATTCAAGGCAAGGTAACTGTCACCATGGGGGCAGCCCTGGCAGAGTTGCGGAGGACGCCCGGGAAGTTCAGGAATTTTAAGATTCGATGCATCAAGGCCCGGCAGGGGAAGGAGCCCAAGGCTCTTCCTGACATTATCCGGGTCAAGCTCCCCCGTCCTGTTCAATTCCCCGCTAAGTTTCCCTTTAACTGCAATTTTCCCCGGTAATAAACCCCTAATCTTCTCTTCGATAAAGGGCTGACCCTCTTCTATTACGAGCACCTCCACAGCCTTCTCGCAAACCTTTTGAATCAAATCCACAGGCAGTGGATATGCGCCGATATGTAGACGTGAAGGTGTCTTCCCGCGGGCCGCAGTTAAATCTTTTAGATTTTCTTCATAATAATTCCCGCCAAGCCCTGAAGTGATTACAGCAAAGCTCTCGTCTCCCGCATCAAGTTTATTAAGAGCATACCTCGATGACCAAGAAAGAAGCTCCTTCTGCTTTTCCAAGAGTCTCTCGTAGTTCTTTCTGGCATAAGCGGGCATCAGCATCCACTGACTTATATCCTTAACCCTGTCAAGATTGTTCTGCTTTCTTTCCGGTTTAGGAGTAACAGCCGCCCTCGCATGGGAAAGCCTTGTTACAAGGCGAATCATCACGGGAATATTTAGTCGCTCGGAAAGCTCAAAGGCTTCCAGGGTCACATCATAAGCTTCCTGCTGACTCCGCGGCTCAAGGCATGGGGTAAGTGAAAAACTAGAATAATAGCGGGAGTCCTGCTCGCCCTGGGAGCTGTGCATCCCGGGATCGTCTGCAACGGCTATTACAAGGCCCCCCTTAATGCCAAGCAGGGCCGCATTCATGTACGGGTCTGCCGCAATATTTAGGCCCACATGCTTTGTGGTAAAAAGGGCCCTCTTCCCGGCAAAGGAGGTCCCGAGGGCCGCTTCAAGCGCCGTCTTCTCGTTCGAGCACCACCTTGCAGTGATCGGAAGGCCGGCTTCAGCTTTATTTATTAAATATGTCAGTATCTCCGTAGAAGGAGTTCCGGGATAACCGTAGGCTGCAGACAGCCCTGCATGAATGGCCCCTAAGGCCAATGCCTCGTCCCCAAGAAGGGCGAGAATATCCGTGTTTTTACTCATGTGAAATCCTAACATGGGGTTTTATTTTTAGCAAGGTTAGATTAATTTGCAATAATCCAATAGATGTATTATTATGATGGGGTTTATGAAGATAGTCATGTTTTCTGATGCATATTGGCCAAGAGTGAACGGAGTAACGGTGTCGGTCGACTCCTTTTCCAAGGCCTTAATCAAGGAAGGGCATCAGGTTCTTATAATTTGCTCCTCCTATCCCGATGCATTGAATGCGCCAATATCTCAATTTGACCCGGAAGAGGAAACCGGGGGCCCTAAGATAGTCCGGGTTCCTTCTATTCCGTCCTTTATCACAAAAGAAGATAGAATTGCGAAATTTCATAAGTGGTTTTGGGTTTTCAAACAGGTTAAATCATTTGATCCTGATATTATCCATATAAATACCGAATTTGTTATTGCAGAATTTGGTTTTTGGTACGCAAGGGCTCATAATCTCCCTGCAATATATACTTTTCATACCATGTGGGAGGATTATGGGCCTAATTATTTTTCCATGTTCCCTACTTTCATTATAAAATTCGTTATTCGGAGCATTTTAAAGACTTTATTGTACCGTTCTTACCGTGTAATAGTACCAACCCCCCAGATTGATGAGGTAGTGAAAAAGTATAGACCCTTAACCAATACATTTCTTCTTCCCACTGGTATTGATTCCAAATTATTCAAGTACAAAAAAG
>WRKT01000036.1 GCA_009777995.1 Treponema sp. | reverse complement strand
AAGGGCTATGCTGTTTGCTTCTTCAAGGCCGAAGCCTTCGAGAGACACAGCCTCCCTTATCCCGGTCCTTATCGTAGCTTGGCTCCTAACCCTGTCTTCAAGTACAATTGCCATAACCCTGTCAACATTTGCAGATGTAAGCCTGAAAAATATTTCCCCGCCTTCGGCACTTAACATGAAGGTTACTCTCGGCCTTCCGTCAATCGGGTCCCTGATTACATCGGCACTTTGTATATAGTTACCGTCAAGACCCACTTCTCTTTTTATTGCAACATAATCGGGATTACCGTAGACATTCCGTCTATGCTCATCAAGACCGTATCTGTCTCTGTCAAATACACCGCGAATCACAACATCTGCAGGCACTATAGAAGGATCAAGTAATTCACCCCGCGAATCAAAGGTCGAAAGGGGATTTGCATTGTAAAAGGCATTAAATGCAGCCGTAGCTTCCTCGTCGACTATATGAAAGACTAGGCTGCCCCTTCCCATGATTATGTCATTGATACGCTCGGGGTCTGCGGTTCCGGGAATCTCAACATAGATCTGATCGGAACCCTGCCGCCTGATTACAGGTTCTGTAAGGCCGAAACGGTCGATGCGGCTGTTTAAGACATCAAGGGCCCTCTCCATTGCATCTTCCCTATCGTACTCGTTTAAACTCCTGCCTGCCCTTTCGCTAAGAGCGTTCATATCAGCCTGTAGAACTATACTAAGGCCCCCTGAAAGGTCAAGGCCTAACTGAACTGCATTTCTCTGTATGTTTTTTAGAGCAAAAATATCATCCCTATAATAGGTTTCTATTGCTTCCTGAGCTTCATTACGAGAGGCAAAGGTGGCTAAAACAGCCCTGGCATCCCAATTATCGGGGGGTCTTTGTCTTGCACTTCTATACATACTTCTTGTTATCGGGATAAGAAATTCAAGATCGGGGGGTAAGTTTTCCCCATTTCGTGCAAGTTCTATAAGGCGTTCCAGATCGGCCCCTGCCACCTGGGTGGTATAGTTTCTTATCTGTTCCCTTGAGCCAAGGGCTCTGGTCTGTTCCAACTGCGGTGTCCAAAAATACCAGCGAATTGTGGGAAGCAGGAAAACAAAACAAAGGGCCATGATAATAAGGATTATTATCAAACGGTAGCGTTTATTCATACTTTTGCTCCAAGATTAGTGCTATTTCAATAGCTGCTTTTTTTATTCGTCTTTATCTTCTTTTTCGGGAGTGTCGTCTTCCTTTTCATCCCTGGTATTACTTGTTACCGTTGCGATTGCACCCCTGTTAAATTCTAGCTTTGTGTTTTCATCGACTCTGACAATAACGGTATTCTCCTTAATTGACTGAATAATGCCGTGAAGACCTCCAACAGTAACGATCCTGTCACCTTTTCTAAGGGCAGAAAGCATTTTCTGGGTTTCCTTTTGCTTCTTACTTTGGGGGCGAATAATGAGGAAATAAAAGATACCGATTATGGCAATCAGGGGCAGGAAAGACATGAAAGCATTACCGCCCTCCTGTGGAGGCGCTCCCATTAAGCGGAACATGGGTCCGAGAGAAGATAAAAGTGAATTCATATAGATCATCCTTAAGCGTTAGTTTGTATCAGACTAGCATAATTGGGATTATAGGGTCAATGGGTGGGGCTTACGGGGAAAACAAGGTCTTCCCCGGCGAATGCTTACTATTCCTCTTTAGAAAATTGATCCTTATCGGCGCCGCATATAGGGCAAACCCAATCTGCGGGTAATTCGCTGAATTTTGTCCCTTCTTCTGCAGGGTCATAAACATAACCACAGGGTCCGCATACATATTTTTCCATAATATACTCCTTATTATTAATATGTCTAATTATATCTCCTTTTCCCCTGAGAGGCAACAATAATATAGTAAAGTACCCATTCCCATTATTTATATTTTTAGTTATAATGAGGATGATGAGTAAAACGCCTAAAAAATTCCAGGTTGACCAGCGAGTTGTATATCCCAGCCAGGGTGTGGGTGTGATTAAGTCAATTGTGGAAAAGCCATTTAAAGAAGACATTATTCTATATTATGTGATTTATCTTGATGTTTCCGACATGACGATCATGGTTCCTGTTGATAAGGCCCATGGACTAGGGATTAGGCCAATAGTTCCAAGGGATGAGGCATTAAAAGCATTAGAGCTTATTGGCGAGGATTATGAGCCTGTTCCCTCTGATTGGAAGCTTAGATACCAGACAAATATGGATCTTCTTAAAAAGGGGAGTGTTCTGGACATAGCCACTATTGTACGGTCTCTGTATCACAGGAGCAAGGTCAAAGAGCTTCCCATCCTTGAGCGGAAACTGTACGATGCTGCACTTATACTCCTTGGAGACGAGGTTTCCTGTTCCCTAAGGAAGTCTAAAGAAGAAGTGGAAAATATGATATTTACCCGCCTTGAGTCCCGCTGATAAACCTATAATCGCAGCGATTATCTGTGCCGCAGGCACATCTCGCAGAATGGAAGGCAAGAAAAAAGAATATTTAAACATACGCTCCGGCTCCGGTGAGATAAGCGTCCTCGGATCGGCTGTACTCGCCTTTGCGTCCTGTTTAAGTATTGGGAAGATAATAATAAGTGTAAAAAAGGGTGATGAAGAAACGGCCCGCTCATACCTGCCCCTTAAGCTTAAAGAAGACAGAAAACGAATCATTTTCTGTGCAGGAGGGCAAAGCCGCCGCTCTTCAGTGCATAAGGCACTTTTATGTTTAGAAGAGTATAAACCAACCCATGTTTTAATCCACGACGGGGCAAGGCCTTGGATAAAGAAAAGCTTGATTGAGCAAATAATAGACGGGACCCTGCAACACGAAGCCGTTATTCCGGTGCTACCCCTTATAGAAACCCCAAAAAAACTGGAGAGTGTGGAGTCAGGTTTTATAAAGACTCATCTAAAAAGGGAGAACCTTTGCACGGCCCAGACTCCTCAAGGGTTTAAATTTCCCGAGATACTAATGGCCCACGAAAAGGCCGCCCGTAAAGAAGAGCAGGAATTGGCAGAGTATACCGATGATGCCGAAATCTGGGGAGAATTCGTAGGGAAGGTTAAGGTGATCGAAGGGGATCCTCTGAACAGAAAAATAACCTACCCGGGAGATCTAATATGAATAGAATCGGGCTTGGAAGGGATCTGCATCGCCTAGTCCCGGGGAGAAGGTTCCTGCTTGGCGGGGTGGAAATCCCCTTCGATAAGGGGGCACTCGCCCATTCAGACGGAGATGTTTTAATTCATGCAATTATCGATGCCTTACTTGGAGCTGCTGCTCTCGGGGATATAGGCGAAATGTTCCCTGACAGCGATCCTGCTTATAAAGATGCTGATTCCATGGAACTCTTAAAAACCACCTTTAACCGTATTAAGGCTCAAGGCAGGAAGCTTATCAATCTTGATTGCATAATTATCTGTGATGAGCCAAAGATACTTCCATACCGCGAGAAGATTTGCACCACCTTAGCAGAGGCACTTGAAATTGACATAGGCCAAATTTCTATTAAGGGCAAAACCAACGAGGGACTTGGGCCCTTAGGAAGGGGTGAAGCAGTGGAAGCCCTCGCAGTTTGTCTTCTGGAGTGTTAGCGTGATGGAGCCGAATTGGGCAGGAATATTTAAGAGCTTAGAGAGGTGGCGAAAGGAAATCTTCACTCTTACCCTGGCTGAAGATACTGCAATTACAAGCATCGCAGAACAGTACGGAGGGGAGGGAACAAAGCCTTGGGCAGTACTGCTTTCCACCATTCTAAGTCTTAGAACAAAGGATGATGTCACACGCCTTGCATCCTTAAGGCTTCTTGAAAAGGCACCGGGGCCAAGAGAATTGCTGAAACTGGGCGTAAAAGAAACGGCATGTTTAGCCTACCCTGTCGGGTTTTATCGAAATAAGGCATTAAGCCTAAATAAAATTGCAAAGATTCTCATCGAAGAACACAGAGGCCAAGTGCCCGCAGACCTTGATGAACTCTTAAAGCTCCCCGGTGTTGGAAGGAAAACGGCAAACCTTGTTCTAACCGAAGCCTTTAATAAGTACGGCATCTGCGTTGATATTCATGTTCACAGGATATGTAATCGAGCAGGTTGGATAGAAACATCAAACCCGGATAAAACCGAAATTAAACTAAGAGAAATACTTCCAAAGCGTTACTGGAAGCGCATCAATAATCTTCTTGTACTTTATGGTCAGAATCTATGCAGGCCAATAAGCCCCTTCTGCTCACGCTGTGTTATTTTCGAACACTGTCAAAAATGTAATGTCGGCAAGAGCCGTTAGCAAGAGCCGTTAGCTAAATAAATTTTGTTGACAAATTCTAAGACCATTCATACAATAGTATCGGGGGCATTTTATGTTCTTCAGAAACAAGTATGCAGCTATTGTTATACTTGCGATAGTTTTTTTTGCACTTGCTGCCGTTTTACAGCAATGTTATTAAGCATTGTAATTTACGGTAATTCTATTACTCTTTCCACATAGGGATTGGGAGACCTTCTCGCTGCGGCACCCCACACTCCTGAAATGTCACTTTCTGCAAGAAAAGACCATAACTCAAGGGCAGGGATGGTTCTTCCTGTTGCATGAAGGGAGGCTGCAAGATTGAAAATGGTTCTATGGTACTCAACCTCTTCCATAAACGATAAAAGCTCAGGTCTTCTCAGAGCAAAGCTCATTAAATCTTCAAGGCTTGAATAGGCAAAATCAAACTGATGTCTTATTGCCTCATCTATCAGCATAGTGTTTTGAATAAGGAATGCGAACATTAGGTGCTCTGAGGCAGGCAGATGCCGCCCTGTTGCACTATAAAAGAAACCAAGGAATCTATGTGCCTTCTCTGTAAGCGGATTATTATGCCTATAGATTGTAAGAAATCGATTAACGCCTTCAACTTCAAGTACCCTTGCCATTGCAACTCTTAACTGTTCTGCTCCCCTGGTCCAAAAAACATCTCTGGGATTCCCATAAGGATCAACACCCTGAATAATCTCCATTGCACGTCTATCCATTTCCTGATAATTCTGTTGAACCCTATGAACTTCTACCATTCTATAAAGAATCTCAACCTCGAATCCGGGATTCTCAAGGAGGGCGCGCTGCTGAAGGGCCCTTTCGTATTGGCGCAATGCAAGGCTTAGTTCCCCTTCTGCCCTATAGGTCTCTCCAAGCCAGAACTCGGCTTCGGGGTATGGTTTAAGACGATCCAGCTCTTCAAGTACCCGGAGCCCCGAGTTCATTAGATTTATTCTTGGGACCCTATGGTAGAGCTCTGCAAGGGCTGTTGCTGCTGCTACTTCGTAATTTGCTTCTATATACATCTCAATAAAATCAAGAGCATCTTCCAATTGCCTTACATTTGGATGGGAAAGAAGGTAAATGAAATCCTCTTCCATTCGCGAGAACCGGTCAAACCTGTCCCTGCGGGCATCCTCAAAGGCGATGAGGGCATCTCCGTAGGAACCGTTACGAAAGTGCTGCTTGCCTAGCTCAAGGGTAAACCACCAGGGTTGCGCCGCAGACTGTGCTCCGGCTAACCCCGTTATCGAGAACAAAATAATTAAGCCTAACAACAACTTTCTTAGCATTTACACTATCTCCCCTTTTTTTCTCACAGAGCTCACGGAGACACAGAGAGCACAGAGGTTCTTAAATATTATTAATTTCTTCTTCGAATATCTTATCTGCGTCTTTAGCATCAATAGTCCTTATTACCTTCCCTTTCTTGAAAATAAGCACCTTATTCCCCGTACCGGTAATTCCAAGGTCTGCCTCGCGGGCCTCCCCGGGGCCGTTTACTTCGCAGCCCATGATCGCCACGGTCATGCTCTTTTCCATGGAGTAGAGCCTCGATTCCCAGCGCTCGGTAAAACCGTGGGTATCGAAACTATTCCTTCCGCATTTCGGGCAGGAGATTATCTGTACCCCGCCTGAGTATAAGCCTGCTGTCCCAAGGATTTCGCGCCCTGCGATTACTTCCTTTTCCATGGTATCCGACAGAGATACCCGGATGGTATCGCCTATGCCCTCCTTAAGCAGGGCAAGCAGGGCTGCTGTACTCCTTACAATTCCCGGAATCAGAGGACCTGCTTCGGTTACACCTATGTGGAGGGGGACATCGCTCCTTTCGGCAAAAATCCGGTTCGCTCTTATAGTATCGGCAAATGAGGAGGCTTTCATTGATACAAGGACATCTCTGAATTGAAATTCATCGAAAATGGCGATTTCTCTTTCAGCGGCCATGACCATGGCCTCGGCACGATCAAGGCTGTGATCATCAACCTTTTTCTGTAAATCGGAGGGGAGACTTCCCGCGTTTACGCCAACGCGTATCGGCCTTGAGAGGGAGGCGGCCTTCGAAAGGAGGGCTTCTACCTTTTCCCTGCTCCCGATATTCCCGGGATTTATACGGATCTTTGCTATAGGGAAGTCAAGGCAGCGAAGGGCGATTTTATGGTCAAAGTGGATGTCTGCCACAAGGGGCATGGAAACCATTGACGCAAGGTTTCCGACTATTTCGGCTGAAGGGAGGTCGGGCACGGCAAAGCGCAATAGGCTGCAGCCCATTTTTCCAAGCGTTTCTATTCGGGAAATTATGTGGTCTGCTGCCCGGCCTTCAATGTCTGAAACAGAGAGGCGCTCCTTCCACATGGTTTGAATAACCGGGGGAAGGCCGCCTCCCAGAGTTACGACTCTGACATGATCAGAGCCTCCAATTTTTACCTGTCTCGTAAAACGGGACAAGGACTATAGGCTGATCATTGAAAGAACCATTGCGAAAATTGCAACAGTTTCACAGACACCTACGAGCATCATGTAGTTAACAAAGCCCTGGCCTGTTTCACCTGTTGCATCAGCACCTGCGGCACCTGCCATGCCCTGGGCGATTGCAGAAGCGGCCATTGCTAAACCTGCTGCAAGACCCATTCCAAGGTAAAGCGAGCCCAGATGGGGGTTTGCTTCGGCTGCGGGCCTCATGAACAATAACCCGAGGATAAAACCGTAGAAGGTCTGGGTCAAGGGAGCACCGCCAAAGGCCAGCAAGGTCATCGGAACAGGCTTTTCAGAAATATAGCACTTCTTCCAGGCACCGATTACAGCCTGACTAGCGATTGCAATACCAATTGCAGAACCGACAGCAGCGATACCCATTACAAGACCTGCACCAAGAAATCCTAAGTTCATAAAACACTCCTCAATATAATATTATCTATCCTTAAAAGGTTTATATGCGGTACCCGCCCAGGTAAGACCAACGTGGCTTGAAAACTCCAGGGTATTCAAACGCACGCCATGAACCAAGACAGAGAGCCCATTAAGAACAAGGTTTAATCCGTGTCCGAAAACCAAAATAATTATACCAAAAATAAAGAAAATAAAATGCCCCAGCATTGGCCCTGCCAAAGCAACAACTGTACCTGAAATGGCTGCACCTGCAAGACCGACAGCCCAAAGCCTGATATAGGACATTATGTCCGAGAATACGTTTGCAATACCAAGTACAACTGAAATTATATTTTTGCAGGAAT
The DNA here is from genome assembly GCA_009777995.1 of Treponema sp. Taxonomy (GTDB): domain Bacteria; phylum Spirochaetota; class Spirochaetia; order Treponematales; family Breznakiellaceae; genus WRKT01. The sequence continues at coordinate 14,777 of WRKT01000036.1, read as the reverse complement.
CGAGAATGGACTTCCCGATACTGCCATTATAACTTGCAAAAACAAAATTCACTACAAAACCGACTCCAAGTGCAGCCGGGAAAGCCATTAAAAGGGGTATCTGGCGGTATTCATTACTTGCAATAAGGCTGAGGATTACACCGTACATGCCCACTATCATGGCAATGGAGCCAATATCACCCATTTTTGCAAGGCCTTTTTTATAGGAGATTGCAACAAGATGACCTATGCATAAATGTAAAAGAGCAAGGGTAAAACAGATTATCATCAAATTTTGCCTTACTATACCGTTATGATAATCGGACTGAGCTGCAGTAACATTGGAGATTAAAGGCAGGGAGATTTGCTGCAACACCACAGGTATCTGACTTACATCAAGGCCAAACCAGGTGGCAGTAAGCACACCCCAGACGAAGTTTGAGCATCCGAGCAGAAGGAGTAGCTTAATGCCTACATGAACACCTTTTTTGCTTCTTATCATGATGACTACGGCAATCACAATAAACAAAGCCCCGTAAACAGCATCTCCGAAGATCATACCGAAGAAGATCGTAAAAAAGAGGAGGAACCAGCCGGAGATATCCGGCTCATTATATCCGGGCCTTACGTTAAGGAAGTCTGTAAGGGGGGTGAGCAGATTTACAAGACGGCTGTTTTTGAGTTTTGTCGGGACTATGTCATCATCACTTGGGTCTGCGGCAAGAAGGGCCCATCCGTTTTCAGCGGCGCTTCTCTTTAATTGTCCAAGGTCTTCCTCAGGGACAAAGCCTGTGATCCAGGAGACAGTGGTTTCGGCAGGGACATCACCGAGAACATCCATTTTTGCCTTAGTTGTTTCAAACTCGATATCATAAAGATAGTCTTCAACTTCTTTCTCTACGGTCTTAATTTCTTCCGCAAGTGAAGATAGGCGAGTTTCTACAACCGATAGTTTCTCTTCTACTTCAACGATATGGCTGTCTATTTCTTTAAGAGAATATTCGCTTAATTCAAAAGAAGCTTTGCCGGGAATCTCTTTATCAAGAACGAGAAGCTGTTTGAATTCTTTTTCTTCCTTCAAGAGTATATATCTGGTATCGGGGGGGATGCTCTCAAAGTTTTTAATGGTCATCTTATACAGGTAGATATTTAAAGACCCCTGCTCTGCTAGATAGGTTAAATCTCCTGATTTAAAACTACCCCACTCTTCAAGGCGGCTTCTTTCCTTTTTAAACCTTGCAAGATCCTCCTGCAGGGTTTTCTTCTCCTCTACATGATGAAGAACCTCTCCTACGATTTCAAGAGCTGTATTGTTTGTAACGGGGGGTTCTTTGCCTGCATCTTTCTCTTCTTTTACGTAAAGCCTTAGAGAACGCAGGGCAAGCTCCGCCTTGGTCTTACGCTCAAGGAGCTTTGTCAAAGCATCGGAAGTAACAGTCCTTCTTTCAAAATGGACTACACCGATCTTCCTTAGCAGCTTTAACGATTCTTCCCGGTGCTTGTCCTGTGTCACCAGGGAGACTTTTTTCATAGGCATTATCATAAGGAAAACCTCCTATTAACCTGCAAACAACAATGTAAAGACCATTGCAAAAAGACCAAGGGTTTCGGCTACGCCGATAACCATAAGGAAATTACCAAAGCCCTGTCCCGTCTCTGCATAAGCTTCGGCTGCAGAAGCCGAGCAAATGGACTGAATAAAGGCAGAAATACATATAGCTGAACCTGCAATTAAACCCATGGAAAAAACTTGGATGTCATTTAGAATAACACTTTCAGCCAGGGCAGTCATTGTGATGAAACCATAGATTGGGTTTGAAAGACATGTACTTGCAAAAATTACAAGGATAAAGGGAGCCGGTTTCTTTTGAAGATAACACTTTTTCCATGAACCTATTACAGCAGGACCGTTAATAATCATTGCTATAATAGCTCCAAGTGTAGAAAGACCGAAACAGACTATAGGCCCAAACAGTCCCAACAAACCAACTCCCATCAAATACTCCTTATCACTTATTTTCTCCCCTTAACCATAAAATTAACGGCAAAGGGATTGTACTCATAACCAGCCCATTCCATATCAAGATGATTACCTGCATACTCAAGCAGGTTTAGGCGTACACCGTGAACTATGACAGAAAGGGTGTTCAAAATAAAATTAATACCATGACCAAACACTAAAATAATAAATGCTATAATAGCTCTTGCAAAAAAGGCAAAACCGAAATTGCCAAGGCCCTCTGCGGGCACTGCCATTGAGTTAAAAATCTGTCCTATCATGCTTCCTGCAAGTCCCACTGCAAACAACCTGATATAACTTATAATATCTGCGAAACAACCCACGATTTTTAAAAAGACCTGGAAAAAATTACTCAATCCCTTTCCTATGTTCGCAAAGAAATTGCCGCCTGTCTGCTCGGAAAATACAAAAACCATTGCAATACCTATGCCGATAAGATAACTTGCAAAGGCAGGGAATGGCATTCTTAATAACATATTTAAGACAAGAAAATATATTCCAAGTACAAGCAAATAATAACCTACCTGGCTCAATGCGGATAGGGAGGGCAGCAGTTTAAGTATCCTTTTTCCCCTTGCCCAAGTTAGTTGAATAACGGCTATGGTAAAGCATAAGAATTGGATATTCCAGTGATGTTTTTTTTCACCTATCGGCACTTCTGCAGGCAGTGAGAAAATGCGCTGCATTATTACAGGGAACTCGACAACAGGACCTGAACGGTTAAAGGGTTGGAGTATCAGGACCTGTAAGAAGCGGGGCAGACTTTCATGGGGGACAGAGAACCATGCACCGTTAAGGGCACCCCAGACTATTGTTCCTGAGGCTAGAAGAAGAATGAGTTTATACATGTCAGGAATTTCTGTTTTTGCCTTAATGGATTTAAGACATAGAGCTCCTGCAATACTCATTATAATTAGTCCGTATACTGCATCTCCAAAGATCATTGCGAAAAATATGGAGAAGAAAAAAAGGTAGGAAGGACTAATGTCAAACTCCCAATACCCGGGGATTGTTCCAAGTGCATCGAAAACCGGTTTAATTAAACGCGGGATGGGTTTATTAAAGAGCATTGTAGGAGGCTTATCCATGGGAGTAGGCTCTCCGATTGCAATGGCCCAGCTATTTTCCTTTGCTGCGATTTTAAGTTTTTCCTCGTTTTCAATTTTATCCGGGATATAACCTTTTAAATAGGAAACACTGAATCCGGGCGGAGAACCTTCTATTGGAATCAAATCTGTAAGAGCTTCTTCAAACTTGATATTACCCTCAATTTCTGTTAGTGCCTTCGTCAGATCCGAGCGATGGCTTGCAATATAGGTTAAACGCTCATCAATTGAATCAAGCTTTTCTTGCATCTCTTTAAGTTCATCATTAATTTCTGAAAGACGAATTTCAGGAAGCACAAAAGCTTCCATGTCGGGGATCGGACCGTTAAGCGAAACAACGAGTTCTGCGTACTTGTTTCCGCTAAGTCTTATATAACTTGTTTCGGGGGGAATATGCTTTAATGAATAAGGTGCTAACTCGTAGAGATAAAGCGGATAACCAAGAGATGCGAGTTCTCTTAATTGCTCGGGGTCAAAATCTCCCCAAGCAGCTATGCGTTCCTGTTCTGTCAGGCGAATATAACGGTTAATTTCGATAATCTGTTTTTCATTATCAAGTTCCATTATAAGGTGAGGAAGCTGCGAGAGTTTATATGGAAGGGCCGATTCAGATTCCTCATGTTCTTTCTCGGGAACCATATAAGGTTCTATAAGAGCGAAAGCCTCTTCTACCCATTCCTTATGCTCAAGCTCCCTATGCAGGGCAGCCGAAGTAGCATGAGTATTTTCAATGTGAACTACCCCGACTTCCCGCAGTTTTTCCAGAGCTTCATTTCTGTATTTGTCCTGCACAACGAGGTATACCTTTTTCATAGGCAGTATCACCGGCTCACCCCGCCTTGCCTCCTCCGGCTGCTTGCCCGCCTGCGGCGGCTTTAGCCAGTCCCCGTTTAGCGATTTTCCCCCGAACTACAGAGGCTGTCTGTTGATCTCCAAGATAAACCTGGATTTTTTTGATATTTCCCTTTGCTTCGGGTATCTTTATCTTCTCAAACAGGTTAACACGCTGAGTGTTGATTCTGAGCTCGTGGTCCAGTCTCTTACGCTGTTCTTCGACTACCTTTGCTTCAAGGTCAAGGAGCAATATCTGCTGAAGCCTCTCAATGGCGATGTCAAGCCATAGAGGTTTGTGAAGCAAATCGTAGGGGTATACCTTGAAGGTGGCTCCTTCAAATATCGGTATTGCCACCCCTGCAATATTCCCCTCGGAGGTTTCTATACGAACTATTGTAAGGAGATCTTCAGTAAAAACCCCGACTTCACCAAAGACTGCAATCCAGGATTTGAAAGCCTGATCAATATGGGCCTTTTCGTCCATTAATTCCTTAAGGCGTATCTCGGTAAGACGTATTTCTGCCTGGAGTTGCTGCTTTTTCAGAATAAGGGTGGGCAGATAGCGCTGATACATCTTAAGGGAATCTTTTTGCTTTTTTAGCTCGTTCTTGGTGAGCTTTATTTTTGCCATGGGTTAGACCCCTTTATTAATGTTTAGGCCAGAAATTATTGATTAATTCTGTCCGCAGCCCGGTTTCCTCCGGGTTGAAACAGGTGGCCAGAATCTCCCAACCGAGATCAAGTGCCTTCTCTAACGGAATATTCACGGAAAGATCCATCATCTGTCTTTCAAACATTTCACCGTATTTTAGGAGCTTGTCATCCCAGGGAGTCATAATAAAGCCCATTGCCTTCTTTTCAAGGGTATCCTTATATGAAGCGTAGAGCTTGATCATACCGTCCATCAGGGCCCTGTGATCCGATCTTGTCTTGCCGTTTACCATCTGCTTAAGACGGGAAAGGGAGCCGAAGGGCTCAATACGGCCGTTCTTTAGATAATACTGGCCCTCTGTAATATAGCCGGTATTATCGGGGACCGGGTGTGTTACATCGTCACCGGGCATTGTGGTTACGGCAAGGACCGTGATCGAACCGGCTGTCTCAAAGTCAACGGCTTTTTCGTAACGGCTTGCGAGCTGGCTGTAAAGGTCTCCGGGGTAACCTCGATTGGAAGGAACCTGCTCCTGGATAATCGAGATTTCCTTCATGGCGTCTGCGAAGTTTGTCATGTCTGTAAGAAGAACCAGAACGTCCTTACTCTGGAGGGCAAACTGCTCGGCAACTGCCAAAGACATGTCGGGGATCATCAGACATTCTACTGTCGGGTCAGATGCGGTGTGCATGAACATTACGGTTCGTGCAAGGGCCCCTGCATTTTCAAGGGTATTTTTGAAGGTCAGGTAATCATCATATTTTAATCCCATACCTCCAAGAATTATTACATCAACCTCTGCCTGCATGGCGATACGGGCAAGAACCTCATTATAAGGCTCACCTGAAACGGAGAAGATGGGAAGTTTCTGTGAAACTACCAGGGTATTAAAGAGGTCGATCATGGGAATACCCGTGCGGATCATTTCTCTTGGGACTATACGCTGGGACGGGTTAACCGAGGGACCGCCGATTGGGATCATGTTTTCGGATAAGGCGGGGCCATTGTCCCTGGGTGCGCCCGAGCCGGTAAAAACCCGGCCCATAAGGTCCTCGGAAAAGGGTACCTGCATAGGACGACCAAGAAAACGTACTGTATCATTTGTGGAAATACCGCGGCCCCCTGCAAATACTTGCAGGGACACAAGGTCATTCTCAAGTCGGTTAACTTCTGCCAAAGATGTGCCAAATACCGTATCAACTTCTGCAAGGTCTCCGTAGCGGACCCCCTCTGCCCGGACGGTGATAACGCTTCCGGTAATTGATTCAATTTTACTGTATACCTTTTTCATATTCTCTCCGTCCTACATTCCGGTTCCGGGTGGAACCAGTATTTTCTCGGCAGTCTTATCAAGACCATGGGATTGACTCTTCACCGCCTCGTCTATTTCCTGCTCCAGGGTTTTGAAGCGATCGTTCTGCCATACAGAACCGTTATAATCGAGGAACCTTTGCCTTAGCCGGTTAAACCAAACACGGGCTTCATTTTTATCGGGGAAAGTGAAGTCTGAAGCCAATATTTTCAACAGCTTCATGAAAATGTATATCTGCCTTTCCGGCTTAACGGCGGCATCAACCTCGTCGAAGGAGTTCTGCTGGAAGTAAACCGAGTCAAGAAGCTCACCCTTCAAATAAATAATGAAGTCTTCAATACTGGTTCCTTCTTCGCCGACGACCTTCATCATCTGCTCAACTTCCGAGCCGCGGCGCATGAAGCGGTGGGCATAAGAGACCCTCTCCTCATCGATGATTCCCTTATACTTAGACCAAGAATCCAGGGGATGAATGGCGGGGAACTTACGGGCATCGGAGCGCTCCCTTGAAAGACCGTGGAAGGCACCGACAACTTTCAGGGTTGCCTGGGTGACAGGCTCTTCAAAGTTACCGCCGGCAGGAGAAACCGTTCCGCCGATGGTTACTGAGCCGACACTCCCATCCTTTAACCGCACAATACCTGCCCTTTCGTAGAAGCTGGCAATGGTGGATTCAAGGTATGCAGGGAAGGCTTCTTCACCAGGGATTTCCTCAAGGCGGCCTGACATTTCGCGCATTGCCTGTGCCCAGCGGCTTGTTGAATCGGCAAGGAGGAGGACATTAAGGCCCATCTGGCGATAGTACTCGGCCAGGGTCACTGCGGTATAAACCGAGGCTTCCCTTGCGGCGACGGGCATCGATGAAGTATTACAAATGATGATAGTTCTTTCCATTAAAGAGCGGCCTGTTCTTTCATCTATTAACTCGGGGAACTCCTTTAGGGTTTCCACGACTTCACCTGCACGCTCTCCGCAGGCTGCAACGATTACTATGTCTACGTCTGCAAAGCGGCTTGTAATCTGCTGTAAGACTGTTTTTCCCGCTCCGAAGGGGCCGGGAATACAGTAGGTTCCCCCGCGTGCTACAGGGAAGAAGGTGTCGATGAGGCGCACCCTTGTTACCATGGGCTCTGTGGGCAGCAGCCTTTCGATGAAGCAATCCACGGGGCGTTTTACCGGCCAGTTGAAGGACATTTTAAGGGGGATTGTCTGGCCCTTATCATCCTTTAGCTCTGCTATCGTATCTTTGATCTTATAATTGCCTTCAGGTTTAATGGAAGCAACGGTATAGGTTCCGTAAAGGTTGAATGGAACCATGATCCTATGTTGGAAAGAGCCCTCAGGTACTGTCCCGATGGTGTCTGCTCTTTCAATAACATCACCCTGCTTAACAATAGGGGTGAACTTCCATTCTTTTTCTGCATTTAAGGGATCAAGATAGACACCCCTCTCCAAAAAGTAACCTGCTTTTTCAGCCAATTGCGGCAGGGGATTCTGCAGACCGTCGTAAACCTGACCAAGAAGGCCGGGCCCCAACTCTACCGCAAGCATGTCCCCTGAATAATCTACATCATCACCTACCATTATTCCCTTGGTGATCTCGAAGACCTGTAATTGGGCCACTTCTCCTCTGATCCTGATAACTTCGCTTTTTAGCCGCTGATCTGCGACTTTAACGTAGCCTACTTCGTTCATAGAAACAGCCCCGTCAAAGCGAACACTGACCATATTGCCGTTTACGGCAACTACCTTTCCTTTTGTTCCGATCATTTAGCTTCTCCAATGGTCAAATTGAGCTTATACATCAGTTTTTTGACCTAGAATTGCGGCGTATAGCCCCTTATATTCGTTATATCCCTCTTCCGGATCAAACAATAAACGTCTTTCCATAATAAGAAGTTTAAGTAAATATGCGTACATGGCGCTTTCGTTAAATACATTTATACCCTGAAAATTATCGATGGCATCCCAGCGGGCCTTATCAAGAAACATCTCTGCATCCAGAGGTGATTCAAAGGTAAGGGCATTTTTAGCCGCGAGAACGGCATCGGAAGGAGTGTCCGGCGCTTCTCCTGCCTCCCTTTTCAGTTTTTGAGCCCTGTTCTTGGCCAGATTTTGCCTTAAAGCCCTCTCCCATTCCTTCCAGCGCTTTATAAAGTCAGAGCGGATCTTAGAAGTCGTACCTTCTTCGGTAGCGCCTTGGGTATCTCTGGGAGGGTCGGGATCAAGGGTGCAAAAATCCAGCATTTCAGCATCGCCTGAGCTCATATGATCCCAAGCCATTGCCTTAAATACTGAGGAACTCATTGGTGGATTCTGCCCATAAACCAGGTAGGGAAGCTGTGCCCCTAAATAGTAATATGAACCCACCTTTTAAATTCCTTTCGCAGAACTTGAAATTAGTTCTGCAAGCTGGGGGTTAAGATAGGCTGATAGAAGTTCTGCAACGGATTCAGCAGAAAAATCATAATAAGCTGAACCGTCTTTATTTGCGATTCTGAAACCTGCGCCAAGATTTCGGTCTGATTTAAGTTCAACGCCTTTTTTAAGCTCGTTTGACAGGGCACCTGTGGCCCAAGACTTGAGTTTATTTAGATTTGCTTCCGAAAGCAGCAGATCCAGGGACTCAACACCACTTTTTCCTGCCCAAGCTTTGAAAATTTCGGGTAAAACTGCCTTTAAAGTGTCTTCTCCATAGGCAGAACTCACAGAATGGGCAACAATTTTGTCTAAATGAGACTGAACTTCCCCTTTAAATGCGAGTATTAGGTTACGGGAGGCCTGTTCAAGGGCAGCTTTCCCTGCTTTTTCAGCCCTATCCGCATCAACTTTGCCGCGTTCGACAATGTCCGCCGCTTCTTTCTTTGCTGCAGCAACTATTCTGGCAGCTTCGTTCTCGGCCTCGTGCTTTAACTTGGCTGCCTCCTCGGAAGCAGACTCAATACCATCTTTTTTTATCTTATCGATTAGTTCTTGTAGCTGAATTTCCATAGGCTCCTCTTTTCAATTTAGTTGCATTTTTCGTTACTGTGTGTCATTTTATATGAAAAATGTCATTTTAGCAAGTGGCGATCTTGGTCATAAAGGACATTTTCGAAAAAATTGTTAAACTATTTTGCCCTAGCAAGAGTTGCGGCACAGATGACCACCACCCTATTTGACATTGCACCATGGGGAATATAGCTTATCGGCTTTGCAAGACCCTGCAGGAAGGGGCCGTATGTACTTGCTTTCCCAAAACTACGGGCAAGCTGATAACCAATATTTCCTGCTTCCATATCGGGGAAAATTAGAGTATTTACCTTACCTCTTACAGGGCTTCCCGGTGCAAGATAATCGGTGGTAGAGGGAAGAAGAGCGGCATCAACCTGCATCTCTCCGTCGATTATTAGCTTAGGATCCCTTTTCTTTACTAACTTAAGGGCAGTTCTTACCTTTTCAAGTCCCTTATCGTCTGACTTTGATCCCTTAGTTGAATATGATAATAAGGCGACAACGGGTTCAGTGCTCAGAAAATCCCGGCAGGATTGTGCAGCAGAAAGGGTAATATCAGATAGTTCTTCTGCAGTGGGGTTAAAAATTATGGAACAGTCGGAAAAAATGAAGGCTCCGTCAACTCCCCAGGAGGGGTCTTTGCTTAAAAGAACGGTTGCAGAGGAAGCTGTTTTGATACCGGGAGCAGTTCCGATTATGTCTAATCCTGCATTAAGTACATCGACCGAACTGCTTTCTGCTCCTCCCACTACAGCATCGGCTCTGCCAAGACGTACCATCATTGCGCCCCAGTTTAGAGGTTTAATAATTTCGGTTCTAGCTTTTTCATGCTTTATATTTTTATGCTTCATCGTTTCGTTTATGTGGATTTTGCTATACTCTTCTGCGTACTTATCTAAATCACTAGAGAACTCAGGTTCGATTATTTCCAAATCAGATAGATCGACCCCTTCTTTAGATGCAATTTTTGTAATATCTGACTTCTTTCCAAGCAGAGTAACCGTAACCGCCAATCTTTCATTTAAAATGACCCTTGCGGCCTTAATAGTCTCCGGTTCGGTACCCTTTGCCAGAACCAACCTTTTTTGCAATGACTTTGCTTTAGTCAGCATTGCGTCCAAGAAATCCATAAGCCCTCCTTATTAAGCTACTTGAATATTCTACATCAGAAACTCTTTACCAGTCAAAGGCAAAAACAGCTTTTTCGTTATAATCACGATTAGGACCGAATATAGATGAGGGAAAATTCGGCTTATTCGGGGAGTCGGGGAAATGCTGGGTCTCAAGGCAGAAGCCCGAGTATTGACCGTAATTTGAGCCGATCTTCCCCTGCATTTGCGGGATATTATTTCCCGAAAAGAATTGTACGCCGGGCTGGGTAGTAAAGCCCTTCATGTACCTGCCCGAGGCAGGCTCATAAACTTCGGCGAAGGGCCTTAGCTTCCCCGGCTCTCCGTTGACTGCAAAGCAATGGTCATAGCCCTTGATATTGCCCGGGGCTTTGCTGTTTAAGTCTTTACCTATTGGTTTTGGAGATTTAAAATCGAAAGGGGTATTCTCGGCAGAAAGAAGTTTCCCTGTCGGGATTAAATGCTCATCAACCTCAAGGTAGGCAGAACTGAATAGTTTTAGTTCGGTTGATAAAATATCTGAGCCGCTCCCCTCCCCCCTAAGATTGAAGTATGCATGATTTGTCAGGTTAACCGGGCAATTTACATCGACCTTTGCCTCGTAATCAATTACGATTTCATTGGTCTTTGTTATGCCGTAACTTACCGCGGCCCATAGATTCCCGGGGAAACCTTCGTCTCCGTCATTACTCTTTAATTCGAAGCGTACGAAAACCCCGTCCTTTTCTTCGTATGCATCTGCTGTCCAGACCTTCTTGCAAAAGCTCATCCTGCCCCCGTGCAGGGTATTTTCACCGTCGTTTTTTGTTAAATTATACTCCTTGCCTTCGATTGAAAACTTCCCGCCGCCTATCCTATTTGCATAGCGGCCAACAGTTACCCCGAAGTAGCGGTTGTGCATATATCCGTGAAATGAGCTATAGCCCAGAATTATATCGTCTTTTCCGTTTGCTGAAGGCACAATTAAGGAAGTCCAGGTTGCTCCGAGGGTGGAAAGGGAAAGCTTGAGATCGCCTGCCTTTAAGGTATAAAGATGGACCTTTTTCCCTGAGGAAAGAACCCCGAAAGTCTTTTTGGAAACTTTCATTAGACCCCCTTTTGTTAGTATAAGAATAGCATATATACTTTCATTATGGGAATCTTTGATCGCTTAGGAAGCGTATTAAAAAGTTATATTAATGATGATTCAGGAAAAATAAATTGGAGGAATACTTCGAGACAAAGGGGTGACCCTGATTTGGATGCGGCCTTTGAAGAGTTGGATGATTTTCTGCACGGGACAGACGGTAAGAATGCTCCCCGGCAGCGGGCCCAAAAGCCGGTTCCAAAGGATGTTCTTGAGGCTTTTGCAGAGCTGGGCCTTGAAGAAGGTGCGGGGCTTGAGGAATGCAGGGAGGCTTATAAGGCCCTTTTAAAGAAGCACCACCCGGACAGGCACGCAAAGCACCCCGGGAATTTGCAAAAAGCCACGATTAAGACTGCCCGTCTTAATGCTGCTAACGAACGTTTGTTAGCCTGGTTTGAATCGGTTTAATTAATAATGAAAATAGCAATAGACATGGATAATACAATTATCGATGAACTCGGCCAAACATTGCGCCCGGGAATCTTGGACTTCCTGGAAAAATTATCCTGTGAGCATGAACTCGTTCTTTGGACAAATTCCAAACGCCTTAGGACAATGGAAATACTTGAGTATTTTGACATACGAAGGTTTTTCGTAAAAATAATTTCAAGGGAAAATTATGACCCTGAAGACAGGGGAAATAGAAAAGATTTAAATGAGTATGGTTACGATATAATTATTGATGATGATTTCCCTGAAATAGAGTTTAATGAAAGCAGGGGGAAAAGGGGATTCCTGGTTGAATCTTATAGGAAGGGTAAGAAGATGGATGAGGCTGAGCTAGGGCGAATTTTAAAAGTGATAGGGGGAATATAAATTATGTATTTATATAAAGAGCAGAATATTCCTTTTAACTTTGTTAATAAATACCCCTTTGATAAATTGCTTAATGTTTTAAAGAAGGAGCCGCCTGAGACTATTGCAATAATTTTAAGCTTTATTAATTCCAATACTGCTGCGGCAATTTTAGATGCTTTTTCCATAGATGAACAGAGTGAAGTTATAAAATACATTGCCGGTATTGATAAAATTCCGTCTGAAATCGTTAAGAAAACTGAAAAGGAAATAGAGGAAAAGTTAACAGAATCTTTATACACAGTTTCTAATGGAGTAGAACTTGCAAGCAGCTTGCTTAATAAGGTTAGCAGCAGAACTGCAGGACTTATAATCGATAAATTAAAAAGTGAAATCCCGGAACTTGCAGGAAAAATAGACTTAAATGTTTTTAGTTTTAAAGATATTGTGCATTTAAATGACCGTCATATTCAAAAAGTTTTAAGAGAAGCAGATATTTTAGACCTTGCAAAGGCTCTTAGGTTTTCAAATATTGAGTTTCAGGATAAATTGTTTAAAAACATGAGCAGGAGAGCCGTCTCTATGTTAAAAGAAGACATGGAGTTTATGGGAGAAATAAATTTGGCTGATGCTGAGCATGCGCAGGAGAAAATAATACGAATTATTAGAAAACTTGAAGACACAGGAGAAATTACAGTTTCCAAAGAATTTACTGTATAATAAATAAAAGGCGAAAAGGTAGGAATATATGTCTCTTATTTGGGATGAAATAAAAAATGATATTTTTTACGAAGGTATTTATATGGCCTATGACTATATAATCAGAAAGTGGAAATTTTCATTTCAGTCCAATAAATTTAATTTCTATGTTAATATCCCAAAGGGGCACAAGTTCTATCGAAAGGATTATAGCGATAAAGTCTATTCTAGTTTAAATAGCAAGTATCCACGAAGTCTTTCCTTTTCAGGCACCATTAAAGAAAATGATGACTGGTGGATAGGCTGGGAAATTGATTATGTTGATATTGATGATGATGATGAATTTGATCCGGCTTCTATCTTTTCATTTGGAGATTGCCCTGAATTAATTAATTTAATTTCTACTGATTATCCGTCTTATATTTTTGATCTTAAACCTCTAAAAGCATCGAGTTTTTCTTTCAGCGGCCAAAATGTAGATTTAATAATTTTAGAGAAAAATGAGAATATAGAGGTTTATGAAATTCTTACAAATAATTATAAACTTGGCATAAATACTGAAAAAGCATGGATAAATTATTTATACCCGGGCTATAAATTAATTTCTTCCACATTTGAAAGAATTAATCTTAATAATACAGATATTCCAAGCCATTTATGGAGAGTTATTGTTGAAAACTGCGAAAAATATATCTTTTTTAGTATTTATTATTATCCTTACGATGATGATGACTATGAAGTTCGTGTAGAAGAAGATAAGGAAAGTCTATTAGAGCCAAAACTTGGAGCATTTAATATCGATAAATGGTGGAGGATGTCTTTTACTATAAGTGAACGCACTATTTTAAGGTGTGCGGATGTAAGTATTATAAAGAAGGATTATTTTTCAATTCAGGATTTAAGGGAATTATTTGACAATAATCAATTGGGGTATGATATAACAGACAAAATCGGGAAAAAGATTATAGAGTTTTCTGATCCGGAAAAAAATTTTAATACGATCTGTCATGTACATAATTATTATGGAAGAGTTATCAAAAGTGGAGTAGAGGAAAAGAATGAGAAGCGAAATTCGTTAACTTTTATTATTCCTGTATGTCTTAGTCAAATTGAAATGGCAAATAAATACGTACTTGCTCTTAAAGCTATAAAATACATAAATTTCGATAAAGAAAATAGTAAGAATTTGCTTGATAGAATGGAAGATTATTTTAAAATTGGAAGGCATGAGGGCTATGAAAGACTAGCTCTTGCTTATTTTCAGCAGGGTAAGTACAATGACTCAATTAAAATAGCCCAAGAGGCTAAAGATATGGGCTGGTCCGGGCATTGGGACAATAGAATTAATGCGGCGCAGACAAAACTAAAGAAAATTGAGAGAAGGGGTAATATGAATCGTGGGGAAAATTAAGACCTATACCCAAAGTAAAAATCAGCTTTTTAAGCTCTTATACGGACTCTATCATACCAAGGTTCCTGCCATGATCTGGGGAAATCCCGGAGGAGGAAAGACTTCTACCGTCAACTTTTTAGGCCAAACTCTTGGGGTGGCAACTGAAATAAGGTCGGGGAATAAGTCGGACCCTACAGATTTTTCGGGCATTCCATATTTATCGGGTAAGGATACAGAGGAGCGGGTATTATTATTCTCAGAGCCTAAGTATGCAAGGATTATGAAGAATAATCCGAACGGGATACTTTTCTTCGACGAAATTACAACCTGCTCCCCAATGATACAGGTTGCACTTTTATCGATTATCCAGGATTGCCAATTCGGCGAATTTGAAATTCCAAAGTCCATATTCAGGATAGCAGCAGGAAACTACATTAATATTACGGGAACCCACAATATGTCACTTGCTTTGATGAATCGTTTCTGTCACATCTTCTATGATATGGACATAGATTTCTTTATGGACGGCTTTGTTTCAGGTTGGAAGAACTATGAAGAGTGTAAGATAAACGCTGAAGAAGAGCAGGTCGATAAATTATTAAGGTATCGCCTTTTAGTAGTTGACTTTGTTAAAAAGAACCCCGATTACCTTAACGCATTCCCTGCCGACGGTATTGCAGGAGAGGCGAGGGAATTTGCTTATTCTACTCCAAGATCCTGGGAAATGGTAGTTAAAA
>WRKT01000035.1 GCA_009777995.1 Treponema sp. | reverse complement strand
ATCTTCAGCCGGGAAATGGGCTATAGCAGGTGTTATAGGGACTTGAGTGAAGGTCGTATAGTAGACCCTCCTTGAGCTGTCATCACCCGGGCCCCTATCATCTCCAAAGGGAAGGCCTCCTGCAACTATTTCAAAGCTTGTCCTTGCCTCATTAAATAGGAGTCTTAGGCCATCCTCGCTTAAATAACTATAATAGGGGAGGGCATCTTCAAGGATGAGGCGAACCCCTGCAGTAGCATCGGTTTGAATTTGTCTTCCATCAATGATTGCCGTTCTTCTTAAGTTTAGGAAGTATGAATATGTGCCCGCACCTATGGCCTGATATAGGAGGCTGTCGGTGCCGTCTCTCTCCCAGGTATCGTAGCGAAGGACATTGACAGTTCTGTCGGCCCTAAACTCCAGGATTGTGCTTACAGGGCCCCCTGCCATCTCCACAGTGGACTGCCATCTTCCTATAAGGAAGTTCGGGAAGGGAATATTTTCAGTAACTTCTACACAAAAGGTGAAAATCGGGATTCCTGCAAGGGTTGCGGCCCTCTCCCTTGATTCTGTTATCACCCTTCCTGTACTTCTAAGGGTTGTAGAAGCCCTTATCACGATTTGATCGTCTTCCCTTGATATATTGCCCTGTATTATGTATTCTCCATTATTTGCATCATTTCCGGACAAAACCGTCATAACTCCCCAAGAGCTGATCTCGGCAATGATAAGCCTTGTGGCCTCTGCTGCCTCTGCATCGCTCACCCCTTCTGCAGTGAATGGTAAAACACCCACAGTAGGAACACGGGGAACCGGCAGACCCTGGGAATAAACCGGCAGGGTCAAAATAAAAAATGCCAAAATAATGATAATTCTTTTCATATATAAGTGTATTTTATTCTTATTTTCAAAAAAAAGCCAGCTTCCAAAGTTACAGGATATGACGAAAAATTAATATATAGATGCTTTTCAAACAAGGATTTTTTCGTTATTATTTAACTATGGGTGCAGTAAATGTCAGAAGATAGAAAAAAGGTTATTCTGGTTGATGATAACCCGATTAACCTGAAACTTGCCAGAAATACTCTGATGGGCAAGTATGATGTCTTCACAGTACCCAGCGCAGAAAAACTCTTCCAACTCCTTGAAAAAACCATCCCGGATATCATCCTCCTTGATGTCATGATGCCCGAGATGAATGGCTATGAGGCCATTAAAATCCTAAAAAACAATGAGCAGACAGCCCATATCCCTGTAATTTTCCTTACTGCAAAGTCAGATACAAATAGCGAGCTAGAAGGTTTCGTCCATGGAGCTGTTGACTATGTCTCGAAGCCCTTTTCGCCTCAATTACTTCTAAAAAGGGTAGATGTCCATGTACTTGTGGAATCCCAGAAGAATGAGCTCCTGCATGTGAATAAGAATCTCCAGCATCTAGTTGATGAGAAAACAGAGGAGGTCCTTGAACTGCAAAACTCAATCTTGAGGACCATGAGTAACCTTGTGGAGTATAGGGATGACGTTACAGGGGGGCATATTGAAAGAACGGAGCACCTCTTAAAACTCCTTTTACAAGAGATGTATGCACAAAAAATCTATGAAGAAGAGATGGAGGCCTGGGATGTAAGGCTGATTATCCAGTCTGCCCAGCTACATGATGTCGGGAAAATCGCCATTAGGGACAATATTTTGATGAAGCAGGGGCCCCTTACACAGGAAGAGTTCGAGCAGATGAAGATGCATACTTCCTTCGGCGAGAAAATTATTGAAAAAATACAGATGAGCGCAAAGGAAAGCATATTCCTTATACATGCAAAGATTATGGCAGGGACCCATCATGAAAAATGGGATGGTTCAGGCTATCCCAAGGGTATATCGGGGCCGGGTATTCCCCTTCAGGGGAGGCTTATGGCCCTCGTGGATGTCTACGATGCCCTGACTTCTGAAAGGCCCTATAAAAAGGCATATTCCCACGATGAAGCTGTGAAAATCATAAGTGACAGCGGTGGCATCCAATTCGACCCTGCCCTGATTGGCGCCTTCCTTGCAGCGGCAAGACGTTTTGTTGCATAAAATTCAATAAAAACACAATTGTAATTTTTCCCAAGCCGGTTTAGAATGAATCATTAATGGAGGACAGTGATGAGTATTATTGAATATGTAGAAGCAAGAGAGATTATCGATTCCAGGGGAAATCCGACTGTAGAAGTTGATGTTTTCCTTGAAGACGGTTCCATGGGGAGGGCAGCAGTTCCCTCAGGAGCATCCACCGGCATTTACGAGGCTGTTGAGCTCCGTGACGGAGATAAGGCACGTTATCTTGGAAGAGGCGTTCTAAAGGCCGTGGACAATGTCAACAATATCATCGGGCCGGAAGTTCAGGGCATGGATGCCCTTGAGCAGGTTAATCTTGACAGGAGTATGATAGCTCTTGACGGAACCGATAATAAGGGCAAACTTGGTGCGAATGCCATTCTTGGAGTGTCCATGGCAACTGCAAGAGCCGCAGCAGACTATCTTGGCATTCCCCTTTATAGATACCTTGGGGCTTTCCATTCAAATTTACTGCCTGTCCCGATGGCAAATATCATTAATGGCGGTAAGCATGCAGATAATAAGGTGGATTTCCAGGAATTCATGGTAATGCCGGTTGGCGCAGAATGCTTCAGGGAGGCTGTTCGTTGGACTGCAGAGGTTTTCCATAGTCTAAAGAAACTCCTGCACGATGCAGGCAAGAATACGGCAGTTGGTGATGAAGGCGGCTTTGCTCCGGATATCGGCAACGAGGAAGCTCTTGACTATATTATGAAGGCCATCGAAAAGGCAGGTTATAAGCCCGGTGAGCAGTTCGGAATAGCCCTTGACTGTGCAAGCTCTGAGCTCTTTGACGAGGGTGAGAAGAAGGGATACAAGTTCTGGAAGTCCAACCCGGGTAAACTCTTCAGCACCGACGAAATGATCGATATTTTCACCGGCTGGGTGAATAAATACCCGATTATCTCCATTGAAGATGCACTCGATCAGGATGACTGGGACGGTTATGTGAAGCTCACAAAGACCCTTGGCTCGAAAATCCAGATCGTAGGTGACGACTTCTTTGTTACAAATACCAAGCGCCTTGAGAAAGGCATTGCAATGAGTGCATGTAACAGTATCCTCGTAAAGGTGAATCAGATTGGCACATTAACCGAGACTTATGAGGCTGTGGAAATGGCAAAGAGGGCAGGTTATACTGCGATTATCTCCCATAGATCAGGTGAAACCGAAGATGCCTTTATTGCAGACCTTGTTGTAGCCCTTGAAACCGGCCAGATTAAGACCGGTTCCATGAGCCGCACAGACCGCGTATGCAAGTACAATCAGCTCCTCCGCATCGAAGGCGAGCTTGAAGGCATGGCAGAATACGCAGGCAGAAAGGCTTTCTATAATATCAAAAAATAAGACTTCCCTGTGCCTATGCGATTAAAACCGCATGGGCACAAGTCTTAAATAATCCTCCACTGAGCCATCTGTAAGGCAGCAGTTAATTATCTGCTTCCCGAGGGGGCTTAGCTCAGAAGTATTGTACTTGGAAATCTCAGCATTAAAGAACTCCTTAAGCATCTCAGCTCCCTTATCATAACCTTCAATTCCCACTTCTGCCTGTATTTCCGGCTGAAGGAAGGCCTTGGGAATGTATTGACCGTCGATCTTCATGTTTTCAAGGCTGAGGCCGAGGAGGTTTGAGCGTGCAGGCACCAGATGCTCGGGCTTAAACTTTGCACTGCCCCTGCGCGCAATATACTCCCTTGCAATCCACTGGGGCATGAAGCCGACCTTATTACAGCCGATATGCTGGTTCGGAATAAGGACATAGCGGGTTGCAGGCGAGTTGATTATTTGTTTAAGGATGAGGTTTGCATGGGTCACAGCCTTCCCTGTAAGGAATGGTCCGTAGGAACCAATGCCCTCACTCGTCATGCCCTCGGTTTGGATTATGCTGGGGTTATTATGACCGCGGGGAGCGGCAAGGCGCCAGAGCCAGGCAAGGGCGGGGGGCAGTATGTGCATTAGGCCGATGATCCCGTATGTGGGGCGGGCTGCGGTGCAGGGCGGGGTGCGCACCCCAAAGGAACGCACGTCAACTTCTACGGGGCCGTTTACCACGTCCGGAATCAGGCGCCTTGGCATAATGACGCGGGGGTTCGGGCAGGGTTTCCCTGTAGAGTCCATCGTATGCTCCCAGATTAGACAGGTTGCATTGGGCACCCCGTCCAGGTTGATAAAAACAAGGGGTTCAGATGGGTGGGTGCAGATCTTTTCGTATATTGGCTCTGTTCCGTATTCGGGGATATTATCTACCCTTAGGAACCAGCCGTCCTCTGCGTCCTGGATTACGAGCTTCTGACTGTCATTCTGCATTTTCGGATGGCAAAGGGCCATGTCGTCTGCTATCGGGCGGAGCTGACAGGGCTCGGCAAGGCTTATGTAGAATTTCTGCATTGTGGTAAGGTTCTGCCCAACGGCAATTTTACCATCAGGTTCCCTGTGGATCTGCTCGCCCATCTCGCTTTTTCCCCCGCCGGAAGCGCCTTCGTGCATTATCACTATTTCGTTCTCGTAAGGGGTAATAACCTTTACGGCAGAGGCATGTACGGTAACCCAATCTTCCTTCTCGCCTATATTGAGTAATACTCCGTATACGCCTTTTTTCGCGCTTGGGCCCGGATATAGGTTATAGGAGAACATTTCATACATTTCTTCCAGGCGGTTATGCACGACTATCTGCTTTCCGTCAAAGTGGGTATGCCTGTATGGGGGTGCAAGATAAATTACGACTTTCGGTTTAAACTCATCACCTGCATACTCATCGATATTAACAAAATGCTGTAATGAGGCTAGACCGCAGGCAAAGAAAGCGGCATTAAGGGGTGCGACAAGCAGGGCCTCGGTGCCGTATTCTTCTCCTCCTGCATAAAAGGGCATTATAAGGAGTTCCTGTTTTTTTAGCCATTCAAAGGTATCTGCGCGCAGGTTGGCAAAATCCGAGTTAAACTTTTCCTTAAACCGCGGTTTATCTGTCGGGAGATCATCTGCCACTATAAGGCAATCGGGATCACGGCGGCGCATATAGTCTTCTGTATAGTTCACGACTGCTCCATTCTTGCAGCGCACAACGGTTGCTTCCTTGAAGGGTTTCCCTTTTGTTTCATAACTTACATCGAAACTCAGGGCATCATCGCCCCCGAGGGCCAGAGTTACAAGCTCCTCACGTTTTTTGGGGACTATAACTTTCTTGCACTTTGCCAAAAGTTCTGATATTTCCTGAGTGAAATTAAATTTACTTAAATCTGACATAGAATCTCCTCTTTTTTAAGTATACATGGATTTTCGGATTTTTGTTAGGGAATTTTCGGTTTCCTGTCACGTATAATTCTAATTATCCCCCTTAGCTGATTGTCCTTTGTGATGGCAAGGAGGAAGATGCCTATCATCATAAAAATGCTTAAATTCAATAGAAGAGGTAATCCGCTTGAAATAAAGCGGCCCCTGCCACTGAAGGCTTCAAGGAATAGCGGAGTTAAAAAAGTTATTGGAATTATTGCAATTGCCGAGAAAAAAATGATTTTTATGGCATAAAATAGGCCGGATTTTAAGATGAGAGCCGCATTAATGAAGGCTTTTTTCCTTAAAAAGTAAAAAAGTGCTCCGGTATTCACCGCACTTGCAATAGAAAGGGCAATTGCTATGCCGCTGCCCTTATACGATGAAACAAGTATTGAGGCAAGGGCGATGTTTACTATAAAAGATATGATTCCTGCAAAGGTCGGTGATTTTGTATCACTTTGAGCATAAAATGCAGGGGCAAGTATACGGTTTAGAGCTATGAAAAAGAGGCCGGGCATGTGGAAGGTGAATGCCGCAAGGGTCAGTGTGACCGATTGCTCATCAAAGAGCCTTGTTTGGAAGAGCAGTCGGATTAGGGTTTCTCCTTGGGAGAGGGCAAAAAAGGTTATAGGGATTGTTATTAAAGTGATGATATTCATCGCAGAAAGGAGGCGCCTATTGTACATTTCTTTGTTTCCGGTCTTTGCATGACCTGCAAGATCGGGTAAAAGGACAGTCCCTATGGACACTGCGAAGATCCCGAGCATGAGCTCCTGAAGCCGCAGTGAGTATTGAAGGCTTGAAACTACGCCTTCCCCTGCATTCCCTGCAAGAGCTGTTGAAACAAGATCATTAATCTGATAAGCGGCCATTCCGATTATAGTCGGCCCAATAAGGCGGAGGATTTTCCTTGTTCCGGGATTATTTATCGCTTTTTTTAACCCTGTAAGAAAGAAGCGGATTTTACTCTTATGTCTTAAAATGAAGGGCAGTTGAATCGCTGCTTCCATTATTCCGCCAATAATAACGCCAATCGCCATTGCCCTTGCAGGGTTTTGGGTATGCGGGCTAAGGGTATAGGCACAGATTATTGTGATTAAGTTAAGCAGTATTGGAGCAAAGCCCGATGGGGTAAAGATCTTTAGACTATTAAGTATCCCTTGAAAAAAAGCTGCAATTGAAATGAAGGCGAGAAAGGGAAACATAAGTCTTGTAAGAAAAACAGTTTCGTTGAAATCCTCAAGGCCAAAGAGACGTATTATTAGGGGGCAGAGGATGATTCCGATTATTACAGTTATTGTTACAAAGAAGCTTAAAAAGGTAAGAAAGCAGGAGAGGAATTCCTTTGTTTTCTCCCTATTGCTTTCCAGGAGGTATTCTTTAAAGGTTGGGATGAAGGCTACGGCTATTGAGCCCTCTGCGAAAAGCCTTCTAAAGAGGTTTGGGATCATGAAGGCCACGGAGAAGGCATCGGAGAGGGCCGTGGTTCCAAGGAAGGCGGCCTTTGTCATTTCCCTTAAAAGACCCAAGACGCGTGATACAAGGGTTAGAAGGGAGAGTATGGAGCCGTGTTTAACCATGGCGGCGCTTTCACGGCCTTCCTGTTCTACTTTCAACTCTTGTTTTCCCGCTCTTTCATTTTAGCCTTGAGTGCATTCAGCTCTTCCTCTGCCGTCTTTTCCTTTTCGAGTTTTTGGAATGCCCTGCTTGACATTGCTTCTTCTTCGCTATTCCAAAGTGATAATAAAAGCTGCTGCTCAAGAAGATCATTGTCTATGCTCCTCTCCCTTGCGGCAATGCCGGGGAGTTGCGAGCGGATGGTTTTTATCTCGGCTTGGATGGAATGTTCTTCTTCGCGAAGTTTATCCAGACGATTACTTACTTGGTTTGCTTCTTTTTCTGCTTCCAATGAGAGGCTTGCCTCTCCCTTATTGCGGGCAAGCTCTGCTCGATCCCTCCATTTTTTCTCGTCTGCTTCCAAGCGGCTTATGTCTTTCTCAGTTAGTTTTAGGGAGGTAATAAGTCCATGAATATATTCCTTTGCCGTGCTTGCATTCATAGCCTTGTAAACTCCCTCCGTATAATTATATTATCCGGATCAAGCTCGTATGCCTGCTCAATAGCACGGCGGCCTTCTGCCTCCCTTCCCAGGGCATTAAAACAGCGGCTGATATATAATTGCAGTCTTGCTTGTTGCTGCCTATGACTTACATGGGCAGAGGCGAGGCGGTAGTATTCAAGTGCGGCAGAGATGTTTCCGCGGCCCTCCTGCATCAGGCCAAGGTTCGCATAATGGTGCCAGAGTCCTCCTCCTTCAAGGAAAAACCTCTCTCCCTCGGCAGTTCTGCCCTCCCTGATAAGGGCAAGGCCTCTGTGGGTATTTAACCATTGGCCGCTCATTCCAAGCCTTTGAGCATTTCTTAGCAATAGGATATTCTCCTGATACTGTCTTTGGAAGTCAAAGTACCATGCGGCCCATTCATATAGTTCCTCGCTGTCTGTATGACGGTTTATTAGCATCCAGATTTCAGAGTTTATTCTTGTTGGAGGCCAATTTTCCATATTTCTGTACAGCATTTCCAGGTCCAAAAGGGGAGTACCTTCGAACTCTTGCAAAATGGCAATGCTTCGCTCTTGGTCAAGGAGTCTTGTATATCGAATTATACTGTAAAGTCCAATTCGGTCTTCCACTCCCTGTCCTCCCCCCGACCTGAGCGAAAGAACCCTTTGGGAGAAGACCCTCTCAAGCCATTGGAGTTCTTCTTCAGGGCTCCCTGCGGTTGAAGCAAGATTATAGTAATTCCCAAGGGCAAGCCAGATATTCCTTGCAGCCTGTATTTCCCCCGCATAGACATAGGCATCTGCAGCTCTTGCAAGGTCTCTTTCCCCTCCAAGGTGAATGAAAAGCTCTGCAGCCCTCATATAACTCCCGTTATCAAAAAAGAACTCTGCTCCCATGCGGGCGATTCTATCATCAAAATTACCTGTTAAAATATTATTAAGAGCTGCCATCGCTCCGCCTGTATCAGAATTATAAGCTCTTAAGAGGAAGTTATAGGTTTGCAGCTCCCTTTGGGCGTTTAGAGGCAGGAGGGGAAAATCCATGGAAAGTATCTGCACTATTGAAGGCAGGTCTGCGGCAACTGCAGGATCATCAAGGCTCCCTGCAAGAATCAGCATGCTCAATTGAAGTAAACCCAATTGATTCTGGGAAATTATAGACGAATAGTTTAGTAAATCGGTTCGAATCTCAGGTGTTATCGGAGAGTCATCGAAAATCAGGGCGTCTGCGGCTATTGCTGCTATGGGTGCAGAGTATGGAAAGGCTTCGCTTGCACTTTTGGCTGCATCCCTATACGCAGATATAAAACTTCGGTCTATGCCGGCAAGGGTCCTATACCTTTTTATTACTGAGAGCTGTTCTTCTGCAGAGTAAACCAGTCGTTGCAGATTGTTGAGCCTCCGCATTATTTCTCTCGGGTCCTCTCCTGCAAGAATATGTCTTTCGGGGTTGAATTGATCGTATTCCCTTAGGCTTCGTGAGAAGTTCTCTTCGGTCCTGCGAATCGGGCCGTCCCAGATCACTGTAAAGAATACAAGACCCCAGACTAGTACCAGAAGCAGGCAAAGGCCCACCACACTGACTATCCTTATGGGGCTCATTTTAATCTTCATGTGCTTTCCCCCGGTAAAAGTGTCTTCTTTATACTGTCGAGCACTCCGTTAACAAAGCGGTAAGAATCGTCAGTGCCAAACTCCTTTGATATGTCCACAGCTTCGTCGATTATTATGGAAGGGGGCATATCAGACTGGAACATGAGTGTATATGTGCTCATTCTGATAATCGCAAGATCGACTCTATTCAATCTTTCAATCTCCCAATTCTGTAAATGCCTTTTTATCATATCATCTACTGCATTGATATTCTCTATAGTGCCTGTTAAAAGCAGACGGGAGAATGTGAGGGTCTGCTCATCAATTGGCTGCTTTGCCCAGGAGAAGTCAATTAAACCTTGGGGGATGGACGCAGATTCGCTTTTGTTTACGTCCCATGAGTATAGGGCCTGAAATGCAAGAATCCTCCCTTTTCTGCGTGATGCCATGTATTACTCTTAAAAGTTAAGGTTTTGCTCCATTATCTGAAAGGGATTCCCCTCTCGCAGCTCGGCAAAAAGCTCCTGGGTGGCCCTCATTAATGTTTCCTGCTGTCTCTGCTGCAGCATGGATTGAGCAATAAATTGCCTTACGGTGGTCCTTGAGCCCGGATCCATTATATCATCCAGTCCCAAAGCTGCTTGAGGTAAGGTTTCGGTAACTTTAATGATCTGGAAACCCGGGATACCCTCTATAAGGCCTGATACCTCTCCCTGCCTTAGGGTAAATGCCGTGTTCATGAACTCGACCCCTGCCATCTGCTGGGCCATGTGGTTCCTTGGCAGATAACCTGCGTCCCCTGCCATATAGCCTGAATTTGGTGCCTGTCCCCTTAGAACAGCTTCATCGAAGCGGGTAGAGTTATTTCCGATTTCCCTATTGAGTCTGTCCGCCATCTCTCTCGCCCTTGCTCTTGAAGCGGCATCAGGTCCGTAAGGAACTTGAATCATCGTATATCGCACTGTTTCGGGTCTTATAAAATCCGCTCTTGACAGATTATAGAAGTTTACAATTTCAGCATCGGATGGCTGTTGGATATTATTAAACAGGTCTGCCTTTGCTGTCATAAGGTATCTGTTAAAAATAGACTGCCGCCTAAAGCTTTCCCTAAAGGCAGGCAAATCCTGGCCTGTTTCATTTCTTACGGCGGTTGCAAACTCCTCCTCGGTTGGTTGGCGGCCCAGGTCCTGGGCCATTTGTGCTCTAAGCATGTTAATGTTTTGGTTCAGCTCGTTGTCTGTGAATATTATCCGGTCTCTTTCAGCGGCTTGCAGGACAAGTCTCTGGTTTATCATCATATCCAAAACCATGCGCCTGTCAGCCAACCCGATATTTTGCACTTCCCTGCTGACCTCTGCAGCTGTCGGGTTTCTGCCAAACTGGGCTCTGAAATTTTGCCATACAAGTAAATCTAGCTCTTGTCTTAACTGCCTTACGGTTATCGGTTCGCTTCTTGTAAGGCGAACGGTTGCCACAGGCTGTAAGTCTGCCTGGGCGAAAGCTGTAATGCCCGTTAGGAGCAGGAGCAGAGCAGAGATAAGTAATTTCTTCATATATTATTCCTTATATTATCTTACGATAAATATATAACAAAAGTATAGCATACTATGTAACAAGTACAGCCCTAATTCGGCGTACTCCTGCCGAAGATGACTGCTCTTTTTGGATTGAAAATTTTCCAAGGCTCCCGGTATTTTCAACATGGGGTCCACCGCAGAGCTCCTTCGTAAACTCTTCTCCCTTTTGCCCTATGCTGTAAACCTTAACCCGCTCTTCGTACTTTTCTCCGAAAAAAGCTATTGCTCCTTCGGCTAATGCCTTTTCAAGTTCCATTATTTCCATACTTACAGGAAGTTTTTTGCCTATCTGCTCGTTTACAAGGTCCTGCACTCTTTTAATCTCTTCACCTGTCATGGGTGCACCGTGTGAGAAGTCAAAGCGAAGCCTCTCCGCGGTGATGTTTGAGCCCTTCTGTGCAACATGGTCCCCAAGGACCACCCTTAGGGCCTTGTGCAGGAGATGGGTCGCTGTGTGGTACTTTGTGACAATCTCGCTATTGTCCGCAAGGCCTCCCTTGAAAACCTGATCTCCGCCTGCACGGGAAAGCTCTTGGTGCTTCCTGAAGGCCTCTTCGAACTCTTCACGGTTAATTGATAGGCCGTTTTCACCTGCAAGTTCTTCTGTGAGCTCTATTGGGAATCCGTAGGTGTCGTAGAGTTTAAAGGCTAAGCGGCCGCTCATTATCTTCTGCGGATTTTTTAAGAGGTTCGGGAGAAGTTTCTCAAACTCATGTTCCCCCTTCGTTAAGGTTTCAAGGAACTTCTTCTCTTCCTTATCCAGTTCATCCCTTATTCGGGAAGTATTCTCGATAATCTCAGGGTATGGCCCTTTTAGCTTTTCAACAGCAACTTCTGCAATGGGGGAGAGCAGGGGAAAAGGTACGGCCTCTCCTGCGAGCTTCCTCCCGTGACGAACCGCCCGCCGTATAAGACGCCTTAGAACATAGCCTGCACCGACATTTGACGGAGTTACAGCCCTAGTATCTCCAAGAACAATTGTTGCTGCCCTTATATGATCACTTATAATTCTAATAGATTTATCTATTTCGTCATCTTTGCCATAGGTGCTTGAGGTTGCCTTCTCGACTGCTGCAACTATATCGATAAAAACATCGGTTTCATAAACGGACTTCTTCCCGTTAAGGATCGTTACAGTCCTTTCTATGCCCATGCCGGTATCCACACATTTCCTGACCAGGCTCTCGTATTTGCCTTCAGAATTTTTATTGTACTGCATGAAGACATCGTTCCAGATTTCAAGCCACTTGCCGCAGGAGCAGCCGGGTCTGCATTCTTCTCCGCAAGAGTCCCTGCCTGTGTCATAGAACATCTCCGAGTCAGGGCCGCAGGGGCCTGTGCTTCCTGCAGGGCCCCACCAATTGTCTGCTTTCGGGAGATAGTTTATGCGATCTTCGGGGATTCCAAGGCTCCTCCATACGGCGGCAGACTCATCATCTCTTGGAGCATCCTCATCTCCTGCGAAAACTGTGATTCCAAGCTTTTCGGCAGGGATTCCAAGCCATTCGGGGGAGGTAAGGAACTCGTAGCTCATTTCAATTGCTTCTTTTTTAAAGTATTCACCAAGGGACCAGTTCCCGAGCATTTCAAAAAAGGTGAGGTGACTATAGTTCCCCACCTGCTCTATATCTCCTGTTCTTATGCATTTTTGGTAATTTACAAGGTTCTTTCCTGCCGGATGATCCTCCCCAAGGAGATAAGGAACCAGAGGATGCATTCCTGCCGTAGTAAAGAGCACTGTTGGATCGTTTTCAGGCAAAAGAGACTTACCTTGAATCCTCTCGTGGCCCCTTTTCAGGAAGAAGTTGATGTATTTTTCGCGCAGTTCATCTGATGTCATGGAGGAAGATTACCGGATTTTAAGGGCAGGGACAAGGCGGTGGGGGAGCCTATTGATTTACGGTGGATAATTCCTTGCGAAGCATGGAAGAAACAATTTCTGAAGGTGTTTTTCCTGAGGATACTGCCTTCGCATTGAGGATTTTAGCAGTTTCTTCATCAAGGCCTACCACCTGAAAGCCCTTTCGTGAAAAGAAACCTGTCCCATTGGGACCTAGAGTTGGGACTGTTCTGGTCAGACGCTCATCAAGAGCATCATATTCTTCATCGGTCATATCAGGCATGTTTCCTCCTATGTGTTCATTTGAGCTGCCACTTTATCACGTAAGGCCATTGCATGAAATATTTTAATCACTTCATCGTCTATGTAATTATAGAATACTTCTATTGGATTTGCAGTAGTATCAAATCCTATTATAGCATATATTTCATCTTCACCTTTTAATATATTTTTCATGAAAAGATTTAACTTGATTAAATATAGATCATGGCACATTATGTATAATTATGGAGGTATAGGGCAATGTCAGATCAAATATCAGAAATTTCAGGTTCAATCATGAAGCAAATAACCCTGTTTTCTTTGTCTATCTTGCTCTTTGTTGTATTTGGCTGTAGCACTGCGCCTGTTCCTACTCCAACTGATACTGCTCCTGACAGGGTTTTTACTGTAGGGCAAACAGAGTTTTCTATTAGTTCAAGTGAAGTAATTATTACAGCAGCAGAAAGGCTCAGAAGAAACCTTCGCTGGTGGCCTGACAGTATAATAGGTGCTGTTAATAAAGGCGATGGAACCTATACTTTTTATATATCAGATGGTCCTATCAGTAATATGTCAGTAGGAACATTGGACAATCTTGGTCAAAGAAACAATCGTAATTTTCGCATTTTAAGCCCTAGAACCAGAAATTTGGATTATATGTCAGGCGGGCCTGTTTACAGGCTTGATGAAGATACACTGCTTCTATTCTATCGCGGCGAAACATACCACGCAGGTAACTGGCGGGAATTTAACTCAATGCTCGGGGTTGCCGTGTCCACTACAAAAAACAGACGTGGTGATTTTGTTAATTTTCGAGATTTAGGTTTGATTTTAACCACCCATGTGTCATTTGACGAAGTCCGCACTGTTACGCTGCTGCCGGTAGAAATGATGAGTCCCGCATTTGCTGTTTATGATGGCTATATGTATATGTACTTTTGTGACTTTAACAGCCCGCATGATTATATGACTAGGTTTATTTCTGTTGCCAGAGCAAGCATAGCTGATATTGCCACTGCAGTAAAAAATAATACAGCTCCGGTTTTTCACAAATACTATAATGGCAGCTTTACTGAAAATGGTTTGGGTGGGAGGTCTACACCTTTAGGAAACAATCTGAATAATGGAATGATTGATGTATCATATAATACATACATAAATCAGTTTATTATGTTATCTGTTCAATACGATAGTAATACTACTACTAATATGTATCTTAGTACATCAGTAGATGGAATAACATGGAGCAGGCGAGTACGCATATCTGATGAAAGGCCGGATCTGTTTCACACATCCATTATTGGCCTTGGTGATGATCCAAGGCTTACAGGAAAAGAGTTCTATATTTACTACAATCATTCCTTGACTCCGCGAAGTCCAACTTCAAATCGCTTACATGATGCTACTCTTTTAAGGAGGAGAATCACGATAAATTAGCACAGCAGGCAAAGGCTCTGTTGAAGCTCAGGAAAGAAAAAAGCATTAGACCGTCTACTTGATTTTCTTTTCTGTAAGAGCTAATTTAAAGATATGGCAGATTTACATAGTGATATGATGGAAGATGAGGACTTTGACACCATTCTATCCGAGGACATAGACTTTACGGGCACTCTAAACTTTGAAAAACCTTTTCTTATAAGGGGAAGGTTTTCGGGGAATATAGTTGCAGGCGGGCTTCTTGTTGTGGATGAACAGGCTGTGGTGGAGGCGAATATTAATGCGCCGAGGGTTATAATCCGGGGCTCTGTAAAGGGTGATGTAATTGCTACGGATAAGGTTGAAGTAACAATTACAGGAAAGCTTGTAGGGAATGTTAAGGCGCCTGAAATTTTCATGGAGACCGGATGCACCTTTAACGGCCGCTGTACCATGACAGAGAAGGCCCCGGGAAAATGAGAGGTTCTTCAAACCTGCGAATTATCATTTTTTTTCTCTGTACTCTGCCCTTGCTTGCTCAAACTACCCCCGATGCCCTTCAAGAGTTCAGGAATGGAAACTATCTTCGTTCAATAGAAATTTGCAGGGATGAAATTGCGGCAAATCCGAATAACCTCGAGTCTCATGTCGTAATAACTTGGAGTTTGATGAGGCTTGGTAGATATTCGGAGGCTATGGATTATGCCCTGTCGGGCAGAAGAATAAGTCGTTATGACCTTAGAATTACCCTTACCCTGGGAGAAATTTCTTATTTTCTTGGGCAAAATAATGAAGCTCTCCAGTTTTTTCAGGAATATATTTACCTTGCGCCTGAGGGAGTGCGGGTAGATATTGCCTACTATTATATCGGGGAAATTAATATTCGCCTCGGCCGCTTTCGGCATGCAGACATAGCCCTTACAACGGCAGTTCATTGGATACCGGGTAATGCAACCTGGTGGTCGCGCCTTGCCTATGCAAGGGAGAATGCAGGCGATTTGCAGGAGGCTGTCGCAGCCTACGAGAGGGCCCTTACCTTAAACCCCCGGCTCACAGATGCACAAATGGGCCTTGAGCGGGTCAGGTCTGTGCTCGCCCGCCTTTAGCCAATCTATATCGATGTTTTTTTCTGTTCATACCCTTGGCTGTAAGTTAAATCAACTGGAAACCGAAGCAATTGCAGATTCCTTTTCCCGAAAAGGCTTAACTCAAACTTTCTGGAATAGTGATAATTCGACGATAAGGATACTCAATACCTGTACTGTTACATCAATGGCGGAGCAAAAGGCAAGACGTATAATCCGAAAGGTGTTAAGGGATTTCCCTGATTCCTTTTTAATTATAACAGGATGCTATGTTCAAATGGAAAAACCGGCACTTGCTTCAATTAAAAAAGAGGGAGAGGGAAGGGTTTTTCTAGTCTCGGGCGATGATAAGGATAGCCTTCTGGATTTGCCGGATATTATAGCCGAAGCTGTGGTTAGAGACGGAAGTGAGCAGGGCTCATTTCTTTCGGCTCTTTTAACTCGTTGGGCTGATAGGGGGTCTGAAAGTGAAGTCCTTAGTGAAGGCAAAATCGACGGAAGCTTCCGCTTTAAACCGATTAATTTCTCTTCCCATGTAAGAGCTTTCTTAAAAATCCAGGATGGCTGCGATAATAATTGCAGTTATTGCCGTGTGAGTCTTGCAAGGGGGAAGAGTCGGAGCCTTGGTACAGAGGAAGCTTTGAGTGAGTTAATAGCTCTTGAAAAGCGCGGCTACGCTGAAGCTGTCCTTACAGGGGTGAATATTTCTCAATATAATGATCCAAAATATGGAGGGCTCCCGGGTCTTCTTAATGCCCTACTTGAAGGTACCGAGTCGATCAGGTTAAGGCTTTCTTCCATAGAACCGGAAGCTCTGACAGAAGATTTTTATGAAGTTATCACTAATAATCGAATTAGACCTCATTTTCACCTTTCCGTGCAGTCAGGAAGCCGGAAAATCCTAAAGGAAATGGGTAGGGACCCGTTTGATATTAGGAAAGCTGCAGCAAGACTGCGCAATCTTAGGGATGCCCCCTTCCTTGCCTGTGATATTATTACGGGATTTCCGGGTGAAACCGAAGAGGATTTCCTTGAAACCTTTAAATTATGTGAGGAAATCGGCTTTTCATGGATACATGCATTTCCCTTTTCGCCCCGTCCGGGGACTGCAGCCGCAGCTCTTCCTAAAAAGGTGAGCGAGAGGGAGGCAGGTGATCGTGTCGGAATATTAACAGAGCTCGCCCGGAAGGGCCGTTCTGAGTATATTGCGCGCTTCCGGGGGAAGGAAGTCGAGGTTATAGTCGAAGAATCACGACAGAGTGCTTTACCGGGGGGCTCTGTGCAGGGAATTTCTGAGAATTACCTTAAACTGCTAATAAAAACTGAAGCAGGGGAGGCTCCAAAACCGGGGAGCCTTATCAGATGCAAAATACTTCACCCGGGGAAAGGGCATATTGACGCAGTAGCTAAGCACTTGACGTGCTTAAACTAATTATGCTTCTATACAATATATTGTGTCGGGCCGCTAGCTCAGTAGGTAGAGCAACGCCCTTTTAAGGCGTGGGTCGGTGGTTCGAATCCAGCGCGGCTCAATTTTAAATCTTTATGGAATAAGGAAATAGCTAAGGCTACCGGAAGAACCGGCGTTTTAACTCTAAGTCCAATGAGAAAAAGAGTGAGAAAGCATTTTTTCAATGAGAAAAAATGTAGAAAAGCTCTTTCAAGAGAGGAGGAGATAATGCGCAGGTATTATTTGCATAAGAGAAACAACGGCATTTTTTATGCGGAGCTTGTAAACCCGGAGACAGGGCTTAAGCTCACTGCGAAATCAACCGGTACGAAAAGCCGTGATGAAGCTCTGCTGAAAATTGCAGAATGGCTTAAATCGGGTATACCAACGGGCAGGATACGGAAGCCCCGGACTCTGGAAGCGGCTGCAGGGATTGAGAGTATTCTCCGTGCCATGCGAAAAACTGATCTTGA
Organism: Treponema sp.; assembly: GCA_009777995.1. GTDB lineage: Bacteria > Spirochaetota > Spirochaetia > Treponematales > Breznakiellaceae > WRKT01. The sequence goes on along the minus strand of WRKT01000035.1, from coordinate 5,217 downwards.
TGCGGATGATGCCTTGAGGATTGTCCGTGAATTAAAGGACAGAGGGCTCATTGATATCGCTGCAGTGAAGTCAGGTAAGGGTACAGTTTCTTTTGTCCGATTCCTTGAAGAATTCTGGGACTATGAAGCTTCACCTTATATCCGTGAGAAGCTGGCGCATGGGCACAGCATAGGGAAACGGCATTGCTATGAAAGCATGAGCCGCTTCCGCCGTTACTGGGAGCCTGCTTTTATAAACAAAAGCCTTAACAGCATAACAAGGCAGGATTTAAAGGAGTTTTCATTGTCTCTTGCCGACAACGGCCTTGCACCTGCGTCAATCAATAAAATTATGACTGTAGGTACTACTTGCCTTTCATGGGCTTTCAGGGAGGGCCTTATAGCAGCTGATCCGACAATCGGCCTTGTAAACTTTTCGGGAGAGTCAAAGAAGCGTGGAGTATTAACTCCGCTGGAAGCACAGGCATTATTTGCATCTAAGTGGAAAGACAAGAGGGCTTATGCTGCTTCTCTTTTAGCTTGTACTACAGGCATGAGAACAGGCGAAGTCCTTGCTTTGAAACAAGAGGACATAGGAGAACGAGCCTTGAATGTTCGCCATTCCTATTCCGCCTATGACGGCCTTAAATCTCCTAAGAACGGAGAGGCTAGGAGAGTTCCATTGCTGCCTGAAGTCCGGGGCAAACTGCTGGAGCTTGCCCGGGACAATCCATACGGGCCTGAAGGATTTATTTTCTATGGCAGCCTTACAGATAAGCCGATAGACAGCAGCGTTTTACTTGACGGCTTACAAGATGCCCTTGCAGGAATAGGGATTGATGCGAAGGAGCGTGGAATTGTTTTTCATTCTTGGCGGCATTATTACGCAGCACGGATGGCTGATCGCATGACAGCTGATCAGGTGAGCCGAGTCACAGGCCATAAAAGCAGGGCAGTTTATGATGCGTATGCTGATCACATAATCGCAGAGAATCTTGAGGAAGTCGGAAGAGTGGGCGCAGAGGTTTTCGGCAATATTTTGAAGTTCAGGGATGTTGTATAAATACCCTCTCAGACGTGCGAGAAGGGCCCTAGAACGCATCGGATTGTCTAAGACGTATCCGGATATAGGCTGAGGCCTGTTTGAAGCAAATCTGCAGAATTTAATATTAGGAAGAGAAGGGATGAACAAACAAGAAGATATAACACGCTGCTTTGAATTCTATCCTGAATTCCGTGAAGATTTTAGTTTTCTTTTGGAAAGAGGCACAATAAAACGCATTGCATATAATAATTACGAATGGACAGAGGAAGATGCAAGCTTGGCGCAATATTTCAAATCGATTAAGTTATGCAATGAACGCATTCCCGGAGGCTTTTGGGAACCGATTGCAAAAGTCTTTGGAAAAAACAAAAGGAATTTAAGCAAACTTGCAAATAAATATCATAATAAAATACCATCAAAAAACTTCAAAGAACTGAAAACATTCCTTATTCAATGTCGCAAGACTTCCTTACTTTTTAATAATATAAAGAAGTTCATAGATGAAGCTGAAGGTGAATGTGTTGATAATAAAAAAACAGCCATAGATAAAATTAAGAAAATTATTAACCGGTAGACAAAAATGAATGTAAAAAATGACTGTATAGAAATTATTCACACATATGCACATAATTCACATAATTCAAAATATTAATAAAAAAAATTGTTAAATTTGTCTTCTCGCACTTAAAACATTATCAAGTATACTTCAATTAATGCCATATAAAGCTTGATTTATATGCTAAAGGAGAAGATAAGAATGGAAAAAGTAGTGTTAACTGTAGATGAAGCGGCACAATTTCTGAAATTAAAGAAATCTTATATTTACAAATTAATTGGCAACAAAAAAATCCCGTTTTACAGGCCGGGTGGCAGGAGGATTTATTTCAAGCCGAGTGATCTTGAGGCTTATGTTTTCAGAAACAGGCAGGCTGCAGATTATGAGGGTAGAAAATGAAAAAACCCCGGCAGACTGAATCCGTCCGGGGCAACAATGACAGTCCCAACGTATCACATAAAACTCATATCAACAATATCCCTCTTTCAGTAATAAATGAACTGAAAAATGAAATGCAGGGCATTAGTTTTGGAAGTGTTTCCTTGATTATATCATTCAGAGATACCCTTCCTGCATTCAGAATTGAGAAAACCAAATCCATTATGATAACCGGGAGATAAAGCATGGACAAAATTGATATTTTATTACGAAACCCTATTTATCTGCATTGTGCATTATTAAAAGCAATGCGAAATACACATGACAAAGAAACATATGACTTACAAAAAGCATTGCTTATAACGAATTATATATATATCAATAAAATTGCTGAATTAGACAGGCAAATAAAAGAAAAGGATGCCGAATTAGACAAGCTAATTAAAGAACTAATAGAGCTGGGAGAGGCCAATGAATGAAAATATAAACCCTTCCGAAGGCTATATAGCAGACAGTGAAGAACATGAAATTGTAACTTTGACTCTTTTCAAGCAGTGGCATGAAACAGCTGAAAAATGCGGGTTATCTGATGAGCAATATGGAAAGATTGTCCGTGCTTTGAGTAATTATGCTTATTACAGTATTAAAACTGAATTTAATGGCATAGAGAGAGCAATGTTTGATTTATCTTTGCCATATATAGATGCTTCAAATAAAAGAAAAATTGAAGGTTCAATAGGTGGGAAAAAAGCAAGAGGAAACAGCGGGCCTCCGAAGGGCAATCAAAATGCCTTAAAAAAAAAGGATTAAACGATGATCGCATTATTTCCCGTAAAGAAGAAATATTTATGAATTGTTGGGAAGGCATGGGCTCGCCGTTTTCTAAGTATCCTAGGATTAAGGATGAGACACTCTGGAAACGATTCTGGGATACCTGCCCTTATACAGAGAAAGAATTATACAAGATTTTGAGAAATGTCTGTTATGCCGTTAGAAATGGATATTATGAATCTAGATATATTTCACCCGATCCTTGTCAATTTATTACAGGGATACTTCCAGATAAGTTTTTAGGTGGAGAGGATGCTATGCGGTGGTGTAGTCATCTAGATGAAAGCGATCAGTTTCTTTGTAGGTTTAAAGATTTTTAAAACAATAGATACTATTGTTTTCATTCAATAGATACTATTGTTTTCATTCAATAGGGTACTATTATTTAAAACAATAGCTAAGAGAAAGAGAAAGAGAAGGAGAAGGAGAAAGAGAATTCTTATTATTATGTGTACGCAAAAGAAAAAACAAAGACACACACTAATATAGGATTGATTGTGTGTGTAGTTTTATTTCATTTTATTAAAGGAGTTATTAAATGGACACTACAGGAAAAGACAATTTTCTAGATGGACTTACTGACAGTGAGAAATTACGAGACAGTGAGAAATTGCAAAATAGTTTTAAATTACGAGCTTTATTGCGGCGCAGAATCATCGAGGCTATAGAGTACCAATTCAAAGAAGGCTTAGAATTTACAGACTGTGGATTTACTATCTATCCTCCTGTTTTAATCGAATTACTTGTTAAATTTAACATAGACGGCACACAGAGAGAGCCGATAGATGATCCTGACTTTCCTCTAAGTGATATGTTTTATTTTGGGAAACTTCCAAGAGGCATAGCACGAATGTGACAGTAGCTGACTTCTTTGCTCAAACAGCTTTACTGTATGCAGAAAATCCGGGGCATGGTTTTATTTCATTTTATTAAAGGAGTTGTTAATCACATGAGAAAAAAACCTAATGGCAGAGTAAGCCGTGATTTTAAAGGCTTGAAGGAATGGGAAGCAATGGCAACAAAGCAAGAAAAAGCCTTGAAAAACAAAGCCATAGAGTATGACAAGCTTTATTTTGATGATTTTAACTTTGAACTTGGCTCTATCACAGGCGATGTTTATGACTTTGTGCGGATTAAAGATTGTCCGCAACAAGTTCTAGATGGGAACAAGCTTTATGAATTAACACCGATTGTAATTAAAGATTGTCGTTTTCACATAAAGGAAATGGAAGATGCTGCAGGGAATTGTAACGGCTGGGATATTACCATTCATCCTGAAGCTTTAAAAAACAGAGATACAATATTGCATGAAATGGTTCACCTTCGTATAAATGTAATGCCAAATAATTTTCGGGAAATACTTACATTCTGCTTATATAAAAAAATTAAGAAAGAGCTTAAAAAGTTTGATAGTTTTTTAATAGATCATGCTACTGCAATAGCATCTCTTTACAACCCTGATTTATGGCATCATGGAACACTATTTTTTCTTAAGAGCCTTGATCTTGATATAAGACTAAATCTTGATATTGGTACAGTGTACGGATATTCTTTGTGAAAGAGCGCAAGGTGTAGTCATTCCTGTTGTTTTTAGAACTAAAGAAGCATGAGAAAAAAAGGTAGGTACTTCCGCAGAGGTTAGGCTAAGGGTTGCTTCGATGCCCGGCTTTTCGTTAGTTACCAAATTTTTCTTTAACTGGATCGGAATAACAAGCAAGATAACGAGGTAAAATGGCTTTAAGCAATGCAGAAAGGCAAGCCCTTCACAGAGAAAGGCGCAAGGCGCAATCTTTAGAAGAAATGGACAGGGAAATATATAATCTCCGCAAGGTTCTGCATAAATATATTGACAGCTTAAGTGAAACAGGCCTCTATGCAATTTCTCCGCTTTTATTCTGGGCTGTTAATGATTTAAATGATGAGGCAAGACAGCGAGTAAAAATAAAATCTGATAAATACTTTCTTGATATTGAGTTCTTGAACGAAATATTAAACGAGCATTTTGAGGAAGAAAAGGAATATCAGGGAGGATCTGCCGGGCTTCTTGAAGATGCACATATCTATTTGACTGAAAGAGATCGTAAGGATATCGAGAAAATTATATCGGACATTTAATGAAGCCCCGGATGCTTGCTTTTTTATTGCTTACCCTAAGGCTTACTGCTCACCTTGAAGCCGTGACTCTTGGAGCTTATCCTCTTCAAACCTGATACGCTTATTAATGCTTAAATCCAGCTTATTTGATGTAGCAGAAATATTTATTGTTACGCTGCCATAATCTATTTTTCGAGCTGCTTTTCTTATTTCTTCTAATTGCCTGTCGGATAGTTCCATCCCTCTCAAATCCCTCCCGGAAAAAGCCCTGCCCTGTCAATTTTATTGAAATTGTGAGAGATCAATATGTACTCGACAAGGGCTAGGGCGAAAA
>WRKT01000034.1 GCA_009777995.1 Treponema sp. | reverse complement strand
TATTTTTAGCGTTTTCCATGCTGGTGGTAACTGCCAATATATTTATAGGGCGCATCTTAAGAGAGAGTCTTTCGGACAGAACCGAAGAAATAATGTATACCGCAGATGCGAATGTCAGGGCAGGGTTATCGGCAGCAGAAACAATACTTTTGAATTCTTATCACATAGTAAAGGGGATGATGGATAGAGGCGCATCTGACACGGAGATACTGGATTATCTTCTAGCCACAACAGAGTGGATGCAGCAGCAGGCTCAGGGCCTTCTTGGCTTCTATGGAATCTACGCCTATATCCACGGAGAATTCTATGACAGCATTGATATGAACCCGGGAAGCGATTTCATCCCTCAGATGCGGCCCTGGTACCAGCTTGGTATACGCAGCAGTGATTCAGTGGTTTATACAACTCCCTATACTGACTGGCGCACCGGAGAGCCCATATTTTCTGCAGTTAAAAGCATCTATATTGATGATCAAATGGCAGGGATGCTTTCGGTCGATATCAGCGTTGAATGGCTTCTGGATTATATCAGCACCCTTTCACCTGCTGCAGGCGGTTACGGCATGCTTCTGACTGAAAACATGGCCATAATGGTTCACCCGGAAGAGGACATGCTTGGACGGATGCTCCAGGCACTTGGCACATCCTATAACGAAATTGCGAGGATTCTTAGAAACGGAGATAGAGTAACTGCTCTAAGAATTGAAGATATTGATGGAAGCTCCGCCATTGCCTTTTTCAACCCCATTTCCAATGGCTGGTTTATTGGGCTGGTTATACCGCGTCTCCAATTTTATTGGAACTTATATGTAAGTTCATTCATTCTAATTATACTAGGGCTTGCCTTATCTCTTACCTTGTCTTGGATATTACTGCGCCTTTCAACTGAGAAGATGCAAGCCGATGAAGAGAGCAAATCCAAGTCTTCATTCCTTGCAAGCATGAGTCATGAAATACGTACTCCAATGAATGCAATAACAGGAATGGCCGAGCTTGCCTTACGAGAAGATATGTCCGAGACAGTGCGTGATCATGTTTTAACGATTAAGCAGGCAGGTGCAAATTTATTATCAATTATAAATGATATTCTTGATTTTTCAAAAGTTGAGGCAGGTTTACTTGAAATTGTTCCTATTAATTATACGCTCTCTTCCCTTGTTAACGATGTGGTGAATATAATTCGGAACCGGATTACAGAAAAGCCGGTAAGATTTTTCACGAACATAGACAGTAAGATCCCAAACAACCTTATCGGTGACGAAGTACGTTTGCGTCAGATACTCCTTAATCTCCTGTCCAATGCAGTGAAATATACGGAGAAGGGACATATAAGCCTATTCATTACAATTCATTCGATGGACACAGAGGGTAAAGGCCGGGTTTGGCTTAATATCTCTGTCAGCGATACCGGGTTTGGTATTAAACCGGAAGACAAGGAAAATCTTTTCAAGGAGTTTATTCAACTTGATTCAGCAAAGAATCGCGGAATTGAAGGAACAGGTCTTGGGCTTTCAATTACGAAGCGTATTGCTGCTGCCATGGGCGGGAGCATCAAGATGGAGAGTGAATACGGAAAGGGCAGTACCTTTACGGTAGTTATTCCACAGGGGATTAAATCGAATGAGCCCTTTGCTTTTGTGGAGAATGCCCTTGATAAGAATGTATTGATTTACGAAGGCCGCCTGACCTATACCAATTCACTTCGCTGGACTCTTGAAAATATGGGTGTGCCCTATACATTGGTAACAAATGCAGATGATTTTGCACAAGCTCTGCGTGAAAAGGAATGGTTTTTCATTGTTTCAGGCTACGGTCTTTATGATAGGTTAAAATTGATTTTAACAGAGATAGACTTTCCCGGAGGAAAACCTCCTCCCCTGCTTGCCCTTATGGTGGGCCAAGAAAACGAAGCATATATTCCAAATGTTTTCTTCGTATATATGCCGGTACATTCCTTGACCATTGCTAATATTTTTAATGGCAAGGCGGATAAAAAAATAGTTAATGATATCAATAAGAGTCAACTCACATTTTCCTTCACCATTCCCGGTACCAGGATTCTGGTTGTAGATGATGTTTCAACCAACCTTAAAGTTGCAGAAGGCCTTCTCTCTCCATACGGGGCAGTTGTCGATACCTGTTTAAGCGGAGAAGCAGCAATAAAATTAATTTATGATAATGCCCTGCAGGGAAAGAACTACGACATTATCTTTATGGATCATATGATGCCCCAAATGGACGGCATTGAGACAACCGAAGCAATAAGGGCATCAGGAGATCAGGTCCCAATAATTGCACTAACAGCAAATGCAGTTGTAGGAATGCGAGAGCTTTTTTTGGAGAAAGGGTTTAACGATTTCCTTGCTAAACCAATTGATGTTGTAAAATTGGATGAAATTCTACAACGCTGGATACCGGAGGAGAAAATAGAGAAGGGCCTTGATAGAATAGAAGAAACTTCAGAACAGAAAAGTGAAGCAAGGGCTGCTTTGCTTAGAGTGTTTCGACAGGATGCAGAAAAAGCGATCACTGTACTATTGGAGGCTCTTGCCTCGGGAAATATAAAGCTTTATACCACAACTGTACATGCAATGAAATCGGCTTTGGCGAATATCGGAGAGACAAAAACCTCTGAGGAGGCTTCAGCGCTTGAGAGTGCGGGTCTTGGCGGTGATGCCGGTTTTCTTGCTGCTAACACAGAAAAGTTCATCCATTCTCTTGGATCATTAATAGAGAAGTTTGATTTTCCGGACACAGAACTGAATGAAATTATTTTAGAAGACACCAAAAGTTTGATTGAGCAGCTAATTACTTTTAAGGCTGCATGCGAGAATTATAACGATACAGCAGCTTTATCTGCACTTGATTTCCTTAAGGAATATAGATTGAAAAAGGAGACTAAAGAGGCTCTGGTAAAAATGCGAGACATGCTTTTCTTGCACAGCGATTTTGATGGTGCAGCAGAGCAGGCGGAGTTATTAATAGATAAGGTTGAGGAAAAATCATGAAGCAGTTTCTTAAAACATTGATCGACAAGGTATACTTTGGTTTCATATTGTTCTTTTTTACTGCTGCCATGATGATGCTTGTAGCCATAGCGGTTTCTTTTAATATAAATCAAATGGAAAGAGCTATGGAGGAAAGCATACAAAAGCATTTAATTTCCGCAGCACAAGCAGCTTCTGTATTGCTTACAATAGAAGAACTCGAACTGTTTCAAACAGTTGAAGATATGAAGAGACCTGAATGGGACTCTGTTAGAATAAGACTTAAGAAATTCGCTGAAGAACACAGTGTATTGTATGTTTCATACTGGCGTTATCTTGGAGGAGGAATAACCCAGTATATTATAGACAATGATGAAGACTATGAATCTATGGTAACACCCGATTTTCTAACAGATCTGAGTGAAGATGAAATAAGTGCCGAATCGGTTTATACAGTAATGTCAGGGTTAAACTGGGTTTCTGATTTAGGTGCTTATTCCGGTTCTTGGTATGATCTTATTACAGGTATAGCACCTATATTCAACGCTGATGGTTCTGTATATGGCGGGGTTGAAGTAGATTTAAGCGATGAAATCATTCTATACCAGAGAAACAATGTCAGGATTATGTGGGTTATTCTGGTGGGTTCTATTGTTCTTTCAGTACTTTCCGGTTTCCTTGGAATGTACCTATACCGAAAGAAAGCTATTCTGAGCGAAAATGCAAACCGTGCAAAAAGCCATTTCCTTTCAACAATGAGCCACGAAATTCGCACTCCCATGAATGCCATTATCGGTATAGCGCAAATAGAACTGCAAAAAGGTGGTCTTGAAAAAGAACATGCTATAGCATTACAAAGGATCTATAATTCAGGGTCTAATCTTCTTGGAACCATTAATGACATTCTTGACCTTTCAAAAATCGAGACCGGAAAGCTTGAACTCATTGTTGCCGAATATGAACTGCCAAGCCTGATACATGATGCTCTTCAAGTAAATCTTGTTCAGATTGGCTCGAAGCCAATTAAATTCATATTGGATTTAAGCGAAAATCTACCTATAAAATTCATTGGTGATGAGCTTCGTTTAAAACAGATACTGAATAACCTGCTCTCTAATGCAATTAAGTATACCGTAAAAGGACATGTAAAGCTTTCAGTGCAGTATTCTGTATTTGATAATACTCTTTGTTTTATTGTAGAAGATACGGGCCAGGGAATGACCTCAAATGATTTACAGAAACTATTCTCGGAGTATGTGCGTTTCAATCTTGAGACTAATATGACCACTGAAGGAACAGGAATTGGCCTAAGCATAACCAAAGAGCTTGTAGAATTAATGGAAGGTACAATTAAAGCGGAAAGTGAATACGGTAAGGGCAGTATCTTTACAGTAAAGGTCAAACAGAGAGAAGTAGAGTGTGAACCTATTGGCAAAGAACTTTCAGAGAGGCTTTCCAATTTTACATATTTTGAGCATAAGCAGAATGGATTAATGCAAATTAATTTGGAACCAATGCCTTATGGGAAAGTACTTGTTGTAGACGATGTAGAAACAAATCTGTTTGTTGCAGAAGGCCTTTTATCACCCTATGGCCTTCAAATAGAAACTGCATCTAATGGGTTTGAAGCATTGCAAAGAATTGAGAACGGAAGAACTTACGATGTAATTTTTATGGATCACATGATGCCCCTAATGGATGGAATCGAAGTAACCCAAAAGCTAAGAGCCATTGGGTATAAGGGTACGATAGTAGCCCTTACCGCAAATGCACTTGTAGGTAATGCTGAAATGTTCAGGCAGAATGGCTTTGATGACTTTATATCGAAACCTATAAATATCAAGAGCCTTAATGATATTTTAACAAAATTCATCAGAAATAAGTATCAAGGTACCGGAATAGATTCAAGATTATTCAGAATATTCAGGCGAGATGCCGAGAAGGCACTTTTAACAATACCGGAAGCTTTAAAAATGAGCGATCTAAAACTTTTCACGACAACTATCCATGCCATGAAGTCTGCTCTTGGAAATATTGGCGAACAAGGATTATCGGGTAAGGCATCCGCACTTGAAGACGCAGGTCTTAGGGCTAACCGGGAATTTATCTCAGATAATCTTGATAGTTTTATAGAATCGCTTAAAACGTTGGTAGCAGAGTTAAGATCAAAGGAAGAAAGAGCGGGCGAAGACACTCAAAATCAAGGAGAAATTCTTGAAGACAGAGATTTTTTATCAGAGCAATTACAGCTTATCAAAACTGCTTGTGTGGATTATGACGATGTGTCAGTTTATGCCTCTCTAGACTTATTGGAAGAGAGAAAATGGAAGCAGAAAACTTCAGATCTGCTTAAATCAATTCGTGAAACGCTTTATTTACACAGCGATTTTGACGCTATAGTAAAACATGCGAGTAAACTAATGGAGGATGAAGCATGAAAACGGTATTTATAGTTGACGACAATGATACTAACCTAATGGCAGCTAAAATTGCACTTGAAGGTACATATAAAACCTATGCCCTTCAATCTGCTGTTAAGATGTTTGACCTTGCAGAGAAAATTCTACCTGACCTTATCCTTTTGGATATAGATATGCCGGATATGGATGGGTTTAAGGCAATGGAAATTCTTAAGGAAAACAATAGGTTAAAATCTATACCTGTTATTTTTCTTACTGCCATGAACGACCCCGATGCTGAATTACACGGACTGGAAATGGGTGCAGCTGATTATATTGTTAAGCCTTTCTCAAAGCCTGTATTAATAAAACGTATTGAAACTCAAATAGAAGTGAGCAAGAGTGCGGAGGAGTCGCCTCAGAGCCAAGATACCTATGATAATCAAAGTGCCAATTTTCCTAAAGGGTCATATATAGTTTTAGAAGAAAAAAAGGTACCAAATCAATTTTATTTTATTATGAAGGGAAAAGTGTCTGTCATGACAGAATCCCATGTCCAAAACAAGAAAAAGCTTGAAGAACTTGGCCCCGGTGATTTCTTTGGTGCAATATCTGCAATGTCAGGGAACAACCAAATTGAGACTGCCATAGCATTAACTAATGTAGAAACAAAACCGGTTCGCTGTGATCAATTTAACCAATTTGCCCAAGAAAATCCTCAAATGGTAAAGAAAATGATCTTGGAGTTCTCAAAGAAAATCAGCTATTTCAACGATTTATTTGCAGGACTTGCTCTTAAAAAGAATAATAAGGCAGATACTAACTCTCTTTTCAATATTGCTAAATATTATTCTGATTATAATCAACACGATTATGCATTGTATGTTTACAATAAATTCTTAGAATACTGCCCTCAAGATTTTAACGCTGATGAAGCAAAGCGGCAGGTAGAAAGATTAATTTCAAGCGGAAAAAAGGAGATGAAGTATAAAGAGCTAAGTGATTCAGGGCGAATTTACCCGAAAAATGCCCTTTTTTATTCGGAAGGAGAGCCCGGGGAAGAAGTTTTCTTTATTAAAAGCGGCATGGTTAAGCTATTTAAAATCGTTGATAATAGGGAGATACTCCTTGCTGTCATGACTAAAGGTGATATATTCGGCGAAATGGCTTTTTTGGAAAATAGAATACATAGTGACAGCGCCTGCGCATACGAAAATTCTGAAGTCATGGTTGTAAACAGGGCAAATTTTGAAACTTTAATAAAAAGCCAACCCCTTATTACTTCTCGCTTAGCCGGCCTCTTTGCAAACCGCCTCTGGATAATTAACAAGAAGATATCCAATACACAGATCAGTGACCCTATAGGGCGAATGATCGACATGCTTTTCATTCAAATGGAAATGAAAGGGGGTAATAAGAATGAAAGAGGCAAGTTTGAGTTTGACTTTGGTTTAAATGATCTAAACAGTATGGTTGGCCTCTCTCCATTTGAAGCTAATATTGTATCAAATAGGTTTATAAAGCTTAATTTCATTGAAATTGTACAAAATAAGATTGCCATAAAGAATATTGGAGCTTTTTTGAACCATGCAAAAAATTACCGGTCTACAAGGTAGGGAATGAAAAGCCGTTTAATTCTCCTGCTTCTGCTTCTTCTCGCATTCGCAGGGTGTAATGACATCCGGGGAAACGATGAGAGCAATCCTGCACATTGGACTCTGCATGATATTCCCGGCATTACAGAAGACGAAATAAGAGCTGTAGATCAATTGCGTTCACAATATGATTCATTCACTTTTGGTATCTTACCCGGCACGGAGGCCTTCTATACAGGCAGCGGCGAAATAAGAGGTTATGCCGTTCTTTTTACCCAATGGCTAACCCAATTATTCGGTATAGAGTTTATAACGCAATTGCATCAGTGGGGTGAATTATTCCCGGTTCTTTCGACAGATTTTGCAGGTGAATTAACCGAGACAAATGAGCGCATTGACGAACTAGGTTTCTTCTTTTCCTACCCCATTGCGGAGCGTTCTGCAAAGTATTTTCGCATAAACGGAAGTCAGAGCCGCTCCGAAATTATAAGAATACGGCCATTGAGATTGGCATTTTTAGAAGGTACAACAACAGCGAAAGAAGCCATAGAGAAACTTGAAGAATCATCTGTTCCCTTCGATGCGTTCTTTATTAACGATTACGATACTGCTTACAATATGCTTATAACCGGTGAAATAGATGCATTTATCGAAGAATCGGTTGCAGAAGCCGCATTTGATTCATTGGGAAACGTTGTCACTGAAGACTTCCTGCCGCTGGTTTATCAGCCGGTTTCATTTTCCACACAAAATCCTCTGTTTGAACCCATCATCAATATAGTAAATAAAGCTCTTATGCAAGGCGGGAAAGACCATCTACGAAATTTATACGAGCAGGGAATGCAGGAATATGCCCGACACAAATTCTTCATGCATCTTACCGACGAAGAGTCAGCTTTTCTGAATCGAAACACGGCAGTAGCATACCTTGCAGAATTTGATAACTACCCCTTAAGCTTTTTTAATTCCAATGAAAATGAATGGCAAGGAATTGCCGTTGACATATTTAAAGAAATAAGCGCTTTAACCGCCTTGACTTTCGAGCCTGTAAACAAACCGGGGGTGAGCTTTTCAGATTTGCTTCGCATGCTGGAAACCGGCGAGGGAGCCATGCTTTCAGAGCTTATCCGGAACGATGTGCGCGAAGGCCGTTTTCTATGGCCCCAGAACCACACCATGCTGGATAATTATGTGATAATCTCCCTCGCCGCAATGCCGAATATCAATGTGCATGGAGTTATGCAAATGAGTGTAGGAACTCAAACACATACAGCCTATGCCGACATGTTTCACCTCTATTTCCCAAATCATCCGAATGTCATCGAATACGCTGATACAGACATCGCCCTTAAAGCACTGGAAAGGGGTGAAGTTGATCTTCTTATGCTCAGCATGAGGCATTTGCTTGCTGCAACGAATTATCTTGAAAATCCCGGTTTTAAAGCAAATATAGTGTTTGACAATACATTCGCCTCCTTTTTTGGATTTAATATAAACGAAGCAATTTTATGTTCAATTATTGATAAGGCAATGGCTGTAATCGATATCCAAACAATTTCCTCCCAATGGATGCAAAGGACTTTTGATTACCGTACCAGGATAGTTGAAGCTCAGAGACCTTGGCTGATTGGCTCTTTGGCACTGCTGTCAGTAATAATCGTCCTTACTCTTATTTTATACCTAAGGAATAGGAATATTGGGATACGGCTTGATAAGCTGGTACGTCACCGTACCATGGAACTGCATGCCGCTAATAATGCGAAATCTGTTTTTTTGGCTACAATGTCTCATGAAATACGCACTCCCATGAATGCCATTACAGGTATGGCTGAACTTGCTCTAAGAGAAAATTTGAGCGAGGCAGCTCGTGAGCATGTATTAACCATTCGGCAGGCAGGTGCAAATCTTATATCAATTATAAATGATATTCTGGACTTTTCCAAAGTTGAGGCAGGTTTATTGGAAATAATGAATGAAAAATATACTCTTTCGTCTTTGGTTATTGATGTTGTAAATATCGTGCGAAATCGAATCAGAGAAAAGCCGATCAGGTTTGATACCAATATTGACAGCAGAATCCCAAACAACCTTATAGGAGATGTGGTACGTCTGCGGCAAATTTCTCTAAACCTGCTTTCCAATGCTGTAAAATATACTGAAGAAGGATATATCAGCTTTTCTATTTCCATACACCCTAATGATGAAGAGAAAGAGCGGAGTGCGATATGGCTTAAAATTTCAGTATCTGATACCGGGTTCGGCATTAAAAATGAGGACCTCTTAAAATTATTTGGAGAATTTGTTCAACTGGATTCAGCAAAGAATAGGGGCATCGAAGGGACAGGTCTGGGCCTTTCCATTACAAAACGCCTATGTGCAGCAATGGGAGGAGATATTAGCGTTGAGAGTGAATACGGCAAGGGCAGTACCTTTTCTGCAATAATACCGCAAGGCATCGATTTGAATGAGCCCTTTGTCGCGGCAAGGGATGCATTTAAAAAAAGAGAAGATAACAACTACATACATAGTTCCGATGGTATGGTTTCATTTACCATCCCCGGCTGCCGTCTTTTAATAGTAGATGACACTGTCACCAATCTTAAAGTTGCTGAAGGTCTCCTTTCATCCTACGAAGCGAAAATAGACACTTGCGTAAGCGGAGTACGTGCAATTCAACTGATAGAGCAGGAAGATTATGATATCGTGTTCATGGATCACATGATGCCTGAGTTGGACGGAATTGAGACAACCACAACAATCAGAGCTCTGGGAGTGCAAGTGCCGATAATAGCGCTTACAGCTAATGCTGTGTCTGGGATGAGGGAAATATTTTTGGAAAGAGGTTTCAATGACTTCCTTCCCAAACCTATTGAAGTTTCTAAGCTTGATGAAGTACTTAAGCGCTGGATACCGGAAGAAAAAAAAGAATATGGAAGAGTTATAACAAAAAATAATGTGAAAGTAGTAAACAAGGATCTGTTAATGGTATTTGCTTCTGACGCAGAAAAAGCCATTACTGCCTTGCAGACGACTCTTGACTGCAATGACTTAAAACTATATACCACTACCGCACATGCCATGAAATCTGCTTTGGCGAATATTGGTGAAAATGAATTGTCACTTAAGGTTCAGGCACTGGAAGAAGCCGGAATTAAAGGTGATAAGTCCTTTTTATCTGAAAATACAGAGAGCTTTATAAAGTCTCTCATCGCCCTTTTAGAAAATATTAACTTAAACCGGGCAGACAGAGATGAAGACCCTAACATCGTAGATGACAAGACATTTTTATTGGAGGAATTACAAATTATCAAGTCTGCCTGTGAAGATTATAATGACAAGGCAGCTTATGAGGCCTTTGACAGGCTTAATGAAAAGAAATGGAGAGCCAATACCCAAACCTCAATCACAGAACTGCGTAATACTTTATTTTTACATAGCGATTTTGACAAAGTTATAGAGCAGGCCGGTGTGCTAATGGAAAATTGCCGGAAAGGAAGTGAATTATGAAAACTATTTTTATCGTTGACGATAATGACACCAACTTGATGGCAGCAAAAACCGCCTTGGATGGGATTTACAAAGCCTACGCCCTGCCTTCGGCTGCAAAGATGTTCAAGCTGGCAGAAAAAATAATGCCCGATCTCATTCTTTTAGATATTGACATGCCCGAAATGGATGGATTCGAAGCGATAAAAATTTTAAAAGAAGATAAGCAATTAATGTCTATACCTGTAGTCTTTCTTACCGCAAAGAATGACGAAGCCACAGAGATGCGCGGTTTTGAAATGGGAGCTCTAGACTTTATTAATAAACCATTTTCACCCCCTGTGCTCAGAAAAAGAATCGAAATGCATATTGAAACAGATAAATTGATTAAGGAAAGCCAGGAGGCAGTGCGCGACATTCATTATGCGACTATTAGTGTAATTGCGGATATGGTAGAAAGCAGAGACAGGATTACAGGCGGGCATGTGGAAAGAACTCAAGCATACCTCGAAATCCTTGTAAAGGAGCTTATTCGTTGCGGGATATATGCAGAAGAAATTGCCGCTTACGATCTCAGTCTCTTTTTACCATCAGCCCAACTCCACGATGTGGGTAAAATAAGCATAAGCGACTTGATCTTAAATAAGCCCGGCAAGTTAACTGATGAAGAATTTGAGCAAATTAAAACCCACTGTGATCATGGAGAAAAAACAATCGATCGCATTTTAAGCAAAACAAAAGACGATGGTTTTTTACTGCATGCCAAACGTTTCGCCGGATTTCACCATGAGAGGTGGGACGGGAAGGGTTATCCGAGGAAGGTGTCAAGCTTAGATATTCCCCTCGAGGGGAGATTGATGGCAATTGCCGATGTTTACGATGCACTTGTAAGTGAAAGGCCCTATAAAAAAGCTTTTACCCATGAGCAGGCAACTGAAATCATAAAAGGAGAAAGCGGAAGCCATTTTGACCCAAAAATTGTTGAGGCCTTCCTTAATATTGCAGAAGACTTCTGGGCAACTTCTGTCAGCATAGAAAAATAAAAGGCTCCTTCTTAGAAGGCCCGGCTTATTTTAACTCCCCTAAAGACATCTCCATGAGTTTAGCAAACGGATCAATTTCCGTTCTTACCCGCTTTAAAAAACTCACGTCCGTTAGCGGAGGATGTCTTCCGCCTGCACCTGCCGCCTCGGGGAAATGCGCCCAAAGATAATCAGTCTTTTCGATTAAATCTTGCAAAAGCACTGTATCCATTGGAACAGCGCCCGAAAGCAGATCTTTTAGTTTTATTAAATCGCAAAGTTCAAGCTTAATAAAATCGATAATCTCTTCTGAATAGTCGCCTGCGATGCCGGTATCACCCGTTGTGCGTATATTACTTTTACATTTCAGAATTGAAATTGCCTCTTTCAAGGAAATATTTTTTACCCCAAGGTGAAGACCTGTAGGTCCTATATCGAAAAGCCTCTCCTCTGCGCCAAATTGCTGTTCAAATAATTCCCTATAATTGCGCATACCGGGCTCACTGCGCAGAGTGCTCCCGTCCTTTGACCTGACTATAAAACTCCCCTCTTTTAAGACTGCCGCCGCATTCACCAGTCCCCTCAAGCGGCTCTGCTTTAGACGGTTCTCCCTGTCTCCCGGGGTAAAAAGGGCGTGGTATGCATCAAGAGAATAAGAGAAGTCTATACCCCCTGCAAGTACGGGCCCTGAGCTAATCTTAAGTGCAATTGCAACACCGCTTATCCCAACGGAGCCAAGGGGAGGAAACACTTGCGGGAAAAAGGACTTTTGTTTGAGCCGATCAAAGAGACGCAAATCTGTCCAAAGGGTGGAGAAAAAATATCTCTCCCCCGCTAGCACCCTTGCCGAGGCGGGTAGGGCAGAAAGATCAAGAGCGGCATCAATTTTACGGCCCATTAATCCGGTAAAGTCTTTCAGGTTCCAGTGTTGGCTTTCAAGGATAATTACAAGGTCCGGAATGATGCTCCTTTCGATAAGGGCTATAAGGCAGGTGTCTACACAGATTATCTTAAATTGCCTTTCTTTAGGTCCCGGGAGCCTGCCTCCAAAGAGATTTTCAAGTTCGTCGAGAAGAGCATCAAGGGATGGCCCTGCTCCAAGGACAAGGATTGGGGAAGATGCGTAATTGAGTGAGGAAATGTTTTTACTGTTTGGAAGAAGAGCAAGGTTGCGTATTAGGTTTCTTGTATAAAGACGGCCTAAGCGGATCAGAGTCATTGCGTTGCTCCATTCAACTGCAATTTCCCTTCTTAGGGCCTTTTCAAGACTAGAGTATAGTTCGGGGTATAATAATCTTCCTCCCCCAAGATGTACTGTCTCCACCCTTCGAAACCTGCGCTTGCCCCAGGTCTTATTCACAAAGGTACAGAGACTAACGGCATCTTTTGCGTGAAGCAATGCAGGACACATCGATTTGCCCTGAAAGCCGGAAAAACTTTTTTTTGAAATTTCAAAGAGACTATCGTCAGCCTCTACGCAGATGATTGCAGAGCCCGGCTTTAGTTTTTCCAATAAAACTGAAAGCCCGTATCCGTAGAGAGGGGAGGGGAAAAAGTAAAGACATTCTTCGAGTATCGGAACTTCTGCTATTATTTTTTCTGCCTGTGCAATTGGGTCAATTTTGGAAAGAAGAGTCTTCCCCTTATAGGAAATCGAGAAACCCCTTTGTGCGGGAATCTCTACAGGGCCCTCTAGAGGGACTTCACCTTGATTCTCTTTATCCGGAATTACCACCAGAGATTCCAGAAGGTCTCTTCAAAGCGATCATCAAGTTTTCTATTATTCATAAAATAGGCTTGATATCCATGACTCGTGCTGTCCATTGCCCTAAAAGAAAGATAACTTTCGATTGATCTCCTGTCATCTTCTCCTGCTTCAACTTCTTCGGTCGGGAAAAGTACTATCACATCATTTCCTATTACAAGGGGTCTTGACGGAGTTAAAAGGGGAGTCCCAAAAGCGGCTCTCCAGAAAAACATATCGCTGCCTGAGTTTGCCAACTCGGGTATTCCTGCATTTGACACCGAACTAAAGAGCAGGGAATCACCGTAATTTACCGGGAGCGGGCCTAATGTTTGCTTGAACATTCCAAACTCTGAAAGTGCATTGTCAAAGCCTCTCTGATTAGTTGCGATTATAAACCTCTCCGCTTCAGAAATAAGCCAGTCTTCGATCCTGCCCCTTTCATTCGTTAATATATAACTTCGTACAGTACTTCTATGGGAGGGATTGTCTAAATCTGCAGGAGCAGGATTTTCCTCTGCCCTGAAAAAGGCCCAACCTGTCGGGACCCTTATAAGATCGCTAAGTTCACCCCTTGAAAGATTCATAAGAATCCTTCGCGCTTCCTCATCAACTAGCTCATACTGCAAATGGTGAACCATAAGAGAGCCCATATCTCCGCCCCTGTCCGCAGCCCAGTCCTGGGAATGGTTCACTGCGGCTTCCTCAAAGGTGGAAAATCCGCTTCTGACAGACTCAAGGATCTGCCTTGCCTCCCTTTCACCTGATGTTATCGTAATTCTTGAAAGATGGGTCACAGTGAAAATTTCAGGATTCGCCTGCATGAACGCCGAGATTTCCGATTCAGGAAAGTTTACCGAAGGGAATATTGCAACATCGAAGGTTCTTAAAGGAGATGCCATATTGCTTACAAAGGTCCCTTCCGGGCTTGGCACCTTTAAGCTCAATAGGTCGGAAACATACATATCAAACGCTATGCTTTCCTGAACCCTCCGCCAAATATTCATGCGGGTATTGCTGTCCATCGCCCTATACCTTGCTGAGGAAAAGCGCCCGTTCTCCTGAAACATTGGAAGCCTAGCAACCTCCCTGTCCACGACTGAATCAGGTGCAACATATCCTGCAATCCTCATCTCATCCAGAACACCCATGTGTATTACGGTGGCTTCAAAGGCCTCTCTCCAAATCCAGGCCATATCACTTAAATAACTTGGACTATCCGTTGAGGGCTGGTACATTCTGACCATTCTTTCGTATTGCTGATGAAAGAAATTATCGGGAACAAATGCTATCGGAGCCCTATTATAGTAACCAAAGACCAGTTCTCCTCCAAAACCACCCCTCGGTGACAATATTGGCACAAAAACAAAGGCAATAACTATGATTACCAGGATCACTATGGTCCCGATATAAAGAAATGGACGGGCTCTTACTCTGTCCAGCATTTCCGATTTCCCTGAATCGTCCCTTTTTCCACTCCGTTTTTTTTCTCTTGATGCCATCATTCACTCCAAAATTCTTGCTTTTCGACTGAGAATACCATTCCGGCGAAAAAAAATCAACACTTAAGGTAAGATAGTTGACATAGATATGTCTTTTTGCTACCATTAAAATGAATCAGGGGGCGTAGTGAAGCTGGTTTATCATGCTGGCCTGTCAAGCCGGAGATCGCGGGTTCAAGTCCCGTCGCTCCCGTAACACAATTAGACTTTTTTCCCCTTCCATTCGGGTTTTATCCCGAGATAGCCGAGGATTGTCATAAACGTAAAGTATACCGGTGTAAAGAGCAGGGGCAATACATACCCGAGCTTTCTTTTTGGAAGGGAAGGGTAAAGAAAGCCAAAGTTCGATATACTGTTCAGAATCATCACCGTCAGAGGCCCCAGGGGAAGGAGCAAAATTGACGGTAAAAACGGCAGCAGGGGAAGGGCGAGCACCCCCATTGTTATCGTAATCATTAGAAAATTATAGTTTAACCTTGTTGTCGGGTCAGGGCTGAAAAGGCCCCCGTTATTCCAGCGGAGGGTCTGCTTAATAAACAGCCTCCAAAAATCTTCGCTCTCCGTAATAATATGCACATCAGAGCCGAGCGCTGCCCTGACCTTAAAGTCTGTCGAGGAGCGAACAAGGGAAACAAGCGCAGCATCTTCAGTGGGGGAGGGGGGGACCTTCCTATATCCCCCGATGGTATCCAGAGTAGCCCGCCTTATAATTATATTGTTTCCAAAGCCTCCGCCTGCAGCGCCGAGACCTGCCGCCCCCGCAAGATAAACATAACGAATCCCGTGCTCATAGCATTGGTATAGGGAAAAAAAGCTCTTTTTCTTAAAAATGCCTTCTACCAAGGGTCTTTTTAGTACAGGCGCAATCATTACCCCGGTTTTCGCGTTCGACATACGCCTTACCATGCCCCTAATCCAGAGGGGAGGCAGTTCACAGTCTGCATCAGTAAATAGAAGGAATTCCCCCTTCGCTTCATCAATTCCGAAGGCAAGGGCAAATTGCTTATGATTCGGCCCCGGGTTTTCCGTCAAAGAGAGAATCTTTATACTCGTTCTATTATCACCCTTATCTATCTTATCTGCAAAGGCAGCAAGCAATTCGGGGGTATTATCCTTAGACCTATCATCAATAAATATATATTCAGCATTTTGATAATTCTGCTTTTCAATGCTGTTTAAAAGAGCTCCTATACGCTTGCTCTCGTTATGGACAGGGATCACCACCGAAACAAAGGGCCACTGAGATCCGGCTTCCTCTTTAAGTGCACTTATTTCCCTTTTCCTCTCAAGGAAAACGCCAAGTAATAGGGCGAGGTGGAGCCCTACGAAAATCGCATAGTAAGCAAGCGAAAAAAAAATCATTTTGGAGATAAGGGGAGTTGAACCCCTGGCCTATGCATTGCGAACGCATCGCTCTACCAACTGAGCTATATCCCCCATTGGCAATTTTCCGTACTCTTGGTTAGTTTGTCAAGTTACAGTATTATAACCGAATGGAAAATTCTAATCGTTATATGACCGGCCTTTCAGGGGACCTAAAAATAAGCAAGGCAGACGATCGCATTGCCTTCAGGGGCCTTATTGACAGCCTTGAAGCCCTTGTAATCGAGGGGCAGGTTCTTGCATCGGAGAGGGGCGAGGATCAAATATGTTCGAATCTTGGGGAAGTTTTAGGTTATTTAAGAATGATAATGTCCGCAGAGGTAAATGATACCCCCCTCCCTCCTCTTTTCCTTTTTGGAATGGATGCAGAAGAAATCCGGAAGGAAAGTCATAAGGCCTTTGTTCTCCCCGATTATGCACTCGGACCCGTTGCAGCAAGGATAAACCTGATAAGGGCGAAGGTGAGAGAGGTAGAACTCCACGCAGTCAAGGTTTTTGGGAGCGAAAGCCTTAATAGGGATGATATAATTGTCGGTCTAAACAGGCTTTCAAGCGCCCTTTGGTGCTTGTTTACAGGCTATAATGCTCGCCGTTAGGTGATGCGGGTAACGCTGCTACTGCGCACCCCCGGGCAGGGAGAAGAAAGTCCCTATATAAAGACCTGTACTATGCCATAAAAGGCTATTACGCGCAATTATTGGCATACTGTACTGCACCTTTAATTCGAGGGGCAGGGTAAGAGTCTTAAAGTGAATTGAAATCGCAGGGTTCACGGTTAAATTATATTGGGGCAATGTATTAGGTGCAGGAAGCAGATGAGTCTCGGGGAACATCAGATTTGTGCTGTATATAAAGTTGACAGGCACTCCCAAAGAGAGGTCAATACCCCAGGATATCGGAAGAGTTATAACAGGTTCTATTTCAAATTCAAGTTGATATTTTAAGCTATTATCAATCGGATCATCGCTAAAGGGATAGAGCATGCTCTTATTATGGAGATTCAAGTAAAAATAATTGCTCAAGACAAAATCAAAATAAAAGCCAAGCCCAAGTGCAAATCTTCCCCTTTCAATCATTGAATAATCGGAAGTGGGAATGGTCACCCTCGGCTCAAAGGCAAAACGCATCCAATAGGACTGAAGCGGCGCAGTATTACCTGCAAGCTGTATTTTCGCCGCAACACTTAGATCCATTGTGCTATTTATATCGGACTCGGGGTTTCCTGTTACAATGCTTGTATCCGACCAAAAATTCCAGCCGGGCATCCATTCAACCCTTGCAGTTAACCACTCTGTAATGCCAAAACCGAAGGCCAGACCCAAATTATAGATCTTTACCGAGCCCACATGATAACTATGATACCCCCTATTATCATCGTAAAAGCCCCTCGCAAATGAGTATAGCGGAGCCGCATATATTCCCCCTGTAAGTCTTGGGAGCACCATTGCATTTTCTGCAAAAAGAGCAGGCGCAAGGAATAAAAGTATAAATATTAGGGACAGGGTTTTTTTCATTTGGAACCTCCAATTTAGCGCTTTCGTGCCCTGATTGGTCTTAAATCTTCCTCGCTTACGACGGAAGGATCATCAATGCCGGGGGGAAGTTCCCTGCCCTCTTCCGGCTCAATGTCATCATCATATTGATTATCGTCAAATAAATTACCCGATAATTCATCTGTTTGATGATCTATTATCGGCTCATCTTCGGGAACATTGTTAAGTCTTGCCGAAATTACCTTTGTAACCCCCGATTCCTCCATTGTCATTCCAAGGAGGGTGGTGGCACATGCAACAGTCTTTTTATTATGAGTAATGATGATAAATTGACTATTGCGGCCAAACTCGCGCAAAACCTGCACAAAGCGGCCGATATTCTCATCATCAAGGGCGGCATCAATTTCGTCAAGGAGGCAGAAGGGGGAAGGTTTAACCAGGTAGGTGGCAAAGAGCAGGGCAACTGCCGTCATTGATTTTTCCCCGCCGGAGAGCAGGGTGATATTTTCCAGCTTCTTTCCGGGGGGCTGTGCGAAGATTTCAATGCCGGATTCGAGCACATGGTTCGGATCAAGGAGTTTGAGTTCTGCCCTTCCGCCCCCGAATAATTGCCTGAACATCTTATGGAAATTTCTTTTTATTTTTTCATAAGTAGCCATAAAAAGTGCTGCCGACTCTGTTCTTATTTCTGTTGTCAGCTTTAATAAGTCAGCCTTCGCTCCCGCAAGATCAGAGAGCTGGCCTGAAAGGAAATCGTAGCGCTCCTTTGCATCGGCAAATTCCTCAGGAGCTGCAAGGTTTACCGCTCCAAGGTCCTTTAAGGACTGTCTGCCTGCAGCAAGCTTTTCTCTAAGTTCCCCTGCTCCCGTGATTATCGTATATATCCTCTCTTCAAACTCCATAAGGTCCCGTGAATGAGCCTCCCTGAAATTATCCTGGATATTCTTAATCTCCGTTTCGGTTTGAACAAGACCTAACTGCAGGCCTTCCATCGCCTCATTGGCCTTTGTAAGTGAAAGCATGCGCTTGCTTATACTTTCTCTGGTACCTGCAAGGTCTCCGCTTTTTATTGAGATATCTTTTTCGAGTTTTTCGAGGTCAAGGGTTAACTGCTTGCCCTTATTCTCGATGTCGACTATTTCACCTTCTGTGTCGGAAATCCTCTCCTCCATCTCGGAAAATCGTCTGCGATCATAGAAGAGTTCATCTTGAATATTTTTTAGAAGGCTCTCCTGGCCTGCAAGTTCCCTTCTTATGAGCCTTGCCTGCTCCTCCGATGCCTGTGCCTGGGTGGCCATTTGCACCCTATTCACCCTAAGGTCTTCCAGTGTGCCCCTATACTCATTTATTTTTATTCGTAGCTCGTCGTTTCTCTTCCTTAACTCACCTATTTGCTGCCTCTTTGTAATTACCCCCTCGCGGCAGGCATTGATCTTCTCGTCAAGGGCCCTCTTTCGGGTAATTATCCCCTCGGGTGCAAGGAAATCATCAAGAAAGGAAGGTGAGCTTTTCTTATAGGATTCAAAGAGGGAAATTACCCTCTCTGTCTTACTCGTTGCGTCTTCCAGTTCTGAAAGGAGCTTTTCTGCAATACGTTTAAGCTCATCAGGGGCGGGCAGGGTGCCGCCTGTTATTGCCCTCTCTGCTGAAGCTGAAAGGTCGCGGACAAAGGTTTCCCTTCCCGAAAGGGCGGCCTTGAGCAGGGTCAGCGTTTCCTCAAGGGCCTCTTCTATATTCCTTCTCTCTGATGCCGAGTAACCTGCCTCTTTTAGGCCGGTATCAAGGGCCGCAACTATATCGTCTGTAATGGTACCAAGTTCCCTTTCAAGATCAGTGCGTTCGTTCTCAAGGCCTTGGATATCTTCCTCGTTCTTCCCTGCCGCTCCATCGTTTTCTTCTATTTGAGCTTCAGTATGCCGTATATTCTTTTCAAAGGAATCGATATTTTCGTTTACATCATTAAGTTTCTTTTTTAAATTATGGACCACTTCATCCTGCTGTCCTGCATCGAGGATGAGCTCTTCGATTTTAATGCCGGCAGCCTTTTCCCTGCCCTCATTCACGGCGATTTTAGCCTTGCTGTCGCTTTTCTGCTCCGATAAAAGGCGAATCTCTTTTTCTAAGGCATTTTTTTCCAGTGCAAGGCCAAAGATGGTTTTTTGATGCTCCGCAAGACGGGCTTCCATGGCATTAACTTCGTCCATATTTTCTTCGAGGGTCTTGTTTTCCGCATCTATTTCTTGTTTTATGGCATCTCTTTCAATTGTCTTTTTCTTGAATAAGGCCTGTTTTTCGTCCCTGTCATTTCGGAAACTCTTTAATCGCAGCAGTTGAATATCAAGCTCATATTGAAAGACCTCGTCTTTTAGGGCCCTATACTTCATGGTTTTATCGGACTGCACCCTAAGGCTCTCGTATAGTCGCTTTACTTCCCCGAGTATACCCTCCACCTGGCGCATATTCTCTTCGGTTTTGCTTAATTTCCTCTCTGCTTCGGCTCCTCTCACCTTGAACCTGGTAATTCCTGCCGCCTCTTCAAAAAGATAGCGTCTCTCTTCAGGCTTTGACGATAGGATCTGGTCGATTTTTCCCTGTTCCATCACCGAGTATGCGGCCTTTCCAACGCCTGTATCCCAGAAAAGCTCCCTTATCTCCTTTAGCCTGACAGGGGCCGAGTTGATAAAATACTCGCTTTCGCCTGATCGAAAGAGCCTTCGCTTAATTTCAATCTCGGGGACATCAAGGGGCAGGAGGCCTGTATCGTTTCCAAGGGTTAAGATAACTTCTGCCACATTCAGGGCCTTGCGGGTTTCAGTGCCATTAAAAATGACATCTTCCATCTTTTCTGCCCTTAGGGTTCTGGATGATTGCTCCCCTAAAGACCATTTAACCGCATCCACAATATTTGATTTTCCGCATCCGTTCGGACCCAGCAATACGGTAATCCCGTCCGAAAATTCCACCCGGGTCTTGTCTGCGAAAGATTTAAATCCAAAAATATCAAGGCTTTTAAGAAACAATAATGATACTCCGAAGACTCACTTTATCATTTTATTTTATACGTTTTCAAGATGCATGTTTTGCCTTGTTTATTGTTTGCCGGGCGGTTTTGGAAGAAAGGGTATAATGCGCTGCGCAAAGGCAGGTGCAGTCATGGTCTGCAGATAAACCTTGCCCGGTCCTTCCACGGTTGACAGGAATAAACCCTCACCGCCGAATAGAATATTGCCAAAGCCCTTAACCATTTCCACTGAATATCTTACGCCGGATTCAAAGGCTGCAACATTTCCTGTCTGCACTTTCATTTTTTCGCCCGGTGCCAAGTCAAGCTCTTTTATGCTTCCATCGGCTTCGAGAAAAACATAGCCGTTTCCGGTTAGTTCCTGCATTATAAATCCCTCACCCCCGAATAAGCCTGCCTTAAGACCGCGGGTTACATAGGTTTTTAATTCCACCGTAGGCTCGGCGCAAAGAAAGGCACTTTTCTGGGCGATGTAGGATTTGCCGCTTATGTTCAGGGGAATTATATGGCCCGGGAATGAAGAAGCAAGGGTGATGCTCTGACCCGGGGAGTTCGCTGTAAAAGTTGCCATAAACATTGATTCTCCTGTGAGCATCCTGCCCAGACCTTTCAGCAAGCCTCCTTTCATATTCGTTTCCATCTTGATTCCCGAAGTCATCCAGGTCATTCCGCCTGACTGGGTGTAAATACTTTCCCCGTTTTCCAGGTGAATCGTAACTGCCGGGAGGTTATCACCAAAAATATTGTAACGCATAGCTCAATACTCCTTTTTTCATGTTAATTTAGAGATTATCACCCGGATTCCGAAAATATCATACCATGCTGAAATTACGATTTGCTATAAAACCTTATTCCTTGTTATTTCCTCTTTTTCATGCTATTGTTAAACCATGACCATTACACAAACCGTAGAAATACCTGCTGATCGTAAACTGACTATTACTGTACCTCCGGAAGTCCCGACCGGGAAAGTGATACTCACTTTTATGCCGGCCGAGGAAACAATTGGCTCAGAAATCGACGCTTCCACCGATGAAGCGTTGGCTTCAGCACGTAATATACTTACTAAACATCTGCCTGCTTTTAAGGAATTGGCAAAATAATTTACATGAAAAGACTCTCTGAAGAAACGATAATCTGTTTGCACAGCGAGCTTATTGCCCAAAGCGGCGGAGCAGATGGTGTGCGGGATGCTAATTTACTGGACCTCTCTGCAAATTCGCTTTTTCATACCTTCGATGAACAATACTTATACCCCACGATTCAGGCAATGGCAGCTCATCTTGCTTACTCTCTTATAAAAAACCATCCTTTTCTCGATGGAAACAAACGTATCGGCATTCTGGCTATGATGGTCTTTCTGGAAATCAACAGTCATCCTATTTCTTGTACCGATGACGAACTAATCAAGCTTGGATGGGGGCTTGCGGATAGTTCAATTTCTGAAGCTGAACTGCTCGAATGGATTAAATCGCATACTTAACTCCTCGCTCTGAGCCCGCAGTAAATGGCTCATCTGTATAGAACGCCCGGGGGCGAAATCCCCTTCAGTTGGCCTCCCGCTTTCAGGGTATCTCGCCCCCGGGCAGCCTGAAAGCTGCCTGCCTGTCATTGTAAGTGAACCACCGGCAATTTTATGACATTTGTCATTTTTCTTGTACAAATTTAAAGCAAACTCCATATCCGCGCAGTAACAGGGTAGGAGGAATAAATGAAAAAAATACTTTTATTTGAAGATGATGATGCAGCAGGCTTTAGTCCGCTTGATATCAGACGTGATAATGTAT
>WRKT01000033.1 GCA_009777995.1 Treponema sp. | reverse complement strand
GCAGGGTGGACTTGCCTATCCCCGGCTCTCCTCCAATAAGAATGGCCGAGCGCTTCATAATTCCGCCGCCAAGCACCCTGTCCAGCTCTTCAATTCCGCTCTTTATACGCCTCCCTTCAAGAGGGTCCACTGAAGAAAGCGGAATCGATTGAACAGGTTTTCCCGGCTCATCTTTTTTACCCTTACCGGCCCTGCCTGCAATTGGGGTCTCAACGAGAGTATTCCACTCACCGCATTCAGGGCAGCGACCAAGCCATTTCGGTTCTTCCCTTTGACAGGATGAGCAGAGGAAAATTGTGGTTCTTTGTTTCTTCATTGATACATGATTATATAAGGTCTTGGATAAAGGGTCATTACTTCATCGGGAGTCATTAACGGTATATCGGTATGGCCTGCAATCCCAAAGTCAAACCACAGTTTAAAACCTTTCACAGGTATATTTGAAGCAAGGGCACCGAATGCATAGGTATCTCTTTTCATCTCCGGAGTCCCAATGCCGCTGATATGGTGTACAAACCTTACTCTGTCGAAATCACCCCTAATATCTTGACGATTCCTTAGCATTATATGGTTAAATTGATGAACAACCAGAAAGCGCTCACCCGGGATATTATTATCAATTAAATAATCCTGCATAATTTGCTGAACATTGTTCAGCTCTGCTGCAGTCACATGGCCTAATTCCAGCAGCGGCCTGGATGTGCGCCATTCAGGGTCGAGTGCAAGGTGGACATTCGGGTACCTCATCCAGTGGAGCATCCTTCTAATGCCAATCTCAGGTGTGAACCTTCCTATCTGATGATCAATGAAAACGAGCATATCGTGTTCAAGGGCAAATTCTATCCATTCTGTTAATAGATCATCGCCAATATAGCCAATTTCGCCTTCAGGCCATACAGTGCCGTAAATAATATAGAAGGCCTTGACCACCTTCCTGCCGCCGGCTGCTTCGTATTCTTCGGCAAGCTCTGTGAGCATTCTATAAAGTTCCTCTTTGGGATGACGCCCAAGTATGCCCATGGTTCTGGACCTCGGATGTCCGTAAAAAGCGAGAATATCACTTGACCTGAGAATGGAATCCCTGTGAAGGAAAAGAGCCCCGGCCTCACCATTTGACATTGCTTCGATTGGCTGAATGGTCATGGCTGTAAGCAATATCATCATAAAAAATAAGCATCTAGAAAACATGGTACATTATCGGCATAAAACTCATATTGACAAATGCATTTTATGGAATGATAGTTTTAGTATGCAGCTTCAACGACCTGCAATGTTCCAAACTCAAAAATTCTCAATGAACCCATCGATATATCAATCAATAAAAATGATGGAGCTGCCTGTAATGGACTTAAGGGAAAAAATCGAAGAAGAACTCGAAAGAAACCCTGCATTGGAGATTTTGGAGGATCGTACCATAGTTTCCCTTGATGATACGGATAGTAAGAGGAAGGAGGAAGACGAGTATTTTGAGAGTTCCTCCGACCCGGGCTTTGTATCAACGGGAAATGATGCGGCTGTCGATGAAAAGCGGCGTTTTATTGAAGGCGCACTTTCACATCCACAGACCCTTCAGGAATACCTGCTCTGGCAGTTAAGGCTCCAGCCCATTGACGGGGAGAACAGGCATATTTGCGAACTCTTAATTCAAAATCTGGATGAAGACGGCTTCCATAAGGAACCTTTGGACCTTCTTTTAAAACCGGAAGAGCCAAAGGCAATAGAAAACGCTTTAGATCTGGTTCGCTCCTTCGACCCGATAGGAACCTGCACTGCGGATTATATGGAATCCCTTAGGGTGCAGGCAGGTCTTATTCCTGATCCTCCAAAGGGTATTATTGATGCCCTCCGGTACCTTGACCTTTTGGAGAAGGGTAAGACCTCCGAGGTAGCAAAAAAAATAGGCTGTACGGAAGCCGAAACGAAGATTATACTGAAAAGGTTAAAAGAGCTTTCTCCTTTTCCGGGCAGGCACTTTTCCGTGGGTGAAACCAGGTTTGTTGTGCCCGATATACAAGTTACAAGAAAAGAAGGAGAATTTGTAATAATCCTAAACGAGGAGGAAATTCCTGTTCTGGGGATTAATCCCTTTTTCATGAAGGTGGCAGGGGGGACACCATCAAAGGGAAAGACGGCAAGAGATTTCGCAAGGGAGAATATAAAGGAAGCAAGGTGGTTTATTAATTCCATTAACCAGAGAAACCATACCCTGTTAAGGGTATCAAGGGCCATTGTCGAGTTTCAAAGGCCTTTTTTCTCGGAAGGGCCTAAGTATTTAACTCCGCTTACGCTCAATGATATTGCAGGTGAACTTGGCTTGCATCTAACCACGGTTTCCAGGACTGCAAACGGTAAATATATGCAAACAGAATGGGGCATTTTTGAACTGCGCCATTTTTTCTCGAATTCAATTAGCGGAACGGGCTCGGGCGGCTCAAGACATTCGAAGGAAGGTGTAAAGGAGGTAATTAAGGAAATTATAAAGAGTGAGGCGCAGAATCTTTCGGACAAGGACATAGCGGGAATTTTAGAGAAACGGGGTATTACCCTGGCCCGCAGAACTGTTACTAAATACAGGAACGAATTGGATCTGGGCTCGTCTTTTAACAGATGATAGGCTTTATTTTACAATTTTACAGGAGGTAAACATGAATACTGAAATTAAAGCTGTGCATTTTACACTGAGGGATGAATCGAAAGAGTATCTTGAAAAAAAGATTAATAGGATAAAAGCTGCTGAAAATATGATAGTGGATCTCCTTTTCACTTTTACGAAAGAAAAAAGCTTTTCTGCTGAAGTAAAAGTAAACTTCCGTTGGGGAGTTTCTGCTCATTTAAAGGAAACTGACTTTGAACTTAATCCGGCTATAGATAAGTTAATGGATAAACTTGATGCAAAAATAGCCAAGGAAAAAGACAAGATAAAAGAGAAGCGTTAGTAAAGATAAAATGAAAGTACTTGGCATTGAAACTTCCTGCGATGAATGTGCTGCGGCAATAGTGGAAGACGGGAAGTATATCCTTTCCAATATTGTCGCAACGCAAATACCGGTTCACGCCAAGTATAAGGGAGTGGTTCCTGAAATTGCTTCAAGGAAGCATACCGAATGGATTAACCTTGTTGTTCAGGAAGCTCTGGATAATGCTAAAGTGGAAGTAAAGGATATTGATGCCGTTGCTGCCACATCCCGGCCCGGACTTTTGGGCTCTTTGCTTGTGGGCCTTGGCTTTGCGAAAGCTTTTGCCTGGGCCCGAGGCATTCCCTTCATTGCAATTGATCATATGCTTGCACATCTTTATGCTCCAATGCTCGAACACACAGTTCAGTACCCATTTCTAGGTCTTCTTGTCTCAGGCGGACATAGCATTATTTGCAGGGCCGATAATTATGATGATATTACTGTCCTTGGAGCTACGATTGATGATGCAGTGGGGGAGGCCTTTGATAAGGTTTCAGGTTTTTATGATTTGGGTTATCCCGGAGGTAAGGTAATTGATGATCTTGCAGGTACCGGTGATTCAAATGCATTTAAATTCCCCTTGCCTAGCTTACATAAGGGTGATCATCGTTATGATCTGTCCTATTCAGGCCTTAAAACCGCCGCAGTAAATCAACTTGATCTATTCTGTGCACCACATATTAATAAACCGTATAAGCTTTCTGACATTGCAGCGTCTTTCCAAAAAACTGCTATAGATATTCTGCTAAGAAGTCTTTTCAGGGCAATCGAGGATACCGGTTTAAACACTGTAGTCGCAGGAGGTGGTGTTGCAGCTAATTCATATCTCAGGTCTGTGCTTGCAAAACACATGGAAGTAAACCGCGAATTAACCTTCATTTTCCCTTCGATGGAGCTTTGCGGCGATAACGGCGCTATGATTGCAGGTCTTGCATATCAATATCTCTTGCAAGGTATACATTCTCCGCTTAAAGAAATTGCAAGCGCAAGAGTAAAATCTTTTAAAAGAGGCTATCCATAATAAACAAAAAAAGGAGTATTTCTTTATGGTGAAAGTGTTTGTTTCTATTTGTTACTTCATTGTGGGAATTTTCAGGGTTATTAATCGAGCAAAGAGCAAGATTGCTCATCCGGGAATTAACCTAATGGAAGCTGTAGATATCGGCGGTATTAAGCAGGTATTGTACTTCAGGGGTAAAAATCCTCAAAATCCTGTTATTTTATTTATCCATGGAGGCCCCGGTTCTTCTGAAATGCCGCTTTTACATGGATTTCAATATGATTGGGAGGCGGATTATACCATAGTTCACTGGGATCAGAGGAATACGGGTAAGACTTTTTACTTAAATGATCCTGCCGCTGTTATGAAAACAATGACTTTTGATCGCGTTTTAAAAGATGCTCATGAAGTTACTAAATACATCAAAAACAAGCTCAATAAGGAAAAAATCATTGTACTTGGGCATAGTTGGGGCTCTGTTTTAGGTTCAGCTCTTGTGCAGACATACCCGGACGATTTTAGCGCTTACTTGGGTGTAGGGCAAGTTGTAAACTTCATTGATAACGAACGAGTAGGCTATAATGCGGTTCTTGAAGCTGCAAGGAAGGCAGGAAATAAAAAAGATATTGCAGATTTGGAATCAATGTCACCTGAATGGCCGCTTAAAACATATAATCAACGTTTTTTTGAGCTGATCAAAAAGGTTAGGGGATATCAATTTAAGTATAAGCTTGCAACCGGTTTAAAATTAGACCTTGTTTTTACAGCTCTAAGTTCTCCCATTTCCAAATTAAAGGATGTTCTATTCTATTTCAATATTAAAGTGGTGCTATATCAGGAATCTTTGATGCATTATCTTGTCGATGAATACGATATACATAAATTCGGAACAGAGTATAAAATACCTGTATTTTATTTAATGGGTGAAGATGATTTTCAAACTCCCTATCCCCTTGCAAAGGACTTCTTCAATGAAATATCAAGTCCAAATAAGATATTTTTCTCTATTCCGAAAGCAGGACACATGACAATGATGGATAATAGAGAAGAATTTACAAGGGTTTTGATAAAAGAAATCCTGCCTATAGTAAGGAAAGCATCATGAATGATGACGGATACAAGATAAAAGTCTTTTCAGGCAGAGCCAGCGTGAATTTCACCAAGAAGATCTGTAATCATTTATCTTTGGAGATGGGTAAGGCATACTCAAAAATATTTTCGGAGGGAAATATATTTGTAAAGATTGCTGAAAATGTACGCGGCTCTGATGTTTACGTTATTCAATCAAATAGCAGGAACCCAAACAATGATTTTATGGAACTCCTGTTCATGATAGATGCCTTTAAACGTTCAAGTGCAGGTTCAATTACGGCTGTTATACCCTATTTTAACTATGCAAAGGGGGATAAAAAGGATGAACCAAGGGTTTCCATACGTGCCAGAGTCTGTGCAGATTGCCTTGAATCGGTTGGTGTGGATAGAATTCTAACTATGGATCTTCATAGTGCACAAATTCAGGGGTTCTTCAAGAAACCTGTTGATCATCTTTATGGAATGTATACCTTATGCGAGTATATTAAGCAAAAGAACATTGATGATTTGGTTGTTGTATCTCCTGATGTTGGGTTTGCCAAAACGGCAGGCATGTATGGTGATATAATAGGTGTACCTGTTGCAATAAGCAATAAAATACGTGTTGCACACGATGAAAAAGCTGAAGTAACAGGTATTATTGGTGATGTACAAGGTAAGAATGCAATTATTGTAGATGATTTTACTATATCATGCGGGACATTAATTGACACTGCGAGAGTGCTGAAAGAAATGGGTGCAAAAAGCATTTATGCCTGTGTTTCTCACAGCTTACTTAACAATACAGGTCTTGATCTGCTTGATAAAAGTCCCATAGAGGAATTAATTATTACCGACACAATAGAAGACGAAATTGTTTTTAATCACAGGAAAATAAAACTTGTTTCTGTTGCAGGGTTATTTGCAAGAGCAATATGGAATATTCATAACGGAGAATCGTTAAGCGAATTATTTATGTGAGTATTATTAATTATTCTATTGACAAGCAGCTTGTTATATGTTACAGTTATGTGAAGTTTAATTTTTTACTTAAGGAGTAATTAATGCCAAAGTCAAACAAGACACCTGCAGCCGTTTTAAATGCCCTAATGGGCGAGTATCAGCTTAATCCGTTTTCTTTATCAAAAGCGATAAGCCTTAGCAATTCTGCAATACTGCAGATTTTAAAAGGTAAAGGAAAGATTACGGTTCCTACAGCTTTAAGGCTTGCAAAGTTCTTCGGACAGACAGCCGCTTTCTGGCTGGATCTGCAACGTGAAGTTGATCTTGAAGAAGCAGAAAAGAGCAAAGAGCTTGCTAATGTTCTTAAAGGAATAAGCAAGGTAGTTAAACCAAAAGACAAACCGAAAGCTGCTCCCAAGGCAAAAGCTGCACCTAAAGGCGCAAAAGCAAAGCCCGCAGGCAAAGCAAAGAAATCCCTTGCAGATAAGCGTAAGCCGGCCAAAGCCAAAGCTCCCGCTAAACCGAAAGCAGCAAAAAAGAAACCGGCAAAGGCACCAAAGAAAGCCAAACCGGAATAAAAATGAATAGATAACAGCGGATAACAGAGTATTGCTTTATACCAATGCTCTGTTAGCCGTTAATCAGCTCCCTTTCTACTTCATCAAGTCTTTTCTTTAATGAGGCTATGGTACGCTCAAGCCTATTTTTTTCCTTTTCAAGCTTAGACATCCTGTCCCCCTCGTCTTTTTCTCTCAAAGCTATTCTAACACTGTCGGGACTTTTCCCTGAAAGCAAGGACTTCTCTGCTTCAGAGCGCTTTTCTTCATTGCCTATTGCTGCAAGAAAACGCATATTATCTGCCCCTGTTTCAGGGTTTAACTCAAATTGATGCATTTTTACAGCAAGACTTGCCGCCTGCCTTGGAATGCAAAGCACCCTGTCAATATAATCTTCGTAACGGCCGCCAATCTCAAGGCATAAGGAGCGTGCTTTTAAAAGCAATTTACCCAATTCCTTAACTAGGCTTCCGTTTTCGGACAGATACTTCTTTCTTATTAATTGTGTCAGTTCTTCAAGGTCCTTAGAATCTGAAAAAACATTCTTATAGATATTTTTCTGCTCGGCTTTCTCCAAAAGATCGTGGAGTATTGCCCAGAACTCGGCAGTATGAGCCCTTGCAAGATGCCTTCCGCCCTTTGAGCAGGAATGTAAATGATGAGCATACTCATGGATTCCGGTATATAAAAGAAGATTTTTACCCGGTTCGTCTATACCAAAGTTCTTATTATGTATAAGAATTTCTCGCAAATCAGGTTTATATAACCCGTTAACTTTTTTACTCTTTTTCCCTGTAAAGATAACAGAAAAGTCCAGAGGAGCATCTTCTATTGCCAAAAGTTTTTCTTTTACTTCATCTTGATTCATATCTTCACCCTATCCTAAATCTCCGATTTTTTCCATTGCTAAAATAGCGGCTGCAACGCAGGCTGTTTCAGTACGAAGAACCCTGTCTCCCATTGAAAGCCGTAAAAAACCTGCTTCCTCAAGTCTTTCCCTCTCTCTGTCCGACCAGCCTCTCTCACTCCCGATAGCAAGAATTAAGGACTTTCCCGTACATGAAAACCCGGCAAATGAGCCTGCAGGGCGAATATTATCCAGTGCGATCAAAGTCTTATCAGAAGGCAGCGTCATAAGCCATTTATCAAGGCTTGTATAAGAGGCAAGGGCAGGGAGTCTTGTGTCGCGGGCCTGGATACAGCCTTCAATTAAGGCCGCACGAGCGCCTCCGTCAGTTAGCAGCTTCGTATCTCTATAACTTTTCTCTCCAAGGTCTAATCCAATTAAGTCTATTTTCTCAATGCCTAAATTAGAAAGGTCGCGCAAAAGGCGCCTTATCTGGATGGGTCTTGGAAATCCTACAGCCATTCTTATTTGGCAGCGGGGCGGCGGCTCTTTGCAGAGATCGAGTGAAAAAATAATCGAACCATCCGGTGTTATTTCATCGATTCGCCCGAGGCCCCTATTTCCCTCAAGTACACCTGCCTCAAAAGTATCGCCAATCTTTTTTCGCAATACCTTTGTCAGATGGATTGCACGAGCATCACGCCGTTTTAGGGGCTTATCAGTCTCTTTTTCTTCAAAAAGTATGATATTCAACGTTGTATTCTGGCAGATCCGCCTTTTGCAAATGCCCTTACCTGCTCATTAGTAACCATCGAAGTGTCCCCCGGTGTTGTTGTAAGCATTGCACCGTGTGCCCAGCCAAGCCTCAGGGCTTCCTCAGCTTCGCAGCCTGATAATAAGCCATAAAAAAGGCCTGAGGCAAATCCGTCACCTCCGCCAACTCGGTCGTGAACATCCAGCTCGCAAGTAGGAGCCGTGAAGGTTTGCCCGTTTAACCAGAGTACTGCACTCCATGAATGGCGGTTTGTAGAAAAAACTTCCCGCATTGTTGTTGCAACCGCCTTTATATTCGGAAATTCCTTAACAGCAGTTTCTATCATGAGGAAAAAAGATGATGGATCAAGCTCACCCTTGCTCTCAACATCCTGTCCCTTAATTCCAAGACCCTTTTGCAGATCTTCCTCATTGCCCACAAGAACATCTACATAGCCTACAATTTTCCTTAAAATTCTTGCAGATTCTTCGCTTGCCTTTTCGGGAGAAAGACCCTTCTCTGCAGCGGCAACAGTCCAAAGCTTTTCCCTATAATTTAAATCGAAGGAGACTATTGCACCTGCCTTCTTTGCTGCCTGCATTGCCTGTATAACAAGCTCTGAAGTTGACGGAGACAGTGAAGCGAAAATCCCGCCTGAATGGAACCAGCGAACATTGCCCTTACCAAAGATATCATCCCAATCGAAACTTCCCGGTCCTAGCTGCTGTGCGGCCTCGTTAGCCCTATTATAGAAAACCACGGGAGCACGCACACCCTGCCCCCTATCACTCCATACTATACCCATATTCGGTCCCCTAACCCCGTCATGTGCAAAGCGCTTATAGTAGGGAAACACTCCTGCTCTTCTTATGTCATTTTCGATACGATTACCAATCGGATAATCCACCATTGCGGTAGCGATGGCAGTTCTCATACCAAAGCAGGAAGAGAGGTTCTTTGCGACATTATACTCTCCCCCTGCAACATGCAGTGCATAATTATCCGCTTCTTTAAAGGGGACAATCCCGGGGTCAAGGCGAGTTATCAGGGCACCGAGGGCGAGTAAATCGTGTTTGGCACCTGCTTCATTCAATATATCTAATCGTGTATTATTCATGGTTCCAAAATACCTCAAAAAGGGGTAATTAGCAATATCATTTTTTTATGATAAAATAACTCCATGAAAATCGATCCATCATTAAAAAATCTTGATGATTTAATTCCAAAGGAATTTTCGCAAGAACAAAGGGCCCTTGCAAAGACCAACTTCTTAAAGAACCTCTCCCTAAAGGCCCATCTTTTTTATAGCGGGAAAATGCAGACCTTGCCAAAGGTCGTAATCCCGAGTTTTAACTGGCTAAATGCTTGGTATACACCCGGTGTTTCAAAAATTTCTACAACCATAAGGGACAATAACGAAACTTCCTTTTCGCTTTCAGGCCGAGGGAACCTTGTTGCTGTTGTTTCCGATTCCACAAGGGTTCTTGGTGATGGTGACTGCACTCCGCCGGGTGGCCTTGGGGTAATGGAAGGGAAGGCAATGCTAATGAAGTATCTTGGCGGTATTGACGCTGTTGCCCTCTGTGTAGATTCCAAAGGTCCTGACGGAAAGAACAATCCCGATAAAATAATTGAGTTTGTAAAAATGGCACAACATTCCTTTGGAGCAATCAACCTCGAAGATATAAGTCAGCCCAATTGTTTTAAGGTGCTTGATGATTTACGGGAGGCCTGCGATATTCCTGTCTGGCATGATGATGCGCAGGGCACTGCCTGCATCACCCTTGCAGCTCTAATAAATGCCCTAAAACTCGCAGGTAAGAAGCTTTCCGAAGCAAGGATCGTATTGCTTGGCGCAGGAGCCGCGAATACTTCCGTTGCAAGGCTGATCCTTGCAGACGGAGGAGACCCCGCGAAAATGACTGTCTTTGATTCAGGCGGAAGCCTTCACTTGGGAAGGGATGATATAAGGAATGACAAGTTAAATTATCGAAAATGGGAGATCTGCGAAAAAACAAATCCCGGCAGATATCCCTCTGTGGAAGATGCAATGAAAGATGCGGACGTTCTTATAGCACTTTCAAAGTCGGGCCCTGATACAGTAAAACGCTCCTGGATCAAGTCCATGGCAAAAAAGGCCATTGTCTTTACCTGTGCAAATCCTGTTCCTGAAATTTGGCCCTATGCCGCTAAGGAAGAGGGAGCCTTTATTGTTGCCACGGCAAGAGGAGACTTTCCGAATCAGGTAAACAATTCAGTATGCTTCCCGGGAATCCTGAAAGGTGCTCTGCTTGTTCGTTCAAGGAAGATTACTGACGGTATGGCAATACGCTGTGCACATTCGATTGCAGATTTCTCAGAGAAAAGGGGTATTAACCCTGACAATATTATTGCATCCATGGAAGAGACAGAAGTCTTTGCCGAAGAGGCTGCCGATGTGGCACAGCAGGCAATTAAGGAAGGGGTGGCAAGGGTTCATCTTTCAAGAGAGGAAGTTTATAATCGCACAAAAGCTGATATACAGGCTGTTCGCTCAATGACTGAGGACTTAGTAAAGCTGGGTCATATAAAAGAGCTGCCTTCAAGTTTAATAGATGAAGCTTTTTTAGATGCAGTCAATTCTATAAGGAGCTGATTATCATGGATATTTGGCGCGA
The DNA here is from genome assembly GCA_009777995.1 of Treponema sp. GTDB lineage: Bacteria > Spirochaetota > Spirochaetia > Treponematales > Breznakiellaceae > WRKT01. The sequence goes on along the minus strand of WRKT01000033.1, from coordinate 11,880 downwards.
AACAACCACAGTTCGTTTTGAATGCATTGACCGTTCTGACAGACTTACCCTTACCGGCATCTTCGGCTATTTTCAGGAAGCCGCAATTAATCATGCAACCGTATTGGGAGTCGGGCGTGAAGCAATGGAAACAAGTAAGCAGGGCTGGGTTCTCTCAAGGCTTTCGCTCTTTGTGAAGCGCAGACCAAGGTATAGGGAAACCATCGAAGTAAGCTCCTGGCCAAGGCGCTGGGATAAGCTTTTTGCCCTGCGTGATTATGCCATTAAAGATGATACAGGTGATATGCTTGTACGCGGGCGCAGTGCATGGCTCGTGCTGGATATCGAGAAACGCCGTCCCTTAAGGGCTCAGACTGTTATGGAGCCAATGCCTCCAAACGAGGGCATTGATGCTTTCCCTGAAGGTGCGGCAGGACTTAGAATTGTTGACAATCTAGAAAAAGCAGGAGAGCGCATAGCTCTTTATTCGGACATTGATTATTATGGCCATGCAAATAATGTTCGTTATGTTCAGTGGATGCAGGATGCTTCTGACATTGATATTCATACAAATGCATCTCAAATACGGCTTGATATTAACTATTTAAGTGAAGTATTACCGGGGCAGACTGTTGAAATCTGGAGTGCACCCATTGCGGAATTTCCCGGGCCCGGTTCGAGTAAGGCTCACCCCGATCCGCAGGGGCCCTCCTTCGCCTTTGAAGGAAGAAGACCCGGTGCAGCCGGAGAGCCTGCCACTGCTGTTTTCAGGGCAGAGCTTTTTACCGGAGGAGAGTCTTAAACTATTTTGACATTTTCCCTTAAGGGTATCTTAATTCCTTCTATGGTATTTTCAGAATAGTAAATAAATGCCTCGGGATTTATTTTGGAAAGAACATCGGCTGCAATATTGAGTGCAATGCGGCCCTGCTCAGGGGGAGTAAAGGCCCTGCAGCAGGGGCAGGAGCACCAGACATTTTCTGCACCCTTATCTGCGTAAAACCGGTAAACTTCCACATCTGCTAATGTAAATAATTTTTCTGCTTCCCTGCGAACAACTTCTGCAGCGCCCGGGCTTGTCGGGCAGAAGTGATGTACCGAAACCCTTTTCCCCTCTTCCATGCGGAAATAATCCCTGTGCAGTAAAAAGTATCTGCGCGGAAGCAATAGCGACAATTCTCCGCCAGCTTCAAGAGATATATCGTAATCGTTTAAATATTGCTTTAACTGCTTTAAACTTGCATTTGAGCGTTTTGATAAAAAAGAAGTAAAGGGAAAAATCATTGCATCGTAGCGATTGCTTGCTGTCCACTCCGAAAGGGTATCCGCCTTTTTTAGAAGTGTATCAATTTTCTGCCCGTCATCACCCGCTATATAACGCCGCATAATTCCTGTATGCGAAGATTCATGCACTCTTTCGGATTTCAAATTATAGATCTTGTCTTTCATAGGAGAAGGAAGTTCTTGCAGGCCCGGGGCCGGCCGGTTTACACCAAGGCTTTCAATGAAGCTGTAAATGCCATTGCAAAGTCCGCGGCAGGACTCCCCGAGTATTTCAAGGCGATCGGAGCTTACCCTCCAGCAAAAGCCGTTTCTATTCCTGTTTTTTTCTTCATAGTTTAAAACTATATGGGCCTCATTTCCAATGGCGGCGTTTTGAGCAGAGCTAAGCAATGGAATCTTTTCACCTCCCGATAAAAGACCTATTATGCCTGCTAAGTCCTCGGCGGCTTTCCGTATCCCCATATCATCAGGTGGAATGAAAACCACCCATTTTTTTGATGCATCAAAAGTTGTCATTTATACTCGGCCCTCCCGCCATTAATTATTTAAAAAAATTCACTCCCGCTTCGAAAATGTTTTGCTTTTTATTCCCGGGAATATTAATATGTACAAAATCTCCCCTGCGCTCAGAATGGCCCATCTTGCCAAGAACCCTTCCGTCAGGGCTTGTAATTCCTTCAATAGCGAATGCCGAACCGCCGGGATTATCTAATCCCTTCATACTCGGTTTCCCGTTTGTATCAGCATAGCAGAAAGGAACCTGTCCTGAAGCAAAAAGTGCCTTACCCTGTTCCTCTCCGATAACAAGCCGCCCCTGACTATGACTTACAGGTATTATGTGAATGCTGCCTGTTTCATCAAGACTAAGCCAGGGGCTGATATTCGGCATGACCAAGGTGCGAATCATTCGGGAGATATGACTATGTCCCAAGTTCGTTGTGAATACCGGAGCATCTTCGCCCTTCTCTAGAATGCGGCCATGCGGAATAAGACCGCTTTGAATCAAGGCATGAAACCCGCTTGAAATCCCAAGGATAAGTCCGCTCCTATTATCCAAAAGGTCTATAATTTCTTTTGCGATGCTTTCCTTTCGTATAACGCTCGCAATAAACTTCCCCGGGCTTCCAAGCTCATCCCCATGACAGAAACCACCCGAAAAGGCAATTATCTGTGCTTCTTTAAAAGCATTTGCCATCTCTTTTATGGACTCTTCAATTTCCCCGGAATCTCTATTTCTAAAAACTATCTGCTTCGTTTTCGCTCCCGCTTCCAAAAATGCCCTTTCCATATCAAGTTCACCATTGGTCCCCGGGAAAATAGGAAGCACCACCAGGGGCCTTGCTCCCTGAGCTTTACTTACACTGTTCTTCTTTCCCTTATAAACTTCGATTTTTGGCTGCTCAAAAACTCTGTCATAATCCTGTGGGTAAACTTGGGCAAGGGGATGCTCATAAGCTTTGCGGAGCATTGCAAGAGGAGTCACTTCCGGTTCCGGGCTTTCAATACGGAAGACTTCTTCCTTAATAGTGGTCCCTGCCTTAATCCATGTTTTTTTGAAGTCGCCCGGCAATGCACTCTCATCAATTTCTGCAAGCACTGAGCCCTGATAGAAAAGCGGATCGACCACATTAAAAGAATCAGGGAATGCCTTTACCCCTGTCATATTACCGAAGGCCATTATTGCAAGTGTTCCTGCAACACCGCCTGCACCAAGGGGATAGGCCGCCTTAAGGGCCCTGCATGCTTCCAAATCCGTAAGGGTCTTCATATTTGCCTTGAAAGACTCCCATTCATCTGTCCTAGTCTGGGCTAAAAGTATTATCGTATTCCCGCTCTCCCCGCTTAAGGTCCCTGAACGAACCTTCTCTGCCCTGACTATTCCGACTGCAAAGGCGAGCAGCGATGGCGGAACTTTGATATCAATATCGCGCTCCTTATCCAAATAATTCCCCGACATTGAATCCTTCCCTCCGATAGCGGGAATGCCAAGGTGCAACTGCGCTTCAAGTGCGCCTAAAAGCGCGGCAACAGGAAGGCCCCTGCTCTCAGGGGAATCGGGTCTTTGAAAATACTCCTGCATTGAAAGACGGGTCTTAAACGGGTCTCCTCCTAGACAGGCTATTTTTGCCAATGCCTCCCTAATTGAACCCTTGGCCCCTATATAGGGGCATGTGCTCATTGTTACAGGATCGTAACCAAAGGTCATTAGACTTGCAGTTAACGGTTTTTTATTTATTGATGATAGTTCGACTGTGGGCAATAGTGCCGCCATGCCGCACTCAGGGGTTCCCCGGGTACTGCCCCCCTGCGGGAACAGTACGGTTCCCGCCCCGCCTGTGCTGTCAAATAATTCGACAAGATTCTTGCGGCTTGCGCTTCTTAAACTGCTCAGCTCTTTTATCAGGTCTTCCATTTTTTCGCAGGCCTGCGCCGGGCCACTCGCCGGGGCGCCTTGATTCACGGTACGATTTACAATGCTTGCCCTTGCCCTGCGGACAGCTCCATTTGTGCTCAAGAATTTTCTTGAAAGGTCTACGATTTTTTCTCCTCCGGAATACATGCACATGCGTGCATTTTCATAATCATCGGAAGTAACATTCGCTATAACCGTTGCTTCAAGGCCCTCTTCATCACAGGCCTTCATAAAGGCAGGTACATCTTTTGATGAGCAGACTATTGCCATCCTTTCCTGAGATTCCGAAAGGGCAATTTCTGTTCCGCTAAGGCCCCCATATTTTAAGGGTACTGTATCAAGGTTGATATCAAGACCTGCCGCAAGCTCTCCCACTGCAACAGATACACCTCCTGCGCCGAAATCGTTACAACGCTTTATAAGGCGGCATACTTCCTTTCTCCGGAAAAGGCGGAGGATCTTTCTCTCTTCGATTGCGTTCCCCTTCTGAACCTCAGCTGAAGCACTTTTATATGACTCAACTGACTGGACATTTGACGATGAAGTTGCACCGCCAATACCGTCCCTGCCCGTTCTGCCCCCCGCAAGGATTACAACATCACCCTCTGCCGGCTCCTCCCTTCGTACCCAAGACTCAGGCACTGCACCCACTAAGGCTCCCAGCTCCATCCGTTTAGCTAAAAACCCCGGATGATAAAACTCCGCAACCTGCCCGCCGGGAACTCCCACCTGATTCCCATAAGAAGAGTAACCTTCTGCAGCTTCCCTCGCAATTTTAATCTGGGGCAGTTTCCCCGGTATTGTTCTGCTTAAGCCCACTCTCGGGTCGCCTGCGCCTGTTATCCGCATAGCCTGGTGAACGATTGCCCTGCCTGAGAGCGGGTCTCTGATGCCCCCGCCAAGGCATGTTGCAGCCCCGCCGAAGGGCTCGATTTCAGTCGGGTGGTTGTGGGTTTCGTTTTTAAAATAGAGCAGCCAGGGTTCGGTTATAATTTTATCATCATCTTGAAATTCTGCTTCAATTCTAACCGTACAAGCATTTACTTCAGGGGATTCATCCAGATCCGAGAGCAATCCCTTTTTCTTTAATACTTTGCCTGCAAGGGTTGCCATGTCCATTAAAGATTTAGGCCGTTTATCGGCCTCTTTTCCGTAAACCTCCCTCCGCTTTTCTTCGTAAAGTTCTAAGGCCTCTTTTATTTTTGGATCATTCTCAATTTCTATATCCTCAAGAATCGTAAAAAAGGTGGTATGCCTGCAATGATCGGACCAGTAAGTGTCCAGCACCCTTAGTTCCGTAAGGGTAGGATCACGATTTTCCGTCTTAAAATAGTCCCTGCATAGTTGGAGGTCATCAATTGACATTGATAAGCCGTAAAGATTGGCACATTCCTCTAATTTTGAAGTATTAAGGTTTTTAAACCCGGTTATAATCGGGATTTCAGGCGGATCTGCCTTTTCGTATTCAAGTGATAACGGGATTTCCTCTCCTGCTTCCGCGGATGCATCCGAGGAATCCACAGGATTTATAAGGTAATTCTTGATATTATTAAGATCATCATCGGAAATTGGGCCATCTATAATATAAACCTTTGCAGTTTTTACCCTTGGTCTCTTCCCTATAATTAATTGGGCGCATTGCTCCGCTGAATCTGCCCTTTGGTCGTATTGACCGCGAAGATATTCCACTTCGAAACTTCTTTTCCCCCGTTTTTCGGGAGGCAAGGAGCCGTAAAATATGTTTTCGCATTCCCCCCCTGAAAGAAATGTCTCTGCGAAGAGCTTAAATTCATCCTCGTTAAGCCCTTCAACATCATAGCGCCATAAAATCCTAAAGACCTTATCTCCAAGGTAATCGGATAGAATTCTTCGCAGTTGCCCTGCCTCGGTTTCAAAACCCTCTTTCTTTTCAACAAAAATACGCTTAACCATAGGTTATTATCGCTATTCGGGGATAGGTTGACAATATGGGTAGAGGAAGATATATATTAACTAAGGTCCTGTAGCTCAGTGGATAGAGCGGCCGCCTCCTAAGCGGCAGGTCGGCCGTTCGATTCGGCCCAGGATCAGAAATAAAAATGCCCGGCATTTTTATTTCTGGCTCTCAGGGCAAACGGCTTCGCCGTTTCCCCTTCGGGTCAATGCTTTTTGCTCTACGGTTCAGTCGCTTCGCCGTTAAGGAAATACTATGCTAAAAGCCGAATTATTGGAAATTATTGCCAATGGTGAAAACTCAGGTATAGAATTCAAAAGAGACGATATACGCCCTGAAGATCTTGCAAAAGAGATTGTTGCTATGGCTAACTTGCATGGCGGAAGAATTCTTTTGGGAATAGAAGATGATAGAACCATAAGTGGTATTCAGCGTAATGATTTAGAAACATGGATAATGGATACAGTTTTCAGGCATTATATTCATCCTATGTTATTACCTTACTATGAAGAAATTAAAATTGATGAAAATCTTAAAGTTGCTGTCGTTTCTTTTGCTCAAGGAACAACGAAACCCTATGTTAGACGGCATAATGGCAGAGAAGAAATATATGTTCGTGTCGGTACTACTTCCAGACTAGCCTCAAGAGAGCAGCAGTTAAGATTGTTTGAATCCGGAGAAATGCTCCATTCCGAAGTGCTTCCTGTTTCAGGGACATCTTTAGATAACCTCGATATATATCGCTTAACTGATTATTTTTCAAATGTATTAGGTGAGATAACAATACCAAAAACCAACCTTGAATGGGAAGACCGCCTAAAAAATCTTGGGTTGATGGTAGATGGCGAGGACCACCGTTGCAAATGCACAATAGCCGGTTTTGTTTTGTTTGGTATTAAGCCGCATAAGAGTTTATATCAGGCAGGTTTAAGATGGATTTCATTTCCCGGCATTGATATGGATTATAAAGCAAATGATGATGTATTTATTGATGCTCCTCTTTTGCCGCTAGGGAAAGGGAAAACAGGAGAAAAAAGAGATATTATCGCTCCGGGTCTTATTGAGCAAGTTATTGAACGCATTTCTCCTTTTATATCTGAGGAAAATAATACTATAAATGAGCAATTTCGCAGAGAAAAAAGGTATTTCTACCCCATGGAAGCAATTCGAGAGGCATTATTGAATAGCTTTGCCCACAGGGATTGGACTCGTGCCTTGGAAATTACGATAATTAATTATGCTGACAGGATAGAAATCAATAGCCCCGGGGCTCTTCAAAATTCAATGACATTGGAGAAGATGCTTACCGGTCAGAGGTCTATTCGTAACCCAATTATTCTTGAAACCTTACGTGACTACGAATACGTAGACATGCGCGGCATGGGTGTAAGACGTAAAATAGTACCTCTTACAAAGGAATACACCGGGAAGGATGCACAGTTTGATGTCACCGATGATTATGTGAAGGTAATAATACCATCCGGTCAATGTCGATAATATTCATCTGGGCTTCCTTTATTGATCATACCAACATTATCGGGACTAGTGACCTATAAAAACATGGCCATATATAATGGTAGTGTGATTTTTTTCCCGTCTTGCCCAACATTTCCTGAACACAGCTTGTATCCGGTTTTTATATCGGGTTTTGATAAAAGGTTGTTTAAAGAAATGGTGGGGCCGCTTCCGGATTTTACTTCGATAGGAATAACGGTACCTGCGCCATCAATAATAAATTCTATTTCCTGCGAACTATTGTCCGTTTTGAAGTAATTTAACCTGCGATCTTTCTTTATTAATATGTCCGCAATTAAGCTTTCATAAATGCCGCCTTTGGCCGGCCCTTTAAGTGTATTCTCAATAATCTCTTTTTTTATCTCAAAGCCATACATTGCAACAAGCATACCTATATCATTAAGATAGATTTTATATTGATCTTCTCGCTCATACGCTGTAAGCGGGAAAGACGGTGTTGATACATTAAAACAAAAACGGATCAAATTTGCATCTCGCAGCCATTCAAGACTGTTGGCATATTTTCTGGCTGTTGCACCTTTCTCGACAATGGAAAACTGAAATTTTTTATACTCTTTTGCAAGTTGTCTTGGTACAGAAAGAAAGCAATTTCTGGCTTTAGGTTTTTCCGTCATAGACGCGTATTTTGAAATGTCATCTAAATAACTATTCAAAATTTTATCCTGTTCTTTTTGAACATCGCTAAAATTATTTGTCTCAAGATAACGATTTATTACAGCAGGCATTCCTCCTATCACAGCATATTCTCTAAGGTATTTCATCATCTGCGTATGCATGGATTCAGGTATTCTCTCTAAGTTGTTAGAATAATCCTTAACATAACCTATTCCCTGTTCGTTAAGGCCGATTGCCCATAAAAATTCTTCAAAATCAAGAGAGTGCATCTCAATTTGTGTTTCATACCCGACCGGTACGGATGATACTTCTTTGTAATTAATGCCTAAAAGCGAACCCGATGCAATAATGTCGTATTTATTGTCCAATGCCAAAAATTTTAATGCAGTACGAGCATTTGGGCATTCCTGGATCTCGTCCAGAAAAATTAAGGTATTGCCCCGAACCAAATCTATATTTAAAAAATTTAACGATATTTTTTTGTAAATTTCACCGGCTTCAAGGCTTCCTTCAAAAATGGCCTTAAAAGCAGGGTTTTCCAGAAAATTGATATAGATATAGTTTTCATAATTTTCTTTGCCAAATTTATTTATAATGAAGGTTTTCCCTATCTGTCGTGCCCCTTTTACAAGCAAACACTCGTTTTTTTTAGAAATTTTCCAGTTTATTAAGCTTTGTAACATTTTTCTTTTTAGCAATTTTTACCCCTCTGAGATTTAATTATGCATATATTTTGACCCTGTTGTCAAGCAAATTTGCATATTTTTGGACAGTAAAATTTTGAAAATTGCATATTATTGGACTATTATAAAACAAGAAATTGCATATTTTTGGACAGTATGATCCCGGTATGCCTTTCGGCGGTTTGCGGCAGTTCACAGGGAGCCCTTAAATTGCTAAGATAATACCCGATGCCGGATAAAAATGCCCTTTTAAACTTCCTAAACCTTGCCGCTGATTATCTTAAAACCGGCCATTTGGCCGAGGGTCCCCTCGTGGAAGAGCAGGGCCTTCCCTTGGCTTACCTTATCGAAGAGGACGAAAACCCTGAGAAGGGCGAGGATTCCCTGCAAGCCATCGCTGAAGAAGTTGCCGACTGCCGTGCCTGCCCCCTGTGTGAAACAAGAACCCTCGCAGTGCCCGGCGAGGGGCCGGAAAGACCCCTCGTCATGGTCATAGGCGAGGGGCCGGGTGCCGATGAGGACAAAGCCGGAAGGCCCTTTGTCGGCAAGGCAGGGCAATTGCTCGACAGAATGTTACAGTCCATCACTCTCTCCCGCGAAAAAAATTGCTTCATTGCCAATATGGTAAAATGCCGCCCCCCGGGGAATCGTGACCCTGCGCAAGGTGAAATCGAGGCATGCTTCCCCTTCCTTAGACGCCAGATACTCCTCCTTAAGCCAATGCTCATACTCTGTGCAGGAAGGGTGTCGGCTAGGTCCCTCCTAAATACGGAACAGGGAATTAATGCACTTAGAGGGCAGTTTATCGATCTGAAAATAGCTGATTCCGAAACCGGGGAGGAAATAACAATTCCCGTCCTTCCAAGTTACCATCCAAGTGCACTCTTAAGGGATGAATCCCTAAAACGCCCTGCATGGGAGGACCTAAAAATGCTAAAGTCGCGTCTTATTTCACTCGAGTCTTTGTCTTTAATCGAGGAATAGGCCGTGCGATACTTTGAACTTGTTTTTAATATCCCAACCGATCGTGTTTTCAGTTATTTAATTGATGATAAGGGAGAGGCAGAAGTCGGTAAGAGGGCAATGGTCCCCTTTGGGAGCAGGGACTGTCTTGGTTATATTGTTGGGACTAAGGAAAGTCCCCCCGAAGGTGTCAAGGAAGAATCGATAAAAAAGATTCGCCGCCTTGTCGATAAGGAGCCGATTTTCGATGAAAGGGATTTAGAGCTTAGCAAATGGATTTCAGGTTTTTACTTCTGCAGTCTTGGCCAGGCCCTTGCAATAATGATCCCATCAGGGAAAAGGGCAGGTGAGTACCGGGGTCTTGAAATAGATGAAGAAATTGCGGCTGCACCTTTAAAATTGTCTTACGAGCAGGAACAGGCCCTTGAGTCAATTATTAAGCAGGACACCCCGGGGAAATCCTCCCTCTTCTATCTTTACGGAATTACCGGTTCGGGCAAGACCGAAGTTTTTTTAAGAGCAGCAGAAGCCTTCCTTGCAGAGGGGAAGTCGGTGATTTACCTTGTCCCCGAAATTTCCCTTACCCACCAAACTGCAGAACTAATCGACAGGCGATTCGGCAGCATTGCTGCTACACTTCACTCAGGGATGAGCCCCGCTGCCCGCTTCACCGAATGGATGAGGATTCGCAGGGGCGAAGCCGGGATAGTCATCGGCCCCCGTTCTGCAGTCTTCGCCCCTGTAAAGAACCTGGCACTGCTTATAATCGACGAGGAGCAGGACGGCTCTTATAAATCAGGCAGCACTCCCCGTTACCATGCAAGACAGGTTGCAATGAAGAGATGCGCTGCTGAGGGCGCAATTTTACTGATGGGCTCCGCAACGCCGTCGGCCGAGGCCTGGAAGCTTATGAGAGACGGGGCCATCAAAAGGCTTAATCTCGGCGCAAGGCTTTCGGGAGGGGAAATCCCCAAGGTAGTACCTGTAAGTCTTGAAAAAAGTGATAACTGTCTGACTCAAGAACTAAAAGAAGAAATCCGGCTTACTGCACAGATGAAGAAGCAGACCATTCTCTTCTTAAACCGAAGGGGCTTTGCCTATTTTTACCAATGCGGCCAATGTGGTTATGAACTTAAATGTAAGCACTGCTCTGTTTCCCTTACCTGGTATAAGAGCCGTAATAGGGCAGTTTGCCATTATTGCGGTTATTCTGCCGCACCGCCTTCAGCCTGTCCTAAATGCTCCTCCCTTGAAGCAGGCTTTCGAGGCTTCGGCACTGAGATGATCGAAGAAGAGGTCAGAAGGGCCTTCCCTGATTTGAGCTTCCTTAGAATTGACGGGGATTCAATAGCAAAAAAAGGCAGTTTAAAGAAGGCCCTGGATAAATTTAGAGAGGGAGAAATTGACATACTTCTCGGTACCCAGATGGTGGCAAAGGGACTCAACTTCCCGGGCGTGCGCCTTGTGGGGGTGGTTCTTGCAGATACGGGCCTTCATCTCCCCGACTTTCGAGCGGCAGAGAGGACCTTTTCTCTAGTGGTTCAGGTTGCAGGAAGGTCGGGCAGGTATTTCTCCGATGGAAAGGTCATAGTCCAAACCCTTCGCCCGAATGACCCTGCAATAGTAAAATCCTGCGCAATGGATGTAGAAGGCTTTTTTGAAACGGAGCTTAGCCAGAGGGAAATCCTCTCCTTCCCTCCGTATACAAGGCTTATCCGCCTGACCCTTCGCTCCCGTGAAGAAAAACGGGTGATTAAGGCCTGCGAAAGGCTCGCCTCCATTGCAAGGCCCCTGCTCCCCTCAGGGGCCGATGCACTCGGCCCTGCAGAATGTCCCCTCGGGATAATTTCAAATCAATACCGAAGGCATTTCATCCTCCGCGGGAAGAATATGGGAAGCCTGCACTCCTCTGTCGGGGTAATACTTTCAAGATACGAGGACGGTAAGGATAATAAGGTTTATCTTGAAGTCGATGTAGACCCGGTGAGTTTGCTTTAAACCCGCGGAATAACTCTTGTTTTTTTTGTAATTATATTGTACAATAAAGCAAGATTCCCGTTCCTGAGGTGAATTATGGAACGCATAAGAAGCGTTTTTATCATACTTATGGCTCTTTGCGCCCTATTATTGTTAGGTAGCTGTGACGGCTTCTATACGGAAGACGAACAAGGGGAAACCGGCAGCTTCACCATCGACCTTTGGGGAACCGGCCGGTCGGTGGCTTTCCCACCGGAAGATATTCTTCCGCTTGGTTCAGGTGATCCGGATGGCCCTTCACTTGCCGAACTCAAATTCGAAGTAATATTCACAGAACTTGAAAGTTCTACTGAAAGATCATTTACCTTTATGGGCAACGAAGACTCAAGAGGTACAATAGCCGTCGGAACCTATTTTGTGAAGATGGAAGTCCGTTTCTTAAACGACAATCATTACGCCTGGGGAATTCCGGAAGACAATCCCATAACCATAACAAG
>WRKT01000032.1 GCA_009777995.1 Treponema sp. | reverse complement strand
TTTAGGCCGTGAGCGTCCCTACGATGAGCATGAAACCTTCTGTATGACAGTACTTGCCCTTAAAATGGCAGCTTATGCAAATGGTGTTTCTGCACTTCACGGTGTTGTTTCTAGGGATATGTGGAAAGCCCTTTGGCCGGGCCTTCCCCTTGAAGAAATCCCCATCGGCCATGTTACAAACGGTGTGCATCCCAGGACTTGGGTTTCAAGCAATATGGGCGAGCTTTTAGAGCGCTATTTTGGCCCTCATTATGAAGATGAGCCCACTAACCTCGAAATCTGGAATAGAATGGACAGGATTTCTGACGAAGAGCTGTGGAGGACCCACGAGAGGCGCCGCGAACGCCTTGTGGCCTTTGTTCGGGACCGCATCCGTGAGCAGTATAAGAGGACCGGGGCCCAGGAGCGCCGTATAAGGCAGGCTGAAGATGCCCTTTCCCCTTATGCCCTTACCCTATGCTTTGCCCGCCGCTTTGCTACATATAAACGAGGTAATTTACTCCTGCGTGATCCCGAGCGCCTGCTCAGGCTCGTAAGGGATAACGACAGGCCCGTCCAGTTGATCTTCGCAGGAAAGGCACATCCCCACGATATTCCGGGTAAGGAATTAATTCGTGAGATTGTCACCTTTGCCGAGAAAAACGACGTATCAAGCCGCATCCTCTTCGTGGAAAATTATGACATGACCGTTGCAAAATACCTTACAACCGGCGGCGACGTATGGCTTAATACCCCAAGACGCCCCCTTGAAGCATCGGGAACCAGCGGAATGAAGGCCGCAATGAATGGGGTACTCAACTGTTCAATCCTCGACGGCTGGTGGGACGAGGCATATAACGCCGAAGTAGGCTGGGCAATTGGCCGCGGCGAAGAGTATACCGACACGAATCTGCAGGACGAGATAGAAAGTAAGGCCCTTTACGACCTTCTGGAAAGGGAAATTATCCCCCTATTCTACCAGAGGGGAAGGGACGGTCTCCCGCGCGAATGGATTAAGATGATGAAGGACTGCATGAGGCAGATCGGACAGTCAATGTCCAGTCATCGCATGCTCATGGATTATTCCAATTACTTCTACTTCCCTGCCCTTAAAAATTATCGCAGGATTGTAAAGGAAGAGTATAAGGAATCCAAGGCACTTGCAGGTTATCTGTCAAAATTGAGACAGGAATGGGACCAGCTTACAATTACAAAGATTGAGTCGAACGCCAAGCCTGTAATGCAGAGGGGAGATTTCCTTACCGTAAATGCATATATTGAGATGGGTTCTCTTAATCCGGATGAAGTTCTGGTTGAGTTATACCACGGTTCAATCTCGACTCAAAGTGCAGCAATAAGGAACGCAAAGCGCTCTGAAATGAAGGCAGTGAGCAAGGATGGAAATACCCACCGTTATCAGGTAAAAATCGAATGTGACGATACAGGTAATCAGGGGCATACTGTAAGAATTCTTCCCAAACATGAGGCACTTGTTCACCCGTACCGCTGCGGTTTCGTTAAGTGGGCTTAGTAAGAATTAATTGATAATACGGCGGTAGCCTAGCGAGGGTTGTTGTCCGGCTTGTTTACAAGCCGAACAACAACCACACCCGCCTTAACAAAACAGGGGTTTTTAATGGAAAACATATCTCAAGAAAGCAAACAAGGCCGTTACCGGGATCTGGTAACGGCCTTATTCGTGGTCGTTATTGTCGCAAGCAATATAGCTTCCTCAGCGAAGGTGGTCGATCTTAGGTTTTCGATACTCGGGATCGATCTTATCTTCGATGGCGGAACCCTCCTTTTCCCCTTTGCATATATAATCGGGGCTCTGATAACCGAAGTCTATGGCTTTAGGGTGATGCGGAGGACTATCTGGATAGGGTTTATATGCCTTGGGATAGCGGCCCTCTCTCTTTTCATCCTCGGCCTGCTCCCCGGTGAAGAGCTCTGGGAGAGCTATGCAGGACAGGAAGCTTATGATGCAATTCTTGGAGGTATGAGTACAGGCGGAATAGTTCTTGCAAGCCTTTCAGCCTATCTTTTCGGGAAGTTCTTCGATTCAATAATCCACTCCCGTCTAAAAGTTCTTACCAAAGGCCGCTTACTGTGGTTCAGAGCATTGGGAAGCAGTGTGATAGGGCAATTACTCGACAGCTTTATCTTTATCTCCATTGCAACCCTTGCAGGGATTTTCCCGGGAGAACTTTTCTTCGCACTTGTTTTCACTAACTGTTTGTTAAAAGTTTTGATTGAAGTGATAGCGACTCCTCTGACATATCTTTCGGTTTCGTTTCTAAAAAAGGCTGAGGGTCTTGATGTCTATGACAGGGATATAAAGTATAACCCGTTCAAGTTTTAATAGACCGCCGCTCGAGGCTGCGCTGCCGCGCGAGGCTGCTCAGCCCTGTCATACCGGCGTGCCCTCCCGGCCCTTGTGAGCCGGGCCAAACAGCGTTAAACTGGAAGGCTAAAGAGGTATATATGGCAGGTATGCGCTTAACCGTGAAGCAGAAACTTGGCTTTGGTATTTTCGATCTTGGCGGGAATATGTTCTTTACCCTAATGTCCTTCTGGGCATTAAAATACCTGACCGATACCGTAGGTATTGCTGCCGCCTGGGCAGGGATTGCCATAATGATTGGAAAGGCTTGGGATGCAGTAACGGACCCAATGATGGGCTTTATCACCGACAGAACCCTGTCACGATGGGGCAGGAGGAGGTGCTACCTTCTTTTCGGTGCCATTCCAATGATGCTTTCCATGGTCTTCTTTTTTACTTCACCTGCCTATCTGCCCTCTTCAATGCATATACTCTGGGCAATCATTGCCCTTATGCTCCTTAATACAGCATCGACTGTTATCAATGTACCGTATTCCTCTCTTACCCCTGAACTTACAGACGACTACCACGAGCAGTCCTCCCTTAACGGCTATAGATTCGGCTGTGCAGTTTTCGGAACCATTGCAGGAGCAGGAGCAGTGGAACCCCTTGTACAGCTCTTTGCAAGGCCCGGTGCACCTGACCCCCTTCTTGACGCAAGGGGCTTCTCTATAATGGGCCTAATTCTTGGCGCGATTATGATGATAGTTACCCTATTAACCTTTGTTGGAACCAAAGAAAAGCAATATAAAAAAGAAGACCTGCCGACTGAAAGCTTTTTTTCAACATACGCTGTTGTTTTTAAGAATAAACCCTTTGTGATTCTACTAGTAACATACGCCCTTCACATGACAGGTATTTCGTTTTTGACTACCATTTTAGCTTATTATACGAACAATGTTCTGAATCGGGGGGATATCACAACAATTGCCCTAATCCTTCTGCTTTTAACTGCAATGCTCTTCATCCCGGTTTCCGTCCTTGTGTCAAAAAAAATCGGGAAAATGCGCACGTATCAGGTCTGCTTTGCAGTCCTTTCAAGCGCCTGCCTCTCGATTTATTTCCTTGGACATAGGATGCCCGTGGAATTCTTCTATGCAATGATGGTCTACGCAGGAATAGGAGTCGGCTTCAGCTATGTTGCCCCCTTTGCAATGGTGCCCGATGTTATCGAAGCAGAGGCGAAAAAAACAGGTAAGAGGTATGAAGGCGCCTATTACGGCATGTGGACTTTCATTTCCAAGTTCGGGACCGCCCTTGCAATTTTCTTTGCAGGCCAAATTCTTGAAATCGGCGGTTATATTGCTTCGGTTGGGGAGGCCGCCTCCCAGCCGCCAACGGTTTTTTATGCAATAAGAATAATTATAGGGCCGATTCCCTTCGCAGTTCTTTTGGCAGCTCTAATCGTGGTGAACTTTTATCCCCTCGACAGAGCCTCAATGGGGGGCACGAAGCAGCTCCCTCGGTCTTGAGCCTTGAGCAGGCCCTACAACACCGTGGTGCTCCATCTCTTCGACCAGGCGGGCCGCCCGGTTATAACCGATTTTAAGCCGCCTCTGTATATAACTTGCGGAGGCCTTCCCCTGCTGTAAAACAATCTCTAAAGCCTTTTCATAGAGGGGGTCATCCCCGTCAGAAAAGAGAGAGGGACCTGTGTCTTCTTCCTCATCATCAAAAAATATTTCATCGTCTATATAGTCAGGCTCGCCAAGGCCCTTAACATAATCAACTACGCGCTCAACCTCTTCTTCTGAAACAAAGGCCCCCTGCATGCGGACAGGGAAGGGGTCAATCGCCCCTGCGTAGAGCATATCACCCTTGCCAAGGAGCTTCTCCGCCCCGGGAGTGTCTATAATGATCTGACTGTTCATCCTTCCTGCAACCATAAAGGCTATGCGGCTTGGGATATTCGCCTTAATAAGACCTGTAATTACGTCAATTGAAGGCCTTTGGGTTGCAAGTACAAGGTGAATGCCCACAGCACGGCTCATTGCCGCAAGGCGGGCGACAGTACTCTCCATTTCCTTACCCGTAGTGGCCATTAGATCTGCAAATTCGTCTATTACAACAACAATATAGGGAATATACTCTGTCGCAATATCCCTTTCCTTTATACGGTTATTATAACTCCTGATATCCCTTACACCCATTCGATCCAGGCATGCATAGCGTCTTTCCATCTCGAATATGCAGTACTGTAACGCTTGAAACGCCTTTTTTGGCTCGGTTATTACCGGGGTAAGCAGATGGGGGATATCATTATATAGCTTTAACTCAACTATCTTTGGGTCTATAAGGATTAGTCTGCACTCTGAAGGGGCCTTTTGGTATAGAATCGTAAGGATCATCGCATTAACGCAGACAGACTTCCCTGAACCTGTCGCACCTGCAATAAGGATATGGGGCATTTGCACAAGGTCCACCGTCACAGCCTCCCCTGTTATATCCTTCCCCAGAATCACAGGGATTTCGGCTTTCTTTCCCTCCCTGCTAAGCTCCCCTTCAATAATTTCCCTAAAGGACACAATATTCCGCTTTGCATTAGGCACTTCTATTCCCACTGCATGTTTTCCCGGGATGGGTGCGACTATACGCACGGATTGGGCTGCAAGGCGCAGGGCAATATTGTCTGCAAGGTTTTCAATTTTTGTAAGCCTGATTCCCGGAGCAGGGAGGATCTCGAACATGGTTATTACCGGCCCCTTGCGAATGCCCGTAACTTCCACTTGGATATTAAACTCTTTAAAAGTTTCTTTTAAGGTTAGGGCTGCTCTCCTTGTTTCATCATCTACAATCCAATATTCTCCGTCAGGATACCTTGTTAAGAGGCCGTCTACAGGGACAAAATACGGGGCCTTCAATTTTTTATAGATACTCGGAGCATTCTTCTCATCAATTCGTACCTGCTCTTCATGTGCAGATGCAAAGACCTCGGCCTCGGCAAGAGCTTTTTCAACATCAAGGTTATCTGAGTAGTCTCCGCCTGCCTTTTCTGCTTCTCTGAAAGTTATTTCTTCAATATCATCAATATTATTTTTATTTTCATTCTCTTCTGCCATTAGAGCAGCCGCTTCTGTATAAATTTCCTTTAGGTTTCCTGTGGCAGGTTTCCTTTTTAATGGCTTCGGCGCTTCTTTTTCCTCATTTTCTATTGAATTTTTGGAAAAAAGCAGCTTTCTTAGCCGGAAAATCACTAGAAATTCCAATGTAGTAAGGGTAAAAACAAAAAATCCTATGCCGATTCTTCCGACACGGGTAATAAAGCTCGATTCAATGCTTAAAACATCAAATTCCCTAAGCCAATAGGAGCCGACTGCAAGAGTCAAAAAGGGGAAAACATAGGCGCAAAGAATAAAAATTCTTTCGGGTTTATATGCAGGATCGGCAAGTAAAAAAGCCGAGTATAAAACATAGGCAGGGATCACCAGGGCTAGAAGCCCGTATGAGCGGACAAAGAACGCCCCCGGGGCTACAAGGAAGCTCCTTGAGTCGAGAAAGGCCATGATTACAGATGAAAGTAGAAATACACCGAAAACACTAAGTCCTACGGCCCCAAGTATTGCCCATCTGCGATATTTTGACCGGGGAAGGCGGATTAGATCTTTTAGCACAGGCAAACCCTCTAATAAAAAACTTTTGCCCCTTATTATCGGCATAAAAACCTGATTAGCCCCGAACTTTCTTCCCTGCTTCCTCATATAATTTAAGATATTCACCTGCAGACTTGTCCCAGGAGAAATCCTTCTTCATTCCCTTAAGCCTCATGGCTTCTATCTGAGGTCTCCTATTATAATATGCCCAGATTGCCCAGCCCACTGTATTGTAAATTGCTTCAGGGGTCAGATCATCGAACATGAAGCCCGTGCCTGTGCCCGTATCCTGGTTATAATTCTCCACGGTATCGGTGAGCCCCCCTGTATTCCTTACGATGGGAATGGTCCCGTAGACAAGTGAGTACATTTGGCTTAGGCCGCAGGGTTCATAACGGCTCGGCATAAGGAAGAAATCGCTTCCTGCTTCAATAAGGTGGCTTAATTTATCGCTATAGCCGATCTTCCCCTTAAAATTGGAAAGTTTACTTTCAAGACTGCGTATTTCATTTTCGCACCAGGCATCCCCTGTCCCAAGGACGACAAACTGCAGATTCATGTCCCTGCAGATCATATAGGCCGAGCCGTAAGCCGGCCCGAAGAGTTCGCCGACGCCCTTCTGGTTTGTAAGACGGGAAATAAAGCCTATAATCGGAGTATCGGGGGAGGGGGGTAGTCCGAATTCCTTTTGCAAGAGCTCTTTGGCCTTTGCCTTCCCGCTCATATCCTTTGTGCTATAGACTGCCGGAATAAAGGTGTCCTTTTTCGGATTCCAAATATCCGCATCTATGCCGTTAAGTATGCCCCTATAGTCTGTGCCGCGGCTCTTAAGTATTCCGTCAAGCCTAAAGCCGTATGCGCTTGTTTTAGTCTCTTCGGCGTAGTTTGGCGAAACCGTATTTACCATATCTGCCGAGTTAATGCCCGCCTTGAGCATGTTCATCATATTCCAGTCTTCAAAACCTGCACTGTAAAAGGTGTCCCAGCCAAGGCCCGTTGCGTAGAAATTATCCCTTCCGTAAATCCCCTGATACCCAAGATTATGAATGGTTAGGATTGAGACTGTTTTGGCAAACTCATTTCTCCTCTCCCCATATTTTAAGAATACCGGGACAAGGGCAGTCGGCCAGTCATGGGCATGGAGTATATCCGGGTACCAGTCTATCTTTCTGCATAATTGGAATACACCGCGGCTGAAAAAGGTGAAGCGCCTCGGATTATCAAGAAAATCGGGTTCGGATGGTACTCCATAGATCCCGTCCCTTCCGAAGAATCTCTCATGATCGAGGAAATAGACCTTAATTGGATTTTTTGAGGGGCCGCCCGGAAGATTGCCGGTATAAACCTCGCACCATTCCTCTCCGCCGCCCATCGGAATACCCATAGGTCCCTTTAAAGGCTTTAACTTTAAAACAGCCTTGTTAATCCCGTAGTATCTTGGGATTATTAGACGCACATCATGGCCCTGTTTGGCGAGAGCCAATGAGAGAGCCGAAACTACATCAGCAAGACCCCCTGTTTTGGCATAGGGGACTGCTTCGCTTGTCGTCATTAGAATATTCAACTTATTCTCCAAAATACTTTTTTCTTGCCTATCCAATTATAATTTATTTTTACCTCCTGCGCCATCCTTGAAAAGCAGGGGTATTCCGGGCTAATCTTCCTATACACATGAACAAACTTATCATCAAGGGCGCAAGGGAACATAATCTAAAGAATATTGACCTTGAACTGCCAAGGGACAAACTCATCGTAGTATCCGGGATTTCAGGCTCAGGGAAAAGCTCACTTGCCTTCGACACCATCTTTGCCGAGGGTCAGAGGCGCTATGTGGAGAGCCTTTCAACCTATGCAAGGCAATTTCTCGGGCGTATGGACAAGCCGGATTTGGACTATATCGAGGGATTATCCCCCGCAATTTCCATAGAACAAAAGACAACTCACCGTAATCCAAGGTCCATAGTCGGGACCGTAACCGAGATTTATGATTATTACCGCCTTCTCTTTGCGAGAATCGGAGTGCCCCACTGCCCGATCTGCGGAAAGGAGATAAGAGAGCAATCAATCGATCAGATTATCGAAGCGATAATGCAGATGGCAGAGGGGAGCCGCATCCAACTCCTTGCCCCTGTTATACGGGGAAAGAAGGGGGAGCATCAAAAGATTATTGATGATGCAAAAAAGGCGGGCTTTGCAAGGGCAAGGATCAACGGTGTCCCTGTAAGCCTTGACGAAAAAATCACCCTGGATAAGCAGAAGAAACACACAATAGAAATTATTGTTGATCGCCTCGTTATCGGCAAAGGCATAAGGCAGCGCCTTGCAGAATCTGCAGAGGCGGCCCTTGAAGCTGCAAACGGGGTAATGCTTGTAATAAGCCAGGCTCCCGGCGAGAACACTGCAATTGAGCACTTCTTCAGCCAGAAAAATGCCTGCCCTGACTGCATGGTCTCCGTCCCCGATCTTCAGCCGAGGCTTTTCTCCTTTAATAATCCCTTCGGCGCCTGTCCTGCATGCACCGGGCTCGGAATAAAAATGGAGTTCGATACTGACCTTATCATTCCAAACCCCTCTCTTTCATTCAACGAGGGGGGACTAATCCCCTATAACCCTGATTCGGCCTGGTATAGAAGCAGATTTGACAGTCTTGCAAAGCACTTTAAGTTCACCCTCGACACACCCCTCGATGAAATTCCGAAAAAGGGGATGGATGCATTACTTTACGGAAGTGATGACAAAATAGAAGTAAAGTATAAGAACCGAGATGGCTCCCATCATTTTGACTATAATACGAAGTTCCCCGGAGTCCTTGAAGACCTTAAAAGACGCTATCTTGAGACCACTTCGCCCGGGGTAAAGGACTGGCTTGAAAAGTTTATGTCGCAGAAGTTCTGTGAAGAATGCGGGGGAAAGCGTCTTAAGCCCGATGTTCTTGCAGTAACAGTCGGAGGACGTAATATCTGGGATCTTACAAGCCTCTCAGTAACCGATTCCCTCAAATTCTTTGAAACCGTAAAACTCAGCGAGACCGAGCAAACAATAGCAAGGCAGATACTGAAGGAAATTACGGCCCGCCTTGGCTTCATGAAGAATGTCGGCCTTGATTATCTTAGTCTTGAAAGGAAGGCGGCAACCCTCTCGGGCGGGGAAGCCCAGAGGATTCGCCTTGCGACACAGATAGGCTCAAGCCTTATGGGGGTGCTCTATATCCTCGATGAGCCTTCCATCGGGCTTCATCAAAGGGATAATCAGAGGTTGATCGATACCCTCCTGCACCTGCGCGATCTTGGTAATACCCTGATTGTGGTTGAGCATGATGAGCAGACCCTTAGGACGGCAGATCATATAGTGGACCTTGGCCCCGGTGCGGGGGTCCACGGAGGGAAGGTGGTTGCCCAGGGAAGCCCGCAGGATATCATGAAGGTAAAGGATAGCCTTACAGGGCGCTTCCTTGCAGGCACCCTCGGAATGGAAATCCCTGCAAAGAGGAGGGAAAGCAACGGTCATAGAATGCGCATTACCGGGGCAAGGGAGCATAATTTAAAGAATATAGATGTTGACTTTCCCCTGGGGGTCTTTACCTGTATCACAGGGGTCTCCGGCTCGGGTAAGTCCACCCTTCTTTCCCATGTACTTTTCCCCGCACTTTACAATAAGGTTGTCGGGTCCAATCGAAGGGAAGGTGAGTATGCGAGTCTTGAAGGTCATGAGCATATAGATAAGGTGATAGATATCGATCAGAGTCCGATAGGCCGAACCCCAAGGTCAAATCCCATCACCTATGTCGGGGGCTTTACTCCAATCAGGGATCTTTTTTCAGGCCTCAGCGAATCAAGGATGCGCGGTTATAAACCGGGGCGTTTTTCTTTCAATGTCAAGGGCGGCAGGTGCGAGAACTGTGAGGGAGATGGTACAATAAAAATTGAGATGAACTTTCTCCCGGATGTATATATTACCTGCGATGTATGCCGCGGAAGGCGATTTAATAGGGAAACCCTCGACATACGCTATAAGGGTAAGAATATTGCTGATGTTCTTGATATGACCATAGAAGAGGCGGCCAAATTCTTCTCTGCAATTCCTCAAATTGCCCGAAAGATGGATACCCTTCTTTCGGTGGGGCTTGGCTATGTTAAACTTGGCCAATCCGCCCTTACCCTCTCGGGGGGAGAGGCCCAGAGGGTGAAGCTGGCCCTGGAGCTTTCAAAGCGCTCAACCGGTAAGACCTTTTATATCCTCGATGAGCCCACAACCGGCCTCCATTTTGCTGATGTAATGCAGTTAATGGAAGTGATAAAACGCTTAGTCGATCAGGGTAATACAGTAATAATGATAGAGCATAATCTTGATGTACTCTTACAGGCAGATCATATAATCGATCTTGGCCCTGAGGGTGGTGAAAGGGGAGGGGAAGTAATTGTTACAGGAACGCCTGAAAAAGTTGCCGAATGGTCAACTTCATATACTGGGCAATACTTAGCCGAGCTTTTGAAAAGAGGCCGAATAAAAAAGCCGGGGCGCAGATCGGGAGCTAAAACAGGAGCTAAATGAAGTTTTTTACCCTGCTATTTATGCTTTTTTTTCTTTTCCCTGCTTTCATTGCAAATGCTCAGGAAGAAGAAGAGGAGCAGCAGGAACTGGAACAGCAAGAACTAACCCCGGTTCCGGCAGAACCGCCCGCGGAAGTCCCTTTTTACATCGAACTTGATATAAGAACGTCCACCTTGCAGGAGCTTGCAGCTTGGGCAAGGGACCTTGGCTTAAGTGACGGCGGCACCAGGGAACAGCTTGCATCAAGACTCAGGGCATTCTACGGGATCACCGCCGGGGGAGCCGCTCCTGTCCAACAGAGGATCATCACCATTGAATCTGCAAAGACCACCGAATATTTCACCGTTGAAGTTATTGAAGAGGAGTACGCAAGGCTTACAGGCGATGTTATAATAAGCTTAAGGGACGGGAATGCCCTGCATAGGGTAATGGCCCATGAGATCCTCTATAACCGCACGAGAAATGTCCTTACCGCCACAGGCGATGTCGAGTATATAAGGGAAGAGGGCAATTCCACAGAGACCTTTCGAGGTCAAACCATTACTGTCAATCTTGAAGACTGGTCGAGCATCTTCATGGACGGAGTTTCCGAAAGGGCGGTTTCAGGCAATGCAAGCACCTATAGATTTGCGGGAACCATCATCTCCAGAAACCCCGAAGGTGCAACCGTGCTTACAGGGGCTGAAATTACAAACCCCGCAAGTGAAGAGGTTTTCTGGTCCCTTACCGCTTCAAGGCTATGGCTGCTCCCGGGTAATGACTGGGCCATCTTGAATGCAGTGCTCTGGGTCGGTAATATACCCCTTCTCTATGTCCCTGCCTTTTATTATCCCGCCGACCAGTTGATTTTCCACCCGGTAATGGGCTATCGCTCAAGGGACGGGACCTACTTGCAGACTACTACCTATGTTCTTGGGCCCCCAAGGGCAACAGTGGTCTCCGAGAGTTCCTTATCGACTATCTTTGGAGGAGGTGCCGACGGAGGCTCTCTCGTAAGGGAGGGCATTTTCCTAAGAACCACAGGGGAGAGGAGGGTGGATCACAGCAGTATCAATATGACCCTTCTTGCCGATGCCTATGTCAACCTTGGGTTCTATCTTGGAACAGATTTAACCCTGCCCGCATGGAGGGCTTTCGGTTCGACCACTGTCTCGGCAGGCCTCGGCCTTACAAGAGATATTTTCCAGGCAGGCGGGGCCTTTACCCCCTTTCCAAACCATGACGGGGAGAGCAGGTGGAATAGCACAAATATCTTTTCGGTGGACTTTCCCTTCAGGTACAGGCTAAATGCGAAGGGTTCAATTATTATTCCAAACGGTACCCTTAACTGGGAGCTCCCCTTCTACTCGGACCCCTATACAGACAGAGATTTTCTGCGCAGGGCAGAGGCTCAAGACTGGCTCGGCATGCTAAGGGATTGGAACGCACCCGATCCCATAGACACCACCCTAATAAGTTCATTCGATTGGAGGATAAGCGGGAGTTATAATCCCCGCTTCCCGGACCTTGCACCGTATATTAACTCTATAAGCATTTCAAACTTCTCGAGCAACCTTCTGTTTAACGAGCGGGTTTCAAGGCAGTATCAGGGGCCGACAGCACCCCCGAATCCGGGGCGGGCCTTCTTCTTCCCAAACAGGTTCACCTTATTCTCGGCAAGCGGCGCAATAGCAGGGGCCCCCTTCACCTTCGGGGGAGCCCCGACGGCAACACCCGCCCCCGAAGGGCCCGCCCCCGGCGATACCCTTCTGCCCGATCTCCCGATTCCGCCCTGGGAAGTTCCCGAAGATGATTCTGTCAGGGCAGCTATTCGTTCCGAACAGGACATCTTTATCCTAAGCCCCCCGGTTCTTGCACAGACCTTCACCCTGCCTTCAATCGGAGGACCAAGGCTCTCGATTGACTATCGCCTAAGCCCAACTGCCGCCTCAGAACTTCAATTCAGATCCACCGCAGATAATTGGACAGAGCCCCAAGACATAAATTGGGGGGAAGTCTCGACAGTTCTTTCAAGGTTCAGGGGTGATGGCAGCATTGGTTTTAACCTTGCCCATACGGGGGGCGGTGCATATTCAGGCGCCTTGCGTCTTTCGGGAACAGGCTCCTGGCAGGATTTTTCCTATCTGAACGAAAATGCCGAAGAGTTTTCCACAGGGGGCAGGACTGACCCTGCAAGAATCAGCACCGCAAGGAATAGGGCCTATAATGAAACCTTTTTTACCTCCTCCTGGGATTTTACAGGCACAGTAAGGCCCCTTTTTGGGAATCCTGTATGGAGCAATTCCAATTTTCAGTATAGTTTAAGGGGACTCCTTGCAAGAACCAATGTGGATGTCACGGGAGCGGACCCGGAATGGGACTGGGTCTTCGGAAAATGGGACAGTACGGACATTTCCGCCCACCAGATTAGCGCAAATGCCGCAGCAAATATAAGGGATAATAACCAGACCCTCTCAATTTCTGCGGTAATCCCCCCTAGGGATCCTTCTGTTTCGGCAAATGCCACGATAAGGGCCGGGATTTCCGAGACGAGTTTGAGGGGAAGGGTACAGCTCCCCACAGAGGAAGTAGAAAGGGTGATAGAACCCATCCATTTTAACGAAACCCTAAGGTTTACTACCCGCAGCAATTTCAGGCAGAACATTGTATACGATCCTGAACTCGGGGAGTTTACTTCCTTTACATCCAATCTTACCTATGAGGGCCTTACCGCCTCCTATACTGCAAATTATTCCCTGCCCTGGAGATATAATTTAATGGGAAATATTAGCCCCGGTGCCCCGGACGGATGGGTTCAACTTCCGGATAGAAGCTTTAATCCCCAGGAATTTCGAGTTGCCTATAATAGGACAATTACAGAGAATAATTTTTGGGACGGACGCATGTCACTCTCCTTTAATTTTACTTCCAGTTTAGCCCTCGATCTCCAGAGGTATACAAACTCAAGACTCGCAACAAGCATCCGAATGAACCTTGGCATTACCAACTTCCTTACCTTTAGCCTAAGTACTAACTCTGAAAACGTTGTAATGTTTAAATACCTCCAGGGCCTTCCATTCTTTAATCTTCCAACAAGGCTATATCCGGGGCAGGAATCAAATATCTTTGTTGACCTTCTCAACTCCTTCCGTTTTGACAATGACGACCTACGGAGGAGATCGGGTTTTAAAATGAAGGGCCTTGACCTTTCCCTTATTCACCATCTTGGAGATTGGAATGCAAGGCTTACAATGAATCTTGCGCCTCATCTTCCTGCAGGGTCTACAAATTATAGATTCTCGAGCGATATCACCTTTCTTGTTCAATGGGTGCCGATAAGTGAGCTGAGCACTCAGATTGACTATATAGGAGAAAGCCTTTGGATAAGGTAAACGGGATTAGGTGTTTGGGATATTCCCTACATGTTCTATCCTTGACTTCTCTTTAAGGGATAAATACACTTTATACAATGGACGATGGCATAACCATAGTACTTGATAATCGAGATATCCTTTCAGGTGTCTGCGGCGCAAATGATGGCAATCTCAGGGCCATTGAACAATCTCTTGGGGGCCGCATCTCGGCAATGGGGAACGAAATCCGCTTCCAGGGGGCGGACGAGGATTGCCTTGAGCGATTTAAGTCAATAATGGACTCCCTTATTATCCTTGTAAGGGAGGGAGAGAATCCGTCACCGGAATATGTCCGCTCCCTTACCGGGGCCGGAGTTCCCGCAGGGGAGGAGGGGCCATCCCTTGAGGAGTCCATCATCCAAATCCCAAACGGCTTTAGCCGGGTATATCCGAGGAGCAAAAATCAGGCAGCCTATATCAGGGAAATGAGAAAGTTTGATATATGCTTCAGTATTGGCCCTGCAGGAACCGGTAAAACGTATCTAGCAATTGCCTACGCATTAAGCCTCCTTCTTACAAAGAAAATGCGGAAACTCCTTCTTACGCGCCCTGTTGTTGAAGCAGGTGAGAGCCTCGGCTTCCTCCCCGGCGATCTTACCCAGAAAATCAGCCCCTACTTAAGACCCCTTTACGATGCAATGGAATCCCTTATACCTTATGATATAATACAGAAGATGGAAGAAAACAGAGGCATAGAAATTGCACCCCTTGCATACATGCGGGGGAGGAGCCTTAATGATTGCGTCGTAATTCTCGATGAGGCCCAGAATACCACAAGGGAGCAGATGAAAATGTTTCTGACCCGTATTGGCGAAGGAACCCGCGCCATTATTACAGGAGACATCACTCAAATTGATCTTCCAAGGCGTAATGATTCAGGGCTTTTAAATGCAATTTCCATACTTTCCAATGTGGAAGGGCTTAACTTCTCCTATCTTCATACTGCAGATGTGGTTCGAAATCCCCTGGTCAAGAAAATTATACAGGCCTATGATTTTCATAATAGAGATTAAAAATGGGTGAAAAGTCGAAAGCTTTTATAGAAAGACTGCTTTCCCTTACAAAAGAGAGGGCATTTTTAGCATGGACAGGATCATTCTTCCTATGCCTCTTTGTAGTACTCATAAATCAAGTCTATTCGGGGAACTTCACGGGGAACATGGACGAGTTTGCAGTGGGAAGGGTAGCCGACAGAGATATAATTGCAGAAAGAAATATAAGCTATATTGATGAAGATGCAACAAGGCTCCTAATAGAATCTAATATAAGAAATGTCCCTGCCGTTTTCCACTATTCAGCCTCGGTGTCAGACGATCTTAAAAACAGGTGGATTCATTTTGCTGCCTTTGCCGAAGAGCAAATGGACACAGCAGAATCCCTTCAGGGCTTTATCTTGGCAATCCAAACCGAGTTCCCACATTATTTCCCCAACGATATCCTTACTCTTTTATACTATGACGAAAATTGGGAAGAAATAATCAGGGATTGCGGGATTATTTTTTCACAAATAGTAGACAGGGGGATTTTTTCAATGCCCCAGGCGGGCATCGATTATTTAAACCCGGAAATACTGGAGTTGTTCCGTCTGAGCGGAACGAGGATTGAACAGGAAAGACTCAGGATCAGGGGTGTTATTTTCGGGAATCAGAGCCCTGAGGCCATAAGAGATCAACTTGAAAGCCATACTTTTAATACCT
Organism: Treponema sp.; assembly: GCA_009777995.1. Taxonomy (GTDB): domain Bacteria; phylum Spirochaetota; class Spirochaetia; order Treponematales; family Breznakiellaceae; genus WRKT01. Next base: position 8,227 of record WRKT01000032.1, on the reverse strand, counting down.
CACTTCATTTGCTCGCCTATGAGCTTATCGGCCCCTTCCTTAGGCCGAATATTTTCTTTTCACTTGAGGATACGGACAGAAATATTGCAGCGATAAGGGCGAATACAGAGCCCGTATTCAGGCATATTGAGCAGGGGATGCATATTATAAGAAGGGGCTTTGTTATTACTCAAGAAGAAATGGATAATTTCCTTGCCCTAAGCCTGAATGTATCTTCAAGCAATATTCCCTTAAACTTTGCTCATACTCTTTTTCTCTTATTGCTCTTTGCCCTTCTTTACTTTTTTTCAGGGAGACAAATAATCGGAAGGAAATTAAAGGATAGTGAGGCATATCTTGTATCAGGTCTTACTGCTCTTTATATAATCGGCTCTGTCCTTGTAAAGAATATTACGATAATGTCCATCCCCGGCTCGATTCTAATTCCGACGGCTTTGATTATCATGCTTCCTGCTATTTTAATTCACCCCCGCCTTGCCCTTTTGCTTGCATTTGCCCTTCCCCTTGGGGCCTTCCTTATAGGCTCCTTCGATGGTCAATCTTACTTCTTCGCCCTTGTTTCAGGCGTTGTTGCATCCTATTCACTTCAACAGGCTGAGAAGAGAATGGACCTTGTAAAGGCAGGCCTTTTAATAGCTGCGGCAAATCTTGTGTCAATGACCGCGGTACTCCTTTGGCAAAGCTCGCCTGCCTCCTTCTTCCCCGGCGCTCTCTTTTGGTCCGGTTTTAACGGCATAGCCTGCGGCATGCTCGTGCTCGGATTCCTCTCCCCTCTTGAACATGCACTAAAGGCTGCAACATCATTCAGGTTGATAGAGCTCTCTGACCTGAATGTGCCGATTCTTAGAAAACTGTTTACCACAGCCCCGGGAACCTATAGCCATTCAATCATGGTTGCAAACCTTGCTGAAACTGCCTGCCTTGACATAGGAGCAAACCCCCTTCTTGCAAGGGTAGGGGCCTATTATCACGATCTCGGTAAAATGGAAAACCCCGATTACTATGTGGAGAATCAAACAAGCTATAATCGCCATGACGATATGGCGCCTCGCCTTTCTGCAACGGTGATCCGAAGCCATGTTAAACTCGGAGTGGAAAAGGCAAGACAGCTAAAGCTTCCGCAAGAGGTCATTGACATAGTAAGTGAGCATCACGGTAATTCTGTTATTTCTTATTTTTATGATAAGGCATTGAAACAGGAAGACTCCAATAAGGCGGCAATCAGCATGGATGATTTTACCTATCCCGGTAATCCGCCCCAATCAAAGGAAAGCGCAGTAGTCATGCTCGCCGATGTTGCAGAAGCGGCAGTACGCACACTTGAAAAGCCGAATGCAGGTAAAATAGAAAAATTCATCCAGGAGCTTATTTCAAGAAAGGTCGAGACAGATCAGCTCGTTAAATCTGAGCTTACCTTTAGAGACCTTGAAGTAATTAAGAATGCCTTTGTCAGGGCTCTGGCAGGCTACTATCATTCCAGGATAGAATATCCGAAATTGGAAAATGATAATGAACAGAGTTGATATCCGAGCCGAGGAAGTTCCCATACCCCATTGGAAGGGAGCCGCAGGAAATTATATTAAGTCAATTTTGAATAATCTCGGACATAAGGATTGGACAGTTTCGGTACTGCTCTGCAATAATAAGTATATTAAGACCCTAAACTCTGAGTACCGAAATAAAAATGAGCCGACCGATGTGCTCTCCTTCCCCCTCGGGGAAAAGGGCCCCGGCGGAGCTTATCTTGCAGGTGACATTGTTCTTTCGCTTGACGCCCTTAACGAAAATGTTAATTTCTTCAAGGTACCCCTTGATGAGGAACTGCGCAGGCTTTTAGTTCATGGTATACTGCATCTGTCAGGTTACGATCATGAAACAAATGAGAGCGGGGAGCCCATGCTCATAAAACAGGAGGAAATATTGTTGGGAATTACGGAGAGGATTATATGAATCCAAAGTCCCTAATTAAGTCATTTTTAAAAAGAGAAAAAGAAGGAAAAACCTACGAATCCCTTGAAACACAGGAAAAGGAAATGATACAGGGAGTGCTTGAACTTTCAGATACCACGGTAAAGGAAGTGATGGTACCAAGGATAGATACTATTTTTATTTCGGTCGATATTGAAAGAGAGGAGCTTCTATCGCGTATTATAGAAAGCGGTCATTCCAGATTTCCGGTATTCGAGGATACAATAGATAAGGTGATAGGCATTCTGTATGTAAAAGACGTACTAAAGAGCCTTGTACTTAATGAGCCAATCGATCTTATAAGCTTATCGAGGAAGCCGTATTTTGTGCCCGAATCGAAGCGAATTAACGATCTCTTAAAGGAGCTGCGCCATAGAAAGGTTCAAATTGCCGTAGTAGTTGACGAATACGGCGGTGTCTCAGGCATAGTAAGTATGGAAAATATCATAGAAGAAATTATTGGCGATATCCAGGATGAGTTTGATGATGAAAAGGAAGATATCCTTGACCTTGGCAGCGGCTCATGGCTCTGCGATACGAGGGTAAACCTTGAAGACCTTGGCGAGCATATCGGCATAAAGCTCCCGTCTGAGGATTTTGATACCCTTGGCGGTTTTGTCTTTGACCTTTTTGGTAAAATACCTGTAAAATATGAAAAGCAAGTATGGGAAGGCCACGAGTTTATTGTGCAAGATGTAGAAGGCCATAAGATTAATTCGGTTAAAATAATTTTAGCCGGGAAGGATGTTTAATACTTTCAATTAATGACCGGGGGGGGCATGCGAAAACTTATATTCCTTTGTTTTTTATTTATCTTAATATACGGATTACCTGACGGACTTCCTGCACAGGCCGCTGTTCAGGGCCTTTATCAAAGAGGGCTCACGGCAATGGAGGCAGAGGACTGGTATTCTGCTGTGGAGCTTTTCCTTGAGACCCTGCGTCAGAACCCTGCACATGCAGAGGCCACTGCAGCTCTTGCCGAATGTTATTACGAGCTTGGAGAATTTGACCAAGCCCTTAACTGGGTAAGAAGGGCAAGAACTCTTGCAAGAACAAATATGGCCTTAGCAAACCTTGAAGCCTTTACCCTTATTGCCCTTGGGCAGCTAAACGAGGCTTCTCTTATTATTGATATAGTCTTGCAAAGTGAGCCAAATAACAGGGAGGCCATTTTTGCTGCAGCAGAGCTTGATATTGCAAGGGGCAGAATCGGGGATGCAATGCTCAAGTTCAGGGCTGCAACAAATCGCTACCCCGATGATAGGAGGCTCCTTGTCTCCTTCGCCCTTGTTTTAAGTTCCATGGGTGATATGGATAACGCCCGGTTCTATATTGAAAGAGCGCTTCTTCACCACCCCTGGGATTATCGGGTACATTATTTTGCAGCTTATCTTGCCCATAAGGCTAATAGGATTAGTGACGGGATAGAGCATGCACACGATGCCCTCTTTTACAGACCCGGCTTTATTCCCGCCCGCTTCCTGCTTGCATCCCTTTACTTTAATGACGGGCAGTACAGTGAGTCCGAGCGAATCGCAAATGAACTTATCAACATAAACCGTGACGATTCAAGGGCCCGGTATCTGCGGGGGGTCTCCCTTGTCAGAATGGGTAACTTCAGCGAGGCAAGAGATGTGTTGTCTATGGCATCGAGCATAGATCCTGAAAATGAGTTTATCCGCGCTGCTCTTGAAGAACTCCTAATCTCCCATACAAGGCTCGAAGACCCTGCAAGGCATCGTCTTGCAAGCATGCACTTTAATAGGGCCTCCGATTATCGCGGAAGGCATCTAATGGAGCAGGCCCTCTTTGAGTATCGCAGGGGCCTCCGTTTGAATCCCTATGCTCCTGAAAGAAGGGAGTATGCTGAACTGCTCAGGCTCCAGGGCTATCCTGCCCGCTATCTTGAAGAGCTTCGCTTTATGCAGGATCTTGGACTTGGGGATCAGGCCCTGACCGATGCAATTGAGACCTACAATGTCCTTCTTTCTACCGCCCTCTTTAGACGCTGGGATGTTGACCCCGTAATGATTTCAAAGCCCCACTGGAATCTCGCGATCTTTTCGATACCCTCTCAATCAAGTTTTTATCATGCAGATGCAGGGGCAGGCGCATCATCCTATATTAGGGATATCCTTGTGCATGAGCGAAATATCTTCCCGATGAACTTAGAGCTAAGGCAACCCTCATTTTCTGCCGCCTTCCGTACTGCAAGAGAGGCAGGGGCAGACTATTTCCTTTTAATTTCTGTTTCCGAAAGTGAAAGAGATCTTTCAATTAAGGCAGAGCTCTTTGTCGGGCGTACAGGTGCCTTGGCCGCGGAGTTCAGTGCCTTCCGTACCGGGGCAAGCCGTTTACGCTATGCCAGTAGGAGTATTGTAGATCAGCTTTCTTCTGCTCTGCCCTTCCGCTCAGAGCTTATCATTCGCAGGCAAGATCAGGGGCTAATTGATAAGGGAAGGGCGGACGGTGTCAGTGACGGAGACGAGTTTGAAATTATTCGCAGGGGCAGTATGGAGTTAAGGAATGAGGGGATTGGCCTTGTTTTCTTCCCTGATGATGTAGTCGGAAGGCTTGTCATCGAAAGAGCTGATGAGGAAGTTTCGGTGGGACGTATAATAAGACAGGGTTTCTTCGACAGGATCAGTCAGGGGGATGAGGTTATCTTCACACCCGAAAGGAGACAGACTGAAGCTGTTAATGTCATTCCGCTTCCTGCTGACCCGGAATTGCGCAGCCTTTTAAGGATGCTCAGATAGGAGGATTTGTACTTAACTTGTATACTAGTATACTAGTATACAAGCAGGCTATAGTTCATCATATTATATGCTGCCTGGATCCAGATGGCAGTTTCCTCAGGGAATCTGTCCTGGATGGTAAGAAATTCAAATAGCCCTTCCTGCGGCTCATGCAGGAAGTACATGCACTGACCAAGGTAGAACCTCGCCCTTGCCCTTGTTTCATGACTGCGAGGTACAGAAAGGAATAAAATCAACTCTAATTTTGCCCTTTCCCAGTCCCTTAATCCAAAGGAATGTCTTACAAGCATTGCAAGGGCATGATCATCGTAGGTTCTCTGAATCGGCTCAAGGTCTGTCACAAAAACCCTTGGGATCAATACAATTGGGCCGAGCAGGGGAGTATATGGCAGAATTTCAAAGTCCGCCCTATCATCAGCTAAAATCGTTAACTGCTCCCTTGCAGGCTCTATTTGACCCTCCTGCACAATTTGCGGAACATAAATAAAATCCGATATTACGCTTATGGTATTTGTAGAAATAATCGGGAAATTAAACCTTCTGCCCGTTTCATCACTTGCAATGGCATAGTAATAATAGGTTCCGCCCCGGATTATTTCGTCAACATAGACTTGAGTACCGTAGGGAATAGATGCAACTGCATCACCAAGGACAGGATCAGGGCCAATAAAGGGCAAATTTGACCTGAAAATAAAGATCTGTCCCTTAATATCAGGTGAATCTACCCAAGTTAAGCGTATCCGGTTGTTTTCGGGCACTGCACTTAAGCGGGATACAAATGGAGCAAAAACACCAAGATCTGTTTGGGCAGCAAGAGGCATAGTTATCAGCGTCATTATAAATGCAAAAACCATCCAAACCGGCATAATTTTCTTCATACTATAATGTTAAGACTGATCGATCCCGTTGTCCAGAGCGGATTGTCCGGAGATTGACATAAATCTTTGTTTTTGTTAGTTTTCAATTATTGGCGGCATCAGCCCTTCGGGCTGGAGCCGATTGGAAATTTATTATATAATATTTTTAGAACAACTCTGCGAGTTGCTCTAAAAATATTGGCGGCATAGCTCAGTTGGTAGAGCAAGCGGCTCATATCCGCTCGGTCATAGGTTCGAGTCCCATTGCCGCTAATTTATTTTGGCGTGAAAACCAGGCTTACTTCATTCCCGTCTGCCCCGGAGCTATAAAGTTCGAGATTTCCCTCTCTTAAACTCCACCCGGTTACGTTCATGAGATATGCGAAGTATTCATGTTCTTTCAGTACTTCAGGCTCAAAAATGGCAGCCATAAGGGTGCTCGCAAGGGTTTCTATACTTAAACTATAGCCCTCTCCCGGATAAAAAGGCCCAAAAAAGCGATTTGGGGCACCAATACCGCTCACACGCCCGTCTAAAAAGCTTATTGTGTAAATTTCACCCATACCAATGCTTTCACGGTCTATTTGAATGCTCCTGCCTGAGCGTATTATTTGCGAAAGGAGCCATTCAATGCCTTCTATGCTCACGAATTCAGTCTCTGCGGCAGCCTCACTGCCCGTAGATGCCACTCCTACGCAAGAAAAAATAAGAATGTTTGCCAATAGGATCATTAAAACCGTAATAATTTGCTTTTTCATTGTATTGCTCCTTCGCCGCTTCCAATAAAGTGCTCATCCAGGAAAATATCAAGGACAGTAAGGAAGAATATTACAAGTACGGGGCCTAAAATGAAACCGTTAAACCCGAATGCGATTATTCCGCCAAGTATTGAGAAAAATATCAATAGGGGGTGGAGCTTTATCCTGTCTTTTAGGAAAAGCGGCCTTATTATATTATCAATGCTCGAAATAAGGACCATTGAAATGGCCATAAATAAGAGACCCCCTGCCGTATTACCGCCTGCAATCATCATAATACCAAGGGGCAGCCAAATAATTATGGCACCAATCATTGGAATAAAGACCAGGAAAAAAGTCAGGACTGCAAAAACGAGTGAGCCGTTTATCCCAAAAATCGTAAATATTATATAGGCTATTAAGGATTGAAGAAGTGCAATTATCACATAACCGAAGAAAAGGTTTCGGGTAATATCAAGAAACTTTATTTTAAGAGCGCTAATATACTCATTCTTAATTGGTATTGCCCTTGACATCAGGTTAAAAAGGTAGGAGCCGTCAAGATAGAAGAAGTAAACGGAAAAAGAAATAAGCATTAACCCAAGCAAAAAGCTGCCTATATTCCTGAAAATATTCCCGCTAAAGGAAACAACCCGCTGTAGTTCACCTGCAAGTGCTGATGTAATCTGATTTATTATATAATCAGTGGTGATATCAAGATATCCGCCCGACAAATCATAGAAAAACCCTGATATTCTCTGCAAAATACTGTAAAGTTCACCTCCTGTAAGGAAGGTATGAGCCTGGTTAACGAGTTCAATTGATTGTCTAATGAACATAGCAGCGACAAGGGAAATTGGAATAAGAATGATAATCAAAGTGCCAAGAGTAAAGACACCTGCCCAGACATTGCGCAGTATCTTACCCTTAAAAGTATTAAAGTCGAGGTTCGCGACAAGGCGGCGATGCAGGGGACTGAGCAGAATATAAAGCAGGATGGCCCATAATATTGGTGTAAAGAAAGGTGCAATAAGTCTTAGAACTGCAATAAAAAGAAGGACCAGAATTCCCGCTATTACATAGTTCTGAACAGTCCACTGAGAAGGCATTAGCCTCGAAGGTTTTTCTTCTGACATGGCTGGATTATACAGAATTGCAGGGAGTAGTCAAAGGGTGTGGTGAGACCCCAGTTCCTCATCTATAACATCCCCTATCTTTGAAAGAATCTTATGCTTCCAATTTTTTTGAATAGGGGTAAGGCTGAATAGGTCAATAGTATCTCTCTCTAAGCTTGCGGCAATGCGCTCCAGCATATCTGCCGAAGGGAACTTTTTTCCGCATTCAATCATACCAAGGTAATTAGTTGCCATATTAGCCTTCTCTGCCAATTTGGCTTGAGAAATGCCTAAATTTGCTCGATAAAACTTAATATTAGCACCTAAAAGCACCTTTATATTTGTCATATATCCATTCTACAGATTGATAATCTATTAGAATCCAACATATAAGTATTGACAACAATCTATTGTATTTGATATTATAAAAACTCAATAAATTAGATTGTTTTTTTATTTAAATTTATATATATATTATGTGTTACCGGAGTAGAAACCAAATATGGCTAAAGCTTATGTATGCATAGTCAGACCGGTGCTCGTGATCTTGGCCTTTTTTCTCTTGTTATTGTTATCCTGTGACAGGCAGCAGCCATATTCTCCTGAGCAAGGTGAATCGGCAGCCTTTACTTCTCTTCGGGAAATCCCCGGCATAACAGAGGAAGAAATAAGGGCTGTCGAAGCACTTCGTACTCAGTATGACTATTTTACCTATGGGATGATACTGACTACAGAGGCGTTTATTCATGATAACGGAATGATTGGCGGGTTCGCGCCTCTTTTCTGTG
>WRKT01000031.1 GCA_009777995.1 Treponema sp. | reverse complement strand
AAGAACACTTAAATTTAATCACACGGCGGGCACGGCGGCACAGCGTTCACAGCGAGTTTTTAGAGAGGGCCAAACTCTGTATCCTCGCCGTGAGCGCCGTGTCGCTGTGACCGCTGTGTTAATAAAAACACAGTATGTTTGCCTTATTGCAAATTGTACTATACTTATGTATAGTAATTAAATCATGCAGAAAGACTTGTTTAATGACAGTGAAGAAGTGCCGGAGGATTTAGATTTATCGGGGCTTTTTGAATTATCAATTGATGCATTTTACTCTGCACTTTATGCGCAGATGAGCGAGCTGCCAATAGGTGCGGAATTGGGGCGCTTCGTAGAGAAAGTCCTTAAGGCAGGCGGTAAGGATGACAGGGCCTCTGCAGATAGGGCCGCAACTGACAGGGGAGACCCTGATGTGCTTGCGGTGTTAGGAGCAGCTAGAAAGGTTAGTAGAGAGATACATCGCCTTATCGGCCTTCTGCGTTTTACCCCCGATGAAAACGGCGTATACATTGCTCGCTGTGCCCCTGATCACTTTATCCTGCCAAGTTTCTCCGAGCATTTTGCAATGCGCTTTGGGGAAACCCCCTGGGAGATAATCGATGAAAAGCGGGGCCTATGCCTAAGGTGCAACGGTAAAGACCGTGCCCTGCTCATTCCCGCAGGGGATTCCGGGGCCCCTATAAAAAAAGATAATAAAGACCCCTGGGAAGAACTCTGGCAATTGTACCACCGTTCGGTTCTAATAAAAGACAGAAAGAACCCCCGCCTGCAGCAGCAGCTCATCCCCGAGAGATACCGCAAGTACCTGCCCGAGATGCAGGATTCAACCTAAATAATTCTGCACTATCTGTACGAAAAGGGCTGTACCCTTATAGAAAACGCTTTCATCGAGCATAAACCTTGGGTGATGATGTCCGAAAACCTGACCGTCCTGTTCAGCCACAGAGCTAAGGAAAAAGTATGCGCCGGGCACCTTATTTAGAAAAAAGGACATATCTTCAGAGCCCATTACGGCGCTAGTCTGAATTACAATATCATCACCAAGATCAAGGTCTTTCGCTGCCTGTATGACAAAATCTGCCATTTCGGGATTATTTTTCGTAATATCATAGTCCCAAAAATAATTAAACTCGGCTGTTGCACCATGGACCTCGCAGGTGCTCTTTGAAACCTGCTCAATGCGCCTTGCAATCTTTTCCCTTGTCTGTTGATTTAACGAACGGGTTGAGCCTTCAATTTCCACTGTCTGCGGAATAATATTGTTGGCAGTTCCGCCATGCACCATGCAGATCGAAATTACCGAAGGATCAAGTGCATCACATTCGCGGGCCTTGATTAAATAAACATTATTTATAAGTTGTGCCGCAATGGCAACCGGATCGATTGACATGTGGGGTGATGCGCTATGGGCACCGCGGCCGATAATCTTTATTTTGAAGGCATCCCTGCTTGCCATCACCTTATCGTGGGAGACAATGATTTTCCCTGATTTCTTTATTTCGTTCAGAATAAGGCCGATATGAAGGCCGAAGATGGCATCGACACCGTCAAGACAGCCCTCGTCTATCATGGGTTTGGCCCCGCCGGGATTCTCTTCGCCGGGTTGGAAGATAAGTTTAACGCTTCCCTTGAGGAGGGCCTTATTGTCGTTGATGATCCTTGCCGCAGCGAGGAGCATTGCGGTATGGGCATCGTGTCCGCAGGAGTGCATGTTTCCGTTGGTTGACTTGAAGTCGACCGGGGTCTCTTCCCTAATCGGGAGGGCATCCATGTCTGCCCTTAGGGCTATTGTCTTTCCCTGTCCTGCGCCGTTAATACTTGCTAGAATGCCTGAGCCCCCCACCATCGTGACAAAGGGAATACCCATGGATTTGAGGCATTCCTGCACATAACTTGAGGTTTTTGGGAGTTCGTTTCCAATTTCAGGGATCTTATGCAGGTCCCTTCTCCACTTTACTATTCTGTCTTGCAGATCTTTGGCCTCTTTCATTATATCCATCTTGTTTTCTCCGATAGGTATATTATACCTTGCAATTTTTTATTTTCAATTCATATATCTGTAACTTTCTTCGCTTTTCCTGTATAATATTATGGGGTGATCGATTTACAGTAGAGCTTAAAATGGAAGTTAAAGTGAAGTTTCTGAGGTTTTTAATTATATTTCTCTTAATTCTCTTGCCTTGCTTCGCTGTAAGCGGGCAGGCTATCACTCTTACAATAGAAGATGCAGTACAGAGGGCAATGGATCAAAGCATTAACTTGAAGAGGGGGGCCATCGATCTTGCACAGGCAGGCTATTCGGCAAGCCGCCTCTGGTCCGAAATTTTCCCCGGCTTTAGCCTGAATGTGGGGTTTAACTTCCTTCCCGGTACCCCTCTTTTAACCGACCCGGGCTTTACATATAGGGACGAGGCTCTTGCATATTCAATCAACCTTGGGCTATCACTTTCCCTAAACCCTTCGATTGCCTCGTCAATGAGGCGCATAGAACTCGCCTATAGAAGCCAGCTCCTTTCTTACGAGCAGGCAATGAGGCAGCTCGAAATTCAGGTGATAAAGAACTTCCTTAGCCTTATAAACTCAAGGGAACAGATTGCCTTTATGAACGAGAATTATGAACTTGCAACCCAGAACCTGAATCAGGATCGCATTGCCTGGCAGAACGGGATGTTAAACGAGCTTGCCTGGCTCAACTCCCAGCTCAGCGTTCAGACAGCAAGATATAATTTAAGCATGGCCCGTGGTGCATATCAGATTGCCCTTGAGGATTTCCTGGCCCTCCTTGGAATGGACACAGGCACGGATATTATATTGGAAGGAAATATTGAGATAATCCCCGTGATCTACGATCCGGATGAACTTATAGGCATGTACCTGCATAGAAGGCCCGACATTATTGCACAACAGCAGACCATTGAAAGGCTTGAGCTGACAAGAAATATAAATACACTCTCTAGCCGTTCACCCGGCTTAAACCTTTCCGCACAGTGGAGGGGAGGCCCGGGGTCGGGCGGGTTAAGTGCCCCATTTACCGACAATATATCGGGCACTGTCACCCTTTCGATTCCGGTCGATTCATGGATCCCGGGCACGAGGCAGAATCAGAACCTAAGGGCAGCAGATGCGGAACTGGAAAAGGCAAATCTCGATCTTCAAAATACGAGGACCCGCGCCATTGCTCAGATCCGTTCCCTCGTATTGAACCTTGCAAATACCCTGGAAAGTCTTGAAATTGCAAGGCAGAGGATGGAAATCGCGAGGAGAACCCTGCAGGCAACAGAGATTGGTTTCAGGAACGGAACAGTGCAATATCGAGTCCTCGAAGAAGCAAGAAGGGACTTAGCCGATGCAACACAGAGGCTATTAACAGGAGAGTTTAGTTATCAATCGATGTTACTTGACCTTGCCGCCGCATTGAACGTTGACTGGAGAACATTGACAAGGAGATGATCTTGAAAAAAAGAAGGATAAAGAGCAGCACGATAATAACGATTATTATCGTTTTAGTGATTCTGACAGTGGCAGGTTTCGGTGCAAGACCTTATATCCCATTTTTGGCAGCTCAGGAAATAGGGGGGCCTGCCTTCAGGGGAACAGGAGGCTCAGGGCCCAGGACGGCAACCACAGTAAGGGTAACCCCCGTAATAAGGGACACAATAGAGAATAGCGTAGTAATTAATGGAGATGTACTTGCAACAAATCAGGTTCAGATTTTTCCGACTGTCGGGGGGAGAATAAGTAGGACCTTCTTTCAAATAGGCGACACAGTGAGACAGGGAACCGTTGTTGCAATGGTCGATCCTTCAAGACCCGGGCAGGTCTTTTCCCAGAGCCCTGTGGTCTCCACAATAGGCGGCACTGTATTGCAGACACCGGTTAGCGTTGGAGACACGGTTTCTGCGCAGAGCACTGTGCTTGTGGTCGGGGATCTGTCAACCTTAATGGTCGAAACTCATGTGCCGGAACGCTTCAGCAATGCTGCAAGAAGGGGCCTTGAAGCTCAAGTTACCCTTGAAGCCCTTCCCGGAGAATTCTTCATGGCGGCGGTTGAAGAAGTGAGCCCGGTGCTTGACCCGTCAAGCCGCACCGTGCGCATACGCCTGCGCTTCCAGGGCAGCATGGATCCGAGGATAAGGGCGGGCATGTTTGCAACAGTGAGCCTTGTGACTGACACAAGGCAGAATGTCGCGGTAATTCCGAGGGCCGCTGTGATTAATACCTACGGCTCGAGGATTGTATTTGTGGTGGGCGAAGACAATATTGCACAGCGCAGGGAAGTATTCCTTGGGCTTGAAAACGAAGGTTTTGTAGAAATATTAAGCGGGCTTGAAATCGGTGAGCTTATTGTAATTGCAGGTCAGAATTTTTTATCCGATGGCGAGCTCATCCGGATTGTAGAGTGAGGTATTCATGAAGTTTTCACAATATTCGGTTAATCATCCTGTAACAATTATTGTTATATATGCACTTGTAATCGGCATTGCCCTTACAATGATCCCAAACTTGGGTATGGACCTTTTCCCGAATACCGCAAGACCTGTACTCTCGGTCTGGACCCGGTTCCCCGGCGCAGGCCCCGATGATGTCGAAAGAAATGTGACTGAAAGACTTGAAAGGGCCCTTTCAAGCTCGCGCGGCCTAGTGAACATGACTTCCTTTTCTTCTTTTGAGTCCTCTTCAATAAATCTTGAGTTTGCCTACGGGACAGACATGGATAAAGCAGTCGCAGACACCCAAAATTTAATGAACCGTATTGCTAACTCCCTGCCGTCGGGGACTGATACTCCGATTGTCAGGCGTTTTGACATGTCTGCAATGCCGGTTGTCCGCCTTATCGTTAGGGGAAACTTCCCCCCCGATCAGCTCCGCCTCTTTGCAGAGGATGAAATTCAGGCAAGGATAGAAAGGATTTACGGGGTTGCCTCAGCCGAAGTAACAGGGGGAACCACCCAGCAGGTCAATGTGCAGGTGGCACTGAATCGCTTAGCCGCTTTTGATATGACCTTAAATGATGTAATAACTGCCCTAAGAGGGCAGAATATAGTTGCATCGGGAGGTGCACTTAGGCGGGGTACCATGGAATACCAGATCCTCACCCAGGAGGAGCTCCTTAGCGTTGAGCAGATCCGCCGCCTTGTTGTCAGGACCATCAGCATCCCTGTGGCGGGGCAGGCGAATCGTTCCCAGGTGGTACGCCTTGAAGACATTGCAGATGTCAACATCGGGTATAACGAGAATGCTGCAAGGGTTTATGTGAACGGTCAAAGCGGCGTTTATATTCAGGTAACTGCTGAAGCAGATGCTAATCAGGTGCAGGTGGCAAATCGCGTTAAGGATGCTCTTGATGAGATTAATGCAGAGCTGCCGCGCGGCATTACCCTTGACGTGCTTTCGGATAATACCACGATGATAACTGCCACCCTGAATCAGGTTTATTTGAACGCATTCCAGGGGATAATGCTTGCAATGTTCGTCCTCTTCCTATTCCTTAGAAACATTAAGGGTATTGCCATTATAGGAATGGCAATACCAATTTCAATACTTCTGACTATCATGTGCATGGCGATTTTCGGATTTACTTTAAACCTGATGACCTTAACAGGTCTAATTATGGCAATGGGAATGACAACCGATGCTTCAATAGTCATCCTTGAAAATGTCTACAATTACAGGAAGAGAGGCGCAAAAGCAAATATCGCAGCAATACTCGGGAGCAGAGAAATGATGAGGCCCATAATTGCATCTACTGCGACAACCCTCTGCGTTTTTATCCCCCTGATAATGTATAGAAATGATCTTGAAATGATGGGCCAACTCTTTAACGATCTTATTTTTACTGTTGTAATTTCGCTAATCTGTTCTTTGTTTGTAGCAATTACCCTTGTGCCAAGTCTTTCAGGCTCCATACTAAAGTTGGAAACCCGAAAGCAAAATCCTCTTTCAAATCCCCTGCTCCGTTATATAGATAATGGCGCTGAAGCAATTCTATCGGGAATAGAGAGAGGGTATAAAAAGGCCCTTGGGTACTGCCTTTCACACAGGCTTTTGATCATTGCCCTTGTTTCAACCCTGCTTGTCGGCTCGCTTACCCAGACAACAGAGATTGGTATGAATATGTTCTTCCGCTCGCGGATAGATGATAATGTGAATATCAATGTCTCTCTTCCTCAAGGGACTACCATTGACGTAACAGAGAGGGTTCTCTTTCAGGTCGAAGAAATAATAAGAGCGAATATCGAAGGTTATAATAATATCATTTTAACTGCACGAAGGGGCGGGACGAATCAGGGCTCGGTGCAGATTACTCTTCCTCCTCCAATCGATCAGATTGATACTCCGACAGACATAATTAACAAATTGACTCCAATCTTTGCAGCAATGCCCGAGGCGAATGTCAGCTTTAGGGCAGGCCGTGCAATGGGCGGCTCCTCTGCGGTGGAAATAGCAATTTCCTCAAGAAACCTGATAGCAATAACCGAGACAGCAGATGAGATTGTCCGCATCATCAGCCGCCATATCCCCGAAATTGAAGACCCGAGAGTTAATGTTGATGAAGGGCCTCCGCAGCTTATAATCCAGATAGACCGTGACAGGGCCGCCGCCCTGGGTGTATCAATGTCTGCGATAGCAAGCGAAGTGCGCACTGCAATGGACGGTACAACCGCAACGACAATGTCCACAGGAGACAGGCTGATGAATGTCCGTGTAATGCTCCGCGATGAAGACCGCGAAGGCATGCCGAACCTTGATGCGATCTTTGTAATGGGCAGGGGCGGGAACAGGATTTCCCTTTCAAATGTTGCAAGCATAATTGAAGGCAGGGCACCGTCGTCAATTCGCCGGGAGAGGCAGGAGCGGGTTGTCCGCATCACAGGGGATCTGCCCCCGGGCATTGCCGCAACTGACATGCAGGCTCACCTTGAAAATACAATCAGGGAGCATCTTGTTCCGCGCGAAGGTGTTACCGTTCGTTATATGGGCGAAGCGGCAGACATACAGAGATATTCAAGGCATTTTATTCTGATTATTGCAACTGCAATCTTCCTTATCTTCGGTGTCATGGCAAGCCAATTTGAATCCTTTATAGATCCATTAATTATTTTCTTCAGTATTCCAATGCTCTTTATAGGAGTTATCTGGATATACAGGATAAGCAATGAATCCATGTCCATGTTCTCGATGATAGGTGTGGTCGCCCTGATTGGAGTTGTCGTAAATGCGGGGATCATCCTTGTTGATTATACGAATACCCTAAGGGCAAGGGGCCTTTCTGTGCATGAAGCCTGTCTTGAAGCAGGCAGAAGCCGTTTACGCCCCGTACTAATGACCAGCTTTACAACCATGCTTGCAATGACTCCGATTGCCTTCTTCCCCGGTATCGGCGCAGAAACAATTCAGCCGATTGGAAAGACCTTCGTTGGCGGGCTTGCAGTAAGCACATTGATGACCCTCTTCCTTATACCTGTAATTTATTCGCTTCTTAACAGCCGCCATGACAGGAAACGGGAATTATTAGAAGAGTAACAGCGGCCATAATCGGCCTTGGACGGATCGGGAGCTCTCTTGAAGATGACCCCTTAAGGGAAAAGCCCTGTACCCATGCGGGGGCAATTACTGCAAACCCGAACAGCACCCTTATTGCAGGCTGTGACATAGCCGAGGAGCGCAGGGCCATCTTTGCAGAGCGCAGGGAGGTGCCCGTCTATGCAGATGCCGAAGAGATGCTACGCACCCATAAGCCCCGGATTCTCTGTATTGCAACCCATCCTGACAGCCACTACGAATACTGCCGCTTAGCTGTCAATTTAAAAGTGCCTGTAATAATCTGCGAGAAACCCCTCGCAGACTCGCTTGGAGATGCACGGAAAATCGCTGCCCTCGGGAAGAAGGCGACAATACTTACAAACCATGAAAGGCGTTATTCTGCAGATTATATTAAGGCCCGCGACATACTTGCAAGTAATGTGCTTGGCAGTGTTCTTAGTATTCGCGCAGTAATTTATATGGGAAGGAAAAAACGCCTAATCGATGTGATCTGGCATGACGGAACCCATCTTGCAGATGCAATCATGTTTTTAACAGGAACAGTGCTGAAGAACCGCGGCCACTTTGGGGCTAATCTAAACTCCACCAAGGGGACTGCTTGGCTTGAAGGCAGGGCGGGGAATATCCCTGTTTTGATTGAAGCAGGTGCAGGGAGGGATCATCTTGTTTTTGAGATAGAAGTTTCCTGTGAAAGGGGTAAACTGCGCATTGGTAACGGTATTTTCGAAGTGTGGAAGAGCGAAGAAAGCCCTTATGCTAAAGATTTTCGCTCCCTTAAACTTATTGAGCAGGGCTTTAGCGGCCCAACGGGCTTTTTCGCGAATATGTTCGCAGATGCAGTGGCATGTGCGATGAAGCCGGGGAGGCAGCCGGTATCGTCTGCTGTGACAGGCTTAAGAGTGATAGAGTACCTCAGCTCGGTGGGCACATGGCGCTAGGCCTTGAATAAAACCGCCCGAACAGGATAAACTTGCCCCTACAGCCGTAGAATGTCACGGAGGGTAGGATAGTGGCTATTCCGCCTGGTTTGGGACCAGGATGTCGGGGGTTCAAATCCCCCCTCTCCGATTATGGAACATATAAAGACCGGAAAAACCAAAGACGTATATAGAAGAGAAGACGGAAATATTAGACTGGTTTTTAAGGATTCAGTAACAGGCCTGACTGACGGCAGTCTTGACCCCGGGGGAAATCTTGTGGTCGGCTCTGTTCCCGGAGTCGGCTCAGGTGCCTTAAAAATGTCTGCATATTTTTTCGAGAAAATAAAGAGGCAGGGCATTTCCTGCCATTATATCGATTCAGACCTGCAAAAAAGCGAAATGACAGTGCTCCCCGCAGTACTTTTCGGGGAGGGCATCGAGTTCATTCTTCGGTATAAGGCTGCAGGCAGCTTTGTCAGGAGATTCGGAAGTTATTGCAAAGAGGGAGACGATCTTCCGAAGGTATTCGAGGTTACTTTAAAAGACGATTCAAGGGACGATCCTCCAATTACAAGGGAAATTGCTCTTGCCCTAAATATTTTGAGTGCATATCAATACGATAAAATCCGTGAAGATACAATTAAAATCTGCGATATAATACGGGAAGACTTAAGCGAAAAGGGCCTTGAACTTATAGACATTAAGCTTGAGTTCGGCCTTGTTAGGGGGGAAATCACCCTAATTGACGAAATAAGCCCCGGGAATATGAGGGTATTTAAGGACGGGAAGAAGCAGGATTATCTTGAACTGTCCGATTTTTTTTAACCGGTATTAAACTTAATCCAGGTAACCGCTCTTTTCAGCCTCTCCCGGCGGGAATATATAGAGATCGGGAAGTTTGAACTTCCTGTCCAGTGCATAAGAATCAGGCATGGGAACTTCACTTTTCACGGGGATCTTAAAAAAGTGGGTCAGGGGTTCAAATCCGGGTGCTGATATCTTTATATAGTATTGAAAGGTTTCTTGAACATCCACTCCTTGGGCTTTTGCGGCTGCAGGCCAGAAACTGAAGTTCCCTTCCACATTTGCAACAAGATGACAGGGATTATGCCAATTATCATCCTTCATCCTGACAAGTCCCTTATCCCTAAAAAGCTCTACATCAACATCGGAAATCGGCTCAAAATTAATTCCGTTCAGAACACGGCCTACTATGGTAGGTACAACAAAGACGGGACGGCTTGGATCAACGGCTTCCTCCCCCTCTGCATGCTCATGGAAATGGGGCCGCATATTCTCATTTATTCGCAAGAGCCCTTCCTGCACCAGAGTGGTGATATCTGCGGCATGCTGTTGCTGTTCTATCCCGTCAATTAAATCTCTGGAAGCGCCGCGATGGGACACTATATAATGAGGAGGGGTGCGGTTAAGTACATAGCAGGCTACATCCATTTTACACTGATTGCAGGTGCAAAAATTGTTCGGATTCTGTCCGTTTATGAGTCTTTCAAAGATCTCGTTAACCTGGGAAATTACCTTGCCTTTTACGGTATTGTACAATTCCATACTGCCCCCTACATTAATATATCATAGTTTTAACCATTTTTTACATATTTGCAATATCTTTTCATGCAAAGCCGGGTATTCTCTTTCAAAGCCGGGCTCGATAAATACTCTGACGATTCTTAGGGATTTAACAAATCTGTCTATCAAATCCTTTTTAAAGGCGCTTGTACTTTCCGAGAAAAGCAGGTTCTCGTCCCTGACAAAGAGGCCGCTTTCAAAGGAAATATTTTCAGGGATATCAATTATTATCGAATCCTTCGATCCCAGCTCCTCTGCAATGCCTGCTTCTGCCTCTGCCCGCAGGGTCAAATCCGAGAGTTCCCTATGGGCATTTTCATCAAATGGGATTTCGATGACAGCAGAATATAGCCGGCCATTCCTTACAGAGTCTACAAGGTTTTTTAAAGATGATGATAGTCTCCCTGAAATCGCAAAAAGGCCCTGATCATCAAGATTATAGAGCTCATCCGGGGAAAAACTCTGTGATTTTAAGCCTCCAAGTATGGCCTTTTTTACCATTGCAGTTGCTGCTCTGACTGTTTTATGCCAATAAACGGCTCTGTACATAAGATACTTTGAAAAAAGCAGGGATTCAATACCGGAAATACCCCTTGAATCTATATCAGCCCCCCTTTCCTTATTCGGATGCAGGCGGGAGAGGATGAAATCCACATCCTGGGCCCCGTAGGGAACCCCGCAATACCTTGCATCCCTGCTTAGATAATCCAGTTTATCCGGATCAAGGCTCCCCGATAAGAGCTTACGGTAAAAAAGCAGCTCGCCGTGGGGTTCGCTGCTGCGATCCTCGGCAACAATTGCCGCAGTAAAATACGGGTCTGCCCCTGCCTTCCCGACTAGACTCTTCATCTCTTCTGTCAGAATAAGATCGCCTGTTAGGGCTTCATGTTCCTTAAGGGGCAGCTCCTTTAGGGAGTGGGTATACGGGAAATGCCCAAGATCGTGGAGAAGGGCAGCACAGAGAAAGGACTTAACCCCCTCCACGGTCAGCCATTCATCAGCGCCCTCCTCTGCAAGATGGATTATAAGCCTTCTTGCAAGATGATAAACACCGATGGAATGACTTGCCCTTGTATGCGTTGCACCGGGATACACTCTTAAAGTGGGCCCGAGCTGCATGATCCTGTGCAGACGCATGAAAGATGAGGATTCAATAATTGAGCTGAGCTCACGGGTCAGGTAGATATGACCCCAAAGACTATCCCTAACCGGCTCAGAATAATTCTGTAATAAAGCACTACGAATTTGCTCTTTCATATTTTCATTATAATTGAAACAAAGGAGAAAAAAAGGTATAATATAATTATGGTCAGGTTATTTTGCCTGTTTATCATCTCTATTTTTCTCTTACAGGGCGTCTATGCCCAGGAAGATAATAGAACCATTCCGAATATGCTGCGCAGGCCTGACAGGGGAGAGGCTCCTCGCCTTCCAATGGACCTTGTAATCGGAACTCTGGGGCAGGGAGATGCTCCAATCGGTGCCTTTAACTTCGCAAGGAGCCTTCTTATTGCTCTTACCGAAGGAAATAATGAAGTTCGGATCGTAGCAGAATCAAGGTCCATAATTACAGGCAATAATCTTGAAGAAATTTCAGGGATTAGGACAAGGAATTACCGTATCGGAGGCGGAAGAATTGAAAACGACGGCAGTGTTTCTTTTCTTATTCGTTTCATAGGACTAGAAGAGAGTATTACGGGGGAAATTTTCCTGCGAAGGAATGAAGATTCTCCTGAAACCTGGTTTTTAGACGATCTTATTCTTGAAGAGAGGAGGCTTCTTAGGGATATTAACGATAGCTATCGCTTCGATTTTACCCCCTATGAAAGATTTTTTTAGGAAAGAACATGGCAAAGGCTTTAAAACGAATTGAAAGGGAATTTCTTTTAAAAGTAATTTATGATGATCAAATCCCCTTAGTCTATTTGAAGAACCGCAAGCAGTTTACACTTATGGTGGAAAAGCCCACAAAGGGGCAGATTTTCCTTAAGGCAGAGCACCCGATAGACGGGATTAAGATAAACCGGAAATTGAACCTTGCATTTGATTATATGGGGCAGATAATAAGCTTCTCAATTAAGGTTATTTCGATAAACGGCCTGCAAATTATTGCAGATGAGCCCGGGGTGCTCTATAAGAACCTTGACAGGAATTTTTCGAGGGTTCCCGAGCCGCCCGGCCTTAATATTAAGTTCACATTTTCAAAAGATCGCTATTCACTTAAGTATCCCAAGGTTAACGACTATGAAGAGGTCCTCGATCATGGAGTTTTCCTTAATTCGCTAAATCCGAATGACCTTAATGGTCTAATCGATCAAATGGAAACCTGGATTAAGGTCTATGCAACAGGGTATAAAGTAACCATTTTTAAAGACGTAAAACCTGAAAGTATAGAAGAGAAAATTATTGCAGAAACGGGCAAGGCCTTTTATATGCCGACAACCCTTGGCGGCCTCCCCGCCGAGGACCCATATCCGAAAAAGCGGCTTGTTACAGATGATATTTTTAAAAAGTATTTGGAGAATACAGGTACTCCCGCCGGTTCCATTGATCAAACTCTCGAAGATTTTGTAAAGAGTAAGCATGATGAGGGCATTTTTTCTGATCTCTGGATGCCCATTCTCTTTCAGGAATATGTTGTAGGGCATATCCATATCTGGGTTACAGTAGAGTCGGCACTTCCCCTATTCGATTATGCAATAGTTGATACCCTTTTCCAGTTCGGTAAGGTTTTAGCTTATTCTCTTAGGCTGAATCAATACTTTGAAGACGGAAAATTAAGAAATGACCCTTTTGAGGGCCAGATCATTGACATTAGTGCATCGGGGCTCCTATTCGCATACCCCATTTCCAGCCACTCTTCTACACTGATGGTCGACACAGAGCTGCAGGTTAGTCTAATTACAAAGCGCCGCACTGTAAATACAAGCGCAAAGATT
Organism: Treponema sp.; assembly: GCA_009777995.1. Classification (GTDB taxonomy): domain Bacteria; phylum Spirochaetota; class Spirochaetia; order Treponematales; family Breznakiellaceae; genus WRKT01. The sequence goes on along the minus strand of WRKT01000031.1, from coordinate 14,555 downwards.
GTGCGCAGTTATACAGACAGTACCCATAGCTATTTTGGCTGTAATTTTACCGGTATGGCTCCCGAAGACATGCGGTTTATTTTTGAGCATATTTACGGGAGACCCTTTAACGATAGGGATGCGACTTTTCTTTTCGGACAGGTCTAAGGCTCGTTACCGTTCGCCGAGACGGTCTCTCGCTAACGCTCGAGCCTACGGTGGACATGGCGGCGGGGGCCGTCAGAGCCGGTCTTTTCTTTTCTCCACTCTGAATACTCACTCCAGTTTCCGTCATACCAAATGACTTCTCCGTCTTCAAAGGCAAGTATATGAGTTGCTACACGATCAAGGAACCAGCGGTCGTGGCTTATAACAAGGCTGACCCCGGCAAAGCTGTCGATTGCATCTTCAAGTGCCCTAAGGGTATTAACATCAAGGTCGTTTGTGGGCTCGTCCATAAGCAGCACATTGGCTCCTTCCTTAAGCATAAGGGCGAGGTTAAGACGATTCCTCTCCCCTCCTGAGAGGAAGCCGACCTTCTTCTGCTGATCTGCACCTGAAAAATTATACCAGGCACAGTAGGCCCTTGAATTAACTTCCTTTCCGCCCTTTCCGTCAACAGCTCCGAGCTTAATAATATCAAGTCCGTCTGATAATTGCTCCCAGACACTCTTCTCGCTGTCAAGCCTTTCTCTCATCTGATCTGCCCAGGCAAGTCTGACGCTTTCTCCAAGCCTTAAACTTCCTGAATCTTGTTTCTCTTCACCTGTAATTATCTTAAAAAGGGTGGTCTTTCCCGCACCATTCGGACCTATAATCCCAAGGCATGCACCGGGAGGTATAAGAAACTCCATGTTTTCAAATAGAAGACGCTCCCCTCCCCCTGCAAGGGGGTATGACTTTGAAAGACCCTTAGCTTCGATTACGAGCTGACATAAGCGGGGACCTGCAGGAATAGTTATCTTGCTTTCCCTTATTTTTTCCCTCTCGTCATCGAGGTAGAGTTCTTCGTATCTTGTTATTCTATCCTTACTTTTCGCATGCCTTCCCTTTGGACTCATGCGTATCCATTCAAGCTCACGCTGGAGCTGCTTGCGCTTATCACTTTCGCCCTTCTCTTCCCTTGCAAGCCTCTCTTCCTTCTGCATAAGCCAGGAGGAATAATTTCCCTTCCACGGGATTCCCTCCCCCCTGTCCAGCTCAAGGATCCAGCCTGCAACATTGTCAAGGAAATATCGGTCATGGGTAACAGCTATAACAGTCCCCGCATAGTCCTTTAAATGTCTCTCAAGCCAGGCAACTGTTTCTGCATCAAGATGATTGGTGGGCTCATCAAGAAGAAGGATATCGGGTTTTGATAAAAGGAGTCTGCAAAGGGCGACCCTGCGCTTTTCCCCCCCCGAAAGATGATCGACCAATTCCTCGCCCCCGGGACAGCGGAGGGCTTCCATTGCAAGCTCTAAGCGGCTGTCAAGATTCCAGCCGTCATTCTCTTCGATCTTCTCCTGTATCTCTGCCTGCCTTGCACCAAGTTTATCATAATCTGCATCAGGATCTGCAAAAGCCTCGCTTACCTTTTCGAACTCTGCAAGAAGATCGACGAGTTCCTGCACGCCTTGGGAGACCAGCTCCTTTACTGTTTTCCCGGGCTCAAGATAGGGCTCCTGTTCCAAAAAACCGATTGTGAAGCCGGGGCTTATGGAAGTTTCACCTGAAAACTCAGAGTCCACACCTGCAAGAATCCTTAAAAGACTCGACTTGCCTGAGCCGTTAAGGCCGAGAACACCAATTTTAGCACCGTAAAAATAGGAGATGCTGATATCTTTTAATACCTGCTTGGTCCCGTGTTTCTTAGAGACCTTATACATGGAATAAATTACTTTTTTATCGTCTACTGTAGGCATTAGCAATTCTATCTTAGAATTTATAATTCCTCAATATCTCTTCCATCTCTTTAACAAGCTTCAATTGGGTGCGGCATCTGTCTAAATTATGATCATCCCTGCTTGTTTTATAGTACCGGTCACCCTCAAGATAGTCGGCAAGGAATCTAATTCCCTGCTCATAGCTAAGCACAACTGCACTAATGGGCAGGCAATCCCTCTCCCTTTCTGTGATAATGCTTCCTGCCTCTTCAAGAAAACCTTCTGCGAAGGCCTTAAAACTATCAAGGTCAAAGCTCACTTTGGAAAGATCGGTTTCATCCTCCTCGGCGGTGCTTGCACCGGTGCGAATTGCGTCCCCGAAGTCAAAGAGAATGGACCCGGGCATTACGGTGTCCAGGTCGACTACACAGAGGGGTTTCCTTGTATTGCAGTCAAATAAAACATTATTAAGCTTTGTATCATTATGGGTAACCCTAAGGGGCAATAAAGAGGCATCGAGTTGATCTTGAATCAGGGCTGAATATTCCCTGCGCTCCTCTATGAACTTTATTTCGGGCAATGCCCTATTGACCCTGCCTGCAATGTCTGCGGAAACGGCCTTGAAAAGATTCTCGTAACGGATTTTAGTATTGTGAAAATCAGGAATGGTATGGTGGAGCTCTGAGGCTTTAAAATCCGAAAGCAGCCTTTGAAACTTCCCGAAAATAAGGCCTGTATCATAAAGATCATTCCCTTTTTCAATTTTTTCATAAGAAAAGCTGTCTTCGATAAAGAGAAATGCCCTCCAATAATTTCCATCTCCGTCAATATGGTACGGAAGCCCGTCCCTTGCGGCAATGAGGTTCAAGGTCTCGCGTTTCGCATCTCCCCCTTCCTTGAAGATCTTCATGATAAGATGGGATATAACCTTGACCATATTTTCCATGACCAGTTCAGGATTTTTAAATACAAAGCTATTAATTTTCTGGATTATTCGATGCTCTCCGTCTGAAAAGGAAGCAAGATATGTATCGTTAATATGGCCTCTGCCATAGTTTTCTGCACAAATAAAATTACCCTGAATGCAGAACTTCTCACTTATCTTGCGGATTAAATTGACCATAGATTATTTTATACCATATCTTCAGGCAGGGCCACTCGGTTTTTAATCGCAAAAAGACAGGAATCCACGGTTCCTGCAGGTATTCCAACCACTTTTGCAATCATGCGGTTTGAGGCAGAAAGACGCATCCCTTCAAGACGCTTTTTCATTCTATAGAGCCGTTTTTTTGCCCTCTCGAACCTGTTTTTCATTTTAATATAATAATTTGAGCCGACCTGAGCCGAATTCAACTGCTTCTGGTATGCCAAACAGCGATAATGCTGACAGTAAAGGCGCTCTCTAAGGTTCGTAATCGTAGCTTCCTTTGCCTCACGCATGGTCCTTATCTCTTCTACCATATTTCTCACGACCTTGGCATCCATTCCTATGGATTCGGCCACACGATCAATAAATTCATCAGACACAAAATAATAAGCCTTTAATAAAAGCACAAGCACTTGCTTTGGGGTAATGTCTTTTGGCAGAGAAAATACATTATGTTTTTTTTCTAAGTATGGAGGTTCCTCTTCAAAAAGCATCATATCCAGAGCCCTTGCCTGCCAGCAAATAAACTCGGTCATCTTATGTTCCATTTCCCTGCTTCTATATTCCTTTACGGCACTTTGGATTATGCCTGTCATATATGCATCAAAAGAGGCACCAAGATCCTTATACAGATCAATTGCCCTTGAAAACCGCGGATATAACCAGGAAATAAACTCATTCCAATAATCCCGATCTCCGTAAAACCCTCTATAAAATTCATTATTCTTTATCAAATAATTAAAAATTCCTCCTTCAAAATCCGTTTTGGAAAGTTCTCCGTTCATGTAAAGGATGTACATATCAGACAATGGTGTTTCGTTTTTCATAATAACTCCTTTTTTTATGTAGGCATTAGAATAAGGAGTAATTTTGAAGTTTTGCTTTGTCTGAAATTACGAATATCATTTTATCAGGGGGAAAATGAGGAAAAATACAACTAATAGCGGAATTTTATGATTGCCTAGAAGACCTTTTTAAATGCATCAATTATTAGAGACTTAACTTCGGGAATTGTCCCGGGAAGGCTGCCGCCTGCCGCATGCTTATGACCGCCGCCTCCAAGATTTTCTGCGATTCTTCCAACATCTACGTAGGAGCGTGAACGAAGGCCTATTGTAGTCTTTTCGGGCGTTTCCTGCCGAATAATAACTATGACTTCCACACCGTTCACCGATTGAAGAAGCTGGTAAAAACTGTCAGTATCCCTTCCCTCAAGCCCGTAAAGGCAGGTTTCTTCATATTCTTCAGAAGATAATAGGAGCTTTCCGTCATAGTAAGACTCAACCCTATTTAAAACGAGGCCGAGGAGCTTTCTGGAATTAAGACTCTTTCCTCCATATATAGAATGATAAGCTGTCTTTGGGCTTGCGCCTGCATTGATCATTGCAATGGCCGACTCGAAGGTATCTACACCTCCTACATCCACATGACGGAAAAAGCCGGTATCCGTGCATAATCCGAAAAACAGGTATTCCGCCTCTTCCTTGCTCATTTCCATGCCCATTGCCTTTATCAGTCTCATCACTAAAACGGTGGTTGCAGGGGCGGTTATGTCAATAAATTTAACTACGGCTTCTTTATCGGTTTTTTTACCTGCTATCCACCTGTGATGGTCGATAACGGCAAGGGGGAGTGAATCCAAGAGGGGTTCGAGGTCACCTGTGCGATCAGGGGTAGAGCAGTCAAGTATAACTGCCCTTGCATTCTTAGTGTCAGGGTTTGGGGTAAAGAGTTCTTCGTAGGCCCTTATTTCACTGCGCTTGAAAGGTCCTGCAGAGCAGGGTATTGCCTCCTTGCCCATCCTTTTTAAGAATAAGGAGAGGGCAAGCTGGCTCCCGACACAATCCCCGTCAGGCTCTTTATGGCCTGCAATTAGGAATTTTGTGCCTTCATTAAAAAACTTTATTAAATTTTCCGGGACCAGGCCCTCCATCAATGCTCCAGTACTAAACTGTCCACATCAAGGAAGTGCTGATCAAAATCAATATTCAAAGGAATAACACCCCAGGTTTCGTGCAGTTTATTCCTGCGCACCCTTAACCTTACATGAGAGAATGAGCCGTCTCTATAGTAAACGGTCATTGAAGGCCATTCCCTTCCTGCACCAAGGTAAAGAATCTCGCCGGGGCCTGAGGCTTCCGTAAACCAGGAATGCGGCATATAGGCTGTTGCAAATTGATTCGATGATCCCTTCCTGTAAATTACCATATAACCCAATCTATGAATGTAAATTCTTTCGATTGTTACAGAATGATAAAAATAATCTGATTCTACAAACTGTGGAATCGTTTGCGGAGCAGTCTGGGCAAAAAGGGGCATCCCCTGAAAAAATACTACCAATGCAAGCAGTAAAAGAACTTTTTTCACTATATCCTCCTTGACATATACAAGTATACTCCTTGCCGGCCTGATTTGCAAGGGTCATTAATTACCAAAAGACCAACCTTCCCTGGAAAAGGTATACTGACCCGGACGGCTCCCCGTTGAAGCAAAATATGCATCGAAATTGTTCGCAGTGGTAAAAATTAGCTCCCCTGCTTCATCAAAATAGTTTATTGGCGGACCGGAAGACCTACTTGTAAGACGGCCTTCAAAGACCCTATTGCCAAGTACACTTACGCTCGGGGGGATATTAATGCTTGTGAGCCTGTTATTGTAGAATGCCCCATCCCCTATGGTTTGGACGCTCCCTCCAATCACAACGGTATGCAATTCGTTTGATGAAAAGGCCCCTTCCCCTATAGATGAAACAGAATCCGGTATGGTCAGACTCCTAATCCTATTATTAAAAAAGGCGTAAGGTTCTATTACCGTGACACTCGCAGGCAGCTCGAGCTGTTCAAGCTCGTTGTCCGCAAAGGCTCCTGTGCCGATCAAGTTCACCCCATCGCCAATTGTAAGACTAGTCAGCCTATTGTTGGCAAAGGCGCTTCGTCCTATGGTTTCGACAGAGTTCCCGATAATAAGGGCAGAAAGGCTGTTAAAAGCAAATGCACCCTCTCCAATCTCAATTACAGAGTCGGGGATGCTGACCATGGTGAGGCCCCTGTTTACAAATGCTCCCTCGGCAATCGCAACAACGGGCATGCCGTTGATTTCACCGGGAATGACAAGTTCCCTTACCATTCCGGAAGACCTTAAAATGGTCAAATTGCCGCCGTTTTCTTCAACGATTATCCTTAAGCCTGCCTGGGCGAAAAGAGAAACGCCGAAAATTAAAAAAATAAAGCCGAATAATAGTTTTTTCTTCATAAAATGGACAGATTTCTCCTATTTCATTATCGGCAGAAAAAAGCATTAGCCGGTAAAAATTTAACTAATTATGGGCGGTACAAGACTCGAACTTGTGACCCCTAGCGTGTCGAGCTAGTGCTCTAACCAACTGAGCTAACCGCCCTAATAGAGCCGGCTATTAGATTAATAGCCGGTATATAATTAGGGTCTTTCGCGAATTACTACGTTTATTTCGACCTTGCCGTCTTTAGCGCCGGGTCCAATTTCCATTGGTACTATCAGGGCCTCGACTTCAAGATTATTGGATATCTCCATATTATCGCCTGTAAAGAGAGCAGGAGGAGTAAGGTCGAATTTAAAGCCAAGATCGTGAAGTTTGGTTACTGCCTGGGCGGTAATCATATTTGCAAGCTCGGTTATGGTTGCCTTGACCATATCATCCAAAACAGTCATCTCTTCGTTATTCATTCCGCTGGCTACTGCAAGAGCAGTTTCCTTGGTCATATCGAAAAGAACACGCCCCTCTACATCGCCTGCAAGTCCGACAAGGGCCGCAACCCCCTGGATCTGCATGGTGGTAGATTTTAGGTAAAGATCCCCCCGTTTCACATCCGTAGACAAGACCTCTTTCAAAACATTAAAAGCTGCCTCAACAAAAGGATTAATGTACTCAACTCTCATACAAACGCTCCTTGTCTTTCTCTATAGTTATTCATTATTAAATATGCATGAACATGGAAATCTGATCCTTGCCGATATATTCCCATTCACCATCAAGAAACTCATTCTTACCCAAAATCACGATCCCCTTGGATTTCAACTTTTCTCCAAAGCCATCCACCATTCTCTTCTGATCTTGAGAAGGCATGAAGGAAAGAACATCCCGGATAAGGATTATATCCAGTTCCGGCAGGGGATTATCATTTAAGATATCGTGGTACTCAAATACAATTGAATCCTTAATAACAGGATTGAAACTATACCCGGTACGACCCCTGGTCATAAATGTCCTGCAATGCTCAGGTACCTCTTCAAGCTCAAAAACCATGTTCGGTGCCTGGGATACTGCCATGATATCATTATCATTGGCCCATATCTTTATGCTCATATCAGGATAACGTGTTTTCAATATACATGCAAATGAAAATGTTTCATAGCCCTTTCCGCAGCCGATATTCCAGACCTGTATAAGACCTGAAGTCTTAACAGGAAGCAGTTCTACGACCTGAGCGGCATAATCATCTCCCCAGAAGTGACCCGTATATGGAGAATAAAAGGTGGAAATATACTCATCGGCTTCCTGTGCATTCTTTAATTGCAGATCTTCTCCGAAGCGGGTACCGCTCCAGTCGGCAAACCTCTTGCGTATCCACTCGTCGTTTAGCGGGCTTGGGAAGAAGTTCCTTAGGGCAGGTAAGCTTTCCATAATAAAGCTCAATGTAGAATCGGAAGTTGCTAACCTTTCTTCAAGACCCATTTCCGGGCTGACACTTGCAGGGGGAGGCGCATAGTAGGAACCATCCGGGCCGTCACTCACAACACCTCTCGGTTTCTGCTTGTCTTCCTCTGCCTGGGTAAATATTCGAATAACATCGAGGATAATAAATAATTCGCCCTGTTTTTCCACAACCCCGCTGATAAATTTAATGTTTATGTCCCCGAATATTGGGTGGGGAGGCTGGATATTCTCGGAATTTATGCCAACGACCTTGTCAATTTTGTCGACAATGGTGCCGTAAACATGGTCGTCGATGCGCAGTATGAGCATGTTCTCCAGGGTTTCCCCGTGCTTCTTCTCTACAGGCAGATGGAAGAACATGCGAAGATCGATTATCGGAATTATATCGCCCCGGAGGTTATAAACCCCGCGAACAAAGGAAGCTGCATTCGGGACATAAGTAAATTTGTCCGCTTTTGCGATTTCCTTTACATTCATGATGTCTACACCGTACTCTTTTCCTGCCAAAGAGAAGGTTACCATTTTGAAATCGACGGTATCCACCCTCTCCTTCTGTTCCTGGAGTTCGGCGTTTACCTGTGCCAAATCTTTAATCATTGCCATCTTTATTCCTCGTTATTCCAAGGTCCCTACCATCTGCTGGATGCTTCTCTGACCCTGCGATTTTCCATCTCTTTGCGCAGCCCCAATTCAAGAAGCTGACCCACGTCAATAATAAGGGATACAGAACCGTCTCCCAGAATCGAAGCACCGGCTATGCCCGGGGAATTTGTAAACTGATCCCTTAGGGGTTTGATTACAACGTCCTCTTCGCCTATGAGACTGTCTACCATAAAGCCCATTTTCTTTTCGGCAGTACCGACAATTACAATAAAGAAATACTCCTGTTGCTCTTCGCTCTTAATCCCGAAAAGCCTGTTAAGGCGGAGCAGAGAAATAACATCACTTCTTATATTGAATACTTCGTTATTGTCTATCATCTTGATATCTTCGGGCTTAATTCTAAGGGATTCAATAACAGAGGTGATGGGTATTGAGTAAATTTCGTGCCCGACACGGACGAGAAGGCCCTGAATAATTGCAAGAGTAAGGGGCAGTTTGATGATAAACTTGGTGCCCTTGCTCTTCTCTGAAGTAACCATGACAGTGCCGTTAAGTTTCTCGATTGACCTTCGCACGACATCAAGACCAACACCGCGGCCTGAAATCGATGTGATCTGCTTTGCAGTCGAGAAGCCGGGCTCGAAAATAAGGTTAAAGGCTTCCACATCGGTTAGAATCTTATTCGGGTTTAAAATACCCCTTTCAATGGCCTTTGCTTTTACTGCCTCGACATCAATTCCCTTACCGTCATCGGAAATTTCGATAACGATCATATTTCCTTCGTTTGTTGCCTTTAGTAAAACGCGGCCTTCTTCTTTCTTGCCTGAAGCCCTCCGCTCTTCAGCAGATTCTATTCCGTGATCCACTGAATTTCGCACCGAGTGCATGATCGGGTCAAGGAGGTCGTCAATAACGGATTTATCAAGTTCTGTTTCTTCACCTTCGATAACAAGGTTGATTTTTTTGTTCAGGTTTTTTGATAGATCGCGTACAAGTCTTGGGAAGCGGGCGAATATCTGACTTATGGGAACCATCCTGATTCTCATAACACCCTCTTGGAGCTCCCCTGTAATCCTGCCAAGATTCTGGGAGGTGGAGCGGAATTTTCCGACAGTGCTCTTTAAAGAGGTCTCGAAGGTGTCAAAAATGGTGAAAATATCGCCGTACTGCTCGCCAATCTCCTTACGAATATCCTTAATTGACTTTCCGGTCTGAATACTGCCCAGATGTTCGGGTAAACTGTCAAAAAGATTCTTGATTTTTTCCCTATATGTGGCTTCAAGGGCATGTAATTCAGTCTGAAGATCCCCGAATTGGGTGCTTATCTGGTTAAAGGTAGCCTTTGTAATAACGGTTTCCGATACAAGGTTCAATAGATCGTCAATTCTCTTGGAATCTACCCTTAAGATTGAGCCTGCTTCCTTGCCTGCCTTCTTTGAGTCGTCACTTTTGCTCGCATCATCTGCTGCGGCCTTTGCTGCGGGTGCAGCAGGGGCGGCGGGAGCTTCTACGGTTGGTGCAGGGGCTGCAGGTGCAGAGGCGGCAGGTTTCGGAGCCGGTGCCGCAGCTGCAGGAGCAGGCGCAGGGGCGGCGCCCGCAGCGGGTTTACTCACATCCACTACATCGGAGCCGAGGGATACATCCGGAATAAGCACCATTTTCTTGATTTCGTCCTGGGCCCTTGAGGATGCAATATAGTATTCCACAACAGGGAAAAAGTTATCTTCATATAATTGTTCGAATTCGGGAACTGTCCTGAGTACAGTACCTGCACTCTTTAAGGCGGCATAAACCTGAATACCTCCTACGGTATTCATTAGACTATCCTTATCAAACTTGACTGCTACCCTTAGGATGGGGAGACCGCCGTCTACAGATTCCCTTAATTCCTGCAGCTCATTCTCGGAGAGCCCGCCATCTGAAGAGATTGGTGCGGCTTTAGGTGCAGGAGCTGCTGCTGCGGGAGCAGGTGCCGGGGTTGCAGCCGGGGCCGCAGGAGCGGCCTTACCCTTGCTCTTATCCGGGAGCAGGGATTTTAGCTTGCCTTCGATATCCGAGGTATCCTCGTCGTAGATAGAACCGTTCATCCGTTGTCCCAGCATGGCCTTGGTCACATCAATAGCGGAAAGGAGGATGTCAACCACATCCCCATTCATGCTGATCTGATTGCCCCTAATCGCATCCAGTACGTCTTCAACCAAGTGTGTAAAATGCGAAAGTTCCATCATTTCTACGGTGGCTGAACCGCCCTTAAGGGTATGAGCGGCACGGAAAATCTCGTCCACCGCGTCCCTATTGGACCCGTCATTCTCCAAGACCAGAATATTTTGCTCAAGAGTATCAACCTGCATCTGGGCTTCGGCAAAGAAATCTTTTAATAATTCTTCATTATTAGGATCTAAATAGTCACTCATTATAGCTAAAGAATACACCAATATTCCTGCTCAAGCAAGGGGGTATTCAGAATATTAGTCAATGAACTGAAAAATTCAACTCTCCTTCGGGGATATTTGATGACAAAAGTACGAGTTCCACCTTTTCGTTAGGTTCTTCTCCACCCCTAAGGCTAATCTGAGTTTCTACTCCGAGGTCGGGGATAAATATTATTGCTTTGCTTCCTTTCCTTTCAAGAATAACCCCTTCCCAACAGGAATCTTTCTTATCGGAAAGGTAAACTGCCATCCAATGGGCAAAAGAGGCTCTTTCTGTACGGGTGGCAGCGATTGCAGCAGCTTCGGCGGCCATAAGCCTAAGCAGAACTTCCTCTTCGCTTAAGGGCTTTAAGCCAAGAATCCGGGCCCTAATCTGCTGATGGCAGAGCAGGTCCGTATAGCGCCTTAGGGGACTTGTAACTTGGGTATAATTATCGAGGCCAAGCCCCCAATGAACACCGCTCTTACAAGAGAGATTCCTTGGTCTCATGCTTCGCCTTAATTGAAAGGCCCCTGCAAGGCCCGGCAGGATCTTTTCGGGGATTTCCCCTGCTTCCTGTGAAATAAAGGGAAAGGGTAATTGCATCTGCAGAGCCCAACGGGCACTGCCCTCCCCTGCTAAAAGCATACATTCACGGACAATACCGGTTGATCTATATTCGGGCATTCTATCAACCGAAACACTCTTCTCCCCTTCTTTAAGGTTTACAGTAAGATGCACTTCAGGAAAGTCAATAAGCACAGCTCCCCCGTTAAGCCGCTTTTCCAAGTTAAACTCTGCAAGCTTTTTTAAAGAATTGAGCATTTCGTCCCCCTCTTCCATTAGGGAGTCTGCCTTCGAGAAGGAAAGACGGGTAACCTTGACAATAGAGGGGATTATATCGATATCAAGGATATTGGAGTCGGGGCTTAGGCGGATCTTAAAAGAGAGGGCCGGAGATTGATCCCGGAGGCCAAGGGCAAAAATGGGAAGGGCCTCGGGGCAGAGCATGTGGGAGGCTCCTTCGGGAAGATAAAGGGTGGCCCCCCTGTCGCGGGCCTCGAGGTCCGCGGGAGAGCCGGGCGAAATACAAGAGGTAGGGTCTGCAATATGCACCCAGAGGGTATAACAACCTTCAGGGTCGGGGCCTTCAAGTGAAATTGCATCGTCAGGGTCATTACTCCAGACATTGTCTATTGCATAGGAAGTGAGCCCGGAAAGGTCGAGGCGGGTTTCTTGGGAACTTCCCATGGAATTTTCGAGGGGCTCAAGGTCGGGCATTATTTTTGCGGAAATCCGCTCCGTACCGAAGCGGCCGGGGTGCGGGTTTTCCCAAATTGTCCAGGCGTCGCTTGCAAGGAGGAGTTTGTGAGCTTCTACCGGGGTCTCGCTTTTCCCGAGGTCCTTTAGGGTACGGCTCTTATCGGTCTGCCCTCGGGCGAGCGCCTCTACGTCTTGGAGGAAGCGGCGGTCGGAGGGGCTTAATTCGTCTGAAGGGAGTTTCTTCATTTTTTGGAGGAAGGCCTCCCTTTCCCCTGCTTCCCTCTGCTTTTCGTTAAGTCGTCTCTCATTTTCTTCAACTTCAGCTCGGGGACGAGCCTTTATGCCGGTAAGGGGCCCTGAAAAGTAAAGACCTTCGCGAATAAGCTCCCATACGGCAAGTGCGCCGGCCGGAGAAAAATTGCCGAAGATTAGTTCCGAAAGTTCTTTTAAGCTTACGGTTGGATTATCATCCATTAATAAAAGATCCCATGCCTCCCTCGCATTGCCTTCGAGCTTGCCCAGATCTCCGGGCGAACAGGGGCCCGGATGGATTAACTCGATATCCTTCTCCCTGACTTTTAGAGCATCCCCCCCAACCACAGAAATATTTATTTTATCCGGCGAAAGGCCGGTAACAATTGCAGGACGATTTTTATAGATTACAAGGCTTTTTTCGGGTATCATGGGATGAGTGTAGCATAAGAATAGCTCTATTAATAGTTATTGCAATTTCCGGTAATTATGTCAAAATGGAAGGGAAAGGAAGGTTTTTATGAAGAAATTAATCGGCATTATTTTTTTCGGATTAATGATATCGATGGTCTATGCCCAGACGATTAGAACTATAGCTCCGGGCAGCTCACAGACCGGCACTTTGCAAGGAACTGCGGTAAACCTTTATACCATTACGGTTCCTGCAGGAAGGCTCATCGTCTATACGGAGAGCAATATGGACACATTGATTCGTGTTTATAATTCGGACTGGGATGAGATTGCATTTGATGATGATTCAGGGAACGAGTTAAACGCAAGGGTTAGTGTTCATGTCGGAGCAGGTACTTATACCATAGGCGTGGCAGGTTGGAGTTCCGGTGCCATCGGACCATATACTCTTTTTGCCGCAACAGAACCTATTATAATAACGCCCGTAACAGCAGGGAGGCCCCATAATAGTATTCTGCAGGGAACCGCTGAGCATCTTTACAGTGTTACTGTTCCTGCAGGAAGGCTCACTGTTTATACAGAAAGCAATTTAGACACATTGATGACAATATATAATGCGGATTGGGAAGAAATAGCTTACGACGATGATTCAGGAGACGGTTACAACGCAAGGGTAAGCATCCGTGTTCCTGCGGGCACTTATACGATTGAAGTGAGGGGCTGGGGTTCAGGTGATGTCGGGCCGTATACCCTGCATGCATCATCGGAGCCTGTTGTGGTTACTGCTCTTACTCCGGGGAGGCCGCACAATACAATTCTGCAGGGAACAATGGATCATGTTTACAGTGTTACTGTTCCTACAGGAAGGTTGATAGTCTATACGGAGAGCAGTTTGGATACATTAATCAACGTCTATAATGCGCAGGGGATAATAGTCGCGATGGACGATGATTCAGGAGACGGGTTAAATGCTTATATCGATACTCGAGTTCCTGCAGGCACTTATACTATTGAAGTAAGAGGCTGGAGCTCAGGTGATGTCGGGCCGTATACTTTGTTTATTAATACTCAGTAGAGCTATTTTGTTCATTTGCAACAGATAGCTTGTATACTAGTATACAAGTGGTACTTTCAAGATTTTTTTCGCAAAATATATTATTTCTCTATTCTTATTATACCGGCACAAATTGATATTTGCTCATATATTATTTTGTAATCCTTGGGGAATTTGTTTTTTATTTCATCGAATATAAAATAATATTCATCATTATCCCATTCATTTTCGTGTATTTTTCTGCATCCATCAAGTTCTTCTCTAGTATTAAATCCTATATCTCCAATCATTAATAGGCCTTTTTTATCCAAAATATCTAATAATTCCTTTATGAATACGATCTTTGAATCGTCATCTAAATGATGCATGGCATATGTGCATATAATTATATCAAAAAAATCGTTTTTTATGCTTTTAGGTAAACCTTTTGTAAAATCATGTTTAATAAGCCTTGCTGAAGGCATTTTTTCTCTACATATTTTTACCATTTCATCAGAAAAATCTATTCCAGTAATTTTGTATCCTTTTTTATACAATTCTCCACATAATATTCCAGTTCCAATTCCAACATCTAAAATATTAACTTCCTTATTTGAAAGAATAGTATTGTAGATTGTATTCATAAGCTTTTTATATCCAGCAAATGGGTAAGTATTTTCTTTGTCAGATGATTCAACTGATTTGTCATAAGTATCTGCCCATAAATCGAAACCTTTGTTATCAAGCACCATCTTCCCTCCTATAATCTATTATGTATAATCATAATATTTTGTCAAGTGTTTTCTTTATTTTTACCATTTGGGGGTATTTCGCCTAACGTTCTAGGTATATGACGTTTTTACTGCCCGAATAAGCAAACCGTAGGTTTGCAGGGCA
>WRKT01000030.1 GCA_009777995.1 Treponema sp. | reverse complement strand
TATTTTCCGAGAAAAAAACCCTGCCAAAGGCAGCCGAAAAAAAGAGGTTTCCGTCGCTAAAACTTTGTGAATAAACGGGTAAGGAAAAGAGTAGTAAAAATACCAAAACAAGAAGGGATTTACGCATAGTTTTCTCCATAATTTATAAATTACCTGAATATACCATGGTTTTTATTGCAAGTCAAACGTATTAATGCCAGTCTTTGACACAGGATATGGGCATATGCTATAGTGCACTGTCCCCGGTCAGGGGCAAATGGAGCGCAAAAAATGGGCATAATTACAGAGAAAGAAGATATCCTGGACCTGCTGCATCGGGTGGAAAAGGGGGAGCTGTCTCCCGAACAAGCCGCAGACATGCTTCGCACCAAACCCTTTTCCGATTTAGGCTATGCTAAGGTTGACTACCATAGGTCTATAAGGCAGGGCATAGGCGAAGTTATATTTGGCAGCGGAAAGGCGAATGAACATATTGCAGGCATACTAATAGACATGCAGAAAAACGGCTCCCGTAATGTGCTTGTTACGCGTATCTCCCGGGAAGCTGCAGATCATATCGAAAGCATGAATATCCCCATGATCTATCATCCAATACCAAAGCTCGGAATAGCCCTGCCCGGCGAGGAGCGGCCAAAGGTTGGTAGCATCGTTATTGCAGCAGCGGGAACTGCAGACATGGCTGTTTGCGAGGAGGCTGCACTACTTACAGCAGAAAATCTGGGTAATATGGTCACAAGGCTTTATGATGTGGGGGTAGCCGGTTTACAGAGGATTCTGTCAAAACTGGAAGTTCTTAATAGCGCACGCTGTGTTATTGTAGTGGCAGGTATGGAAGGTGCCCTTGCAAGCGTTGTAGGCGGCCTCGTTAGTTGCCCTATAATCGCAGTCCCCACCAGCATAGGCTATGGTGCAAACTTTGGCGGACTTTCTGCCCTTTTAACCATGCTCAATTCCTGTGCTGCAGGTGTAGGAGTCGTGAATATAGACAATGGCTTCGGGGCAGCATTCCTTGCAAGCCGTATCAACCAAATGGAAGGAATAAAGTGAAAACCCTCTTTCTTGAGTGTAATATGGGTGCAGCAGGAGATATGCTCCTTGCAGCCCTTTTGGAGCTTCATCCTGAAAGGGAAGCCTTTGTAGATAAGCTGAACAATCTGGGTATAAGCGGAGTTCATGTCAAGGCAAGTCCGTCAGTAAAGTGTGGAATTACAGGCACCAATATTTCGGTTTTAATTGGAGACGAGGGTGCCGAAGAGACAAGCATTGATGTTGATATTTCAGCCCATGAACATGCACATCATCATGATCATGAACATGAGCATCATCACCATCTAACAGGATTAAAGGACATAGAAACAATACTTACAGGGCTGTCTGTTTCAGAAAGGGTAAAGAAGGACGTCATGGGGGTTTATGCACTGATTGCCGAGGCAGAATCGCAGGCCCATGGTCGCCCGGTATCTCAGGTGCATTTCCATGAAGTCGGCAATTTGGATGCAATTATGGATATAACCGGGGTCTGTCTTTTAATCGAAGAACTTGCCCCCCGGAAGATTGTCGTTTCGCCCATACATGTGGGCAGCGGCTTTGTACGCTGCTCCCACGGCCTATTACCTGTTCCCGCTCCGGCTACGGCATATATTCTGCAGAATGTCCCAAGCTACGGCGGGAGAATCAGGGGGGAGCTATGCACACCAACAGGTGCTGCCCTATTGAAATACTTTGCACATGACTTTGGCCCAATGCCCCTGCTGAGGGTAAGTAAAATAGGCTATGGAATGGGGAAAAAGGACTTTGAAGCCTGCAATTGTGTCCGGGCATTTCTAGGTGATACCATATATAGTACTACCGGTAGTACCACAGGCCCAAATGATGAAGTTTGCGAGCTAAGCTGCAATATAGATGATATGACAGGAGAAGCTCTTGGGTTTACCTGCAGGTCTCTTTTAAGCGAAGGTGCATTGGATGTTTATACCACATCCATAGACATGAAGAAGGATCGCCCGGGGACCATGCTAAACTGCATTTGCAAAACCGAAAAGGCAGACTTTTTTGCAGCCCTTATGCTGAAACTAAGCAGTAGCTTTGGTGTAAGGAAGGCAATTTACTCAAGGTATATACTCGAGCGTAAGACCGAAGAAGTTCAAACCGACCTTGGTAAGATTCGGCTGAAAACCGGGACAGGTTTTGGCATAATAAAAAACAAGCCGGAATATGAGGATATTGCCGTGCTTGCGAAGGAGCATAATATTTCCATAGGCGAAGCAGAAAGGAGAATTTGGGCTCAAATTAACCGGGGGGAATTGCATGACACAAAAAAATGAAAAACTAAGAAATTACCTGGAAGAACTTGGCAGTGTTGCCATTGCATTTTCAGGCGGCGTGGATTCCACCTTTCTCATAAAAACAGCTCATGAGGTATTAGGAGATAAGGTCATCGGTGTAACTGCACGCTCATGTTCATTTCCCGAAAGAGAACTAAATGAGGCTATTGATTTCTGTAAAAGTAATGGGATTCGCCATATAATTTGCGATTCTGAAGAACTTGTTATCGAAGGTTTTTCACAGAACCCGGTGAACCGATGCTATTTATGCAAAAATGAACTGTTCACCAAGATATGGGACGTTGCAAGGGAACATGGGATTACCCATGTAGCTGAAGGTTCAAACATGGACGATAACAGCGATTATAGACCCGGGCATAAGGCAATTGAAGAGCAGGGAGTTAAGAGCCCTTTGCGCTATGCAGGGCTTACGAAAAATGAAATCCGCTCCATATCCAAGGAAATGGGCCTTCCTACCTATAATAAGCAATCTTTCGCCTGCCTTACATCCCGCTTTCCCTATGGTGAAACAATTTCTGTTGAACGTCTTGGCATGATAGACAAGGCAGAGCAATTCCTTTTGGACATGGGTTTCAGGCAAGTCAGGGTACGCTTCCACGGCAATCTTGCCCGCATTGAAACTGACGATGAAGGCTTTGAAATCCTGTTTTCATCTTCAAATAGAGAGAAAATCCATAATGAACTAAAGAAAATTGGCTTTGTCTATATTTCAATGGATCTTCTTGGTTACCGTACAGGGAGCATGAACGAAACTCTGGATTTATAGGCGCTTCTTATAAGTCTTATTTCCCAAAAACTCGAGCCGCCTCTTTCATGTTCTCTATTACCTTAATGCCAAAGGGGCAGTTCTTTTCGCAGGTGCCACATCCAATGCAATTACTTCCATATCTTGACAGAGAACTGTAGAGATCTTTGACTTGATCAACACCGGCAATTTTGGCTGTATCAAGGTGCTTTGTTACGGCGGCTATGTCTATTCCCGAAGCGCATGGAAGGCAATGGTTACAGTACATGCAAAGGCCGTTTAAAATGGGCAGACCTCCCTTCATCGCAGCCATATAACTGCGCTCTTCTGCTGTCGAACTTTCGTAGGCAAGGCACTGCCGGATTTCTTCCACTGTCTGCGCGCCAAGCAGCACACTCGATACGGCAGGTCTGTCAAGTGCATAGGACACACATTGATTAACCGTTAATGCACAGTTTAGGCTACTAGTTTCAGCCTTCAAGAGCCGCCCCGCTCCAAGTGCTTTCATCACAGTAATGCCAATGCCCTTGGCTGTACATAGGTTATAGAATTCTGCCCTTAATGGGTCTATTTGAAGCTTATCCAGTTTAACGCCATCCCATAGCATATCAAGGTTATATACACCAAGGCTTAGATCAAATACCGGGTTCACAGAGAACATAATCATATCGATAATTCCGGAATTTACCATTTTGATAGCAGTTGCCGTATCATGGGTACTTGCACCAAGATAACGTACAATACCGTCCTTTTTCAACTTTTGGACATACTCGATGTATGGGCTTTCAAAAGCCTCTTTATACTCATTCTCCGTATCTACATAGTGTATCATCCCAAAATCGATGTAGTTGGTATCAAAGCGAGTAAGAAAATCTTTCACGAATGTATCGCATAATTTCAGGTCGCGGGTCCTAACATACTGCCCCTCGCTCTGCAGGGCTGAGCCAATATGGCCTTGCAGCATTATATCCTTGCGCCGCTTTCCTATAGCCTTGCCCAGATTTGAGCGGACTTCCGCCTGAGGCATAAATACATCGATTATATTAACACCGCCGTCAATGGCCGTATTCACTATCTTTTCCACAAGTTCATATGGTTTGCCTACAAGATGCTCTCCGCCATAGCCTATTTCACTGACCCTTAAGCCTAAATCCCCTAGCTTTCTATACTGCATTTCTTCTCCTTAAAATAAACATAGTAGCACATTTTTCAAAATCTTACAATTTACTCAAAATTCAGGTAAAATTCAGATAAACATCACTTGGTTTTCACTTTAATAACCTATAAATAAAGAGGAATGGAAAATAATTCATGGCAAAAATTCTGATTTGTGATGATGAAGCAGGCCTAAGGGCAGTATTAAAGAGATACGCGAACTTTGAAGGACATAAAACCGTCGAAGCAGGAACCGGCCCTGAAGCGCTTGAGGCATTTAAAAAAGAGGAGTTTGATATAGTTCTAATGGATATTATGATGCCCGATATGGATGGTTTTTCGGCAGTAAAGGAGATTCGGAAAAGCTCTAATGTGCCTGTAATTATGATCTCGGCAAGAGGCGAAGAGTATGATAAGGTACTTGGCTTTGAGCTTGGCATTGATGATTATGTTGTAAAGCCATTTTCTTCCAAGGAAATAATGCTTAGAATCAGCGCCATTCTAAGAAGAACAGGGAAGGTATTGATAAAAGACGATCATGTGGTCTTTACAAAGGATGGCTTTACGGCAGATATGTCTGCCTTTAGGGTAATTATAGACGGAAGGCAAATAGAGCTTGCCCCTAAATTATACGATTTGCTTTTCTTTTTTATTCGAAATAATAATATTGCCATTCCGCGGGAGAAAATTCTAAGTGATGTTTGGGGTTATGAATATTTTGGCGATGACAGGACTCTGGATACACATATTAAACTCCTTAGAAAGGCCATTACCCCATATGATGATTTAATCAAAACTTTACGCGGCCATGGCTATAGGTTCGAGGGATAACGGGGATGAACTTACATACTCCTAAATTAAAATGGAAAGTTTTTATCTTTCTCTTGAGTTTCTGCTCTCTATTACTTCTCATATTATGGCTATTCCAAACCGTCTTTCTGGATACTTTTTATAGGCGAATCAGGGTAATGGAAGTAAGACAAAGCACAGTTGAAATTATTAATGCCTATAATGAGAGGAGCGAAAATATACGCGAAATTATTAGAGAAGTTCAAGATATAAATGATATTTCCATAGACATAGTAGATTTACACGGAAGGAGTCTCTTAACGCCGACTCAAACCAGATTCCGGGATGAAAATGCAGACCATATAGCGCTTGCTATAGAAAGAGGCGGTGAGAGTCATGAATATATAGATATTCCTCAAGGGCGCGGAGGGTTTGTTATTGTACGCCGCGATTCAAGGGGCGGCAACCTTTTTATACTGCAATCTTTGGTATATGCAAAAACAGCTTATACTAATACAGGTGAACAATTTGCAGTAATAATAAGGGCGATAATATCTCCTGTTGACGCCACAGTGACAACACTGCGTTATCAATTATACTATATTTCGGGTATTGTTCTCCTTCTTTCTGTCATTTTAGCAATCATAATAGCGAAACATATAGCAAATCCTATAGAAAAAATTACACAAAGCGCATTGGTTCTTGCGAGCGGGAGTTATAATACTCACTTTACAGGCAAAGGTTATCACGAAATATCTGTTTTGTCCGATACATTGAACACAGCAGCGTCTGAACTGGGCCGTGTGGAAAACTTACGCCGCGAGCTGTTCGCTAATGTTTCCCATGACTTACGCACCCCGCTCGCTTTAATTTACAGCTATGCAGAAATGATGCACGATTTCCCTTCCGAGATTACGAGTGAGCAAACTCAAACCATTCTGGACGAAACAAAACGCTTAACCATGCTTGTTAATGATGTGCTTGACATGTCTAAACTTGAAAATGACATGGAGACAATGAACTATTCTGAGTATAATCTTACTCAGAGCATTCAACAGATAATTGAAAGCATGGGAAAATTATTGCAAAAAGAAGGTTTTGAAATTGTCTTTTTATACGAAGAAGATATATACGTTAAAGCAGATAAGATAAAAATGGATAGGGTTTTTTATAACTTATTAATAAATGCCGTCAATTATTCAGGAGAAAGCAGGAAAATAACTATTGAGCAGACTGTAAATAAAGACCAAGTGACAGTAAGTGTCACAGACTATGGTGAAGGAATAGAGGAGAAAGACCTACCTTTTATTTGGGACAGATACTATAAAAGCGGGAAAACACATACACGCGCCCTTATTGGTTCAGGGCTTGGATTATACATTGTAAAGAAAATAATTGATAATCACAGCGGGAAATACGGTGTGGAGTCGAAACCGGGAGAAGGCAGTACATTCCGGTTTGAAATACCTGTAAAAAGGAGAGTAGAGTGCTTGAATTAATCAGCGGCAGTATAATAAACCAAATACCTGCCATAAATAGTTTCGTTATTGGGGCTTTGTGTTCTATAGCACTTGGCTTCTTGGTCGCCTTAATTTATATGTTTAAGAATAAATATAGCAGGAATATGGCAATCACTTTGGTATTGCTGCCTGTTACAGTGCAATCAATTATAACAGTTGTAAGTGGTAATATCGGAGCAGGTATAGCTGTAGCAGGAGCATTCAGCCTTGTCAGGTTTCGCTCTGTTCAGGGGAATGCCAGAGATATAGGCAGCTTGTTTTTTGCAATGGCACTTGGCCTTATAATAGGTATGGGCTATATCTTATATGCATTCATTTTTTCTCTGCTTTTTGGAATTACAAGCCTATTCATAATATATTTGAATTTTGGGAGAACAAATGAAAACAATAGAATTATAAGAATTATGATTCCTGAGGATATGGATTATGAAAGTGTATTAGAAGATGTTTTTATAAAATATGCTAAAACTCATGAGCTTATACAGGTCAGGTCTACAAGTATGAGCAGCTTATATGAGCTACGCTATTTTGTAAATATAAAAGACACTTCTCTTTCAAAGAACTTCATTGACGAGATACGCTCCCGTAACGGTAACCATAATGTTCAAATTAGTCGTGAACAATATGATAGAAAGGAGTTATAAAATGAAAAAAGTTTTATTTTTAAGCATTATATTCTTCTTTTTCGTGCAAATTACACCTCTATTCTCTCAAGACAGTATAACCTCAGTCGTTTTCAACCGTAATACAGCAACCATTACCGGAAGCGGGGCAGTTTTCTCTAATGGAACTCTGACGATCAACAGACCGGGGACATATACCTTTTCAGGCAGGTTGGACAATGGTAGAATACTTACTAATCTGGCCCGAAATGACACTATACGCTTTATATTCAATGGCCTAAATCTGCACAGCGCAACAGGCCCTGCAATTCACGTACCAAGGTCAAGGGAGGTCATTATTGTACTTGAAGCAGGCACGGAAAACACTGTTTCTGACGGAAGACAATCAAGAAACGATGACCATAATGCAGCTATTTTTGTTCAACACGATTTAAGCATCCAAGGGAATGGAACGCTTACTGTTAACGGAAACTATCACCATGGAATAAGAGCTCAAGACATCTTAACGATAAACAGCGGTATATTTAATGTGACTGCTCTAGGCGATGCCCTTAGGGGAAGAGACGGAGTCATAATTAATAACGGCAGATTTAACTTAAATGCAAACGGCGATGGGATTCAATCAAACAATCCGGGAGGAGACAATATAGGTTTTGTAAATATTTCAGGTGGTATATTTAATATAAGAGCAGGTAATGATGGGATACAGGCTGAAAGTATACTTACAATATCAGGCGGGACTTTTAACATAGTATGCGGAGGCGGGCATACAATGGCACCACCCAGGCCTGTCTCTGCAGGCAGAGGCAGGAGGGTAATTCCCCAAGCTCCAACACCGGAATCCGAAAGCATGAAGGGATTAAAGGCCCGAACACTTGTTTACATAACAAGCGGGAGTTTTACAATTGATGCTGCAGATGACGGTATACATTCCGATAATGACATACACATAGCAGGCGGGACCTTTATAATAAGAACAGGAGATGACGGAATCCACGCAGATAATAATGTTTTGATTTCAGGGGGAAATATTAATATCGTTCATTCCTATGAAGGAATTGAAGGGCGTACTGTTACTATAAGTGGGGGGAATATCCGGGTTTTCGCAATGGATGACGGGATTAATGCAGCAGGCGGAACATCAAGAAATGATATGTATATTAGAATTACAGGTGGCATAATTGATGTGGTTGTACCTGCAACCGGCGACACCGACGGTTTTGACTCCAACGGCAATATCTTCCTTGAAGGCGGCACACTCAGGATTTCAGGAGGCTCTCAAATATTTGCAGGTGCTATTGACCTTGACGGTCAGTTTATTATCACGGGAGGGGAATTAATTACGGCGGGAGCTATTCAAAGTGTATCGACATCTTCTACACAGCCGGTTATCCTGGTGTCTTATACGGCTAACCAGAGTCAGGGTAGTGTAATTTCCATAAGGGACAGGGCAGGAAATACAGTGCTAAGCTATACAAGCGAGGTACCTTTTTCGGTTTCAGGATTCACATCACCTGCTTTCAGAATAGGAGAAACCTATACTCTTTTTATAAATAATGCAAGACAGACAGATATACTTCTTGGTTCAGCAATAACAAGGATAAGCAATACCGGAGGTACTTATAACGCAGGCGGCAGGGGCCGTTGGTAAAGTAACTATATTACTTTAGATTTGTTACAGTATTAATTAAGGAGCATGGATTTTAATGAGAAGAAAATTAAAGCAATTCATTCCGGTCTTCCCGGTTTTAATAATTTTACTCTCCGGCTGCAACGGGAATGACCTTAGCACAACCTACGAGTTCACTCCCGTGCGCAGAGGAACAGTAGAACGCATAGTCACTGCGAGCGGAAGGATCAATCCTGTATCCACTATCAGAGTGCTTCCTCAAATGAGCGGTAAAGTAGAAAGAATTTACGTTGATTTTAACGATACCGTTAACAGGGGAGACATTCTTGCAGAGCTGAATACTGACATGCTGCGTTTAAGAAGGGAGCAGCAATATGCGGCTGTGCTTAAGGCAAGGGCTAATTTTGAACTGCAACAGCTAAACTATAATAACCAGCTTGCCCTTGCAGAAAGGAACCTGATTTCCGATTTTGAACTTTTAACCTCAAGGACAAACCTGAACAATCTCGCAGCGGATCTTGCAGTCGCAGAGGCAAACTTGAGATCGATAGATACTGAAATTAACCAATTCGCCTACATCACATCTCCCATCGATGGGATAGTCCTAAACAAAACCATAAACGAAGGCGACACCGTTGTAGACAGCTCCAATGCAAGCTCACCTGCCATTTTTACCCTGGCAGAAAATTTAAGCGAAATGCAGATTGAGGCAACAGTCGGCGAATTGGATGTTACTTCAATTTACAGGGGCCAGCAGGTTCGATTCACCCTGGAAAGCCTTCCCGGAAGAACCTATAGCGGTATAGTTGAAACCCTGCGCCTTGTACCAACGGTAACAAACAATGTTGTTTCATATACTGTCATTGTAAGGGTGGAGAATCATGACGGCTCCCTCCTTCCGGGCATGACCTGCGCAGTAGACTTTATTGTTGAGCGAAGTGAGAACGCCCTGATCATTTCCAATGCAGCCCTTAGATACCAGCCAACGAGCTTAAGTACAGAGAGAATCGCTGACATGATCTTTGCGGCAAGCCTTGAAGGCATGACCGAAGAGCAGAGAACAGCAGCGCTCGAAGCAAGAGACCGAGCACAGACAACTCAGACAGAAAGGTCTGTTCCTACAAACCAGGCTTCTAATACAGGGATCGCAGGCATGCTTATGGGGAACCAACCTACAGCGAGAGGAATGGGCATGCCGGGAGGCGGGCGGCAAATGCTTCAATCACCGGGGCAGCCGGGACAGGCACGTACTACGCCTGTGACCACACGAAATCTTTGGTATATAGGGGAAGGAGGCAATCTTGAAGTGATGCAGGTAATGACGGGCATTTCTTCAGGATCATTTACCGAGTTAATTATCAGCGATGATACACTTGAGGGCAGGCAATTTATCCTAAGGGAACGCTTTTAATGATTGTAATTCAGATGCAGGGCATTAAAAGAGAATATAGAATGGAAGCAAAAAAGGGTTCGGCTTCAAAGGAAGAAGCTGTGGTTGTACGCGCCCTGCGCGGAGTGGATTTTACGGCAGAAGCAGGTGAGTTCGTTTCTGTAATGGGACCTTCAGGCTCAGGAAAATCCACTCTAATGAATATCCTCGGATGCCTGGATAAACCCACGGAAGGAACTTATATACTGGACGGTATAGAAACTTCCAAGTCAAACTCCGATACATTCGCATATATACGAAACAGGAAAATAGGTTTTGTTTTTCAATCGTTTAACTTGCTTGCAAGAACCACTGCTCTTGAAAATGTAGAGCTCCCCCTTTTTTATAGTAGAAGAGGGAAAAAAGAAGAACGATTAAGTACTCAGGCGCGCAGAAACCGTGCAAGGGAGGCATTAAAAGAAGTCGGCCTTGGAAATCGAATGGATCATTACCCTTCCCAGCTCTCAGGCGGGCAGCAACAAAGGGTTGCAATTGCAAGGGCGATGGTTAATGACCCTGCATTTATACTTGCAGATGAGCCGACAGGAAATCTGGACACAGAAATGTCACTTGAAATTATGAGTCTTTTTCAGGAATTAAATAATCAAGGAAAAACAATTATCATGGTAACTCATGAGCCGGAACTTGCAGCTTACTCAAAGCGAATCATCACCCTAAGGGACGGGGAGCTTGTTACGGATATGAACGTAAGTGAAAGGCAAAATGCATTGGAAAACCTAAATCATTGGAAGAGCACACATGCAGAAATAATACCTGAGGAGCACTTTCAATGAACCTAATACAATTACTGCAAACCTGCATTCGTTCGATTTTACGCAATCGTATGAGGAGTCTTCTTACATCCCTTGGGGTTATAATCGGCGTAGGCTCTGTGATAGTTATGGTCGCACTTGGTGCAGGCTCTCAGAGGGTAATTGAAGACAGGATTAGTTCCATGGGTACAAATTTACTACAGATTAGCCCCCGCAGTCAAATGCAGCGCAGCGGCCAGCAGGTGATGATGCGCATGAATGCGTTCACAAAAGACGACATTCAAAAGTTAAGAGATGAATCCAGTTTTGCATCAGCTATTTCAGGTGTGGTTATGACAAATGCTCAAGTGTTTAGCAGCGAAGGCAATACACAGGTTCAGGTACAGGGAGTTGAGCCGGAATTTGCCTATGCAAGAAATTTCCATGTTAACTCAGGTTATTTTTTTGATGAAGAGGATCTTCAACATAGGAATAGGGTGGCAGTTCTCGGCCGCACAACCGCAGCAAATTTATTCTCCATTGAAGAAGATGCTCTGAATCAACAAATAAGAATCGGCACCAATTATTTTACTGTAATTGGTCTTCTTGAGAGAAAAGGTGCAGGCCTTGGTGGAAATGATCAAGACGATATTATCCTGCTCCCCCTTGATACTGCAATGACACGTCTAAATAATAGTCGAAGCATAAACATGATTGTCATGAGTGTGATAAATAGAGAGCTCATGGATGCCGCATTGTATGAAACAGAGCAAATTTTAAGGGAATCCAGAAGGATCGCCGATGGTGCAGCGTCAGATTTTTCAATAATGAACCAAACAGATATGATAGACATGGCTTCTGCTACATCAAGAACCCTTACTACTCTACTTGCATCGATTGCAGGTGTCTCCCTCTTGGTCGGCGGAATCGGAATAATGAACATAATGCTTGTTTCGGTTACCGAGCGTACACGGGAAATCGGTATCCGTATGGCAATAGGCGGAAGGAAGCAGGATATTCTTTTTCAGTTCCTCTCAGAGGCCATAATATTGAGCTTGATGGGAGGTTTACTCGGAATAAGTCTTGCTTTCCTTTCCTGCAGAATACTAACAATGACCGGCATTCCGACATTAATAAGTCCGCTTATAGTTAGCGGCTCTGCTCTTTTCGCCGCCATTGTAGGAATGGTCTTTGGTTACTACCCTGCCCTAAAGGCGGCAAAGCTTTACCCGATAGATGCACTGCGTTATGAATAAGAGGTTTTTATGAAGATAGTATTATTAATTCTTAGTTTGTTAATCTTAAACTCCGGAGCTTTCGCCGATGGCCTCTCTCTTGAACAGGTACGAACCCTCGCCCTGCTTAATTCAAGATCACTTGCAAGATCGAATATCGCAATAGAAAACAGTTTACTGGATGAAAGGAATCAATTTTATTCTATGCTGCCTTCTATTTCTCTGCGTTATAGTGCTTCTGCAAATTACATGGACAATGACTTTAATTTTATTAACCCCATAGATTCTTTTAATTCAAGTGCAAATCTATCCATTACGCAAACACTGTTTAATGGCGGAAGGGATTTTATCCTAAGAGAAATCAACCAAATTGCTACCGAATCCACACGTAGAGAGGCTTTAGCAGAATACTTTAGCGTACTTGATTCTGCAGACAGCGCTTACTATGCAGTCCTCGAAGCGGCTGCAGCACTTGAAGCAGAGGAATCCTCCCTGCAGACAGCTCTCTTTGGTCTTTCAATGGCAGAAATACGGCAGGCCAGCGGGATGATTAACCAGGGGGATTATTTAAGAGCCCTTGCAGATAAGGAAGTACGTGAAAATTCACGGAATCAGGCAAGGCGAAACCTCTCCTTAAGCATGGCACGCCTTATGGTAATTACAGGCCTTGATGATCTCCCCTATCTCCAAGGAATCGATCTTGGAAAATACGAAGAGCTAATCTTGTTTTTAGGAAACATAGATGACCTTGAGGCTGACCTTATTTTTGATAGATTTTGGGCAGTACTTGCCGCAAGTAATCCTAGTCTTACAAGGGCATCTTTAAACAATAAAAGAGCCGAACTAAATCACAGCCTTACAAGAAGAGACCCTGCACCCACATTATCGGCATCTATTTTTTCAGGAAGTATCGGTTACTCAACTGAGAGGGGTTTAGGATATTCTTCGGGCGGAGGTCTTTCCATTACAGGGTCCATTCCCATAGATTTCTGGGTCTTTTCCAACCGACTGGAAAAAAGCAGAAATGCCCTTGATACAGCTTCAATGGACTATAGAAATACAGAAATTAACCTCGAAATAGAACTTTATAGCGTGCTTTTAAGCACCTTTGGCAATGCAGGCTCTGTTCTTTCGACGCGCAGAACACTGGATTATGCCGAAATGCATTTTGAGTTTATAATGGAACGCTATAGATTATTACAAAGTTCTGTCTCTGATTTACAGGAAGCATCTACAATGCTTATTAATAGCCGTAATAGTCATTCAAGAGCTCTTTACGGATTTCTTCAAAACCTCTCAAGGCTGCGTTCTTTAGGTGCAATTGAAGAAGAGGAAAGGCTTGTTCAGATCCTAATGGGGAATTAGCTCCTAAATTGTTCTGCACTGCGGGAAAATACTTCAACTAAAGTAGGATCAAAATGCTTTCCACTCCCTTCGCAGATTATTTTTACAGCTTCTTCATGGCTAAAGGCTTTTTTATATGGGCGCTCAGAGATTAGAGCATCATATACATCGACTATTGCCATTATTCTGCCAAGAAGCGGTATATCATTACCTTTTAAACCGCGAGGATAACCTGAACCATCCCATTTTTCATGATGATTTGCAGCAAATATTTTTGCATACTTTAAGAAGTCACTTTCCTTTGCAAGCGCCTGTATCTTTTCTATAATTTCCTCTCCAAATATAGCGTGTTTTTTCATCGCTTCAAACTCTTCATCGGTTAATTTCCCGGCCTTTTTTAAGATACTGTCATCTATTGAGATCTTACCCACATCATGAAGCTGACAGGATTGGAGCAATAGATCTAAGTCCCAGCTCTCTGTTTCCTCCGAGTATATATGACTTGCCTCAAGCTCTTCCAAAATTATTTTAATACCCCTCTGGGTGCGCTCAATATGTCCCCCTGTAATATCATCACGACATTCCACCAACTCTGCCATTGTTTTAAGCAGGGCATTCTGTAGATCAAGGACATTTTGAGTTTTATCATCCACCATTTTCTGCAAATTCGTATTGAAGTTTTTAAGCTCAGATGCTTGCTGTGCGAGAGTCTTCTTCTGGTCTTCTAACATTAAATGCAGTTCAATTCGTTTTAATAAAAGAGGAGGTTGAAAAGGTTTTGTTATATAATCAACTGCACCAAGAGTTAAGCCTTCAAGCTCGTTGTCATAGTCAGCGCGGGCTGTTACAAAAATAACCGGAATATCTTTTGTTTGAGGCTGTTCTTTTAAAATTTTAATTGCCTGGTAACCGGTCACATTAGGCATATCTACATCAAGGAGTATCATTGCAGGAGTATTATTCTTTAAAAGACTGAACATTTTTTCTGCAGATGGTGCTGTTGCAACATCATATTTCCCTTGCAGAACATTTATACCGAGTTTTAAGTTCGTTGGATTATCATCAACAAGTAAAATTAGCTTTTTATCAACTCCCATGATTTCCTGCCATTAAGTTAGTAAGTATTTCTTTTGCATTGTCATATTCAACCATCATTACTTCGTCTGATATTCTTTCAAGAGCATCTCTGTATGCAATATCCATATCTCCCGTAAAATCGTTTATCTCTCTTAAAATACGACTTATTTCATTTGCCTTCTGCTCTTCAAGTGCAATGGCAAGGTTTTTAAGTAATGAAGATACTTGAGCAGAAGCTGAGCCGCCGGAAGGAGAAGGGCTTTTCTCTTTATAGTTTTCAATTGCATTCTTAATATTTATGGAAAGCTCACTTAGAGCTTTATGAAATATGGGGAGTTTCATTTTAATTATATCCATATCTTCATCTTTCCCTGCTTTTTCAAGTTCTGCAGCCATTTCTGAGATTCCGGTTGCACCAATAGAATAGGAAGCACTCTTTAATGCATGTACCTGAGTAACAAAATTTATAATTTCAGCTATATCAGGCGGATTCTGCAATAGGGGAAGCCTTTCATCAGCATCTTTATGAAAAATAGAAAGCACTGAAATATATGCTCCCACAGTGCCTCCTGTCATGGAAATTCCCTTTTGTACATCTACTTTATCAATAGTTAAATCGCCGCTCACTTCTTCTATCTCCTTTTCATCACCGTAAACATTCTGTACCCCTCCGCTTTCCGGCAGCTCCTTGAGCCATTGATTTAATGTCTCGTCAAGACGAAGTATGTCGATTGGCTTTGGCAAAAAACCATTAAAGCCTTTCGATAAAAACATTTCCATGTTTCCTGCAAGTGCATTTGCTGTCAAGGCAACTATAGGAACCTGCTCCTTATTATTTGTACTTTCCCAGACTCGTATTAACCTTACAGCTTCAATACCATCCATTTCAGGCATCATATGATCCATAAAAACAAGATCGTATTTACTTCCCGCTTGAATCATATCTATGGCCTGTTGCCCTGAATCGGCAGTTTCAATTATAAGATTATAAGGTTCCAAAAGCCCCTTTGCAACCTGCAGGTTAACAGGCAAGTCATCTACAACAAGAACCCTGCCGTTAGATATCTTACTATAATCAACCTCTTTTTCTCTTACCCTGCTTTCAAATTTGAAAAATTTAAGGTTTTCAACTGTTTCTTTACCAATACCGGCAGAGTTAATTATACCTTGAACTATTGTAACCGTAAATACTGTGCCCTTACCATATTCACTTTCGGCATTAATCCTGCCGCCCATCATTTCCACAAGCTTCTTTGTAATTGCAAGGCCAAGCCCGGTCCCCTCTACCATACGAGTTGATCCTGCATGTAACTGCGCATACTCAGTAAATAGCTTATTCATATCTTCGGGACGTATTCCGATACCTGTATCACTTACCGAAAAATGTATTTGCCCTGTTTTCTCCCATGTAATACTTAGTCTTACACTTCCCTCTTTAGTATACTTAATTGCATTAGAAAGTATATTGTTTAGGATTTGCTTCACCCTTAACTCATCTCCAAGGAGAAGGCAGGGAAAATCTTCTTCTATTTCAATATTAAATATAATGGGCTTTGAGCCGATTCTGACCCTATTAAGCATAATTGTATCGTTAATCAATGATGCAGTGTCATATTCTGCCGGGATTAGTTCAAACCCTTCTGCTTCTATTTTTGAAATATCAAGTATGTCGTTGATAATTCCAAGCAGAGAAGAACCTGATTGATGTATTTGTTGAACATCATTTCTGCTATCGTTAAGGAGCTTCCCCCTGTTTAACACAATCTCAGAAAGACCAATAACTGCATTTAAGGGGGTACGAATTTCATGGCTCATGTGTGCGAGGAAGGAAGACTTTGCCCTGCTCTCCTCATCGGATCGTTGCTTTGCCATTGAAAGACGTATTAAAATGAAACAAAGTGATAAAGAAAGGACAAGCCCGAGAGCAATTAGAATCTGAGCCGAGGTCTGCAGATCCCGGTAAAACTGGGATGAGGGAGTTAATAGTCCTACATACCAGTCATTAAAAATCCTCTGAATAAAAACGATAACAGGGCCTCTGTCAGGGTCAATAATCCTATGTCCAAATATATCCTCACCTGATCGTAGAATGCTTGCAAGTACATCATAAGAGTTTCCAAGGGCCTGGAACTGCCTTCCAATTAATCCCTCGTCAGGATATGCCATGAATGTTAGATTTTGGCTAAGAAGCATTCCAAATCCATCAGAACTAAGTGATAGAGAACCTACATATTCAACAAGCCAGGTAATACCTATATCTACTGCAAGTATTCCTACCATATCGTTATCAAGAAAAACATTACGAACGGCAGTAACAACAGTGGTACCTGTGTTCCAATCCGGGTACGGGACGGTATACGCCACATTAGCGCCGCTGCGAACTGCCGTCTGGTACCAGGGACGTGTCTGCGGGACATAATCATCTCCGGGATTTATCTCCATTCCATCGTAAAATTCACCGTAAAAATATCCGTATATCCCGTAAAAATCAAGAAGCCCGGAATCACGCTCTCTTAGCCAGCGGCTTGTGGTTGTAAGATAATCAAGTATCTCTTCTTTTCCGGCATTCCTCTCCAGCATTTCGTGAATAATATTATAGGAATTAAGGAGGGTAATTTCTGTTTCGGAGAGTGCGGCATTTACATTTGCTTCAGCAGATGCCAGAAGCTGTTGAGCACCATTCCAAAGATGATTACGAAGCATATTCCCAATAAATATGTAAGCTGCTCCAACCATGAGAGCAAAGGCTGCAAAAACAAATAACAATTGGAGATAATTACTACGCCATCCAAATCGTGCCTTTCGACTATTCTTCATTAGAGCTCAATAACAGTGCGGTAATACCAGTTAATACCACTAAGGATAATCTCATCAGAGAGGGTGCCTCCAATTTCCCCAATAAATCTGCCGTCATTAGTTTCAATCACTCCATCAAAAATATTAAAACCTTCATATAACATGCGATTCCGTGCAGCGAGGACTGCCTCTTTTGCCCCCTCAGGTGCAAGGCCCCGGGCTAAAGGAGTGATATCTATTGCTCCTTCAGCAAGGCCGTAGAAATGGGTTTGAGGGATGAATGTTCCGTTTACTATATTTTGAACGAAGCTTGTATATAGAACTCCCCAGTTAAGTACAACAGAGCTTATTATAGCTTCAGGTGCAACTGCACTCATGTCGGCATTATAACCTATGGCCCAGACTCCTGCTCTTTGAGCAGCCATCTGTGCGGCAGGTGTATTTGCATGGGATGTTATAACATCGCATCCTGCTGCAATTAATGCATTTGCAGCATTGGTTTCTCCCATCGGGTCGTACCAGCTATGGGTTACCTGAACATATACACGGGCATCAGGATTTACCGATGCAACACCCATTGCAAACGCGTTAACAGATGAAGTTACTTCGCTATTCCTAATATCCATTGCAGCTACAAAGCCAATCCTATTGGTTTGTGTTTTTAGTCCTGCCACAATTCCTGAAAGATAGCGGGCCTGGTATAGCCGAATAGAATAGTTTGCAAAGTTACGATCATTATGTCTGGTTCCCGTGGCATGGGCAAACACAACGCCGGGGAATTCTGCGGCAAGTCTTTCACATACATTCATATAGCCCCAGCTCATTGCGATTATAAGGTTCGCTCCTTCTGCAATGCTGTCTCTTATTGCTCCTTCCGATGCAATTGGGTCTCCTGAAAAAATATTTGTTTTTCGAATAATTTGATTATCTCCAAGGCCGATTATTCTCTGCATTTCTAGGGTGCCTTCATAATGAGCCTGATCAAAGAGGGAATCACTAAAAATTTCATTTGGATGAATAACACCAATCTTAATATTTTCTTTAGGGAAAGCTACTCCGGGAGACCAAACAATTTCCTGCCGCGTACAAGAAATAAATAGAACAAAAAAGATTGTAAGCAATAATAAATTATGTTTAACTTTCACTTTAGCCTTCTTCTATAATTCATTTACAGTTCGATAATACCAATCAATGCCGAATTGAATGTCATTATTAGACAACCTGCTTCCCATCCTTCCAATAGACCTGCCATCATTTGTTTCCATAACTCCGTCAAAGACATCGAACATTCCTGTTTCAATACGCCTTCGTTCCTCCTCTAAAATGCGTATGACTTCATCATCCAACTGAACAGCTCTATTGATCGGTGAAAGGCCAATTATGCCATCTGTAAGCGAACCATACCATGGCTCAGTTGTGAAACTTCCATCAATAACACTTTGCACCAAGAAGATATAATATGCCCCCCAATTCCAAAGCACTGAAGTAAGAACTGCATTTGGAGCTTCATTGGTCATATCCGTATTATACCCAATTCCCCAGACCCCCGCTCTTTCAGCTTCAATTTGCGGATTTGCTGTATCTACATGCTGGGCAATCACATCACAACCCATGGAGATAAGCTCCCTTGCCGCAAGTGTTTCCCCCATCGGGTCGAACCAGCTATGGGTGACCTTTACATAGACCCTTGCCTCGGGATTCACCATTTCAACTCCCATAGCAAAGGCATTAATTCCTCCCGTAACCTCGCTATTTTCCTTTCCCCATGCGGCTACATAGCCTATATTATTCGTTTGTGATTTTAGTCCCGCTATAATGCCTGAAAGATAACGAGCCTGATAAACCCTGCCGAAGTAGTTGGTAAAATTAGTTTCATTATTCCTATAACCGGAAGCATGGGCAAAAATAACATCGGGGAATTCCGGAGCGAGCTTTTCTACTGCATCCATATAACCCCAGCTGGTAGCAATTAAGATATTTACTCCCCTTGCGATGAGTTCTCTTATTGCACTTTCTGCATTCTCGGGGCCTGAGTAATCCACATTGATTCTATACTGTATTTGATGGTCTTGGAGGCCAAGAATTCTTTGCATCTCAAAAATTCCTATCTGATGTGCATAAGCATAACCTGAACTCTCTGCAAAGGGGTCAGAAATATGAAGCACCCCAATATTAATGCTCTCCTTTGCAAGAGGCATCCCGGGCTTCCACTCTCTTTGGCATGACGGGAAGATTAATAACGTGAAAAATGATAAAATAAAATAGATATACCTCATTTATTATTTTCCTTTTATATTGTTTTCAATATATCCTATAAGGGCTGATTGATCAAAGGGTTCCTGAACTATAACAACCTTCTCTGACCATTTACCTAAATTTTCATGCGGAATATTGACATTAAGCAAAATAATGTCAGGGTCATTATTGCTTAAGACAATATGCATTTTCTCTTCGCTTGGAGCAGTAATTACATCATACTTGTCTTGCAGTACACTGATTCCAAGCTTAAGATTTGCAAGGTTACCATCTACCAGTAAAACGAGCTTTTTCTTCTTTGATATCCATAGATCAAGTACTTCATCAAGCTTTGAAACATCAATAGGTTTGGCAAGGAAATCATTAAAGCCTTTTTCAAGAAACATTTCTCTCATACCCGACACTGCATTAGCGGTTAATGCAATAATCGGAATGGTTTTAAAATACTCACCTTCAAGAGCCCTTATAGCAACAGTAGTTTCAATTCCATCCATTCCCGGCATCATATGATCCATGAAAACAAGATCATAATTTTCTCCGTGCATTGCGCGCTGCTTGATAAGTTCTACTGCGCTTGAACCGTTAAGACATGTTTCCACCTTTGCGCGATATGGGGCAAGAAGACCTTCTGCTACTTTGAGGTTAGTAGCAATGTCATCTACTATCAAGATCCTCGCATTGGAAATCGTGAACCGGTTCGCACTATCTTCCGCAGAAGGACTCTCAAAGAAATCTTGCCTGTCAGATTTACCGTTAAGGGTATTCGCGATTGAAAGTGACTGCACAGGCAGGGAGACAAAGCGGGCGTTAGGAACAAAGGCTTCAGTGCCCCACTCCACCATAAGACCAAGCGTCGGTATATTTCCGCCCGGGAAGACTGTATCTTCCATAATTGGTTTAATTTTATCATAAAGGCCGTAGCCTGAAAAAACAAAGAACCAATCCCTGCTAAGCAGAGCCTTGGAAAAATCCTCCTCGTTTGTCACCATCGTATATGGAACTTTCAGATTATCCAGTGTCCAACTAAGAGATTTGGCATAGGCAATCCTCCCTTCATACACCAAAACACTCTTCTCTTCAGGGGTCTGCACTGATGCAAAGGGCTCTTCCGATTGAACTTTTTGTGGTATAATAACAGTAAACTCACTGCCTTTGCCAAACTCACTCTCTACGCTTATATCTCCGCCCATAGTAACACAGAGCCGTTTTGTAATTGCAAGCCCAAGACCTGTACCTTCGATATTATCTTTGTTTTTATTAAACTGCGAGAAATTCTCAAAAAGCTTTGAAAGATCGTCGTTTTTTATTCCATGCCCTGTATCTGCAACAGCTATTTTAAGCCATACGATTTTATCTTCCCGCTTTTCCTCGGCAATGGTAAGACTTACATGCCCATGGTCTGTATACTTAGCTGCATTTGTTAAAAGGTTAATTAGAATTTGCCTTAATCTTACCTCATCACCAAATAATCCATTTGGGATATTACTATCAATATTGGTATAAAACCGAATCGGCTTTTCCAAAAACCTTACTCTTATAATACTGACAGTGTCATTTACTAAAGAAGAAAGCTGATAGCCTACCGGATTAAGCTCAAGCTTGCCCGCTTCAATTTTTGAAAAGTCCAGAATATCGTTGATGATGGAAATAAGATTAGAAGATGCCTGTTTAATATCCTGCACTTCATATCTTGCATCATCAGGAAGGTTTCTGCGCGAGAGCAGTTCAGTCATTCCGGTAATGGCATTCATTGGAGTTCGAATCTCGTGGCTCATTTTAGCAAGAAAATCGCTCTTTGCATTTGATGCCTTTAGAGCAATTTCTGTTTGTTTTTCCAGCTCCAGGGTTCGTTTCAAAACCGCAGCTTCCAGCATTACATTAGAATGTTCCAATTTTCTATACATTCCGCTAAACCTCTGCGAAAGTACAAAGGTCATTGCAATGTGAACAATAAAAGTACCGTACTGAAAGAGATTAAAGGAATAATGGAAAAACAAAATATCAATTACATCAAAAACACCGCAAAGGTAACTTACAGTAAGGCCGAGCAGAATA
This sequence comes from Treponema sp., assembly GCA_009777995.1. Lineage (GTDB taxonomy): Bacteria > Spirochaetota > Spirochaetia > Treponematales > Breznakiellaceae > WRKT01. The sequence continues at coordinate 7,173 of WRKT01000030.1, read as the reverse complement.
CTGCCAATTGGTATATCATAGCTCTCGCCTTTCTTCCTTGGGCCTTCCTTATCCCAAAAATAGAAATAAATTCCGCTATATGCAAATACATAGCCATAATAAAGCAAGGCGCTTATATCCCAAATAGTTATAATTTCTTCGCCATATTGAAGTGAGAAGAAAATTTGAGTAATGGCAAGATACAGGCAGAAGACAAGATAGCCCCAGGTAACTTTAGTTATTTTTCCCCTTCCAAGTGTCTCAAAAAACATTCCCAGCACCGGGATTAACATTATTAACGAAAAGTACTCAATTCTTATGGCAATATTTGAATTTGGAATTAAATAAGCTATCATTCCATGTCTTGTAATTGAATAGATACAAAGAAGGATTGAGAAGATTCCGAAATAGAGATTAAATATCTCTCTTCTGCTTTTAATAGAAATGAAGAGCAGTATATAGTATAGACCTGAAAAACCAAAGATACCGCAGAGAACTATCAATAGAAAATTCTGTTGTCTATTATAGATAACCTCAAAATTATCCATATAAATAGGCGCAGCAGAATAAAAAAGGCCTGTACCCTGATATTGCGGATCTCCGACAATCCGCAGTGCAAGAATATTAGTTCCATAGACAATCAGAGACCTGTCAAAAGGGAAGTATACATCTCTCCAAGTACGACCTGACTTAATCCGGCCAAACTCATCAAGATGAATTTCTGACCGAATCAATTCTCCGTTAAAATAAACTTCCCAATTATCACCAATACCCGTAAAATAAATTCCCGGAAGCACCCTTAACCCTGTACTGCTGTTTAAATAGGCAAGAGCATCATGATCCATTTCCAGAAGGAAAACAATTGTAAACTCCTCCGGGTCATTCGCCCCGGGGGAAAGGTATCTGCGGGCCGGGAGTTCCAGTGTAGAATGTTTAACGCGGCGCGCAGAGCCCGTAAACTGATGCCATTCATCGCCGTCAATAAATACGTTCAGTCTATCAGGGTCAAACCCTCTTTTTACAAATGCAGGGCTCTCCCTAAGGTTCCGATAAAGAGGTCCGCCTTCTCCGAAACGAACCCTGCTTTGATCGTTCCATACATAGAAAAGCATGATTATAGCGACTGCAAGGTAGAGTGCAGAAATAATGATTTTTTGCTGTATTGGCTTATCGACCATACAAACCTAATATACCATCTTTAATAATAAAAATCATATATTTATCCCAAAAATTTGTGATTAAGTAGCCTTCTTTTCTACAAGGCGGACTGCCCTATTAATAAGGCCTGCAAAATACTCAGCTTCTTTTTCGGTAATGCCTGCCCTGGAAAAAATATCACGGAAGAACCTCTCCTGCTCATACCGCCCTGCCTGTTTATAGAACCCTAGCTTCCTTAGATTGCAGGTAATTTCCCTTACCTTTTCCACTATTCTCTCTTGGTCAATTGGCACCCAATGGCCCTTGATCTGCTTTATATCTGCAAATTCCATAAAAAGCTCGTATGCATATATCTGCACCGCATGGGAAAGATTTAGAGAGGGGAATGCTTCGTCAACAGGAATATGTGATGCAATATTACAAAGGGCGATTTCATCATCTTCAAGGCCCGTCCTCTCATTCCCGAAGACTATTGCGGCCGGCCCCGCGACAGGCCCCGTGTCAAGCCCGGCGTCAGGCCCGGCAACAGGCTGCGCCCTGCCCGAAAGAAACCGGGCGACTTCCTCAGGTGTCATTGTTACCTGCTTTCTGTTGCGGCCCCTCCTGCGGGTGGTACCGATAACAAGCGCACAGTCCCTAACCGCATCAGAAAGAACGGAATAGTTCTCCGCCCTCTCCCAAATATCTGCAGCATGTACTGCTCTGGACCTTATAGTATTTTCATCACCCTGAAATTCAGGTTTTACTATCCGAAGACGAGAAAGGCCAAAGTTTTTCATGGCCCTGCAAACTGCTCCCACATTCCCTGCCTCGGCAGGCCGGGACAGAATAATTATCACTTCGGGTAAAACCATGGCCTCAGTTTACCCTATAAATAGAAAATATGCCCATAGGGCTTGCTAAATGGGGCAAAAGTCTGATATAATGTTTAAGATGACAAATAATGAAATTGTAAACGGCTTTGATGACGAGAAAGATGAAAGCCTGAAGATTAAGCTTGAGAAGGTAAGCAATGTTGAATCCTGCCTGGTACTCCATCTTACCGGGTATATAGATACCTATAACTCAAATTATTTTCAGAAAAGAGTCCAAAAGGCAATTGAAACCGGATTTAGCAAGCTGATATTCCACTGCGGGGGTTTAAATTACGTGTCCTCTACAGGGATAGGCTCATTTACAGCATTTTTAAAGTCAGTAAAACCTCTTGGGGGTGATCTTGTACTCCTTGAGATTCAAACAAAGGTATACGAGGTATTCCAGCTGCTAGGTTTTTCTCAATTTTTTACTATTAAAGACAGCCTTGATGATTCGATTAATTTCTTCAAAAAAGGCACCTCCAGCGAGCCTGCCTCCCTTTTCCCGAAGATTTTTTCCTGCCCGATCTGCTCAAAAAAGCTTAAATCGCTGAAACCCGGGCGTTTCCGCTGTTCCGAATGTAAGACCATACTCGCAATTGATAATGCAGGTCAGGTTTTCCTGGGCTAAAAGAGACCGGTTAAAGATGAAAAATGATATGAAAGATAATAAAGTAGAGCAATACCTCATCGATCTCAAATGCGATTATCGCAAGTTAAAGCCAAATATCTGGCTTCTTGAGGATAATGAGCACGAGGGAATGATGGTAATGTATGCGGACCCCCTGGTAATTATCCGCCTCCAACTCATGAGTATTCCCGCGAAGAAGAGGGTGGAGTTATACGAGAAATTACTGGAATTGAATGCGAGCGACATGATTCGCGGTGCTTATGGCCTTGAGGGAGATAAAATCGTCATTGTTGAATCTTTGGAATATGAAACCCTTGATTTAAATGAATTCCGGGCAGCTCTGGATGCAATTGGCCTGGCTTTGGTCCAGCATTATCCTATCCTGAGAGTATATAGCGAAACTAAAAGCCGTTAAAAGGCCCTAACAGAGTTCTTGGAGGTTAAAATGGGATTTTTTTCAAGGCTTAAGAGTCTTATCTCATCCAATGTAAACGATATGATCAGCAAGGCTGAAAAGCCCGAGAAAATGCTGAACCAGCTCATAATTGAAATGCAGGGACAGCTTCTTGAATCAAAGAAGTCGGTAGCTCTAGCCATTGCAGACGAAAAGAAACTTGAGAGAGAGCTTTTAAGTCAAAAAGCTCAGGCAGAGGAATGGGAAAAGAAGGCAATGATGGCTGTCAGGGCAGGGAAAGACGACCTTGCCAAGGAAGCCCTGCTTCGCAAGCAGGAGCATGATAATGCCCATGCAGAGTTCAATAAACAGCATCAATTACAAAAAGACTCGGTGGACAGGCTCAAGGATTCATTAAGGGAACTCCAGAATAAGATAGAAGAGGCCCAAAGGAAGAAAAACCTTCTAATAGCAAGGGCAAAAAGGGCCGAAGCCCAGCAGAAAATCCAAAATACCATATCAAATGTCAGCGGAAGCCGCAGTGCATTCGATGCATTCGACCGTATGGCCCAGAAAGTTGACCAAATGGAAGCACAGGCAGAGGCTTCTATCGAGCTTGATCAACTAAGTGATACTGCAAGCCTAAACAAACGCTTCGCTGAGCTGGAAAAGTCAGATACTTCTGCGGATTATCTCCTTGAAGACCTAAAAAAGAAGATGAATATACTGCCCGAGAAGTAGAAAAAATCTCTGTGAACTAACTGTGGAAAACTTGTAGATACCCGACAGAAAACTTAAGTGTATGAAAATCCGTACAATTCGTTGTTTTATACAAACATTAGTCGAAAGATATTTTACGCTAATTCCTTACTATACAAGGAGTTAGCAATAGGACAGGCAATTTTATCTAAAAAATCATAATAAAACACCAAGTTTAAAGAAAAAATAATAAAATTTCATCCATCATAGCTATGTGAACAACTTGTTGAAAACTATCTTTATTCCGGAAATTTCCCGGTAGAGCTTGCAAGTGAGGGGTTCCCATGTTAACCTTTATATATAGATAGATGAAAAAGATAGCAAAGTTGATGCTTTTCTTTAGTTTAACCTATGTTGTCCTCTTTATGTTCGCCTTTTTGCTGGCATATCTGGATTTCTGGCTATCAATACTTAGAAATGTATCGGCGCAGTCAATTACCCTTGAAAATGCCGCCCAAACTGTCTGGCAAACCCTGCCCGGTGTACTATACTTTTCCATCCTTCTAACCCTCAGCTATAGCGCAAGAAAAAAGACCCCCTTTGCGTCGGCATTTTTTTGCATTTTAATACTGGCTTCCTGCTTTACAATCGGAATATCCTATGGAATTAACCAAGTACAGGTAATTGAACCAACATTCAGATCAGCCACATCGCTGAATGCAGAGCCGGGCCTTATCCTTTCAAGGGGAGATATTGATATAGTTCTATTAAGGGAAAGCAATGAGATTGATGGCCCTCGCCTTGTTTCAATTCCTGATCAGAGCCTGATTTACCAGGAACGGCTGCTAACCCCAAGTTATGCATCTTTAGGCCTTCCCCTCCTTCCTTTCGGTGAGGAATTGCCCTGGCTTTTCCAAAGTATAAGCCTCGATTTTTCAGGGAGCGCCGCAAATTTACAGTATCTTTTCAGGGAAAATATCATCTATTTTATGATCTATGTACTGTCCCTTGTTTTCTTCCTCTCCTCCCTGCGTTTCGTTTTAAATATGACCAAATGGCCTTTTGCAAATTTATTCATTGGCGCCGTTGTTTTTCGCCTAATCCTAAGTCTTGAATCATTCCTTAATGCAAGGGAAATAAACACCCTTCTTTCATCAATACTTGGCGGACTTCTTTCTCCCCTATTGATAACCCCCCTAATTTTCACAGCAATGGGAGGTCTTATCATTATATATACAATTCTGGTTAGCCTTGCATTGTATAGGAGGGATAGGAACTATTAAATTCAGCATTGATAGGGAACAATTTGTATCCCCCCTCGGAATTTTCTGTATATATATGCTGGTATCTGCCATCGCAGTCATTGTTTTCCGATTAATTGTACCCGGAGAACCCCCTCCCCTGCCAATTTATTCCATTTCATGGCGCTTTATACGGGGGTTTTTATCCTATTTTGAACTTTTCCCGGCCTTCGCTCTTTCTGCTCTGGTTATCCCATTTGGCATTAAGGTACATGCAAAAGAAAAAATTAATCCGTTTTCACCGCAATTTCTTCAATACCTAAAAGCACCAATAATGTCTGCAATCGTTGCAGCTATTCTCTACGGCTTAATTTTCTTCCTTGCAATACCCCTAATAGAAAACCGTGAGGCAGATTTACGTTTCAGAGGCAGGCTTTATAGACTTGCAGTTGAGAATGCAAGAGATCATGCCGCCTATGGCAGATGGGAAGAAGCAGCGCAGAATCTTGCCATTTGCGAGGTAATATGGCCCGGGAGCCCTGATACTGCAAGGCTTAGAACAGAAACCGAAATAAGACTTGAAACAGCACGATTAACCCCTGATTTCATCATTCCGCCTAGTTTGCAGGCACCGTCTTTTATTACCCTGCCTGAGGCACAGCCTCTTGATGCCACGGACGCAATAGAAAGAGCAGAAGCAGCTCTTGCAGTGGAAAGGTTTTTTGATGCCCATTGGCTTGCAACTCTTGCAGGTCAACTTGCGGCCCCCGGCAGTGCAGAAATTGCGATAGCAGCAAGGATTGCAGGCAGGGCCTGGGAGGGTGTTAACTCCCTTGAGCCGAGTATCGCACAGGCAGAGGCATATAGAATTTACAGATTAAAACGCGAAGGCTATGAGGCCCTTGTGGGAAGAGAATATATTAAGGCCTATTATATCTTCCTTGAGTTGAGTGAAATAAGTTATAGGGATCCGGACATTGCAAGATTCCTGCCAATAAGCGAAGCAGGGGTCAGGCAGATAGCGTTCTTTATAGACGAAATGCAGTTAACCATGGGAAGAATGCTCTCAGGGGCAGTCTACTCCCTCCCCCACGGCCTTGGACGCATTGTCTTAAGGGTATCATCACTTTCAATCTTTCCTGACTTCGCAGAGGGTATCGGAGCAGACCTGATGGCATTTGACTCAAACGGTTATCCCCTGTGGAGCATTGAAGCTCCCTTTGTCAGGTTTCTACCGATTACCGTGGATTCAAGGCCCGGTGTAACTGCCCTTTTCAGAGCATTGAGCAAGACCGACGAAAATATAGTTTGGAATCCGGTTGTAAGGAATATCGATCAAATTGCTCCTGACCCGTCAAGCATGGTTTTAAATGTGTCTTGGGATAATTTCCTGCTTCTTTCGGATATAAACAGGGGAGTATCAGTGCTTTCGCCTAGAGAAATTAGAAGAGCGGCATTGGAATTCGGACCCTATGGGTATATGCCCGAAGTCTTCGAAGCAGAACTCCTTAAGCGCTTTTCGCAGCCTCTGTTTTTATTTCCATTTGGGATTTTTACAATAGCACTTGGATGGCGTTATCGTGCAGAAAAAAATCCTCGTTATATGGCCGTTCCGATGATGGGAATCCTGCCCCTGGTATTCTACGGAGGCATTATTTTCAAGAGGAGCTTTTTCAGCAACTTGGGAACTTGGACTGTTGTGACTTTTGGATTTACTCCTGCCGTTATATTCTTCTCTATAGGACTTCTCGTCCTGCTTATTCTCTCTCTAATAATTCTTGCCGCACAGCATGGCTGACAACATGGCTAGCGAATATTAAAGAAAAACCTTTCAAGAAATACTATGCGCTGCCTTGCCTGCGACAGGTAAATACTCTGGGGATACTCACTAATTAATCTATTATAGTAATCCAGGGCTCGCCTCACATCGCGGATTGGACTATTAGCTTCAAATAGTTGGCCGTATAGCCACAAGACTTCGTCATCTTCATAGAAATATAGCTGCCTTAAACTTTCCAGGCTCGATAATGCCTGCGCCGTTCTTCCTGCCTCTAATTCATTTCTTGCGCGGTTTATGAATTCAATAGGTGATAAATCGACTGTTTGCAAATCGGTAATATGTATACCGTCATCAGTTTGCTCTTCCTGTATTTCGTCAAGGGTGATAGATTCATCAATGTCATCTTCGAACTCAAGTACAATTACCCTTACATTTTC
>WRKT01000029.1 GCA_009777995.1 Treponema sp. | reverse complement strand
GGGTTAGGGTGATTGAGAAGGGGGCCTCGTATGGGACTTCCGGTTGGGGAGAGTAGAAAAAGGGTGAAAATAAAACAAGATATAAAATTATAGCTTTCATTTGCAGTTGATTTCCGCGTATATTATACTTAAAACAGCAGGGAATAAAAAGGATGGTTGTTACTTTAATTGTTTTTATGGCAGCCTGCGCAGGATTTGTTTTTCTTGCCTATAAGATGAGAGGCAAAAATCAAACCAGTTGGCTCCAATTTTATGCAGAAGGGAAGGACTCAGGCTTTACTTTTAAGGAGATAGAACAGCTCCACGCCCTTGCCATAAAAGCAAAACTGGATGACCCTGCAATGCTCTTTATTTCCATGGAACAGCTTGATGTTTGTATCCGTACCTTTGTAACTGATATTCATTCTTCGGGTGACTCGAATAATCAGGAGAGTCAGATCCTGCTTTCCAAGCTCTACGATTATCGAAGGAAGATCGAGGCGGATAAGGCGGGTTCGAAGAGCGGTATTTTTAATTCAAGGCAGATAAGCGAGGGGCAAAACCTAAGGGTTCAGATTACCGGCTCAGGGGTTTTCAGGTCTCAGATTGTAAGGAATATAAATACAAATCTTACTATTTCAAAGCCTGTATCGGACAGGCTGAGTGAATCCTTCCCATGGCAGGGATTAAAGCTTTCGATTTATTTCTGGCGTGAAGAGGATGCGGGTTATGTGTTTGATACAGAAGTTCTGGGAGAGATTTTTTCCAAGGGTATACCTGCCCTGAAAATTTCCCATTCGGATTCCCTCTTTAGGACCCAGAAAAGGAAATCCTTAAGGGTCAAGGTGAGTAAGGCAGCCTATCTATACCCATTAGATAACGATGAAGACCCGAATAAACTTGAAGCGAATCCGGGTCTTAGGTGTCTTCTTGAAGATCTTTCGGATTCAGGCTGTGCCCTTGCTATCGGGGGAAAGGCGGAGTCGGGCTTTAGAATTAAAGTACAGTTTGTTTTGAATAATGTTCCTGTCTGTATGGGGGGAACTGTCCGCTCGGTTGTGTATAAGGAAGATACAAACAGGTCAATACTCCGTGTTGAAGCAGACCCCCTGCCTGTTGAAGCAAGAAACCAGATACTTGGAGAGGTTTTCGGGATGCTCCCCGAAGGTGAAGATGATCTTCCCTTTAGGCTCCTTGCAGAGGAGGCTAATGAGCTTTCTTCGGAGTCCGCGAAGCCTGAATCCAATATCAGTGATGATCTCTTGATCAGTGCGGAAAATATAGACTAGACTCACATACCTTAAATGCAAATAAAACCTAAAAGCAAAACGAAGTTTTGCATTAATCCTCCAATGCCTTCCCTATATAGTGCCCTTGGAATGGCGGCGGCATTCTATGCATTGCCGTTTATTTATTCTTTTATTTTAGTTTTACTGATTCTCTTTGCAGTTATTGTTTCGGTTTTCCGGGCCTTGCCGCAAGGCGGGGCAGTGGGAGGGCCTGTGGGGACCGGCGGCGGGGCCTTGCCGTGGGGCGGGCCTGTGGGGACCGGCGGCCTGTTGGTGCGGAAGGCGGGGATTATCGCCGCGGCCCTTGCCATTGGCTTTTCCTTAGGTATTGCTGCAAGACGCTCGATACCCGCAGAAGCAGAGTTCGGAATCCCGGCAGAAAATATTAGCTCCATACGGGGCATACTCCTTGAAGACCCAAGGACCCTTCAGGGAGGCTCAGGGATTAGCGCCCTGGAATTGCTTGCATCCGGAAGCGGACCGAATGAGGGTCTCCGTGTTTCAAGCCGCGGAAGGATAACCGTGTTTTTCCCGCCTGATAGCATTCCCCGTCTAAGGGAGTTCGGGAGGGGTTCTGAAGTTTTCTTGGAGGGCAGTATTAGGACGGGTGATAGGGGCCCTGTTTTTAGTGCATCTTCAGTTCATATTATGAAGAGTGCTTCTCCTCTGCAGACCTTTCGAACGGGCTTACGCATTGCAATAATCGAGGCTTTTGGAAATTATGGAGGGACCGGCCGGGGGCAGGGCGGGGCAGACTGGACAGGCCTTGCTTCTGCACTGGTTCTAGGAGTGCGGGATGACCTTGACGTGAATCTTTCGGACGGGTTTAGGGATGCAGGGGCAAGTTATGTGCTTGCACTTTCAGGCATGCATCTGGCCATAATTTCAGGAGCCCTTGCCTTTCTGATAAGGCGTCCGCTTGGCATACGGGGGGCTTCCATAGTCGGCGCTCTCTTTGTCTTGGTTTATATATTTATCGCAGGGCCGCAGCCTTCTTTAGTCAGATCAGGGATTATGTATTTTATTGGAGTGATAGCGATCCTTGGTCTTTTGAAGAGAGATAGTCTTTCAATACTCTGCTTTGCTTTTATCATTCAACTTATTTTTCAAAGTGAAACAGGCCTTTCTCTTTCCTTTATCTTCTCTTACCTTGCTCTTTTCGGAATACTCACCCTTGGGCAGGTGATAAGATCCCTGTTTAAGGGGTATTTGCCTGATATCTTAAACAATAGTCTTTCAGCCTCCCTTGGGGCCTTCATTGTTACAGCTCCTGTCATACTGTTTTATTTCGGCTCGTTAAGACCTATTGGTATTATTGCAGGGCCGATTATCGCCCTGATTGCTTCACCCTTTATAATACTTTCAATTGTTGCACTCCCCGGTGGATTTACACCCCTCCTCCCTATCTTTGATTTTATTCTAGATAAAATTTATTCTCTGATTGTGATAACAGTGAATCTTGCTGCGGGAGTGCCGGGCATCCGAATTTCTAATCCCCTTCCCGGTCTGCTTTGTTCTGCGCTCCTTTGTTTATTGCTATATTTTGTGGAATGGAAAATTAATCTATACAGGAATAGAATTGAATCCTTTAATTAATTATAACTCTGCAAGGGAGTTAAGGGCATTTTTAGAAGAAAGGGGTCTTGGAATGCGCAAGAAGTTCGGACAGAACTTCTTGATAAATCCAAGCACGCGTTCTATGCTCTTCGACGAGCTTGACTTAGAGGCGGGAGAGGGGGTCTGGGAAATCGGGCCCGGCCTTGGTGCGATGACAGCAGGTCTTCTTGAGCGGGAAGGGAGGGTAACAGCCTTTGAAATTGATCCTGCCTTCTGCCGGATTTTAAGAGAATTTTTTTCGTCTAACGATGGCTTTCAACTTATCGAGGGTGATGTACTAAAGACATGGCCCATGCTCGGTGATTCAGGCTCCGAGCTTCTACTCGGGAACCTTCCTTATAATATTGCTGCGACTGTCCTTGCAGACTTTATCGAAAAATCCAGGTATTTTAAGCGCATTGTGGTAACAGTACAGAGTGAAGTTGCCCGCAGGATGGCAGGGAGGCCCGGGACTAAGGACTATTCTTCCTTTTCTGTTTTATGCTCTTCGGTTTATAAGGTAACCCTTTTAGCTATTATAAAGGGTAGTTCTTTTTATCCTGCTCCGAATGTGGAATCGAGAGCTGTACGCCTTGACCTGCTCAGAGACTCTGATCCGCCCGACTCCTTTTTTTATAAAACCGTAAGGGCTCTTTTTTCCGGAAGGAGAAAAAAGATAAAGAATACTTTATCTGCATATACATCTTCTCTTATAATGGGAGAGAAGCAAGCAGCGGCGCAGCAAGCCGCGATGGGTGCACTGGATGCTTGCGGCATTTCAGGGGATCGGAGGGCTGAGACCCTGGAAAGGGAAGAGTTTTTAGCCCTTAGCGCTTCTCTTAAGGAGATTGTTTTAAATGAGTCTTGATATTTATGAAGGTATAAAAAACAACTTGATAAGTCTTGAAGAAAAGATTGAAGATACTTTAGCGAAGACGGGACGAAAGAGAGATGAGGTGAGGCTTATGGGGGTCTCAAAGTTTCAGAGCTTAGAAGTTGTTGAGCACTGTTATAAGGCAGGGTTAAGGCTCTTTGGGGAGTCAAGGGTTCAGGAAGGAACAGAGAAGTTTAAGGATTTTAGACCTGATGATCTTGAGCTGCACTTTGTAGGCCCCTTACAGAGGAATAAGGCAAAGAAAGCAGTGTCTTTTTTTGACTGCATTCAATCGGTGGATAGAGATTCCTTAATTGAAGAGCTTGGGGCCTTGACCCTAGAGAGGGAAACACCTTTAATTATACTGTTGGAGTATCATACTGCAGAGGAGTCGAAGTCGGGCTTTAAGGGGCTCGACTCTATCTTCAGAGCGGCTGAGAGGGCCATTTTTTTCCCCGGCTTAAAGCCTGCGGGGTTAATGACTATGGCGCCTTTCACGGAGAATGAGGCGGAGGTGCGCACTTCCTTTCGGGCCCTTTATGAGGCGAGCTTAGAGTTAGCAAAGCGATTCCCCGGGGAGGATTGGTCCTGCCTTTCGATGGGGATGACAAGTGATTTTAAGATTGCTATTGAGGAAGGCTCGACATTGATTCGCATTGGTTCAGCCATTTTTGGAGACTTAAAAACATGAGAAGGTATACTTGCCTTTTAGTGCTTTTCTTCTTTTTGTTTTCTCTTATACCCTCCTTTGCCCAAACGAATGAAATGGGTTCTTCATATTTTGACATGAGCGAGTTCCCCCAATGGGCAAGAGATTTGCGCAGGGGTGAAATTATTGCCTTCGGTGCCTTCCCCTTCGCTTACTTTTTTACGAACTTCGGATACGATGCCTATCGCTGGTCAAATAATGCTTGGGACAATCGTTATGCGCCATGGCCTTTCAATTCGGCAGGGACTGTTCAGAAGACACAGGAAGAACAGTTAAGAACCATCGGGATAGCCGCAGGAGCGGCCATTGTCATTGCCATTGTCGATTACGGAATCATGCGCGCAAGAAGGGATAGGCTTGAAAGGGAGAGGCTTGAAGCCCAAATCGAGGCCCCGATTATAATTCGCACTCCCTTAAACGAAGAATCTGAATAATGCCTTCCCGGTCCTGCATAGTCCCCGTTTCTATACCGCCCGGTATACGACTCGATCGTTATATCGCAGAATATCTTAAGATACTCTCTCGCTCACAGATTAGGGCGAGGGGTCTTGAGGTAATGGTGAACGGAAGGGCGGCGAAAATTTCGCGTATTCTTAAGGGTGGAGAGAGTCTTGACTTAAGCTGGAGCGAAGCGGAAATAAGTTTTCTAGTCCCTGAGGATCTGCCCCTGGATATTTTATATGAAGATGATAGGGTGATAGTTGTAAACAAGGCCCAAGGCATGGTCGTGCATCCGGGCGCGGGGAACCCCGGGGGAACTCTTGCGAATGCCCTTCTTTTTAGGAGGTTGCAAAGACTTGGTGCGGGGTCCGCTGAGGGGGCCGGCGCGCCCGGGGCCCGTGAAAGCGGCCTCAGGCCCGGGATCGTGCATCGCCTTGATAAGGACACATCGGGGGTTATCATCGCAGCTTGGGATGAAGAAGCCCATGCCCTTCTGTCGGAGCAGTTCAAAACAAGGAAGGTTAGGAAGACTTACGCAGCCCTTGTACGGGGCTGGCCGAAAGAGGCAGAAGGCTGCATAGATAAGAAGATTGTTCGTTCAAGCAGGGATAGAAAACTTTTTACGGTATCGGATGAAAAGGGCAGGCAGTCCATCACTTATTATAAGGTTGTAAGGTCTTATTCGAGTAAAGCTTTCGGGGTATTTTCGTTGCTCCTGATTAGACCCATAACAGGTCGTACTCATCAGATTAGGGTTCATTTAAAGCATCTTGGGCACCCCATCCTCGGGGACCCGCTTTACGGGGAAGGCTCGCAGGTACGGGTCAAGGGCCTTATGCTGCACGCGAAGAGGCTGTCGCTGCGTTTACCATCGGGGGAATATCGAACCTTTAGGACCCGGCTTCCAAAAAGGTTCACTCTAAATTTATAACACAGAGGACACGGAGAACACAGAGCTCACAGAGGAAGATCAGAGTTTGGCCCACTCTAGAAACTCTCTGTGAACTCCGTGCCCTCTGTGAGCTCTGTGTGATCTAAATTTAAGTAAAGTTATTATTACAGGGAGTATTTTAGGTGATTATTGATTTTTCTGCACCGCAAATAATAACTGCTGAAAAGGATTTTTTAGTTGTATATAAGCCTCCCGGGATGCATTCGGCTCCTTTAGCGAAGTCTCCGGGAGAGAATCTTGTGTCTTGGTGTGCAGAAAAACACCCTGAGATTGCCTTGCTGCCGGGTAGGAAGGCAGGGGAGGGGGGGCTGATCCATCGGTTGGATTTTCACACACAGGGGCTCCTTCTTTTTGCAAGGACTCAAGCCGGGATGGAGTCTTTGCTTCTGCAGCAGAGGGAGGGGAAGATTGTTAAGGAGTACTCGGCTCTTACAGAGAGGTGCGAACTTAGTCTGAGCGGGTTTCCTGAGAAAGAGCCGGCAGTGGGGCCTTTGGCACCACGGCGGATAGCGAGCGATTTCAGGGCGTACGGCCCGGGGAGGAAGGCGGTGAGGCCGGTCGAGGGCGATGAGTATGTTACAGAAATTACTGAAAGCAGGGACCTTGAAGGCGTGACCGCCTTCAAGGTCCTTATTAGAGAGGGGTTTCGGCATCAGATTAGGTGCCATCTTGCCTGGTGTGGCTTCCCGATTTTAAACGATGGACTATACGGGGGCTCTTCTTTCGGGAGCGGCATCTTGGGTCTTAGGGCCTGCGGAATAGAGCTTTGCGTCCCCCTATCATCATCACTGCTAAAAAAAGAGAAGGTGAAGTTTTCGATCCCTGAGTTAAAGCTCGATGATTTATAAGATGCCGCTTACACTAAAGGTGCGCGGACTATGATTACAGCTTATGAATGAGATGAACTCCAGTATCGATGTATCAATAAATCTTGTTTCTCCGCAATACGGGCAAGTATATTCCTGCTTATTATTCACATGGTCGTCCATAATAATTACCCAATTGCCTCTCCTTCTAAGCCCCTCTGCCAGAATGCCATAGGAGAAGTATCCAAGTCTTCCCCTGGACGGATCCATGATGGATACGAAATGCCTGCCCGGGTGGTATCCCAGAAATACCACAAAATGGCTTGAGTCATGCCCTGTTTCCCTGTCTACAGATGCGAGAAGCATAATGGCAGGAATCTGGTTTCTTTCGAGGTAGTAGAGCAGGGCCCTATAATCGGTAAAGTTTACCAAGTTTACATTTAAACCCCTGTCTTCCAGATAGTTAGCCATTTTGTCCATTCCCGAGCCTCTGCCGGATGAGTGAATAACTTGGCTGTAGATTTCGTCCATACTGCCTGACTCTCCGAAGAATAATTGCTCTACCATCATTAGGGACGCAGGCCCGCAAAGATCGCTCCGCGGCGGCTGTCTTACTATGCGCATTGAGCCCAGCCTTCTGTCGGTTTCTCTGGGAATGGCAACATTCACTCTATTTAAGTGTCTGATTGTTAAAACAGCGAGGACTGTAATGGATATGCCGAAAGCCATCACAAAAACAAGTGCCCCAATAAAGAGTTTCCTGTTGAAAGGTCTTACGATCTTATCAATTTTTTCGACATAATTCATAAAAGAATAGAATCCCCCGGATTGAAATTAACAAAAAATATGGATATTTTCAAGGACTTACATTGGAGCTATTTTTCCCCTAATCTCTCCTGCAAGATAAAAAGACCCTGCTCCAAGTATGGGAAGACCATGTTCAAGGGCAAGGTTTACTGCATTTTCAACAGCCTCGTCTGTATCGGGGATGCAGTAAATTGTCGGAGGTTTTGACAATTTCCTTCCTTCCTGCTCGAAAATTGTTAATATCTCCTCGGGGTTGCTGTGTTTGAAGGTGCCGGGCCTCGTTATAATGATGCGGGAAAAGAATGGCATGCATAGGGCAGCCATGGAAGCTATGTCCTTCTTTGCAGCGCATCCGAAAATGAGTATGCCTTCAGAACCGTAAAGAGAAGAAAATGTTTTTAAGCATAAATCAATGCTCTCAGGGGTATGAGCCCCATCTATTATGAAAAGGGGGTTTTGGGAAATACATTCAAAGCGGGCAGGCAATGTGAAATTGCTTAAGCCTTCCCTTATCGAGGATTCTCCGATTTCAGGGAATGCGGTTTTCGATGCAAGTATGGAAAGAGCGGCGTTTTTCGCCTGAACTTCTCCGGGGATGGGTATAAACAGATCATTTAAGATAGATACGCCGCCTTTTGGGTTTCTTATGGAGAGGGAGAAGCTTGTTCCCCTTCTGTCTATATCGATATTTCCGGTTTCTGCGTGCTCAGGGAAATATATTAGAGGGCTGTTCTTTTTTTGTGCATGTTCTTTGAACACAGCCAGCGCTTCGCCCTTCTGCTCTGCAAGAATCAGGGGCCTGTCATTTTTAATTATTCCTGCCTTCTCCCCTGCAATTGCCGCTATTGTATCGCCAAGATACTCTGTATGCTCAAGCTCTATTATCGTTATTACTGAAAGTACCGGATCGAGTATATTCGTAGCGTCAAGGCGGCCCCCCATGCCTGTTTCAACTGCCATTGCGCCGCAATTTGCATGCCTTGAGCAAAGAAAAAACCAGAGGGTAAAAAGCTCGAAAAAGGCGGGTT
Organism: Treponema sp.; assembly: GCA_009777995.1. GTDB lineage: Bacteria > Spirochaetota > Spirochaetia > Treponematales > Breznakiellaceae > WRKT01. The sequence continues at coordinate 20,776 of WRKT01000029.1, read as the reverse complement.
CTTCCATTTCATGCAGACGGCCTTCTATTATCTGTTTTAAATCCATTCCGGCAGAGCAATAGGTTTCTTCATCGAAAAACCTGCTTCCAAGGGAAACCCTCTCCCTAAAGTCGCTGACATTCGGCGAGGCATAGCGGGCAGTCTTGATCCCATGAGCATCGAGAATTGAGGCAATCATCCCTGTGACAGAGCCCTTTCCCTTTGAGCCTGCTACATGGATGGAAGGAGCGCATTTTTCCGGGTGGCCTGCGAAGTCTGCAAGGATCCTCATGCGATCGATTGCTGCGCTTCTTTGGCTTCTATCCCTGCCGAATTTTATGAAGGAAAGTATCCACTCGTAAACTTCACTTGAAGTAACCATATTTTTCTTATATACCATATATATGCAAATTAAGGGAGAGGTTTATTTTATCGGCATTAAGGGTACCGGCATGTGTGCCCTTGCAGAGTTGATGCACGGCATGGGCATTTCTGTTTCGGGCTCTGATGTGGATGAGGTTTTCTATACTGATGGGATTCTGAAACAGTTGAAGATTCCATATCATGAGGTTTTTGATGCATCCCATATCGGCTCCCCGTCAATGATTGTCTATTCGGATGCATACTCCTTTGAGACTAATGCGGAAATGGCAGAGGCGAGGAGGAGGGGTATTCCCCTTTTTAAGTTTGCCGATGCGGTTGGAGAGTATTCCAAGGGTTTTGATTCTTCGGGGATTGCGGGGGTTCACGGGAAGACGACGACCACGGCCATTGCAGGGACCCTGCTTAAGGGGGCGGAAATCCCTGCGCAGGTGCTTGCGGGGAGTGCCGTGAGCGCCTTCGGGGACAGGTCTACCTTGAATCTTGGAGACAGGTACTTTATCGCAGAGACCTGCGAGTATAGGCGAAATTTCCTCTCCTTCCACCCGAAGAGGATAGTGCTTACGGGGGTAGAAACCGATCATACCGATTTTTTTCCGACTTATGAGGATATTCGGGATGCTTTTATGGACTATTGTAAGCTCCTGCCCGAACACGGTGAGCTGATTTACTGCCATGATGATGAGGGCGCAAGGGATGTTGCACTTGCTTTAAAGAAGGAAAGGCCTGATATCACCCTTACTCCATACGGGTTTGAAGCCCCGGGGGATTTTCGAATTGACTCCTATAAGGTAAGTGATGAAAGAATAATAATGCGCATTGGGCTTTTTCCCTTTGATTTTTCTATTCGTGTTCCCGGCAAGCATACTGCTCTTAATGCGGCAGGCGCCATCGCTCTTGTATCATCCTTAATAAAAAAAGAAGGCGGCTGGGATGATAAAAAAGCGGAAGGGGTGAAAAATGCCCTTTCGGATTTTAAAGGCTCAAAGAGGCGCTCTGAAATACTTGGCGAAGCAGGCGGCATTCTTTTTATGGACGATTATGCTCATCATCCTACGGAGATTATGACCACTTTATCGGGCTTGAGGGATTTTTACCCGAGCCGCCGTTTGATTGTGAGCTTTATGTCGCATACCTTTTCGCGTACTGTTTCTCTTTTTGATGAGTTTGCGTCTTCTTTTACAAAGGCTGATATTGTTATTCTGCACTCTGTTTACGGCTCTGCAAGGGAGCTTAAAAATGATACGGTTAACGGTCTTTCCCTCGGCAAGGCGCTTTATGAAAAGGTAAGGGAGAGGGGAGGAGAGGTCTTTTTCGTTGAAGAGCCGGATGATAGTTTTAACCTATTAGAGGGAATGTTAAGGCCGGGGGATTTGTTTATCACCATGGGAGCAGGAAGCAATTGGACTCTTGGAAAAAAACTTTTTAACCATTACAGTAGTTAATTATGAGAAGCATGACAGCTTATGCATATAAGGAATCGTCGAGCGAAACTTGCACGGTCTCGGTGGAAATAAAGTGCTATAATAGCAGGTTCCTTGACCTCTATGTTCATCTCCCCCATTGGCTTTCTTCTCTTGAAGCAAGGATACGCTCTACTGTGAGTTCCAAGTTTTCAAGGGGGAAGGTTGAATTAGTGATTAGAATTAAGGACAGTGAGCAATCATCAACAGTATCGGTGAATAAAAATGCGGCTTTATCATATAAAAAGGCAATTGAAGAGCTTAGCCTTACTCTAAGTATGGAAGAAAAACCGAATCTGACTCATATTTTGGGCCTTGAAGGCGTGCTGGAAGTTGATTATTCAAGGGATCCTGAAACCTATTGGCCTTTAATTGAAGGTGTTTTTATTGAAGCTATGGAAATGGCGGAACAGGAGCGTATAAGGGAAGGAAAACATACTAAAAGTGATATACTTTCCCATATTTCTATCCTTGAAGGCTCAGTGGAGTGTATAACGGGCCATATTCCTGAGATGGAAGCGGTGATAAAAGAGAATCTTCGTACTCGTTTTGCTGAATTCTTTGGGGATAAGATTGATGAAACGAGAGTTCTTACGGAAACTTCCGTTTTATTAATGAAGTATGGCATATCTGAAGAGCTTTCAAGAATTTCCGCGCATCTTTCGGAGTTCAGGGTTGAAATGGAACGTAATGATAGGGCGGGGAAGAAACTGGATTTCCTTTCGCAGGAAATAAACAGGGAAGTTAATACCATAGGCTCAAAAACACCGATAATTGAAGTTAGCAGGGCAGTTATTGACATGAAAAATGCACTGGAAAATATCAGGGAGCAGCTTAGGAATGTCGAATAATAAAAACATTAAAAATGCGAAGATTGCAATTTCGGGGAAAAGCGGCTGCGGGAATACCACGGTGAGCCGCCTAGTGGCAGATACCTTGGATCTTAGATTTGTCAATTATACCTTCCGCACTCTTGCACAGGAAAGGGGCCTTAGTTTAAAGCAAATCCTTGAGCTGGCAAAAACCGATGATTCCTGGGATAAGGAAGTGGATAAGCATCAGGTGGAGCTGGCAATGAAGGAGGGGGGCTGTGTACTTGGCTCACGCCTTGCCATTTGGATAATGCCTGATGCTGATCTTAGGGTTTACCTCGCGGCGGGGCCTGAAGTAAGGGCAAAGCGTATTCAGAGTCGTGAGGGCGGCGGCTTGGATGGTATTGCAGAGTATACTGCAATGCGGGATATGCAGGATAAGGAGCGTTATTTAAAAATTTATGATATTAATAATGATGATTATTCATTTGCGGATTTAATAATAAATACTGATAATGTACAGCCGACAGAAATTGCTGAAATGATAATAAACGAGTTAAATAAACGCTTATCTGCCGATAAAGCTTAGTTTTTTCCGCTTGCCTGCAATCTCTGTAAGAGATTATCCAAGGCTCCTCTCCATGCGCCTATTGCCCCGTTAGCTAAAAGCTCTTTCATTGCCTGCTCGTTATATCCGCCCGGGGTCATGTCGTGGGCGAGTTCTACAAGGTCGCAGGCAGGGGTTTCTGCGGCGCGTTTTGTCAGGCTGGAGAGCAGGGAATGCAGAAAGTTTATAGAGGCATCGTTGGGAAGGCCCCTGTCGTGGGAGAATTTTACGATTTCATCAAGGAGCATATAGTAAGCGCTCATTAGGCCGGTTATGAGCTGGATTGTGTGCACATCGTCAGTATTCTTAAAATAGTGAACATCGCTTACCTGCTTAAACAACTCGCCTACCTCAGGTGTTTCAGGGTAAACAAGTAGGGGGCCGAAGCCGGTTGCAATCATGGGCAGGGGGATGACATGGGCAAGGAGGCTGGTCTTGCCGATTCTTTCGATTAGGTTGGGCAGGCGCATTTCTGCTGCCATGTTTAGGACCTTATGCTCGTTTTTGAATTTTAGCTCGTTTAGGGTATCGAAGTCCTTTTTTTGGATGGTAATGAAGATCCATTCGGCCCGGTCGAGGACTTCTTGGTTTGTGGTGCAGACCTTTACTTCGGGGAACTTTGCGGCAAGGGCAGCGGCTTTTTCTGCGTTCCTTGGTGAGAGGAAGAACTCCCTGCCGGTTTTTTTTGTGCAGAACCCTGTGACTATAGATGTGGCTATGGTCCCTGTGCCTATTATTCCGATTTTCATTGTTTTCTCCTCTCTAAACTTGACATTTTACCGGTTTTTTGGCAAATTATCTATATACGCGGCTGTCGTATAATGGCTATTACCTCAGCCTTCCAAGCTGATGACGTCGGTTCGATTCCGATCAGCCGCTAAGGGAGCTACTTTCTTGCGGAGCAAGAAAAAGGAGCGGCAGGATGCTTCGCATTCAGCCGCTAAGGGAGCTACTTTCTTGCGGAGCAAGAAAAAGGAGCGGCAGGATGCTACGCATTCAGCCGCTGAACGGATATTTAATTGCGAGGCAATTACGTAGAGCGACTGGATGCTTCGCATTCAGCCGCTAAGAGAGTTTATTTCTAACGGAGCAAGAAAAAGGAGCGGCAGGATGCTTCGCATTCAGCCGCTAATCTACTTTGAATTTTATCACACAGAGCTCACGGAGGTCGCAGAGCTCACAGAGTATTATCAGAGTTGGCAAAATCTCGAATTCCTCTGTGAACTTTGTGCTCTCTGTGAGCTCTGTGTGGAAAAAACACAGAAGATGAATTCATGTCTGAAGCAATTTTGAGACTCTGCTCAAGGTAAATTTCACGATTAGGTTGCAGCATAGGATCAGGATGGAGATGAAGGCGGCTCCTTCGAGGAAGAGCTGGGCCTCGAAGGTTGTTATTAAAAGGGATACAGGGCGGTTTCTGACCGTGCTTAAAAATGAAACGGCAGAAATCGTGATCATTGAATTGACAAAAAAATAGGATAGCATTTCCAATATCGTTACCCTTGTCTGTGGGATGAGCACATCGCGAATTATGCGGAAACGGCTTATGCCCAGGGTCTTTCCCACATCTTCAAGGTGCCTGTTCATTTTTCCCAAAGAATTATATGCCATAAGATAGGGGGATGCAAAAAAATGGACTATGTTCACCAGAACCAGTATGGCAATGCCTCCATAGAAAAATGAGCGGCTGAAAAAAAGCACATAAGAGATGCCGAGCACCATTCCCGGGATTGCAAGGGATGTAATGGAAATCAGGTGGAGAGCTCGAGAGGATTTCCCCGGGGTGCGGGCTGTAAAATAGGCGGTAAACCAGGATATGAAGGTACCGATTATCGCAACAAAAAATGATATTACTAGAGAATTGATTAAGAATGCTCCCGTGCCCATGTTCATGGTTCTTCCGATATTCCTAAAAGAAAGACTCATATCGATAGGATAGCTATTTATGAATGTCAGAACTGCGAAGACTATAACAGGCAGTATCATCAATGTGCAATTTGCTATGACATAAAATGTTGCAATAATATCGCGAAGAGTGCTATCGGCAATGCTCTTTGCCTTCACTACGAAAAGCATGTTTGCCCTTTCCCTGTTTAATAAGTCGAAAATAAAGGCAATGATTGCAGGAATAAGGAGGAAGGAGCCTATGACACTGCCCCTATTGAAGTTGAGCAGGCCTATCACTTCTTGAAACATCAATACGGGCAGAGTAATGAACATGCCGCCAATCATCAGGGGAACGCCGTAATCGGTGAAGATGAGGGTAAAGACTGCAAAGATAACAGAGATTAGAGGTTTTCTTAAGTATGGAAATGAAATCGAAAAGAATTGGTTTATCTTTGGGATTCCCAAGACCGAGGCAGCCTCGTAAGGTGAGCCGTCTTCGTATTTTAGGATGTCGCTGATCATTAAGAATGCTACAGGGAAGGAGTATAAAACAGAGCCTATTACAACACCGGGAAAACCGTAAATATTATGAGAAAGGCCAAAGGTACGGGTGATTATTCCGTTTGCACCGAGCAGGAGGACTAAGCCCATGCCGTGGGAGATTGAAGGAATCAGCATTGGGATTGTTACAATGACAGTAAACTGTGCCCTAAAGCGCATATTACTGCGGACTACGCAGAGGGCAAAGAGCCAGGCTAGGATAACTGAAATTAAGGTGGCAGTTCCTGCCGCGCTTATGGAATTGATTAGGGACTCAGTAAACCGTGGGAGAGCAAAGACTGCAGTGATGTCGGGACCGTTTATGTTGGCAAGCATGATGCCCAAGGGGATTATCACTGCAACTGTGAAGAATGACCCAAGCAGAATTTTTACGAATGTGCTCATTGGGCCCCTGCTTTTTTATTTTTTACAAAGGAATCAATTTTTTCCCAAACACCTGAAAGCATTGAATTACGACTAACTTCCGGTTTTACATATTTTACAAGTGAGTCGATTTTTTTTCTAAGATTTTCAAGAACAAATTCCCTGACATAATCGTTTGACGGATTGGCAATAATTTCTTCGGGGGTATCTAATTGCTTTATCTCTCCATAGTCCATCACCATTATGCGATCCGAAAGAGCAAAGGCCTCTTCCTGATCGTGGGTTATGTAGATCATTGTAGAGTTAAACTTTCTCTGTATGTTTTTTATTTCTTCTCGCAATATTAGACGCATGTCTGCATCCAAGGCAGACATGGGTTCGTCAAAAAGTATGATCTCCGGGTTTAGCGCAAGAGTGCGTGCAATGGCAACCCTCTGCTGCTGACCGCCTGAGAGCCTATGGGGCTTTTTATTTATATGCTCTATAAGGCCCACATCCTCAATTACGCCCCTTGCAATTTCACCTGAACGTTTTTTTAAATCCTTATGGAATTTAAGGGCGTATTCAACATTGCCTAAAACGCTCATGTTTTGAAACAGTGCATAATTTTGAAATACTATGCCCATATTGCGTTTTGATGCAGGTAAAAATGTTATGTCTTCTCCGTCTTTTAAAATTTGCCCTGATGTGGGAGGCAGTAATCCTACAAGGATTCTAAGGATGGTGGTTTTCCCGCAGCCTGAGGGACCTAAAATCGAAAGGAACTCTCCTTCGTTTACGGTAAAATTGATATTGGAAAGAATTTCCTGTTTATTGAATATCTTTCTTAATTCCTTAACTTCAAGTTTTACCGAATGCTCCAAATTAGAACCTCCATCTTGCGAGCAGGCGTTCCTTCAAATCTAAATCGTAAACCCCTTCCATATCTGCATAGGGAATTGCTCTTGGATAATTTGGAACGGTATTGATCTGGTTCACCATGATGGGCTCAGGGGAGAATAACTCTTTGTCTTCCCTTACGACATCACTCATAATAAACTCAAAAACCTCCCTAACGATCGGACGCGTTTCTCTGCCGCGAATAATGCCAAATCCGGTTGTGATATTGGGTGCTCCCTCATCAAAAAAGATTATTTCCAGTGGAATGCCCCTTGTATTTATTGCATTCACCGCTGTCAATGTCATACCAAGTGCTATTGCAGCCTCTCCCTGAATCAGTGCATTTACCGGCCCCGAACCTGAAGTGGTAAACTGTAATACATTCTCTGCAAAGCTATCAAAATAGGCAAATGCTGCTTCTTCTCCAAGTATATTGATAAGACTTATAAGGAACATATAGCCTGTTCCGGAAGTTCTTGGGCTTGGCATGGAGATATGCCCCCTGTATATCGGGTTAAGCAGGTCTGAGTAAGAAGTTGGTACAGGGAGAGCGAGGCTTTCGAGCCTTGACCTGTCTATTACGATTGCACCGGATGATTTATCCCAAGGCAGGAAGCGGCGTGAGGGGGGGATCAGTTCAGGCAGGAAAGGGGATAAATCAAAGCCGGAAAGGTCTGCAAGCACGTCAAGAAGGGCCTCAAGATGTCCTGTTTCAAGGTTCAAAATGATGTCGGCTTCGGTTTGTGTCCCCTCTGCCCTTAATCGTGCAGCATGATTTCCGGTTGAAAGGACCTGTACTGTGATTCTATACTCGGGGAATTTTTCCCTGAGTAATAGCTGAATGTGTTCAGTGCGAAAATCTTCGGTGCTGGTATAAATTATAATGCTGTTTTCGTCTGTTCCTCTGCAAGATGTTGCAATCCCCGGCAGGAACAGTATCGCCGTCAGCAATGCAATGCGTATTAAATGCATTTTCATTGCCTTTTTTGAAAGGATTTTTTTCATTTTTTTTATCTCCTAACTTGAGCCCTCCATTATACACCGTAGAACCGAGATTTCGCAAGAGAATTGAAGGATATTTGGGATTATTTTCCGAATTTTGATTATTTATGATTTTTAGGCACTTAGGCCGTCTCTAATCCAAGCAATAAAGACTTCTAAACGTTTACTTATTGCTGAAGGTATGTGGATTCTGCCTGCAACAAAATTTGAAGCATCTGCACCTGCCATGCTATAGACTAAAATTCCTTCCTTTAGAGGCTCCATATATAGTGCTGCAGAGAAGCGCCCTTCTCTTATTGCGGGGAAAAATAAGTAGCTGATGGTCCTTGTATTTATCAAACTATAATTTATTCCATGGGCGTTTCTGTTCATGTCAGTTCTATAATAGGTATTTCCGAAATTTATGTCTCTTAGGCGAATGTATACTGTCTCTGAGTTGGGAACTATGCTTGCAGGCGGAGGATCAGGAACCGGAGAGGCCCTGCTTGCACTGTCAAGTCTCGTTGCTTCTTCAAAAAGCGGAACTTCAGCATCTCTTGTATGTGAATGATATAGGCGGCCTTTTAGATCGCTTACTTTTAAGAGTGCATTATAGATGTCAAGTAAATCTTTATTTCCGCTTTGATACGGAATTATTAGGAGTGATTCTGCGAGAAAGGATGGGCCTGTTCTCATGACAATGTCTCTTAATTCAATTCCCGATGCGGGAGCAGGTGAAAATAATTGCAGATCTGATACCCTTCCTGAACGAACCATGCCTGCTTCACTGTGGATTTCAGCTCTGTGACTCTCGCTGATATTTGGGAAAAGTTCGTCTAAGGAGCGAAGGTGAGTTTCAGCGGGAAGGGATGCAGTAAAAAGGAGTGCTAGAATTAGACCTAAGATCAATATGCACCTCTCCCTTTAATAATTGCACCGGGAGTGCGATACATGATCCAGAGGTCAAGCCATACTGACCAGCTTTGGATATAGTATAGATCGTAAGATACTCTTTCTGAATAATCGGTATCTGATCTGCCTGATACCTGCCAAAGTCCTGTAAGGCCGGGTTTTACTGTAAGAACTCTTTTTGCATTTTCTCCGTATTTAGTTATTTCCGGGTCTGTAACCGGTCTTGGACCTACAAGACTCATTTCACCCTTAAGAATATTTAATAACTGCGGAAACTCATCAAAGCTTGTTCTTCTTAAAAACTTTCCAACCTTAGTAATTCTAGGATCATCTTTAAGCTTATGAGTGGCCTCCCATTCTTCCTTTAGGCGCGAATCTGCATTAAGAACACTTTCAAGTTTTTTATCTGCATCCATAATCATTGAGCGGAACTTGTATGCGTAAAAATGCTTCCCGTTAAGGCCCACCCGTTTATGACCATATAGTACAGGGCCCTTGGAACTCAATTTTATTGCAAGAGCAATTATAAGAAGCAGAGGAAGAATTATGAGGCCGCCAACAGTAACAAAGATAAGGTCATTAATTCGTTTAATTGCAAGATTCCAGAACATCTTTAATCTGTGACCTGTTGCGAAGCCGAGTATTCCGTCAAAATCCCGAACCGTCATCCAGATATTATTAATATTGAAAAAGTTTGGAATTAATACATTATATCTGAAGGCTGAGACGGAATTGTTTATCAAACTTGTCATTTCACCTTGGCTTAAATTGGGCATTGCTAAAATAGCCATCTTGATTTTGTACCTCTCCACCAGTTCAGGTCCGAGTCCTGTATTGTGGATGATAGGTATACTTTTATATGTGTTACCATGTTCGGCATTATCATCAAGGATTACTACCGGCTCATAGCCGACCTTCTTTGCTTTTAAAAGCCTGTCCACTACAAGGCGGCCTGTCGGACCTGCACCGTAGACAACTACAGGGATGCCCTTCATGTTCATCTTTGCTATGACAAAATGCATAATATCGCGGCAGACCATCAGAACTGCAGTTGAGAAAACCCAACTGAAAATAAACGCCACAAAAATGGAATCGATATCCTGATATTGAATATAACGGGACACATTGATACCTGTATGGGCAAGGAGGGAGGCGATAGCAAAACCTCTGGTTTCTTCGGCAGGGGCAAGGGCGATTCCGGGGTAAAGTTTCATCATCCAGAAGATCATTATAAATATGGGGAGGTAGGGCCAATAGGTTACGAAGGACTTAAAATTAATCCCGCCCCAATTATCAATATAAATATAGTATAACTTTACGACAAAGAACCCTGCTCCGAAGGAGAGCATTACGGCAATGAAATCAGAGATTACCATAGCGGTGGCTGTTAAGGCTGAAGTGGTTCTATTATATCTGGTTTTGAACCAGCTGTCGAATTCCCCTATGGTCATAATTATATTATGAATAAAAAGGATAAAAGTTACAAGATAAGGGATAATACCGGAGGTTGTGCGGCCTATTTACATGAAGCCGGCATCCCGGTATTATCGTGAAAAAGAATGAGGAGATTCATGAAAGGAAGGATTTTTTTAACAGTTATATTTTTTGCTTTAATTTCCGCTTCTTTAGCTTCTCAGACTCATACAACTGTCCCTGTGGATGCAAGTATTTATTATTTCCTTGAACAAGCGCAGGCGAGGGGGCTTATTGATATTCTGCCTGCAATTAGGCCTTATTCTCGCAGTTTCATTGTAAGATCTATTGAAAGTATTCTTGCAGCATCGCCCCAAAGACTTTCATCAAGTGAGAGAGCAATTCTAGAAATGGAGCTGCAAAGATATGGCCAAGCGAGGGACACCGGGAGATTTGATCTTGAAAGGGGAGCTTATAGTTTTTCTGCTCTGAATAATACGAGATTAACTTTTGATGTTGGCATAGGTATGCAAGGGCTTGCAGGGATAGGTTTATATAATGATACAGGAACCTATTGGGGAATGGAGAATCTCGGACTTGCTTATATTTCCGGAGATATAGGGGAGGTTCTTTCTTACGATTTTAACTTTTTCGCTGCTATGATCCGTGCGCCAAGAAATGCACTTGGGCTCGCCTATACTTACCATGAAGGATTTGTCTCCACACCCGGTTGGGGTGATGCAATTAACAGGCAAGTTATGATTTACTCAGAGCCCTTAACCTTCTTGCCATATACATTTAAGAGAAATTGGGACGGCGGGTACTTTTTAAATCTTGGGGACTTGTCTGAAAGGGGTTTTATTGAGTGGCCTGATTTTATTGGAGTTGGGCCGCATATAATTTCTGAGATTTCAGGCACCCTGTTTGAAAACATCCTTACATGGCGATTTGGACGGATTAGACGTGAATGGGCAGGCATGTCTATCGGGCAGAGCCTGACTCTAAACAGTATGGCCCAGCCCTTCATTGCCCTGGAAGCAGAGTTCAGACCCACATCCTGGTTTGGTTTTTCTTCAATGACAGGTGTTTTAGAGTATCTTCCTGTCGAAGGAGATCAAAGGTCTGCCGCATGGGGCCCTCAGTCTCTCTTTTCCATAGAGCAGATGGAGCTAAACTATAAAAATTATCTGCATTTCGGCCTTGGCACAACAACTGTGTGGGGTAAGCGTCTTGAACTTGGATATCTTTTCCCGCTTATTCCCAACTTTCTGTATCAGGCCTATGTTGGTGATTTTGATAATTCGGGTTTATTTATGAACATCGGAGGGCAGGTTCCCGGAACCGGGAGGCTTTGGTTTTCTTTATTTATTGATGATATGGTGCCGAATTCTTTTACTGATAGAACCTTTTTTGAACTTGATTGGAACACGTATGCGTATCAGTTTGGAGTTAACTTTCAGATTCCCTGGATAGGCTCTTTTACAAGTGTTACTTTCAGTTATACAAAGAACGAGCCATATAATTATACGCATAGACGCATTTTTGCTCCATGGCATAATAATAATTTTAACGAAGAAGTGATACCGCTTGAGACAGCTTATATAAATAATGGTATGAGCTTAGGCCATTATATTCCGCCAAACTCCGATGAATTGCTCATTGGTATAAGAACCATACCGGCAGTTAATACCGACCTTCTTTTTCAGTTCAGGCTGGTTCGCAGCGGTGCTTCTTACGGTTCTAGAGCAGTTGATGGAAGCCATTTGCTTGCAGAGCTTGACCCATCTTCGAGAAGGAGTAATCCTGTTTTAAGGAAGTTCTTCTTGCAAGACGGTGCATACAGGTGGATGTATGTTCCGGCTTTAAGAGCTGAGCATAGGTTAAACCTTTTTGGTATTCCTTTTACTCTTTTTGGCGGGGCAGGAATTGTGATTTCTTATTATACCGATATAGATGGGCCTGTTAATTCAGGTGCTCCCTCTTCATTTTATTGGATAGATACACCCGAATACCCTGCTTCTACAGGGTTTATTGCGAATATCGGATTTAGAATATATATGTAGTTAATATGAAAAGTTTGCTGAAAATGTTCCCTGTATTCCAATCTCATTGATTCCGGGGATATGTCTATTGTTATATGAATAAATACAGCTAAGGCTTCCGCCAAGTGTAATAAGTGAGACAGGTTTCCATCTTGCATTTATAGTTGCAATTAATCTATGTTCAGGGATTCCTGAAGGAGTTCTTTCATCAAAATGTGATTGCTCGCTTCCCCAGTTCCAAACCAGCCCATCCTTATCATGTTCTCCCCTTTGTATCCAGGAGAGCTTGCCTCCAAGTTTCAGTGTGTCATTATTAAAGAAGTTTGCCCCAAGCGTTATGGCAATTGTATCTCTTGGATATCCAATGAAATAGTACAGTTCTCTTTGCCCCGGTGACATCAGCCTCCGCATTTGAATGAAGCTTGCAAAGGGACTTGAGTTCATATATAGGTAGGGATATGTATGGATAAACTCAAGGTAAAATGTCGAAGCCCAATTATTAAAGAGATGAGCATAGTTAATTCCTGCCATATAGCCGAGCCCGTTTGGAGGCTGGGGCTCGTCTCCTATTTCCACTGATAGCGCAAATTCATTCATTACGAATTGTCCATATATGGAAAAATTATTTAAAAAATGTAAGTTAATTTCAACCGAAAAGAATGAGCCGTTTAAATGCCCCATTTTTTCACCTGCCCATCCTGTTTCATATTCAGGGCTTGAAAAGAGATTATGAAAAATCATTAGAGGGTTTAAATATCGTATTTCAAGTGGTGAGTTGCCTACCATAAGCCCCTCCATTATTCCAATAGATAGAAAATTACGGAATAAGAGATCGATTCTATGTAAATAAAAGTATCTTTGAGTGGTTCGAGTCAGATAATCGGCTGTTTCAGGATCATATCTTTCGTAAAGGCTTTCCGTAATGCGAAGGGGCATTTGGTTGATTAAGAGGGAATATTTAAAGATGCTCGAAAAGAAGGATAGGCGGGCGAATTCTTGGTATGCAGAATTGTCTGAAAAGGAGAGGCTTCCTGTGTGGCCCGTTCCAAAGAAAAGTCTGTCACGTCCCAGTTGGAAGTTCCACCATGAGCCGCCTGCTGCGATAAATGCTCTTAAAGGAAAAGTCGAATCGAAGTGTTCATACTCATAAGGAACATTAAAACCGAAGTTATTTATTTCGTTATAGACTTTTGGTGTAATTGTTAAAACAGGTTCGATATAAAGCTGTATAGTATTTGCAAAGAAGATATTTATTGGAATAGACAGTATCGGTTCGATCTTTGGATATACCGGTTCTCCTTGAATGTTTGTGTTTGAATGGACTCTTGCTTCCAATGTAGAGTTTATATTAAGTGTTGCCATAAAATGATCGCTTGAAATAGAAAACGGAGAAAATACCCTTAACCTTTCTTCGATACGTTTGTATGCTTCAAGGCCGGGTCCTGATAAATCGTCCCTGTTAATTGAATTTAGAAAGATTCTTATCTCTCCTTGAGAAATAGGAGGAGTGAAAGAGAGGAATGCATTTCCTGTTTGCAAGGAAAGATAGCGTATGTCTTCGAGGATAGGATCGCCTACCGGGATCATTTCAAAAGGAGAAGAGTAAAGGTTTGTTATGCTAATGGAAAAGAGAAGTGCAAAGATGATAAAGAATTTGTTTTTCAATATAGGTCCTTTTAAAATGGTTAAATCTGAAGCAAGACGGGGATGCCGGACCCGCTCCATGTAATAAAAAGGGGAACTCTATTAATTTCAAGAATGGAATTTGATGGAAGGGCCTGTGCCATTCCTGTTGAGATATCGTGTTTTAGTGCATCAGTAGGGAGGTGAAGGGCGAAAGACCCGGGTCTTAATCTGTCATTCCAGAGTATCAGAGTGCTTATACCGGTACTAGCATTAATAAAATAAAAAGAGACTATATTTGAAGGTATATCCTCTCTTTTTGGTAATTGAGGTAAATAAAATGAGTCAGGTAAATATCTTGCACAAAGCTCGTAGGAGTGGGCTCCGCTCTTTCTTTCAAAGTCCGGGTAAACAAGGCCATAGCTCCTTTCAGTAATGAATGTCAGAGATTGATCGCGTGGAATTTCTCCTCTATTAAACCCGTCAAATAATTCGTACCATATTAAGGTCCTTGCTCCTCTAACTGCAGAATTAACAATTGTCTTAACAACATAAGAAGGAAGATCTTCCGGTTTGACTGTAAGAGGAATCCAGCCTGCAGTAGGGTAGCCTATTTCTGAAACCCAAACAGGCTTAGAATAATCTATACTTGAAAGAATTCTGTTAAATCGATCATGAACTTGAGCAGACCCTATGGGGTTTAAAGCATAGGGGTGGAATGAAATACCGTCTAAGCCTTCTATAGCGCTTGCTCGATGCATTCCCCTTATAAAGCTAGCAGGGCTCCTCCAGAAAACACCTCCAATTATATAGGCATCGGGGTCTGTTTCTCTTATTCTCTGTGTTGCAAGCCTTGATAATTCATAGAATTCTCTATTTGTTCCCCTCCAAAAAACTATATTTGGCTCATTCCAAACAGACCAGACATCTACTCTGCCTTTGAAATGCCTGACAGTTTCCTCAACATAACGCAGGAAGTATGGAGTATTTCCTGGTGATATATACCTGCGCCTGCCATTATTAAGCCAAGGTGTATCGTATGCAAGAACTGCGATGATCTTCTTTCCTTCAGATATGGCTTTGTTCACATAAGCATCGTATCTTGAAAAATCAAAAACACCCTGCTCGCTTTCAATATTGCGCCAATAAAAGGTATCAAGGACCCAAACAACCCCTAATTCATCAAGGAGTGTGTATTCCTGCTCGGTGAGTGTCTTTCCTGCATGGGCCATTCCTAAAAAATCGTCCGGTATTCTTATAGTGCCGGCAGTAGGTATTGGTGTAGAGATACAAGAGTTAAGAAAAATAATGAATAATAATAATGGCCCATAAAAGTATTTTATATTCTTTTTCTTTCTTTAACTGTTTCCATTATTTTTTCTTTAAATACTTCGAGAGAAAAGCGGCTTACATTTTCATTAAATAAGGTTCTGTCAGAAAATACACCCTTTGCTTCTAATTGTTCAAAATGATCAAGAGCCTCAAGCAGGGAAGCAGGACTTTGTTCATTAAAGAAAAGCCCTGTAATATTTTCTTTAATGGTTTCCAGTGCTCCGCCCTCTCTGAAGGCAATAACAGGGCAACCGCAGGCATTTGCCTCTATAGGCACAAGGCCCATGTCTTCAATTCCCGGAAAAAGCAGGGCACGGGCACCGGATAAAAGCTCATTTGCTTCGGAATCCGATACCCTGCCTCTGAAGATAATAAGATTGTTTTTTTGATATTTTCTTAAATACTCCTTTTTTGATCCTGCACCAGCGACAATTAATTTTCGTCCGGATTGAATGCAGGCTTCAATTGCAATATCAGCTCTCTTATAACCTGTTAATTCTCCAAAAAATAAATAATAATCCAATGGTTTACGCTCAAGCTTCAAGAAACGCTCAATAGAAACAGGCGCATGGATTACTTTTGCTTCTCTGTTATATAGTCGTCTAATCCGTGCTGCAACATAATTTGAATTGCTGATAAAGCAGTCTACCAGATTTGAAGAGCTGATGTCCCATAATCTTAAAGATGGAGTCATTCTTTTCATGAAAAAACGTTTAATAAATCCTGTATTTTGATAATATAAATGATACATATCCCAAATATAACGCATCGGAGTATGGCAATAACATAAATGAAATGCATTAGGGCCTGGGACTATACCCTTAGCAGGGCCTGATTCGCTTGAAATAATTAGATCATAATGCCTTAGATCAAAGTCTATAAGAGCTTTAGGCATTAGAGGCATGTATGATTGGTATAGCTTCTTTGAAAAAGGGAGGCTATTAATTCGAGATGTAAATATTTTCTTGCTATTAATTAAAGAAGAAATTTCCTTTGGGTTATAAACATGTGTATAGATATCAGCATCAGGGAATAAATCAAGCAAGGCTTCAATAACTTTTTCGCCGCCTCTCATTTTAACAAGCCAGTAATGAACAATGGCTACTTTCATTGTAATTCCTTTAAAATTATGCTTACGGTTTTATCGAAAGTGTACTTATTTAGCAGCTCCTCTGATAAAACGGGCGGCGGAAGGCTTTGGGAAAGAATTTGAATCATTTTATCTTTTAGATCATTTGAATTGCCCGCTTCAAAAAAAGTAACAGGAAAATCTTTATAGATTTCTTTTAATACTGGAATGTCTGAAATAAGTGCATGAGTACCCAAGACTAATGCTTCAAGAGGCGGAAGGCAAAAGCCTTCGTATAGAGATGGTTGGATCAAAAGTGATGCAGAAGAAAGGTGATTTATTAATTGTTCACTTGATATATTTTCAGCTAGTTCTATATCATTTTTATCCATAGAAGCTATTTTTTCATGAATATCCTTATCTGCGCTTCTGAAATTATTCATTCCGCCTATTATGATAAGCTTGTGAGGTAACCCTTCCTTTTTTGCAAACGTGAATGCTTCGATTAAAATGCTCAATCCCTTATGTTTTTTTAAATTTCCGATGAAAACTATTGTTTCTCTCTTTTTTATAGTTTTTTGTTCTTTCCTACACTCTAAAAAGTGTTTTTGAATTGCTGCATAAGTAACTATTATAGGTTTCTTTTCTTTAGAATAGTAATCTATCCTTGATTTTGAAAATTCCGATACTGTAAAGATTTTTTTTGAAAGTTTAAAGCATCGATGGTAAAAGAACATTCGAGCATAGAGGCCAAACTTAGAGCTTAGTTCGGGCATGTCAGGGAAAATTATATCATGTATGGTAGTGTAAATTGATACTTTTATTCCACAAGGAATATTAAAATAGGGAGAATAATAAGCATCTGCCTTATTTATTATTCTTATTATTTTTCTTGGGAAAAAGAAAAGCTCTTTTATAGATAATGGCTTTATATTATATGGGATAATAACGGAATTTGTATGATTTTTAAATTGATTTAAGGTTTCTCTGCTCCCTAGAAGAATGATA
Source organism: Treponema sp. (assembly GCA_009777995.1). Classification (GTDB taxonomy): domain Bacteria; phylum Spirochaetota; class Spirochaetia; order Treponematales; family Breznakiellaceae; genus WRKT01. Next base: position 3,464 of record WRKT01000029.1, on the reverse strand, counting down.
TTATGAGTAGATTCTAGGAAATATTTTAGACATTCTTTTAAATATACTCCAACCCCGCTTGAGTTTAACATTCGACAGTCAATTGCAATAATCATTTAAGTTTCAAAGAATATCCAATCTTCCTGAAAGTTTTATCTTTTCTACAACGTCTTTCACTTTTTGAGCTTCACCTTTTTTAAGTACTAAGGCAGAAGGAGGGGCTCCGTCTATGCCTGAACGAATAACTATAATCAAATCTTTTACGCCTGCTAGAGCAACAGGTATATCAGAGTCAATAAAGCAATTGTCATTCGTTTCTGTGCTGAATATATTTGAGCAGGTAGTTCTATCTTGTTTACCCTTAAAAAAAGCTGAATAATCATCCCAACTTCCTATGTCTATCCAGTTAAAAGAAGCTTTAATCATAATTATATTCTCACATTTTTCTGCAATTGCCTTGTCGAAAGATTTATTATTTATTTCTCTAAAGGCATTATCCAGGTTATACCAATTATCAAGAATAGTTAGCCCCCGGATTTCCGTGAATGATTTTTTCACAGGAGCATCCAAAATTTCAAAAGGTGAAATTGTTTCTATAGAGTGTTTTTGGAACATCTTGAATATATAATTGCAGTTGAAAGCAAAAATACCTGAGTTCCAAAAATGACGTTTTTCTCTAAAAAGATTTTCTGCTGTTTCTCTATCAGGTTTTTCTAGAAATGAAGAAACACCGTAAACATTCTTTTCTATATTAAAACCTGATTCTATGTAACCGTATCCTGTTTCAGGTCTTGAAGGAAGGATACCAAAAAGAACGAGGTTCATTTCTTTTGCATATTTTAATGCCAGTTCTGCATCATTCTTAAAATCATTTAAAGGCTTAATAATATGATCGCTTGTTAAAACGAGCATATAAGAATCAGGTTTTTTTGATTTCATAGCAAAAATTATTGCACAAGCAATTGCGCCGGCAGTATTTTTTGCTTCCGGTTCCGGGATTAGTATAATCTTTTCTTTGTCGGTATTATTCAACACAGAACAGGCTTCTATTATAAATGGTATATGGGTTTTACCTGCAATTATAATTACTTTTCCATTTTCTTTTGAAATAACCTGCAAAGCACGTTCAAGGCTTTCTGAAAAAAAAGTTTCTTCACCTGAATCCGAAGAAGATATAAATTGCTTTGGAAATCGAGAGTTACTTGCAGGCCAAAGGCGTGTGCCTGAGCCTCCTGCCATAATTAAGCAGTAATCAAACACGTTTACTCCTTTTAAATACATTTGCGGTTTTTTGAAGTAAAATATTCAATTTTTTGAATAATACAGGAGATTTTTTTCTGAAACGTAGAAGTATTGAGTAAAACTTGCTGTTTAAAACGTCAGTTTCAACATTGCCGGATACAATTCTGACTTGCTTTTCAAAAGCTACCTTAGGATTTTCCAGCAACCTTAGTAATTCAGGGTTAATTTCACCGGTTTCCTTTATTGAAGAGAATGTCCGGACTGACGCAGGAATAAATGGGCTGTTAATAAAATCAATAGCAGTGGCGTAATAATGTATTATTTTAGCTCCTGTAAGAAAAGGTAACCCATTGTGAGAAATCTGGCAGTTCCATGTACCATCCAGCTCATGAATTATATTTCCTGCTTCCATATTTGCCTGGTTTAAGGGAGGCATATCATGATGACTGCCGTTTTTTGTGCTCGATAGCCATAGAGAATGCCAAAGAGAAAAAAAATCTTTAGAAATTTTATCATCTTTTGAATAAATTACGCCTCCATTATAACGTATGCCGGTATTATATGAAGAGAAACCTGCGTTTTTATCTTGAGTCTCAAAATGTTTTGCTAGATGATGGTTTTTTAAGGTAACATGAGTATCAAGAACAGCAGCTATGTTAATTGCTGAATTACAATCAAGGTTTAATTTATCTGTAATAACTGTATCGCAGTCTATATAAAGAAAATCGTCTGGAATATAGTCTCTCATGGAGGTTTTTAGCCAACGGGATTTTTCCTTTTGGGTAAAATTAACAGGGATTTCAATTATTTTCTCTTCTGAAACATAGTTTTTATATGCAGTGCGTTTGCCCGCTAGGTTTTGTTTAGTATTTGAGTCAAGCAAGAGGATGGTATAAGCGTTAGGATTATGAAGACGTAAGGAAGTCAGCGAAATTAAGAATTGCTCGTAGTAAAAATCTTCTTTTGAGCTTGTAAGAACATAGACGTACTTCATAGAATTAATTATTGTATATTGTACTTGTTTAAAAGATAGCCGTATAAAGAGAGCTTCCTGTCTTTAGTAAGGGGTTTAAGATTCATTTTATAGGTTAGTTTATAGTAAGGACGGGCAGTATACTGTAAGAAGTCTTCTTCAGAATAGGGTAAGTTCAATTTATCTTCAAGTTCAAACTTATTATAATTTAAAGGTGCGACAGAGTTGATTAAAGCATTGAATTCCGGGACATACATACAAGCTAAGGCGAAAACATAGTCTACAAGAGGGTAGTCAATTAGGTCGTCGTGATCACTCCAGTATGAATATAGAAAGTCTTTTATAAACTTAAAGAGTAAAATGTTTTTAGAACCTGCAAGAAAAGAAGCAGACCAGCGGTTAATGCCGAAGATTGCATCTGTTTCATAATTTAATAAGTTAAATGAAGAGCCTTGCCATCTTGAATGGTATATATTATATGAGCTTGTAAGAGTGTTTAGTGAAAAAAAAGGCAAATTATTAAATGAGATGCAATTAAATGCCAATACTGTAGCATCAATCCATATGCCACCATGTTCAAATAAGAGATTCATTCGCAAGATATTCGAAAAATGTGTAATTGTTATTATTTTCTTGTTTAGCTTTTCAATTATATGCGGAGGAAATGATACAAATTCACTGTAATTATGCTTTGTTATAAGTTTAACAGGGTGGGTGCTCGCGTTAATCTTTATTGATTCAAAGCATGCTTTCACAATAGGAGGCATTGATTCATCACCATCCCACCAGCATACCCATATTGTAGAGTCGGGGCCTATAGTACCTGTCTGTTCAGGCTTAATTTTTATATAATCATTGATTATACCGGAATATTGATAATATAAATATTTTAATATACTCTTATGCTTGTTTTTACTGATTAATAATGCGATTCTAGAGCTCCAAAGCCGGTTAAAGCCAAATAAAAACGACCAAAACGATACAGAAAAGCCGTAAATACGGCATTGCGGTATAATACGGCGTATTAAAATAAGAATACGGCTTGTATAATAATATATACCCTTAGAATTCATTAAAATTGAATTTGAACCATAGGTTTTCTTTCTAATTTTTGAAATAATCTATATGGCAGGGATAAAATATATTTCAAAATTTCAAAAGTCCAGCTAATTTTATATTCTTTAAGTAATTTAATCGAATCGTAAAAAAAAGTCATATTATTTAAAGAAAATAAATTCTTTTGAAAGGGTATAAGGTTAACCTTATATTT
>WRKT01000028.1 GCA_009777995.1 Treponema sp. | reverse complement strand
TCTGATACAGTTCTACTGCGGATTCCTTGAACTCTCTTGTGTACTTCCTTATTCTTCCCATGATTCCCCCTCCTTTGGGTTTACCATGAGCTTAATTAACTGTCTACCTTATCGGGGGAGGTTCAGCTAAATTCCCAATCTTCCTCTGTGAGCTCTGTGTCTCTGTGAACTCCGTGTGAAACAAAACACAGAGTGGTGGATCCCTCAGTGCATCTGTAGTAAAAAAACAGGGCTGTCCGGTAAGACAGCCCTGTGTGGGTTTTAAAGAGAGTTAGGCATTAGGGAGTTTCGATTACCGAAATATCAACATATAAGGCGTGGGGCCTGCTGCCACCACCGGTTATCGGTTGCATTACAACAATTGTAAGTTGGTAAGTATTCCCCTCCACAAGTCCCAGAGCAGCACCTGTAAAGGCGACATCTTGTGAGTCAAGGCTGAGCTCTGATTTCCCTTGTCCGCCTGCGAAGGCGTCTAGATCCTTACCATTGAGATACCATTGAACAGTTACACCGGTACCATCTGTTGCGTAAGCGTTCAGGTTATTCACAGTTAACTCAAGCTCTGATTGACCTGAAAGTGAAACACCAAGGTCTAAAACATACGGGCCTGTTTGTGCCAGTGTCGGTGCAATATTCGGGAACGGACCTACACCAATAACATCAGGATTTCTTCCAACCGGGTTGGGAGCTACGCCAAAGTAAGTCCCGTCAAAAATGGGATCGAAGAAGCTTTCCATAAACCTATAGAGGTGCAGTACCTGTCGGAAGCTGATTGTTGAGTTATCATGTTCAATTTCAAAATCCACCCAATAGTAACCTTCGTTTAATGATTCAGTTCCTTCATTCACGCTACCGGTTAAACCGGTTGTCAAAAGGTTAAATCCTCCTGTACCTTTCACATGATCATCTGTAGCATGGGTACCATTAATCGGTTCTATATACATCATGGCAGTAGTATCAGGTACATCAGGTGGTGAGGCAGCGAAGTTTTCAAAGGTTACTTCCCATTTAAATGTTCCTTCCATACCGTCCTCATCGGTAGAGGGGTCATAGATCGCTAAGGTTATTTCTATAGTACCTGATGTGGCTGTGGACACTGTATGCCCCGTAAGTGTCGCATGAGCCCAAGGTTCGTCCTGATCACTTACATCATCCCTATAAGCAATTAACTCAATATTGTATATTCCAGGAAGCAGATTAATTACTTGTTGAATATCACCCAAGGCTCCCGTTACAGTTTCCACTGTGGTTGCACCTTGTGAGATAGTCAGTTTATATGATTCGAACGAGGTTAGTGGCGGCGTGCTTGCCGGGACAATAGTCCTTGCAATATTATTGTTCACTCTCAACTGAATGTACCCATAGCCCTCAGGCGGCTGATAGGAATGCTCTGCCAGGAAATCTCCCGGGTCATTTGGATTCACACAAGCTGCGAGCCCAAAGGCAAGCAGTACTGCTAAAATTACGAAAATCTTTTTCATTTTCTTATCTCCTTTTTCTGTTTTACTTCCCCTCTATAGGGAGTATATCATAAAAATCTTTAATCAACAACTCTTATTGTAATATAAGTACTATACGGCCTTAAATTCGTTCCTGTGGCTTCCACTGTCAGAATATGGTTGCCCTTTACGGTAAATGGAGAGTTTGCAAGACTAGGATTCACTGCTAAAACTGCCCTATTCTCGCCGTTTGTTAATACGCCTGCAGTTTGGTGGCGCCACTCTATGGAAGTGAGGATAAAATCATCGGAATTGAAAATCCTGACAGTTGCACTTGTAGGCGTTGCAGCCCCCAGGCTCAGATCCTTTGTAGCATTTCTTTCAAGTTCAACTTCAGTTTCATTGGGCTCAGCCCACATCAGTATAGGGGAGCCGTCATGAACCTCATCTCCGTTATCGCCATTCCCCCCATTAACGTCCCCTGCCTCCCTAATCAGCCTTTCATAGTTCACAGGCTGCACACAGCCGAAAAGGCCCAAAATGGCAAAAACGAGAAAAATTGTACCTGTTAACCTTAAAATTTTTCTACACATCCCTCATATAAATAATAGCCCATTTCAATGGAAAAAACAAATTTCACCCTTACATTGATGAAGCGATTTTTTCTCTAACCATTTCACCTATGATCTCAGTGGGGGTTTTATTGGTTTTGTCTGCACAGGCTCTTAAATAGGCAGCAGAAACCTTGTCTACTTCAATAAGATGTGCCATGTATTGGGTATAATAGCCAATTTTGCTTGTGTCTATATTTGGTGTGTTTTTTGTCCACAGTTCATCTAATGCATCGGCTTCTTCTTCAGTCATTTTTGCCATATTATTTATATTATACCCTCTTCCGTGGCATATTATACCATAAATCTTGGTTTTTTCCACACATTTCCTTATCTTCCCCCTGCTTTCAGGGGTGTATTTTGCGATGATTTTTTCCGGTTTTTAGGTATTTTACCTTATGGGTGGAGGCATTATGCTCAAATCGGAGGCATGAAATGAAAATATTCATATTAATGCTTGGTTTTGTATTTTTTAGCTGTCTTGGCCCTGTTATGGAGATATGGTGGGAAGAACCGGAGCCGGTTTTGGAGCCTGAACCTGAGCCGGATGCAATGGTGTTAAATACTGTTACAGTTGTGGAAAGTGGCTATATCCTATTCCCTGAAGACTCCTGTATCTACAATGGAGACCTGCTATGTGTAGAAATAATGGCAGATAATGACAGATTTTTAAGTAGGATTTTGGCCCTGGCAGAGAATGACGAGAATATTCTTATTCTTATTCACGGCCATGTTCTGCCCGAATTGTGCTCGAACTACGAAGAAAACGAACCGGAAGAATGTCAAAATTTCTGCATTGACCGTGCAAGTGCGGTTGTAGATCAATTATTACAGATTGATAATACCCTGATGCATCAAATCCTCATAGCAGGCTTTTCCTACACAAGGCTCGGGGACGACCCTGAAAGCTTTGAGCTAAACCCCAGGGTGGAAGTTATTATCGTCAGGCTAAATTAACCCGCCCTTGTCCGTCTTAATCTGACATTCTCGATATCAAAACTGAAAAGCTCCCGAATATCCCTGATGCCAAGGGTCATCATTGCCATGCGGTCTATACCGAGGCCCCAAGCCGCCACGGGCACGTCTATGCCAAGGCTTTCAGTGACTTCGGGGCGGAAGATACCTGAGCCGCCCATTTCGAACCAGCCGAGTACCGGGTGCTTGATATGGACTTCCACCGAGGGCTCAGTGAAGGGGAAGTAGGCGGGGACGTACTTTACTTCCTTTGCGCCTGCAACTTCCACTGCGAAAAGCTCAAGCATGCCAAGCAGGGTGCGAAGGTTCACATCCTCCCCGAGGATTATCCCGTCAGTCTGGTAAAAATCCGGGAGATGTGTCGCATCAACCTGATCGTAGCGGAAGCAGCGGACTATGGCGAAGTATTTCCCGGGGATCTTCGCACCTGTAAGGCCCTTTGCCGATAGGACAGTGCCATGACTTCGGAGGATCAACTGTCTTGTAAACCCTTCCGAGAATTTATAATCCCAGCCGCTGCTTCCCGTATTGCCCCCGTTCTCGTGGGCTGCCTTTACATTGGAAAACCAGGGTTCTTCGATTGCTGCGGTCTGAGCAATACTATCACCCTTGGAGCCATGGATGCGGTATGCGTCGTGGATGTCCCTCGCTGAATGGAATTGAGGCATGAATAGGGCGTCAGAGTTCCAGAACTCGGTTTCTACTAGGGGGCCGTCGAGTTCCTCAAAGCCGAGGGAGGCAAGTTTGTCTTTTATTTTTTCGATAAAGTTTGCATAGGGATTTGCCCTGCCGGGTAAGAGCCTTGTGGGCGGAACCTTCACATTATATGAGCGGAAGGTCTTCCCCTTCCACGAGCCGCTTTCCAGCATTGCAGGGCTTAAACTTCCGATTTCTTCACCGGAAATCCCTGCTTCCTTCAAGGCCTTTATACTGGTTTCGGCAGACTCGGTAAAGCCGAAAACAACAGTCTCCTTTTCAATCTGACGGAAGGCTGCATTTGAAGCCCCGCGTTTCTTTGCGATGCCTCGAATCAGCTCCTTTTCCTTTTCATCCAGAGAATCTTCGGCAAGCAGTCCTGATTCTGAACCAATCAGCTTTCTAAAAATACCCTTTATCAGCATGAAATGGGCAAGTACCGGGTTCTTTGCCGGGTCATCAAGATGCTCCAAGGGCAGGGTGATACTCACCTTTTTCTCGCCATCTAATGATAGGACACCGAGTTTCGAGAGGTTTCCGAAGGCGCTCCCTATGTCCTTATTTTCCATTTTGAGGATTTCGGCCAGTTCAGGCAGGCGCGGCCTTTCATCACTTTTAAATCTATTGCGGATAAGTTCAAGGATGCGCTCTTCGGGGCTTCCCTTTTCCTTCCATTCTTCGCCAAGGCCGGTAAGCTCGTAAAAAACGGCAGTCTCCCGCCGCAGTTCACACAATAGCCCCTTGCCGAGCAGCCATGAGAGGGCCTGGTTCCCGTTCCCGCTCTTAAAGCCCTGCTCCCTCTCAACTTTTTCTACAGTTAGCTCATCACCTTTTTTATAAGCCAATAAAATCCGCACTTCCAGAGGATGAAGATTTTTGATCGTACTTTCAATATTAATTCCCATATAGAAATAATAGTAATTCTGAATAATTTAATCTATACTTAATAAAATCTCCGTGAGCTCTGTGACCTCTGTGAGCTCCGTGAGAACCAAAACACGGTGTTTTTTATCACACAGAGCTCACAAAGAGCACGGAGGTCACAGAGGTAGATATGGATAGGGTTATGATGGCTAGGATTAAAATTTACAATTCCAGGATTCTTTATGCCTATTTTTTGGCTTTTTCGTTAATTTTAGTTGGGTTTTCAGTGTATGTGGGGTCGACGGAGGATTTGGTTCAAGGGCTTATTACGATTGCTACGGGGACTCAGTATCTTACAGTTGATGCCTTTGCTCTAGGGGGATTGAACAGTGCGCTTTTGAATGCAGGTATTCTCGGGCTTTCGGTTGTGCTTGTGTTAAAACTTGCGAAAGTAAATCCGTCCGGGGCAAGTATCTGTGCATACTTTCTTACAATAGGTTTTAGCTTTTTCGGGAAAAATATTATTAATATTTGGCCAATCATTTTCGGGGTATGGTTATATTCCAAAATGAGGAGGGAGCCCTTTGCAAAGTTTGTGCACTTCGGTTTCTTCGGCAGTGCACTTGCCCCGATTGTAAGCGAGCTGATGTTCCCCGGGCTCTACTCGATAGCGCCGGTGCAGGGCATACCTGTTGGAATTTTCATTGCGATTGCCTGCGGCATTTTAATCGGCTTCATGATTCCGCCTGTCTCAGCTCTTACCATAAAGATGCATAACGGTTATAACCTTTTTAATGTCGGGCTTTCTGCGGGCTTTTTAGGAATTGTATTCTTTGCAATTTACAGGAACTTCGTTTTACAGAGACTTGGCCATGCCGACAGGTTTGTGCTTAACAATATAATCAGCGCAGGGTATCAGTCCTTTTGGCTCTTTTTCCTTGGAATTGTTTTTCTTTCTACTATGATGATAGGTTTTATTGTAAACAATCGATCCTTTTACGGTTATAAAAGTCTTTTCTTTAGTACAGGTCATGTAATGGATTTTACGGTGAATTATGGGGCAGGTCTCACTCTTGTAAACACCGGTTTTCTCGGGCTGATTTTTCTAACCTACTTTTATATTATTGGAGCTCCGCTTAACGGCCCTGTTATAGGCGGACTATTCTGTATAGTGTCCCTCTCGGGCCTCGGCTCCCATCCGCGAAATACCCTTCCAATCCTGGCAGGTTATATCCTTGCCTCCCTTATCGCACCATGGTCACTTAATAATCTCACGATTGTCGTTGGACTATGCTTCGCAACGGGCCTGTCGCCGATTAGCGGGCGCTTGGGTTATCATTGGGGTATAATAGCGGGTCTGATTCATGCGGCCCTTATTACAAGTACGGCAGCCTTCTACGGCGGGTTCAACCTTTATAACGGCGGCTTTACTTCCGGCCTTGTTGCAATAGTGCTGATCCCCGTTTTGGGTTCTTTGGTTTTCAGAAAGAAACCTTAAAATTTCTTTCAATGTGTTTTTTCGTATTCCATTATAGCAGCAGTTATTGCGGCTATGTGTTCCTTAGGTACACCTGCAGTACTTGTACTTACCGATACAGTTTCTGCCTTCTTCTCCTTTGATTGAAAGTACTTCCCAACAAAGCTTACGCAAATTACCATTAACCATAGGAATCCGAAAACAACCCCCATTCCTAATATCGCTAAAATTCCGCTTTGTCCTAACATTTCAGTGATAGTCATAAGATCCTCCTGTCTTTTTTTTGAGTAGAATTTATTTTTGAGACAGGATGAATCAATTACGAAGTTTTAATAGGATAGTATCTTTTTTTACTGTCGGATTATTTATTTGTACTTGTCTGTATTTTATTATATCAATATAAATGATAATTACCGGTATGAATAAAAACATAAACAAACGGGGGAAGGAGACTCTTAAAATGTTACCGGGGTTACCGAAGCCTGTAATATACGTGCCCGTGCGCGAAGAATCGAGATTATTTATTACAATTGATTCAGGAAATAAACCGGAAGAAAGTCCGACTATCGCAAGAAATAATAGGGCTGTTATGAGTATGGTTAAAGACTTCTTCGCCGTATTCATTGTCACGGAAGCAGGGTATCAGATTTTTGAGCTTTTGTCCACAGCTTCCCAGAGGCCAAGGAGATAAGCACAGCCAAGGGCCCTGTCGTAAAGGCCGTAGCCGGGCATTGAAACTTCCCCCCAGATGGCCCTTCCGTGATCAGGCCTTATAGGCCCGTCAAAACCTGAATCATGCAGGGCCTTTACGACCTTATACATGTCCAAAGAGCCGTCACTTGATAAATGGGCCGATTCTTCGAATACGCCCGGAGCTGTATGCAGAAGGTTCCGTAAATGTGCAAAGTGAATGCGCTCTCCGCCTATCGAGCTGATAATATCGGGGATATCGTTCTTTTGGTTTGTCCCGAGGCTTCCTGTGCATAGGGTGATGCCGTTGAGCGGGTCATCGACAAGGTTTAGGAGCTTTAGCAGCTTCTCCTTACCCGTCATTATCCGGGGGAGGCCGAAGACTGACCAGGCAGGGTCATCGGGGTGTATTGCCATCCTTATATTGTACTTTTTACATGTTGGTAAAATGGCTTCGAGGAAGTACTTTAGATTGATAAAGAGTTTCTCTTCGTTCATTTCCCTATAAAGGGCAAAAAGCTCTTTTAACTTTTCCAATCGCTCGGGCTCCCAGCCTGCAAGGGCAAAACCGTTGGACTGGGCCTTCATGGCGGTGGTCATATCGTCAGGGTTGATCTTGTCGATTATGGACTGATCGTAAGCCATCACGGTTGAGCCGTCAGGCCGTGTCTTTGCAAGGTCAGAGCGGGTCCAGTCGAAGACCACCATGAAGTTATAACAGACAAGGTCGATACCTGCTTCACCGAGGTTTTCAAGTGTTTTAATGTAGTTCTCGATGCAGGCATCCCTTTCCGGGGAGCCTGCCTTGATTGAGTCGTGGATATTGACGCTTTCGATCCCTGCAATTGTTAGATCCGCATCCTCCACGGTTTTCTTTAGGGAAAGAATCTCTTCCTTCTCCCAGAGCTCTCCCGGCTGCTTTCCGTAAAGTGTTGTGATAACCCCTGATACACCGGGAACCTGACGTATCTGCTGCAAAGTTATTGAATCGTAGCCGGTTCCAAACCAGCGCATTGTCATCTGCATGCCTGTCACCCGAAGATCATATTTGGTATAAAGAGTACAAGATTTGGCAAGAAGACCAAAATTGCAAGCAGTACACAAATTGCAACAAAGAACGGAATACTTGCCACCGTATAGTCTTCGACAGGGCAGTCGATAATCCCGCAGACAGTGTAAAGCGCCGACCCAATGGGCGGGGTCATAACCCCCAGTGTTACTATTGTTGCCATTAAAATGCCGAAGTGGACGGGATCGATTCCTGCCGTTGTAACTATGGGAAGGAAGATCGGTGTTAATAATAGGAAGTTGACATTGCTGTCGACAAACATGCCTGTAATAAATAAAAAGCCCAGCATTAAAAGCACAAGGGCCTGCGGATTTTCCGTTATGCCAAAGATAAAGCCGCTTAGGGCAACAGGAAGTCTTACCCAGGTAAGGGCAAAGCTAAAGGGACCTGACATTGCGATAATAAGCATGATGGCTCCGTTATCTTTGAGGGTGGCAATAAGGGCTTCCTTAAAGTTCTCCCAGGTTAACTCTTTATACACAAACTTACCGACTATAATTGCATAAATTACTGCAAAGGCTCCCGATTCAGAGGGGGTGAATACGCCAAAGCGAATACCTACGATAAGAATAACAGGGAAGAGCAGGGCCCAAATTGAATCTTTAAGGTTAGTGAAAAGCTCAGTAAAAGTAAACTTTGGGAGGTCTGTCCTTGGCGGCTCGTATTTATGATACCTTGAAGTGATGGTTGTTGTTGTCATTAGGGCTACCATCATCAAAAAACCCGGTATTATACCTGCAGCAAAGAGGCGGCCTATAGAAACTTCCCCCACAAAGCCGAAGATGATGAGCCCGAGGCTTGGCGGGATGGTCGCGGTAATAAGGGCAGTGGTGCAGTTAACCGAGCAGATATAACCCTTGCGGTAACCGAGCTTCACCATTGTAGGGCCGAGTATCCTTGTCTGCATTGTCGCATCTGCTGTTGCAGAACCGGAGACTCCGCCCATAAGAGTGCTCATAACCACGCTTACCTGGGCGGTGCCTCCGTACATGCGTCTTGTTATCAATTTTGATAAACTCAAAAGGCGGCTTGTAATCCCCGATACATTCATTAGGTTCCCTGCGAAAATAAAGAAGGGGACTGCTAAAAATGCGAAGGATTGGCTTTGGCTTACTATCATTTGCGTTGCGGCCTGGAAGTTTAAGTAAGGTACCGATGCAAAGAAGGCAAAGCCGGCAATGCCGATTACAAAGGCAATGGGCATTCCCTTTACAAGGAATAGCAGGAAACAGACTAGCAGTAGGCTCATTGAGTCACCTCCGTCCCACCTTGTTTAAAGCTCCCGATGCAGCGTTTTATTTTTACTATCGTGGAGATAATCATCGAGAAGGACGCTGTTACAAGGCTCAAGGTAACAAGGAAGTAGGGGATGGGAAGTGATTGGAATCTCCTAAGGCGCTCTGTCACTGAAAGCTGTATTCCAAAAATTACGATAAGAACGAGCATTGCAAGAATTGCGAAGTAAACGATTAGCTGAATAATTTTTTGAGGTAAATGCGGCAAACGTCTTGTTACAAGGTCTACGCCGACAAGGCGGCCCTCCCTCCAGGCGATGTCTGCTCCAAGAAAGGCCGTCCATGCAAGAAGGAGCAGGGCCATATCAATATTCCATGCCATGGAAAACCGGAAGAAGCGCAGGATTGCCGAAAGAAAAACCATGCCAACCAAAACAAGAAAACCTGCGCCGCAAAGAGCAACTTCCACCTTACATATTGTATTGTAGAGTTTCCGCATATTACCTCCAAATCGAAACGAATTAGATTCCCAATTCCCTGAAGAGCCTGTCCCTTAAACCGGGCGAGAAGTTAAGATCGTTATTGGTATAAAGGGGAGCGATTGCGTTTTGGAATTCCCTCATGTCTACATCGATAATGGTGACACCCCTACCCCTCATTTGCTGATAGAAGGGCTCTTCTTCTGAAAGGATGATGCCTGAATATTTTGCAACAGTGTCTTGGACGGTTTTAATGAAGAACTCCCTGTCTGCGGCCGGCATTCCGTTTAAGAGGGCGGTAGAAACCACGAAACTGGACTGGAGCATATAGTGCCTTGTCATTGCAATATAGTTTACAACTTCAAAAAGTGATGAGCCGAAAGCCGTAGCGACTTGCACCTCGCAGCCGTCAAGAGTTCTCTGCTGAATGCCGGGGAATACTTCGCCCCATGCAATGCCGATGTTTGCAAAGCCGAGGTATCTGCCCAGTGCATTCCCGATGTCATTGCCGAAGCCTCGGATACGGAGGCCCCTTAAATCGGCGACTGTCCTTACGGGGTCTACGGTATAGAAGTTGCGGAAGCCGTTATACATATTGGCCACGAAGGTGATGCCTTGGCTTTCAAGGCTCCTCTGCCATTCTTGGAAAAGGGCAGTCTGGGGCAGTCTTGGAAGGACAGCCGGATCCATAAGGATATAGGGGGCCATTAGGATGTTCATGTCGGGAATGTTAAACTGGCTTGCAAGACGGCCGGGGTCGGAAGGAACGACAAGGGGTACGCCGGTTCTTGCCTGTGTTACAAGGTTATCCGTATCGCCCGAGAGGGCCCCTGCAACTTGCACATCTGCATTAAAACGGCCCGATGCGTTAAGAATGTCTGCCATTTCCTGCATGGCCCTGCTCTGGCCTGTGCTTGCGGCCTCTGTCCCTGCAAAGGTCACCCTGATGAGCTCACTTGACTGACGATTTCCGCCTGCAAAAGCCCCTGCACTTATAATAAGAACAAGAGCCATGACTAATAAAATTCTTGCGATTTTCATAAATCCTCCAATGGATATTTCTTGACGGCTCAACGAACCGCCTTAACTTGTATACTAGTATACTAGTATACAAGTTATATAAGAAATTTATCATTGGTTAAGATCAGTTGTCAAGCTTTTTCTACAGCTTTTTTCTCTGTGTTATTAACTTACGGCGTGTCGAGCAGGTAGCCGGGGAATTCTTTTTGGACAAGTTTGACTTCGGTTTCAAGGTTATGCAGGTGATTATAGAGCAGCTTTTTGGCCAGTCTCAGGTCCTTCTTTTGCAGGGCCTTTAAAAGGTCGCTGTGCTCGTTCACCTTTTCTTCGCCGATACTTGCAATTCGGATTGTGAGCATCCTTAGGCGGTGGTAATGTCCTATCATTTTTGAAAGAACTTCCCAGCTCAAGTGCTGCCCTCCGGCATCGAAAAGAATCCGGTGGAAATTATCATCGAGTTTAATAAAGTCAACATAGGATTTACTTTTAATGGCATCCTTTTGTCTGACTATAAGACCTTCCATTTCGGCAAAATGCCTGCTTTCACAGTGCTTAATAAAAGGCCCGAGGACTGCCTCCTCAAGGCTCTCTCTAAGGAAGAACTCCTGCTCCACCCTGATGAGATCGATTAGAGAAACCAGGGTCTCCTTCTGCGGAACTACCCGGACAAGCCCTTCCTTTGAAAGGCGAATCAGGGCCTCCCGAATCGGAGTGCGGCTGAGTTTAAACCTTCCTGAAAGCTCAGTTTCGCTGATCCCGGTTCCGGGAGCAAGATTCAGGTTGATAATACTGTCCCTTAGGCTTGAGTAAACTGTATCCCGTGTATTGGTTTCCATCTTGTATACTAGTATACAAGATGGAAGCTGCGCTGTAAAGCCGGTTGACTTCTCAATTTAATAGGAATAAAATTAGCAAGTAATACATATTTTGGAGGGAATTTATGAAAAATCTTAAAAGCATCATACTTTGTCTGGTTCTTGCTCTTACTCTGACTGTAGGGGTATTTGCAGGCGGTTCAAGGCAAACCGACGATTATGCAAACTTTCCGACAAGGCCGGTGACTGTAATTGTTCCCTGGGCCATGGGCGGCGCATCTGACCTATTGTTCAGGACTGTTGCAAACTATTTCCCGTTGTATGCAAACGGGCAGACGATGATCGTAAGGAATGTTGAAGGTGCTTCCAGTGTTGTCGGTGTAACCGAGTTTATGGGAGTAAGACCTGACGGCTATACTATCGCAATGTGGGCGACTGCACAGACAATCAGAACCCACATGGCAAGCGTCCCCTACGAGGCCACCGACTTCAGGCCCCTGTTCGCCTCGGTTGACGACAGCCCCTATATACTCGTGCACAGAGATTCACCCTTTCAGACGGTGAATGACCTTGTTGCCTTTGCAAGGGCAAACCCGGGCAGATTGACCCTTGGCAATTCCGGTGCAGGAGGAGGGAACCATCTTGCAGCCCTGCAGTTCTGCATTGCGGCAGGCATCGATGTGAATCATATTCCCTTTGGCGGCGGCGGCCCCTCGGCTCAAGCCACCCTTGCCCGTGAGATTGACGCATCGGTTAATGTCCCTGCAGAAGGCCTTCTTAACGTAGACGCAGGTGATCTTAGAATGCTTGTTGTAATCGGGGACAGGAGAATGGCTCGTTATCCGAATGTGCCGACCACGGTTGAAATGGGCATAAATGCAATCAACAGGCAGACAAGAGGGGCTGTAATCCACAAGGATACCCCTGAGGGCATTGTTAGGCGTTACGAAGAAATTTTCAGGCAGATTGCCTTGAACCCGGATTTCCAAAACGATCTGCGCCAGCTTTCAATGAATCCGATTTATGCCACAGGTGCAGAATACGAAAGAATGATAATCGAAGAGAGTGAGTTATATAGAAACATCATTCAGAGTAATCGTTTGGGCGATCGATATTAGTTGATCGAAACTAGCACGAATGACACCTAAGGCCGATTTTTTCGCAGGGACCGGGATACTTGTCTTTGCAGGCATAATGTTTAACATAGCACGTAATATGCCTGCGCCTGCGACATTCGGCCTTGGCCCCGGCGGCTATCCCATGCTCGTTACCGGGGTTCTGATGCTGCTCGGCTCAATTCTTGCCGTACAGGGCTGGTTGGGCATGCGTCGTCTCTCACGTTCAGGTGAGGAAGCCGGACAAAAGTCTATCACCTTTAAAGAACTTGGGGGCATTGCCATCCTTGCCCTTTCCTTTTGGGCTTATGTCTTTCTAATGAGGTATCTCGGTTACCTGATAACAACCCCCATTTTCCTCTTCCTGTTCCTATTCCAATACGGGGCTCGTAAATGGAAGCAAATGATTTTGATTTGCATCATCTCAACAGGTCTTAGTTGGTTTTTATTCAACTATGTCTTCTATGTGATCCTGCCGGATTTTTATTTTAGATGGTAGGCAAACTATGACATTCATGATGATGTTCCAGGGCTTGATTGAAGCTCTTCACCCTTTCACCATGTTGATGATGGTGATAGGAACCGTTGGGGGAATAATAATCGGCGCAATCCCCGGGATGAGCGGCTCCATGGGGATAATACTTTTATTGCCTCTGGTCTATCAGCTTGACAGGGTTCCTGCAATGGCAGTGCTTGCTGCAATGTACTGTGCTTCAATGTACGGGGGCTCAATCGCTGCGATACTGCTTAAGACTCCGGGTACCCCTTCGGCATCGGCTACGGTGCTTGACGGATATCCGATGGCTCAAAACGGTAAGGCAGGGAAGGCCCTTTTTACGGCGGTTTTTGCAAGCGCAATCGGAGGATTCTTAAGCGGGATCTGTCTTTTACTTGTTGCGCCTCAGCTTGCGCGTGTTGCGCTTAACTTCCAGGCGCCCGAATTTTTTGCTCTTTCTATCTTTGGTCTTACTATTATGGCAAGTGCATCGGGGAAAAGCCTTGTTAAGGGTCTTATTAGTGGTTTCATGGGGCTTTTCCTTTCCACTGTCGGAATCGATATTATTTCAGGTTCCCTGCGTTATACATTCGGGGCTGTAAGATTGATGGCAGGTTTTAATATTCTACCCATGCTAGTGGGTATTTTTGCTCTTGCCCAGGTTTTTTCGGATTTGAATAATAAAGCCCCACAAGTTAAGCAGGAGACTTCGAGTTTTGGGGGTATGCTTCCTACAAAGGATGAGTTTTTCAGGATTATTGTACCAATTCTTGTGGGTTCTATTATCGGAATAAGCATTGGTATAATCCCCGGAACAGGA
The DNA here is from genome assembly GCA_009777995.1 of Treponema sp. Taxonomy (GTDB): domain Bacteria; phylum Spirochaetota; class Spirochaetia; order Treponematales; family Breznakiellaceae; genus WRKT01. The sequence goes on along the minus strand of WRKT01000028.1, from coordinate 18,752 downwards.
GGCGCAATTTCCTGTTTTCTTGCCTACGAAGTTTCGAGGCGCTTTTCAAAGCGGAAAGAATTATACGGGACCGGCATAGTCGAGGGGATTGCCGCGCCTGAGGCTTCTAATAACGGAACAACCGGCGCCGCCCTGATTCCAATGCTAACCCTTGGAATCCCGGGGGATACAGTGACTGCAGTAATGCTTGGTGCATTTATGCTGATTGGTATAAGACCGGGTCCCCAGCTCTTTATCGAAAATGCTCAAGCCGTAAATACCTTCTTTATGGCATTTATTATCATGCAGTTTTTGATGTTATTCTTTGGTCTTATTGGAACGAAATTTTGGCCTAAACTGCTCGATGTACCCCGGCATATCATCATGCCGATAGTAATGCTCTTTTGCTTTCTTGGGGCATATACACTTTCAAACAATACCACCGATGCATTAATTGCCCTCGCCTTCGGCATAGTCGGTTTCTTTATGCAAAAATATGATTTCCCGGGTGCCCCCATGATCCTTGGTTTAATCCTTGGGCCCTTAGCCGAGCAGAACCTGAACAGGGCGCTTTTAATTTCGCATAACGACTGGACTGTCTTTATTACAAGGCCGATTTCAGGAGCCTTTATTCTGGCTACCATTCTTTCGATTCTCTATACAATCTATTCTGTATCCCGGAGGAAACAAGCATGACCAAGAGGGAAGAAATTGATATAAAATTACAGCGCCTTCGAAACTTAATGAAGGAGCAAAAGTTATCGGCAATTTACCTAAAAAGGCAGGATAATTTTTCTTGGCTCACCTGCGGGGGTAAAAACTATGTGGGCATTGGAGAGATGGGAAATTGCGGGCTTTTAGTGACTTTAGATGCCCAATACTCACTTACCAATTCCATCGAGAATACCCGTATGGTTGATGAAGAGAAGCTGGAGGAGCTTGGTTTCCCCCTGCACTTTGGGATATGGCATGATGCCGGTTGGGAAGCTGCGACTATCAAGAAGCTTGGAGGCAATGCTCTCGCCTTTGATCACGGCTCCTCGCTTGGATCTAATGTCGCAGCCCTTGTACAGCAATTGCGCTTTTCTCTAACAGAGGGCGAGCTGGATCGTTATAGGGAGCTTGGCTATCTTGCATCCCTTTCTGTTGAGGAAACACTTGCATCTTTGCGCCCGGGTGTCACGGAGTATGAAGTTATTGGCAGGCTTTCTGAGATTCTTGCGAGTAACGGCCTTGTCTTCCATTCTGCAATGGCTGCTGCCGATGAGCGGATTAGTCTTTACCGTCATCCGATTGCAACAGAAAAGCGCATAAAGAGTCGCTGTCAGTTAGGAGGCAACTTCAGCATGGGGGGGCTTATTGTCTGTCTCTCCCGTTATGTGAACTTCGTTCCTGTAAGTACTGAATTAAGAAAGCAACTTCGATTGAATCAGGAAATAGATTTAATCTTTATGAAAAACTCGATTCCGGGAAAAAGTTTTCAACATCCCTTCCTTGCGGGTAAGAAGGCCTATGAAGAGCGGGGCTTTGGAAAAGAATTCGACTTGCACCACCAGGGCGGGCCCATAGGTTATGTGCCACGCGATTATAGGGTGGATTTTTCACACGAGGGGATCATTCAGGAGAATCAGGCTTTCTGCTGGAATCCTTCGATTACGGGAACCAAGAGTGAGGATACCATTATTGCAAAGTCGAGCGGGTTAGAATTTATAACAAGGCCAATTATTTTCCCGAAAGCAGAAATTAAGGTAGAGGGAGAAACTTATACAAGAGCCGATATTCTCGAAAAGTAGGGGTTAATAAGGAGATTGATATGACAGGCATTGCGATAGTCGGGGCAGGTGCCATTGCTCAGGTTCATGCGGATGCATTTTTGCAGTTTAAAAATAGATGTGAAGTAAGGGCGGTCTGCGACGTATTTCCCGAGAAGGCCGAAGAGTTAATCAAGGAAAAAGGTTTTAAAAACGCAAGGGCGTTTAAAGAATTTGATGATGCTCTTTCGGCAGGCGGTATCGACGCCGTTTCCATCTGCCTTCCTCCTGCAACCCATGCAGAAACTGCAGTAAAAGCTCTTACGGCCGGAATGCATGTCCTTGTCGAAAAACCTATGGCCCCAAGCTTAGCCGAATGTGATGCAATGATAGCCGCCGCAGAAAAAACCGGGAAAATTCTCTCTCCTGTAGCACAGAATCGCTTTAAGACCCCGAACCAAAGGGTAAAAACCATGATTGCAAGTGGCGATGCAGGGAAGATCCTGTATGCGGCTGCGAACTCCCTCTGGTGGAGGGGAGGCAATTACTACGATATTTGGTGGAGGGGCACCTGGGAAGGGGAGTGCGGTGGCTGTGTTACAAGCCATGCGGTGCATCACATTGACCTGCTCCTGTGGATGCTTGGAATGCCGCAGAGGGTGACTGCAATAATTACCAATGTGGGGCATGACAATTCCGAATGCGAGGATCTTGGCATGGCAATTCTTGAGTATCCGGGGCTACTTGCCCAAATAACGGCTTCGCTTGTGCACCACGACGAGCTGCAGGAACTTGTCTTCCAGGCCGAGAAGGGCAGGCTTTCGGTGCCCTGGGCGACTGCTTCGAGCAGGGCCCTGCCCAACGGTTTCCCCGAGGAAAACAGGGAGGCCGCCGATTCATTACAGAGACGTTACGACTCGATTCCTGCGATTCCCCTTGAGGGCCACCCTGCACAAATTTCTAACTTTCTTGCGGCAATAGAAGGTAAGGAAAAATTAGCAATTAACGGCAATGACGGGCGATCTGCTATGGAGCTGATAATGGCAATCTATAAGTCTTCGCTTACAAGGCAGCCGGTTAGCCTGCCCATTGCCAAAGATGATGTCTTTTATTCAAGGGATTCGATGATAAAGGCAATGCCCCGCTTCTTTCAAAAGACAAGGAGTGTTGATAATTTTTCTACGAATAAGATTAATCTTGGAAGGGATGTGGGAAAATAATTGCTTAATTTTTTAAATGCTGCGATAAAACTCTTATAACATCATCCATGTTTATGGGTTTTCCTACATGACCGTTCATTCCTGCTTCAATGCATTTTTCGATGTCCTCTTTAAACACATTAGCCGTCATGGCTATTATTGGAACGCTTCCCGCGTTAGGCGTACCGAGAGTGCGAATTCGTCTTGTTGTTTCCATTCCGTCAATGCCGGGCATTTGAATGTCCATGAAAATAAGATCGTAGCGGCCCGGGTTTGCTTTGATTGAGTCAATGGCTTCGTTTCCGCTTAACGCGGTGTCTATTGTTACTCCGGTTGGTTCAAGCAGGGCACAGGCAATCTCAAGGTTTATATCAACATCATCAACAAGTAATATATGTTTTCCTGCAAAATCTATATCTTCGTTATAGGATTTTGAATCCGAACTGTTTTCAAGATCTTGTACAGCTCCCGGGTTCTCAACGATACCAAGTGTTACTGTAAAAATGAAAATCGAGCCCTTTCCCGGCTCGGACTCCACCCGGATTTCGCCGCCCATCATTTCTATTATGCTCTTGGAAATGGATAGTCCAAGTCCTGTCCCGCCAAACTTGCGTGAGATGCCTGCCTCCGCCTGATGAAACTTTAAAAATAAATTTCCCATCTCTTCTTTTGCGATTCCTATTCCTGAATCTTTTACTTGCATTTCTAAAATACATTCATGATATTCAGTACTTAGTAATTTCGCATTAAGAGATATATTTCCGTTTTCGGGGGTAAACTTGCTTGCATTTGACAGCAGGTTAACAATCACCTGCGCTAAACGATGATCATCACCGTAAAGTATTTTTGGTATTTCAGGATCAATATCAACTATAAAATGCTGTCCCTTTTCCAGCATCTTCGTTGTAGCTACATTGCATACCCTGTCTATCATTTTAGTGAAATCAAAATTAATAAAGGAAAGTTCCATTTTACTTAGCTCTATTTTCGATATGTCAAGAATATCGTTAATAACACCCAGCAAATGTGTAGAAGCAGTTTCTATCCTATCAAGAGCATAATTAATGCGTTCGGGATCACTTTCTTTTTTTGCTATTGCTGTCATGCCAATAATGGCATTCATCGGGGTACGAATCTCATGGCTCATCGCAGACAGAAAATCACTTTTTGCATTGCTTGCAGCATTGGCCTTTTCAACGGCTTCTTCCAATAGTTTCATGTTCGCATCAAGGCTCTTTATTTTATGGGCAAGCTCTTTTGTAAGAAAGCCGAGCTCATCATTTGGTATTGCCAGGTTATTTTCTTCTATATCTACCTTTGACAATTCTGTAGCTGTGTTTACAAGATTTCTTATTGGCAGGAGTTTATAGGTGATTATGAAAAGGGATATTAATGTTATTAATACGCTGATACTTATTACAAAAATAAGCAAAATATACATTGATTCTGATCTTGCTTCGGCATTATTCAGGGCAGGAGTCGCCTGAAAAACCAGGGCGCCTCCAAGTCCTTCAAGAGTTCTGTGTAAAATGGTGTTTCTTTCATTAATTGCCGAGTTATATGTATAGAAGCTTAAGAAAATTACGACAGCACAGAGCAAATATATGGGGATTATGATCTTAATTAATGTCGCAATTCGTATATTTTTCATTAATTTAATATATATTGATTCCTTCTTACTGGACAATACCCCCTTCCGGAACTTATAATTTAAGAGTCGGCAGATTTGGAGGTGATTATGAAAAAAACTGTGCTGTTTCCCGTATTAATTGTGTCTATTTTGCTTGCATTACTGATGAGCTGTAACAGGCCAACTGCCGGCACCCCAACCATTACAGTCATCCCAAGAGATACAGGCCAAAGAGCATTCCCCGAAAGATGGGTAACCGTTTCTGAGCTTGTAGAGCTTATGCAGCAGGATAATGTTGTTGTGGTTGATTTCTCCGAACAGCCGAACCAGGTAATACCCGGGGCTATTTGGATAGCAAGGGACTCTTTATACCGTGATTTTGAAGGAAATGTCTTTGATATTGAAATTAAGGAAGTTCATGAGGCTGTTCTCGGAGCGCACGGCATTGATAATAGTACAACAGTGATTACCTACTGCGATAATAATAGTTTGTGGGGAACACGCATTGCATGGAATCTTCTCGCATACGGCCATAAGGATGTAAGGATACTTGAGGGTGGAACCAGAGCATGGCTGGCCGCAGGCGGAACTGTTGGCAATACCCCTGCAGCCCCAAGACCTGCAAGGACCTATGTCGGCAGAACGAATGTTAGCAATGTCAGGGCCGATTTCAGGGATGTAATGAATGCCCATCTAAGCCCCGATTGGGTTATTTTGGATGTAAGAACCCAGGGCGAATGGGACGCAGGGAGGATTCCGAGTGCAATTCCCTTCAGGTATCCTGATGATTTCCTTGATCTGAGTACAGGCATGCACTTCCCAAGGCTGTATTATGAGGATCTTTTTAGGGATATACCCCGGGATGCCAAGATTATAGTCCATTGCAGCGGAGGTACAAGGACCTCGATGGTATATTTCATTCTTATTGATATTATGGGCTGGCCCCAGCGTGTCCTTAATTATAACGGCTCATGGCCTAATTGGGTTTGGGCAGGGGGCCCTGTCGAAAGATAATCCCGGGGATTAATGGGCTGCGAAGGGGATAATTTCTTCGATTATCACCCTGAAACGGGCTTGGCAGGCCCAGCGGCCTGCATCAATGTGATATGAAGGAAAGTTCTCGAGGGCTATAAGGCCGCGTACTTCCTTTGGCCTGTTACGCTCCTGACCCTGAAGCATTGCCCTGACGGCGGCCCTTGCTGCATCCTCAAGAGCCTCTCTTTTTATTTCAAGCCAGGTTGATACAAGATGCGGATTACCGTAGGGACCGTAGCCTGTGCCCTGAATGGGTCTTACATTGCCCATCGCCCACATTTCAAGCCTTCTTTGCTGGTATTCCCTTGGTCTATAGTCCATCCATACAGAGAGGACGGGATTCATGACATTTGAGTCCATATAGGCATGGGTTACATGGAAGGCAGGATCACCCCAATAAATCTCCCCAAGGGGGGTAAGGGTAAACTCCTCATCGATTCCCCTTGCCCTCTCTCCAATATCGTAATGGAAGGACCAGCCGTAGATCTGAGCGGCAAAAAACATCGAGGCTTCCTCTAAAGCACGCCGGGAGGCGCCTTCCATGTCCAGGGGGTAAACTACATCGATATAGCCGCCGTAAATAGGCTCAAACTCCACCCTCACCCTGCCCCTGAGTACAGCCTGGGCTTGGAGCAGGGGAGGGATCATAATGGAGACCATCAATATGAAAAAAAGGAAAGAATACTTCTTCACTTCTTAATTATCGGCGTTTTGCTTCACCTTAATATGCCGGTTAATTCTTTCAATTAATTCGCTCTTTTTAGTGGGCTTATTAATGAAATCCACAGCTCCCATCGTTTTTGCACGATTAATATGCTCAGGATCATCGGAGGACGTAAAGAAGGCAATCGGGACCGTATGCAGATCGCTTATTGCCTTTATCCTTCCGTAGGTTACCCAGCCGTCCATGTTGGGCATAATAAGGTCAAGTAAGATGAAGTCGGGGTCAAGGCCCTGGAAGAAGAGCATCAGGGCATCGTGTCCTGATTTTGTTGTGACTACATCAAACTCGCCTTCCAGCATGCCCCTTGTTGCGGTAAGATGGGTGACATCATCATCGACAATAAGGACCTTCTTCTTTTCTAAGCCGGTTGAGACCTTGAACTTTTCTGTTTCGCCTTTTAACTCTGTGAAGTTTTTATTGTTCTCGACACTCATTTCTTCTACATGATGTATTGCGGTTTTAATTTCCACCATTGCGCCGCTTACTATATCGTTCATTCCTTCGAGGACCTGATCGCTTATCTTGATAAACTCATGGGTTTGCTTGATTAGATCATTGCCCGATTCGGACATGCTGGCAGAGCCGTTTTTAACAGATACTGTGATCTCCTTTAAGCGGCCGATGGATTCTAAGATTTGCCTTCCGCCAACTTCCTGCTCTTCCATTGCGTTGCGGATATTATGCTCGTGTTGGGAGACCGTTTTAACCCCTGTGTCTATTGCCTCAAAGCGCGCAAGGACATCATCGGAGGACTTTGTGATGCTGTCAATTAAGGTCTTGATCTGTTTCAGCATGTTTGCTGTGGTTTTTGACTGCTTCTCCGACGATTCAGCGAGTTTTCTGATTTCTGCTGCTACAACTGCAAAGCCCCTTCCCGATTCACCTGCATGAGCCGCTTCAATTGCGGCATTCATCGAAAGCAGGTTTGTCTGACTTGCGATGTTTTCCATTACAGAGTTAATTTCAAGGAGGCCCTCTGAGCTTTTTGCAATCTCCTGTATCTTCTCTGCAACGACAAGCAGTCCACTTTTCCCGTTTTCAGATGCTTCCATTAGGTTATCAACATTCTTATTATTTGCAATCAAGGTTTGCGTTACTGAATGGATATTTGCTGTCATTTCCTCAATTGCAGATGAGGATGTATTTACGCTCTCGGATTGCTCTGCTATAAGCATATTTAAGTTATCTATGCTGCCCTTTATGGATTCAACGGCCTTATCTGCTTCAACTGCCTTATGCTCCTGCTGATCGACTAACTCTTTCATTGTGTCCATATTGTAAGTGATCTGATCGATGGCTTCGGTGGTTTTTTCCATGTTTGCAGAAAGCTCAAAGCTTGTATTTGTAAGCGCATTGACCTTGTTTTTAATTATCCCGATAAGGTCTTTGATGTTTCCAAAGGTCTTATTAAAGAAGAAGGCAAGTATGCCGATTTCATCACTGCTTGAAATTAATAGCTGTTTTGTAAGGTCTCCTTCCCCCTCCGAGATTTCCTTTAGCATTTGGGTTGCAAAACGAATTGGCTTTATTAAAATGATTCTAAGGCTGATAATATTTGTAATAATTGATGCAAGAAGAACTCCAAGGGCAATTATCGCCATCATAAGAATCTGCTCTTGAACATTATCTGAAATAATTCTTTCGATGGTTGTTATTTCCTTGCCAATAAATAAAATCCCGATTACTGATCTATTGTCAGCGGCAAAGATAGGCCTATACTTTGTCAGATACTCATTGCCAAGAATTATAGCGGGCCCTGAGTATTCTCCACCTGCCTGTATTGACGGATATGCCATGCTCCCTGTTCCAAGGAAGGTATCCACTGCACGGCTTCCCGAATCGTCAGTGATGCTTGTGTTTATCCTGCGATAATCATCGCCTTCTCTTACAAAGATGGTTGCAACTATGCCAAGCTGTCTGCCAAGTCTGTCCACAGGCTCATACCTGTTTCTTATGGAAATGCCCCTCTCGTCCACAAGGTCATTGCCTATAAGCCTTAGTTGGCCAAACTCTCTTCTTATTTCATTCTCCAGGTGGATGATATCACTGTTTAATTTTTCGTATCCCATTATAGCGGTGGTCTCTAAGCTGGAAGTTTGAATTGCACGGGCGCCGGAGAAAAGGAAAATTGCAACTGCAATCAGGAAAAAAATGGTATATATCCCGGTTAATTTTATGTTTAGTCCGATATGCTTCTCGTGATTTTCCTGCTTCATTATTTATCCTCGCTATCATATTCTTCCAGCCATTTATTAATGTTTTTTAAAAGGGTATCTGCATCGCTTAGGAAAGTATTATTATTAGAAAGTACTGAGGATAGGTCGCCTGCCTTTGCAAGGCCCTCTTGCTTTAGGGCTGCCTTTCTTAATTCTTCGGCTCCTATGTTTGCGCTTGTACCTTTTACGCCGTGCACATTTGCTGCATAGTCGGCCAATGTTTCCGCAGATACACTTCTTAGTCTGTCCAGAACCATGGGAGTGTTTGCTGCATAGGAGCGCAGAACCATCAGGAAAATATCAAAATCATCATCGTAAAGATCCAAGGCCTTTTCTGCATCTATGCCCGGAATATTGATTTCCATCCATTTCCTCCATTCCTTAATCAGAATAACATAGCTAAGAGGGTGGAAGCAACTGCCGGCTTAAAAAAAAATCATTTATATACTATAATATATGAATGATGGAAGGGCTGAAAACCATAATCATAGTTGACGATAATAGTGCAAGCCTGACTGCCTGCAGGCAGATATTAAAGTCCTTATATCGGGTATTTCCCGTGCTTTCGGCAGCCAAGATGTTCGAGCTTCTTGAGCGCATTACTCCCGATCTGATCCTTTTGGATGTGGATATGCCCGAAATGGACGGATACGAGGCTATTCGGAAGCTAAAGGCAGAAGAAAGGTTCAAAGATATTCCTGTAATTTTTATGAGTGCAAGGATTGACCCGAACAGTGAAATGGGAGGCCTTAATCTTGGGGCCCTGGATTATATACATAAGCCTTTTTATAGCGAGCTTTTACTAAGACGTTTGGACATTCACCTGACCATGATTGCCTCGGAGGCTGAAGCTCATAAGGCCTCGGCTGCAAAGGGTGAGTTTATTTCAAGGATGAGTCATGAGATTCGCACTCCCCTTAATGCCATAATTGGTATGTTAAGCATGGCAATGGACACTGAAGACCTAAAAAGAATCAAAAGCTGTCTTGAAAGGGCGAAGAATGCCTCTGATCATCTCCTTGGTATATTGAATGACATACTTGATATGTCAAAAATCGAAGCGGATAAGTTTGAACTTCTTTCGGGCGATTTTAATCTTGAAAAAATGCTGATGAATATAATCCAGGTGGTAAATATTCGCTCAGAGGCGAAGAAACAGAGCCTGGTGGTTAAGCTTGAAAAGGATGTTCCCCTTTCCGTATGCGGTGATGAGCTTAGGCTGTCCCAGGTTATAACAAATTTGCTTACGAATGCAGTAAAGTTCACCCCTGAGTTGGGTAAGGTGATTATCAGTGTCTTTAAGATAGAAGAGATTGATGATGATATAACTCTGAGAATTGAAGTTGCAGATTCAGGCATAGGGATTTCCGAAGATCAGAAGGCACGGCTTTTTACTTCCTACGGGCAGGCAGACAGCAGTATTTCCCACAAATTCGGAGGTACGGGGCTTGGCCTTGTAATATCAAAGCGCATTGTCGAGCTTATGGGCGGCAGTATTTGGGTCGAGTCTGAGCAGGGAAAGGGTTCAAAGTTTATTTTTACGATTGTTTTACAGAAGGGCAGTGAGAAATCGTCCTACGAGTTCAGTCTTAAAATTAACAGGGAAGATATTAAGATTCTTGCTGTTGATGATTCGGATGAAATGACCGCCTATTATTCCCATATAATGGAATCTTTGAACTTACCCTGTGATGTGGCCTCGAGCGGAAAAGAAGCTCTTGAAATGATCGAGAGATCAGGAAATCTTCCATACAATGTTTTCTTTGTTGATCTAAAAATGCCCGAAATGGACGGGATTACCCTTACGAGAAGAATTAAAGAGATTGCAGGTGATGATGCCATGATAATCCTTGTATCGGCTGATGACCTAAGCACTATAGAGAACGAGGCGATCTCCGCAGGGATTAAGCACTTTATTCCAAAGCCTGTTTTCCCGTCGATGATAATTAATGCCCTTAATAAATGTATGGGGCTTGATACCGACAGCATCTTCATTGAACAAAAGAAGAAGAAGGCAGTCGATGAGTATGATTTTTCAGGCTTGACCATTCTTGCAGCCGAGGATAACGAGATTAATAGAGAGATCCTGGAAGCAATACTTGAAAAAACCAATGTTAAGATTGACTTTGCAGAAGACGGGAAAATTGCGGTGTCAATGTTCAAGGAAAACCCGGGTAAGTATAAGCTGATTCTGATGGACGTTCAGATGCCCGAAATGGACGGTTTTATGGCCACCAAAGCTATTAGGGCTATGGAGTCTGCGAAGCAGATTCCAATAGTTGCAATGACAGCCAATGTCTTCCGTGAGGATATCGAGAAATGCATTGCTGCCGGGATGAATGATCATCTTGGTAAGCCCATTGATGCAGACATCCTTTTCAGCACAATGGCAAAGTATATCTTCGGGTAAGCTACCTGCGCCGCTATCTGCGACGCATTGCCTTCCAGGGATTAATTCCGAAGCGCACCGAAAAATAAACCCAAGCGAAAAGGAAACCTGCAAGGTGGGTGATATGTGCCACATTGCCGCCGCTTCTTGTAAACATGGAAAACAGCTCAATGCCCGTAAAACCAAGGACCATGATTGGTGCCCTAAGGGGAAGAATGCCCCAAATATAGATCACCGAGTCAGGAAAGAAGGTTGCATAGGCGAATTGAACTGCGAATATTGCCCCCGATGCACCCATTAGGGAAATCCATACCTGCCCTGTAAGCGTGTATACAAAGAAGGAAAAGATGCCCGCAAGGGTGCCTGTAAGAAGATAGTATAGAAGGAACTCCCTGCTTCCCATCTTCCATTCAACCTGACGGCCGAAAATGAAAAGGGCAAACATATTAAAGAGGATATGACCAATATTTGTCGGATGGTGAATAAACATATAAGTGGTAAATTGCCATACCCAGCCGAGGCGCATCACTATAATCGGGTTCATTGAAAAAATCCCAACAATAGGGATACTTCTTAAAAATAATTGTGCAAGATAAAAAAGAAAGGTAATGCCTATAAGGTAATAAACTACATTATCGTTTCTATAGCGGAAAGGCCGCCGAATAATTTTCATCATATAAAGATACGTTTAATTTGCCTCTTGTGTAAAGGCAGATCTTGTAAAATCGTATAATATCTTTTGATATTCCTCTATGGAACCTGCCCTTACAAGATTATTTCGAAGGGCCGCACTGCCCCTTACCCCTTTCCGACCGGGCGGAGCCTTCGTATAGGCAGCGAATTGCTTGCGCATTTCCCTGCATGCCTTTGATTCTCCTGTTTCGAGGGCAAGGAGCTCAAGGTGCTTAAGCGCTATCTTGATACGCTCTTCAAAGGGTTTTACTTCCCACCGGCCCAATTGAAAAAAGGATTTTGCTGCTTCAAAGATGAAGGGGTTTCCCTCTGCTCCGCGAGCGAACATGACAGCGGCACAACCTGTTTCACCAAGCATGCGAGCGGCATCTTCCGGGCTGAAGAGATCGCCTGAGCCGCATACGGGGATTTTCAACCTCCCTGCGAGATCGGCAATATGGGACCAATCACTTTTGCCTGTATAGTACTGGCCCCTGGTTCTCGGGTGGAGGGTGACCATAGCAGCACCCTCCTCGGCGGCGATGTGCCCGCATTCGTTATAGTTTAGGTTTTCCGAATCCCAGCCGGAACGTATTTTTATTGTTACGGGAATACCTTTTAGCTCTTCTGCTGCACGCACAACTGCCCTGATAATACGGGCAAGCAGGGAGGGGTCCTTCATCAGGGCGGAGCCTGCACCGTTTTTTACCACCTTTGGCACGGGGCAGCCTGCGTTTATGTCGATTGCATCGGGGTTAAGCGGGGCGAGGGCCATCGCGGCATTGAACATTGTCTTGGGGTCATGGCCGAAGAGCTGTATTGCATAGAGTTTCTCGTTTTCGCCGCGTCTGACTATTTCGAGGGTGGGTTTCCCGCCCCTTGTTATGGCCTCTGCCGATGCAAGCTCTGTAAAGCTAAAATCTGCACCGAAATCCCAACAGATGGAGCGGAAGATCCTGTCGGTATATCCTGCCACAGGTGCGAGAAAGAGATTGCCCGCAAGTTCAAGAGAGCCTATTTTTAGAGGATGGTATAAACTACTCGTCGGCAATCCCGAAAAACCTGTTTGAATTTTCCCAGAGAAGATTAGCGAGTTCTTCATCATCCATATCCAGCATCTCTGCAAGGAAACGGGCAGTTATGGGCAGATACTTCGGCATATTTCTCTTGCCTCTATGGTCGGCAGGCACCATAAAGGGGCTTTCGGATTCAATAAGGATCCTGTCCGTGGGGAGTACATCAATTGTCTCATGCAGGTTTTTTGCATTTCTATAGGTTAAATTCCCTGCAAAAGAGAAATAGAGGTTCAGATCGAGGGCCTTCTTGGCATATTCGGCATTCTCTGAATAGCAGTGGAGGATTCCGCCCCTTGGAGGGAGCCTGTCTTTCAAAATATCAAGAACATCCTTGCCTGCCTCCCTATTATGGATAATAACAGGAAGATTTAGCTTACCTGCAAGGTCCAATTGGGTTATGAAAAGCTCTATTTGAGACTTTTTATCACCAAACTTCCTATAATAATCGAGGCCAATTTCCCCAAGAGCCACCACCCTAGGAAGCCTTGCGCTTGCTTCTATGGTTTGAATCCAGTCCTTTCCCGGGTTCTTTACCTCTGAAGGGGAAACACCCACAGAATGATACACATTTAAGGCAGATTTCAAATTTTCGTATACCCTTACAAAATCAAAGAGACTATTGCATATAGAAACGAGCCGGGTCACGGAAGCTTGGCGGGCCTCCTGTATAACCATTAACTGCTCGATAGGGTCTTCACAAACGAGCCCTATATGGGCATGAGTGTCAAAATACTGCATGTATTTTCCATTTAGATATGATAATTAGGTAGTCCAAACTGGATACTGTCCAATTCTAGCATGGTATGAGTCTGCCGTCAAGAAAAATATTTTAAATATCATTAATTTTCCCTTGACTATGGGAGGTGTTTTTTATATTTTATATAATGTCTTTAATATCTCCAATTAGTCGATTTTTAAGGAGAATTTAATATGATAAAGGCTGTCGTGGTCATCCCTCAGAAACAAGACAGAGATAATATTACCGAGGTTTTATCAAACCATGATGATATTAGGGTGCTTGCCGGCGGAAAAGATGCATACGATGCCTTAAAACTTGTCGGCAGCTTAAAACCGGATATCGTAATTCTGGACAATAATCTGCAGTATATTGAAGGTGAGGAGATTCCTCCCCTCCTAAAAACACGTTCCCCCTCAACTGCGGCTATCATCCTTATTGCTCAAATTAATGATTATCGACTTTTTAAGGTGGCATCGAATCAAATTTCGGGGCTTGTAAATAAGGATACTGATATACTTGTTCTGCCTTCCATTTTAAGATGTGTTTCTGACGGCGGGTCTTATATAAGTCCCTCCCTTGCTCCCAGAATTTTACAGCTTCTTGCCGCAATTAACCAAAAGGGGTTCAGTGCACAAAATTACTTCCCTCCAAAGCCGCAGACCGGTTATCAAGGCAATGATCCGACAAAGTACTTAACCAAGACGGAGCTGCAGATTCTGACCTATATTGGTGATGGCTTCGCATCAGGGGAGATTGCCCGAAGAATGGACCTGACTGTTGGGACCATCCGAAACTATATTTCCACGGTAATGCGAAAGACCGGCCTTCATAACCGCTCTCAGATGGCCCGTTATGCCTTTCTCCATGGCCTTGTTCCCCTAAACCCGGATGGAGAGACTTTTCTGCCTATAGAAAAAAAAATGATTTTCGACTAGAAAATATTGTATGAGTGTATGGGAAGCTTTGGTTCTTGGAATTGTTCAGGGCATTACCGAATTCCTGCCTGTGAGCAGTTCGGGGCATCTGGTTTTACTGCAGAGGATCTTCGGCATAGAGGAGCCGGCCCTTGTTTTTGAGACTGCGGTTCACGGAGGGACCCTTCTTGCGGTGCTTTTTGTTCTGCGCAAGGACATTTTAGACATACTGCGCCGTATAATTCAGCCCCTGACGCTTTACCTTATAGTCGCAACTATCCCTGCTGTAATTGTTGCCCTTGTTTTCAGGGGCTTTATAGAGGAACTTTTTCAAACGGGGGCATTTCTTGGTTTTGCGTTTCTCGTGACGTCGGGCCTGCTTTTCCTATCGGAGAAGCTGTCGGGTGGTGGGGGGCTCGGTGGTGCCGGCGGTGGTGGTGCCGGCGGTGCGGGAGCCGGCGGTGGGGCGGGCGCGGGTCTGACCCTGCGCGATGCCCTTATTATAGGTCTTTTCCAGGCAGCGGCCCTAGTTCCCGGCATTTCTCGCTCGGGCGCAACAATCTCGGGCGCCTTATTCAGGAAGGTTGATCGAAACTATGCCGCCCGCTTCTCTTTTCTTCTTTCCATCCCTGCAATCTTGGGCGCGCTTGTTCTTCAAGCAGGGGACTTTATTAATGCCGCCAAGTCTGCCGAGGGTAGTATCGGAGCATTGCCATTAGTTATAGGGACTCTTAGCGCCTGCATAGTTGCCTTTTTTTCGATGCACCTGCTTTTCAGGATTATCAGGAAACATTCTCTGCGAGGGTTTGCAATTTACACCGGTGTTTTAGGGGTTTTGATTTTAGTGGATCAATTGCTGACAGGGATCTTGCTTTAATTGTCCATCATTAGTATATCTTTAAATCTTTAACTACCTTTGCCATATTGGTAAAATCATTGTCATCGTGCAATAAATACAGATTGTTTTCTATTGTTATTTGAGCAATTAATAAGTCTATTGTACTTCTTACGGTAATTCCGCTTTTTCTACAGTTTATATAGATCAATGACGATTTCTCAAAAGATTGTTTTCCTAATTTTATGTCAAAGAAAGGCAAGGTGTCAAAATATTCTTTTAATAAATTAAACTCCTTGTTGTTTTTGGACCCCTGTAGAAGCTCTTGATAAATATAATTGCAAATGCCATAAGGTATATCATGATCAATAATGTAATCCATTTTCTCGTATGGAAGACCTTCCTTGTTTTTAAAGTATCCAATAAGAACTGATGTATCTGCAAGAATCATTTATTTCCTCATGCTTTTATAGTCATACTCATCTCTAAATTCGATTTTCCCCTTTAAGTCTCTAATGTTCTTTCTTTTCCTGTTATTTACATATTCTCTTAAAGCTGCTTCTATAAGGTCTTTTTTGGTAAGAATTGATGTTGAATATGAAAATGCTTCTTTTACCAGTTCATCATTTAATACAATATTTGTTCTCACTATACACCTCTTATACACATAGTAATACACATTGAATCAAATGTCAAGGTGTTATTTTATAGAAAAATCCCGATAGTAATTCCAAAGTTAATCCCGTTATTCAGAGGGTAATATGTAAATGGTATATCAAGCATTACTTGACCTAAAACTAAACCAAGGGCAGCCATGATCTTGGGATTTAAAATGCTTGGGCCTGAGTTTCCGTTTATTTGGAATGATACGGTTCCGGGGCTGATTTGTACTATACCGGGCGGCAGATCCATGAAATCGGTTGTGACAGTGCCGTTAGCACTGAGGTCTGCCCTGCCAAATCCTATGTCTAAACCTGCACCTGCTGCGAGGTTAATAAAACTGAATAACCTGATCGAAGTCATCACTTCAACCGGAATCGTATAAGTATTAATATTGAAATCCAGGTTAAACTTAGTATCTGATACGCCTGCTCTTACTTCATGATCGTCAACATAAATTGATCTTCCCTCTATTGCTATTTCAAGGGGGTAATTTACACTTATGGCACTGTTCTGGTAAATAAAGCCTGTGCCGATACTTATTCCGCTCCATTGGAGACTACCTGCAGCAATATTTCTATTATTCAAAAGCTTGTAATTTGCCATTGCTCCAATTGAGAAGGTATTAAATGAAAATATATCTATGGGCATATTCATATAACCGATTTTTATTCCGAGATATAGGTCTCTTAGAAAAAAGGCGGAAGTGTTTATGCCGATTTGTGCGTTTAGAATTTGAGCGTAGGTGGTAATTGCAGGTTCATCGTGATCAATCGGTGCTGTATTTTCCGATCCGATTAATCCGTCTGAAAAACTTAAATAGCTCGCAGGAAGGCGAAAACCGACCATCGGGCCTATAGTAAAGGCAAACCTATTATAAGTGCCAAAGCTGTATTGACCTGCACCATGGTTTGAAAATATCGAAGCATTTGCAAATGCTCCAATTAAATTTCCAGGGTTTGCACTAAAACCGCTGAGCCGGTATCGCAGTTCTCTCTCAATGTCATTGAATATTTCGTAACTCAAATCTTCAGGGCTTAGTCCGTCAGGTACATTGCCCGAGATGGGTGCTTCGTTTGAAAATACAGGGGAGTTGAATCTTATATCAATGGCAAAGAGCGGGAGCGAGATGAAAAGAACTGCTATAAAAACCGATATCTTTTTCAAGATTTACTCCTATTAAACACACACAAAGTTCGCCAATATGCGAACTTTGTGTGTGCGGGATTCTAGTATAAGATAGCCGGAATTGTAAAAACTGTACAGGCTATCATTCACTTATGCTTATAATTCCTCCGCTTGTACTAGTTCGTGCACGGCTTACCTGCTCCAGTTCGGAGATCGTATTATAGTAATCCCAGATTCTTACCCCCACTCTAAGGTCATTCGGTGAAGGAATGGTAGAGCCTGCCCTTGTAACAGTTACAAACCTTCTTTTAGCGTCGTTATGGGGTAAGGTTATTTCAACCGCATCGGCAGTGTCGTTAAACGCAAGATACCCTGTCCTTGTTATAGCCGAAACATGCCACTCGATCTTTGCTACATCGGCATCCGGGAAGCTGCCATAGCTGACACTGAACTCTTGGCTTGAGACTGCTTGTGATAAACTAGTAGGCCCGCTTGGAGATATTTGGACCGGAGGGCTTGCAGGGAGGGGGAGTATCACCCTGAAATGAATTTCCTTTGCAAGGTCCAGCCTTCCTTCAGGGTATACGTTAATGCTTGCCATACCGCCGGGGCCCTTTGCAGTAACTGTGAACTCAATCTCGACTTCATCGGTTGACCCCTGCTTCGGAATTGCCTCCGCTTGAGTTATTGAAATAATGCTGTCCGATGCAGGCGGTATAAAAGCTACAAGGTTAGTGTTTGCAGGAATATTATTTCCTGCACCTTTTAAGGTTGCTGTGAGAGTCAAGGAATTATTACTCGCAGTCCCTGTGGTTATGCCAAGTATATAGGGTGTTGCACTTGCATTGCCTGTTTGATTAAGAGAAGAGAACACCGTATGATGACTAAAGTGCTTTGAAGTATCACTTAAATCTGCTATCGCAAATGGCGTATCATCATGGAGGGGATTTGGAGGTGTTACATCAAAGGCAATAAAGTGAAATAAGCCGGGGTCTGCGACACTGCTTATACTGAATTGGGCCCTGCGGGGAGTAGTAAGATTTTCATTAAGGCCCCTAAAAGTCACCTTATTTCCTACAACACTTTCTACAATACCGTAAGTTGACCATGACTGCCACTGCACATTCTTGTTTGCGTTTGCACTGCCTGCAACACCAAAGGTAAGCTCCTTCGCCTGCCCGTGGAAGATGTCAGAGAGTATGAAGGGATCACTGAAGGAGCCGTCCCCATCACCTGTCCATGAGGGTGCAGTAATGTCAGTGCCATCTGTATCGTAGATAAAGATACCGTCAGGCGCTACACCTCCTGACGAAACAGATACACTGACAGTGACTGATGAGCTTGCTGTGGAATTTGGGTGATCGCTTGTCACGGTAATCGTAGTTTGACCGACACCAACAGCCGTAATAAGGCCGTTGCTTACCGTTGCCACACTGCTGTGTTGACTTGTCCAAGTGACCCTTGTATCCGCATTCTCGGGAGCTAATTCGTACTCTATCTGTCTTGTGCCTGCCACGATTAACTGCACAGGAGTAGGCGTGCTTATGCCGATTGATGTCGGAGGCGGAGCAACAGCTACCTGTATCTGCCTCTCCTCGGTGAAGCTGCCGTCAGCAGTTGTCACTTTTAATGTTGCACTTCCGGTACTGCTCCCTGCGCTAACCGTAATGCTAAGAGAGTTTGTACTATCAATGGTTATGATACTTGAGCCCTCTGTCACTTCCCAAGTTACAGCTTGGTTTGTTGCATTTGCCGGCTGTAATACAGCGCTGACATTTTGGCTTGAGTTAGTGGGTATATTAATT
>WRKT01000027.1 GCA_009777995.1 Treponema sp. | reverse complement strand
ACATGCTTGCCATCGGCGCAAGTGCCTTTACTTCATCAAAGTTTAACTTTGATTCCATGTTAACAACCTGCCCTCCCCTCTGAGCAATAAGGCTCATTACATCACCGACGAACTCCCCGGGGGAGATAAGATTCACCGCCATAATCGGCTCAAGCAAAATCGGGGAGGCGTTTCTGCAGAGCTCGTCAAAGCCAAGGCTTGCACATGCTTCAAAGGCGAATTCCGTGGCGGTGGTTTCGGAGTAACCGGCATCAAGGACTGTTATACCGATGTCTATGCAGGGGTATCCCAGCACTATGCCGGACTGAAAGGCCGATGTTATGCCCCTCTCAACGGCATTTTTAATCTCTTCGGGGATGCCGCTTTTCTTAACAGCCCAAACATAACGGTTCCCTGAGCCGCGCTCCAGAGGCTCTGCTTTCAGAGTCAGGGATGCTGCATTGTCCTTCCCTGCAATAATTTTAGAGAAGGTTTCGGTTCTTTCTGTGGTAATAGAGACGGACTCACGGTAGGTCACCTGGGGGTTTCCCACCTTTGCGCCAAGGTTATACTCTTTTAGAATTCTTGTTATAAGGACATCGAGGTGGAGTTCTCCCATTCCCGAAATGATGAGCTGTCCTGTTTCCTCGTTTTCTCTTGCAAGGAAGGTTGGATCTTCTTTGGAGATGATCGCAAGAATTTCTTTGAGTTTCTCTAAATCGGAATGGTTTTTCGGCTCAACGGCAACAGATATTACCGGCTCGGGAAATTTCAGGTTTTCAAGGAGAATTGGCCAGCCCTCGCTACCGATTGTATCCCCTGTCTGAGCAAGCTTCATTCCGATAATTACACCTATGTCTCCTGCAGTAAGGGCATCCATCGGTTCATGCCTGTTTGAATGCATGCGCAAAATCCTGTTTGCCCTTTCCCTCTTCTTTTTCCCAATATTAAAGATTGTTGCTCCGGGCTTGAAAGAACCGGAGTACATCCTTATATAACAAATACTTCCCGCTTCTCTATCATTTTGAATCTTAAAAACAAGTCCAAGGGGCTGGCCGGCAGGATTACATGGCACGGGAATTTCTTCTTCTTTTTTCTGCGAAAACCCTACGACCGGTTCTATTTCATCCGGCGCAGGAAGATAATCAACAACGGCATCAATTAAGGGCTGTACTCCCATATTACGCCTTGAGGCTCCTGCGAAGACAGGGAAAATGCTTCGGCTGATTACGGCCTTCCTAAGCTCTGCCCTTAAAAAACCGGGGCTTAGTTCTTCCCCTGCAAGATATTTTTCTGTAACAAGGTCAGAGACGGCAGAGAGTGCATCAATCAGATATTCACGCCATTCACTTGCAGCAGCCTCTCTCTCCCCTGCAATGGGTGAAAATTCCATAATTTCGCCATCACTTGAAGAATCCCAACGAATTTCCTTCATCTCGATTAGATCGATAACACCCTCGAAGCTGCTTTCCGCTCCTATGGGAATCTGCAGAGCAATTGCATTTGCTCCAAGCTTTGCTCTTATATCTTCAAGGACTGCGAAAAAGTTTACACCAAGCCTGTCCATCTTATTTATATAACCTATGCAGGGAACCTTATACTTTGCAGCCTGTCTCCAGACCGTCTCTGTCTGAGGTTCAACCCCCTGGACGGCATCAAAGAGTGCAACAGCACCGTCGAGCACCCTAAGACAGCGCTCAACCTCAGCAGTAAAATCCACATGACCCGGGGTATCAATAATATTTATCCTGTATCGGGGACCGGAATTTTTTTCGCCGTTAAATGACCTCTGCCAATAGGTTGTGGTTGCAGCACTTTGGATGGTAATGCCCCTTTCCTGCTCCTGCTCCATCCAGTCCATTATTGCTTCACCGTCATCCACTTCGCCTATTCTATGACTTCTGCCTGTATAGTAGAGAATTCTTTCGGTGGTTGTTGTTTTACCTGCATCAATATGTGCCATGATGCCGATGTTACGCATGCTTCCAAGCAAAAAACTCATTCCTGATTTTACCTTGATTAGTGTCCCAATGTTAAGGCGTGTGCGCACATAATGACAAAAAATTGATAATCGGCTACTATTCGAAAATGGAAAAGAAACTATCATACGTCCTTGTGACCCCCCATTCCATGAGGAAGAGCAGAACAGGCGGAGTAATATCACGGCTGCTTTCACAGACAGATTTGGAACTCGTCGGAGCGCAGATTATCGCCCCGGATGAGAAATTCGTGAGTGAGTATGCGGCTTCTATACGTCAGCAGGAAGCGTCGGGACTTAGCACGGGGCAGGAATTGCTTGCATCATACATCGAGAACAATCTTGGCCCTACAAACGGAAAGCCCCACCGTTCCCTGCTGCTGGTTTTCCGCGGCATAGACCCCTGCAGGAAGCTCTCGGAAGTTTGCGGCGCACTCTTTCACGAGACTCAAAGCTCAGAGACTTTCTCGGGTGAAACAATCAGAGACACTTATGCAGACCTGATTATGGACAGGAAAGACCCTGAGAAAGTTATCTATTTTGAGCCTGCTGTTTTAACCCCAAGGCATCAGAAGCTTGCAGACATGAATATGGCCCATTTTTATGAAAACTTTAAGGACTGCGATAACCTTGTGCACAATATGACCTATTTAGATATGTCAAAGATTGAAGAAACCCTGGTTATCCTAAAGCCGGACAATTGGCAATACGCTTCGAGTAAGCCCGGTACTATAATCGACATGTTTTCCAGAACAGGACTAAGGATCATCGGAACCAAGGTTTTCAACTTCTCTTTAAATCAAGCCCTGGATTTCTACGGCCCTGTGGAAACGGCCCTTATGGAAAAGCTTTCCCCTGTTTTCGGGAAAAGGGCAAGGTCAATTTTAGAGAGGGAGTTTAACTGTACCTTAAGCGAAAAAGCAGCCGATGCACTTACCGACAGTTTCGGCAAGGAATATGCGAGGGAAGAGTTCTATAAAATCGTAGCGTTCATGTCCGGTCTAAGGCCCGATAGCTGCCCCAAGGAAATGGCCGACGAGCCGGGGCCGGTTAAGTGCATGGTGCTTGTCTACGAGGGTGAAAACGCGGTGAGCAAGATTAGAGACGTACTTGGCCCGACAGACCCCCTTAAGGCACCGGGAGGAACTGTACGAAGGGAGTTTGGTCATGATATCATGGTTAACACAGCCCACGCATCGGATTCAAGTGAAAGTTACGAGAGGGAGAAGGGAATTGTCAAAGCAAAGGAAAATACCCTTTTCTCGATAATTAATGAGTACCTATTGAACAATTGATAATAGCTCAACATCGAATATAAGCACAGCATTAGGGGCAATATAACCGCCATATCCTGTGGGGCCGTATGCAAGGTCGGCAGGGATATAGAGTATTGCCCTTTCCCCCTCTCTCATAAGACGCAGGCCCTCAGACCAGCCGGGTATTACCCTGTAAAGGGGTAGTTCCAGAGGCTCGCCATATTCGTGGGTTGAGTCAAAGATTTCACCGTGGACATTAGTACCCACATAATGAACAAGGACATGATCTGCAATATTAGGCATCTCCCCATGACCTTCGCTTATCAATTCGTATTGAAGCCCCGATGGAGTGACAATTACTCCCGGTCTCCTTGAGTTTTCTTCAAGGAAGGCAAGACCTATTGCAAGATTTTCTTCGGCAATACGCTCCTGACGCACTTCAAATATAGCGCTGATAATTTCCATTGCCTCGTATATATCAATTTCCGTGTCTTCATTTTCCATATATTGCCTAAAGCCAAGAATAAAGGCATCGTAGTCAAAGTCTATGGCCATATCCATAAGGTCGTATGCAACGAGAATGCCAAAGGCATAGCTTAATTCGATTTTTTCTCTTTCTTCATCTGTGGTTTGGGCAAGGGCAGAAAATGCAAGAGAAAGCATAAGAATCAGACAGAACAGTTTTTTCATAGGGTTTCCTTTTCGGTTTTTATCTGACTATGTATAAAAGTTCCACTTCAAAAATAAGGGTAGAATGGGGGGGAATGGAGCCTCCGCCCGATCCGTAGGCAAGATTTGAAGGAATGACAAAACGGAAAGTACTGCCCTCGTTCATAAGCTGAATGCCTTCTATCCAACCGGGAATTACACTGTCCATTGGATCAGCCGGGTTTAGCTCAAACTCAAAGGGCTCGCCCCACCAATAGGAGCTGTCAAAGGCAGTCCCGTCTACATAACTCCCCTCATAATGCACGACAACACTGTCTGTCGGACCGGGCCTTGGTCCTGTCCCCTGAACAATGACCTCCCACTGAAGGCCGCTCGAAGTTACATTCACCCCGTGGCGCATTTGGTTTTGTGCCATATAGGCCTCACCGTCTTCACGGTTTCTCTCCCCTTCCAGCCACATTCTTTCGTCCATTTCTGCCTGGAGCACCATAATTGCAGGTATTATAAGATCGAAGGCCTCGTCCATTGAAAAGCGAGTATCTCTTCCCTCATTAAAATCCCTGAAGCCTTCCATTAGGGCATTATAGTCAAAGCTAAGGTCTTCAAGACCTGTCTGTGCTGCAATGAACATTCCAAAGGCATAGCTGGCGTCCCTGTCCAAGGCATCCGGAGACGGAGATTCTCTGTTTTGACAGGAAAACAATAAAAAAGCCGAAAAGATTAAAACAATAACAGTCTTCATTGCACAATCATAGACTTTAATTCAAAGAGGGGCAAGCCGTTCAATTTTGCATTAGGAGCACCCTTTCTGCAATCTTCTCCCCCTCCCCTTCTCCAATAAGTGCAGAAATTATCGCACAGGCAAACTCGCCTGCAGTGCCCGCACCCCTGCTCGTAATAATATTCCCGTCAATTGTTACCCTGTCTTCTGTCCTTTTTCCCGATAAAACTTTAAGATCCTCCCCGGGGAAGCAGGAGAACTTCTTTCCGTCAAGGAGCCCAAGGGGATAAAGCACCCTTGCAGGAGCGGCACAAATAGCACAAACCATCTTCCCGGCCTCTGCCATTGCCTTAAGGAAGGCCCCGAGTTCAATATAAGCTGCCAGGTTATCCGAGCCGGGGAGCCCGCCGGGGAGTATTACGGCATCCCAGTGCTCAGGTTTTAGCCCGCTTGAGCTGAGGAGGTCTTTTATGCAGGTATCTGCACTTATCTTGATCTGATGGGAGCCTTCAACGTTTAAACTTGCACCAAGGGCGGCGGTTATTACATCGATTCCTGCCCTGCGGAGATAGTCGATTGGAGTTATGGCTTCCACTTCCTCAAATCCTTCCGCTAAAAAAATTAAAACCTTCTTTGTCATAATATTTCCTCCGAGATATATTGTAACCGGTGAAATGTTTTTTTACAATTAAAGAGTGGAGAAATAGATGAAGTATGTCCAGATTCTTGTTGTATCGCCCTTATTAAGAGATTATTTGCGGAATAAGCTCGAAGAATACGGCATAGATGTGATTGCATCTGCTACCCCGATGGAAGCCATTGCAAAGATGAGGAGCCTAGCGCCTGAACTGCTTATTCTTGACTATAATATCGGGGCAATCAGTTTGATGGAACTTTTAAAGAAGAAAAAATCCGATGTGAATACTGCGAAAACCCCTGTAATAATTCTCGCAGAGAAAATCGAACAGAGGCATTTGATTGAGCTTGCCCCATATAATGTCAAGAATGTCTTTACAAAGCCAATTAAGGTCGATGCTCTTTTTACCGCCCTTTCAAAGATTCTTAAAATAGACTTCAAAATTGACAATTCAAAGAGCATAGTTGAGGCTAATGTAAACGAGGGCATCATTTTTATTGAAATTGCCAACGGATTTAATAGGGATAAAATCGATCTTTTACGATATAAGGTTGATGAGCTTTGCGCGCTTTATAGGATTCGGATTCCAAAGGTGATTATCATGTTAAGTGATATTCGCCTTACTGATATTAACAGCCTTAGTTTATACAGTCTCCTGCAAGTTGTTTATGAAACATCAAGGGCATCTCCTAATAATGTTAAAATTCTTGCAAGGGACGAAAACATAAGGAAGTTTGTGCTGGAACAGAAGGATTTCTCAAAGACCCAGGTTGTGGACAATTTAAACTCTGCAATTGACAGTCTTTTAGCATACGATGACAGCCTTGATAAGGAAGAGCTTGCCCTAAGAATCGGAAGTCAGATGATTCAGGCAAAGACAAGGAGAGAGGCCGAGGAGATGTCCCTGAAGTTTTATGCAGAAAACAAAGGCATAAACATTGAGTTTATTAAGGATTCGCTAAAGGGCTCAAGGATTGCAATTGTTGACGATGACTTTATTATTCAGGAAATGATTAAGAATACCTTCGAGAATACCGGTGCAATAGTAAATACCTTTTCTGACGGAGAAGAGTTCGTAGCTATAGTGGATACATGGGAATTTGATCTTGTATTTATTGATCTTAATATGCCTGTAATGAACGGTTTTCAAGTCTTAAAAACACTGCAAGACAAGAAGGTAAAGTACCCGATCATAGTTCTCTCTTCTGTAAGCACCCGGGATTCCATGTTAAGGGCAATTCAAATGGGAGTAAAGAGCTATATTATTAAGCCCCTAACCCCCGAAGATATATTCATAAAAACTGTTGAAATAATGAAGGCAAACTTTTAAATGATTCTCGTTGCTGAAGATCAGGTAGTTTTAAGGGATCTTTATAAACTCATCTTTGAAAAACTAAAGATCACTCTAATAACGGCAGAGACCGGGGAAGAGGCGCTTAAGCTAGCTTTGGAGAATCCGATAGAGCTTATCTTCATGGATATAAATATGCCCGGAATGACCGGCTATGAAGTTGCAGGGGAACTGCGAAAAAAGGGCTTTAAGAGCCCGATAATCGCAGTTACAGGAGGCGGTGCAGACGCAGAAGACCTTGACCGGGATCGCTGTAAGGAGGCAGGCATTGATGATCTGCTCTATAAACCTGTTAAACTTCGCGACATAGATGCCATGTTATCCAAGTGGCATATAACAGAACGGAAGGCACCCTCTCCGGTAAAACCGGGCGAAAGCCCGGGAGGAAATAAGGCCTTTGACAGCGTTTATATGCTGGATACCTTTTTAAACAATACAGAGATGGCAAATAAGCTGCTTATTCGTTTTATAGAGCGAAGTAAGGCTCAAATAGAGAGTTTAGAAGGGAAAGAGAAGGCAGGGGAAGAAGCCGGGCAGATAGCCCATATGCTGAAAGGTGCCGCCTTTACCATGGGAGGAAGGAAACTGGGGGAGGCTGCTGCTGCATTGGAGCTTGCCTATCAAAACGGGACTGAAATAGAAGCGCCGCTTTCAAGCGTAAGAGAGGCCTTCGATGTCTTTAAAAAGGAAGCGGAAGATTACCTATATGCAAAATAATGAACTATCCTGCATTCACACCCATACCAATTTTTGTGACGGAAATGATGATATAGAGAGCTGCTGCCTTTCAGCATATCGCAAGGGATTTAAGTCCCTCGGATTCAGCGCCCATGCCCCGATCACCTTGAAGACGGGTATTAAAAGCGAGTGGAACCTTCCTGACAATAGGTTCGAGGAATACTTGGACGCAATAAGAGACGCAAAAAAACGCTGGGAAGGAAGGTTAGAAATTTATTCCGGGCTTGAGCTTGACTATATTCGGGGACTTATCGGCCCTGCAGACAGTGAGTATAGGTCCATGGGCCTTGATTTCATAATAGGTGCTGTTCATTTTGTGATTCCTCCACGCGGCGATCTATTTACGGTTGACCATAAACCGGAAATTGTTGAGCAAAACATAAAAGAATGCTTTAACGGAGATGCAATGGGCATGGTGGAAGCATATCTTGATGCAATGGAAGAGATGATTTCTTTGGGGGGTTTTGATGTACTTGCCCATCCCGATCTTATAAAGAAAAACAATTTAACAGAAGACGGGCAGGATGACCGCATTTTCTCTGAGCAGAATGATTATTATTGCAAAAGGATAAAGAGAATTGCAGAACTCATTGGTTCTGCCAAGGGGAGCCCTGTAATTGAAGTTAATACGGGGGGCATGACCAGAGGCAGAACAAGGGAGCCCTACCCTTCCTTGCCTTTCCTAAAGCTAATCCTGGAGCAGGGTGTCAAAGCCGTGATAAACTCCGATGCACATAGGGCAGAAGACCTTGGTAATTTCTACGATGAGGCATGCAGGGCCATGCTTGATGCAGGTTATACAGAGACCATTGTCTTTAACGGAAGACTGAACGGAGAAGCAGTGTGGAAGAGCGTTAGGCTATAGGCCCTACCTATTACGTTTTTCCTCTGCCGATTTACAGTCAATGCACATGATGGCATAGGGAATTGCTTCAAGGCGTTCCTTGGGTATTTTCGTAGTGCACTTTATACATACACCGTATTTCCCTTGCTTAATACGGGCAAGTGCCGCATCGATCATCTTCATGCGTCTTAAATCTTGGGCACCAATTGCTTCAATCATTTTGCGATCCATGTCGTCTGAAGCAACATCAGCAAGATCCTTGGGATCCAATGCATCCACTATGCTCTTGAAATCCTCGCTTGATGCGATCAAATTGTTGATAATTTCCCTTTTCAGCTCCGAAAGGGATTTTTCCATTTTTTCAATAAAAGAGATTTCCTTAGCTGACGCTGACTTTGCCATGCTTTCCCCCCGGTATCGAGTAATATCTGCGTACAGTATCTTAATACAATAAGTTTGGTCAAGGGGTTAAAAAGCTGCGCATTTTAACCCCTTGGCTCTTCGGGCCGCCGGTTTCACCGCCGGCCCTTCGGGTCAAGGGGGGTTCCACAACTTTAAATAAATTGTATATAATAATTACAATAGGAGTTTATGTGGCCAAAGAAGAAGCTATTGAAGTTGAAGGCATTGTTCGTGAAGCTCTACCAAATACCATGTTCAGGGTTGAGCTAGACAATCAAAAAGGACACCTCATTCTGGCCCACCTCTCAGGGAAGATGCGCAAGCACTATATTCGCATAGTCCCCGGAGACAGGGTACGCATAGCCCTTTCCCCCTATGACCTTTCAAGAGGCCGAATCATTTACAGAGAACGCTAATAGGTTATAACCGCCTCGCTCGGAACCCAACCCGATCTGCCATCAGGCGCTTCTGCATAAAACCAATCATAACGATGATCAATTACAATCACAGGCTGGCCTTCGTCAAAGCGATTATTCACAACTCCCCTGAAATCAGGCACCCTATAACCCTCTGTTCTCCTTAACACTGCAGGTTTTCCCGGTGAACGAAAGCGTCCGACAGGGAGATTCCCAAGGCCTTCTTCAAGAAGAATGAATGTCAGCCCAACTAACAATACAGAAATAACTATTGCTAAATAGCCCTTCCTGTTTCCCAAGCTGATAACCTTCCTTCGTGCAGCTTGCCTCGGGCCGAAAACAAAGAAGAATGCTCCTGTCGACAGAGCTGCAATCAAAAGGAAAACATAAGTAATAAGGGGAATCCCAAAGGGCCGCCATTTTTCATTTTCGGTGAATCCGAGACCCAATGTCTGCTCAACTTCTCTGCGTAAGGATACAAGGTGGGGACCTGCTAAGCTGTCCCGCTCATTCCGCCGCAGCTCTGCGAGGGCTTCTGCGAAGAGTCTTTCTTCCCAAAGAGAGTTGACTGCGGCAATTATTCTTTCGTACTCTCCCCGCAAAATCGTGGGGACATCCTCATCGTAAGCAGGGAAGGCCAAGTACCCGGAAGATAAAAAATCTTCGGAAACCAAAGCGTCGTCAAAGCTATCCTGCTCTATTTCTATTGGGGGCCTAATCTGTACATTTAGTCCTAAAACAGCTATCGAGAAAGGCCCATCGGCAAAGGTAAAAGGTGCAAGTACTATATTTCTCTCTTCAAGGGGAATAAGGGTAAGGGTATAACGGTATACTCCATTCTCCTCAGCCGGAGGGCCTTCGTTGAGTATTGCATTTGAGGGTGCCCTTCCGCTGAAAATTCCAATAGGAGGGGGAGCCCCGGATGCAAGACCGGTAATTTCAAAGATCAACTCCCCTCTTTCTCCCATGTGGATTGGAGTTGGACTTCCTACCCAGTGGAAACGGGGCTCCCCTATTTGGGCGTTGAGCATAAAAGACCCGGAGAGAAATATCAATAAAATTAATAATCCAAAGCGGAGGGCTCGCCTTCTTCGCTCCATTCCCTGCTCCTCCATTGCTCTCTTTCCTGCTCCCTAAGATACTCCATAATAGCCCCGCTGCCCCTGCTGCGACTTACCATGCCCGCTTCTGCACCCTCCTGCAGATCAGTGGTCTGCGGGGTAGTCATCGCAGTCATTGTTAGGAGGCTAAGCTCCAAATTGCGCTTAGCCTCTATTCGGCTTCCGTCAATAATTAATGCCTCTCTGAAGGCATTTGCAGCATCAGAATACTCCCCCTGCTGAAATAAAATTATTCCAATATTGTAAATACTTCGAAATAATAATTCAGGATGATTAACCCTATCATGCATTATACTTCTTTCAACATTCCTATACCTTTCAAGGGCCGCAATATCCTCTTCAAGGGCAAAGAAGGCAATGCCAAGTCCGTACTCTGCATAGGGTGCGGCATCCTCGTAGCTTAGGGCCCTTAAATATGATGATATTGCCTCAGTATAATAGCCCCTATTCTTAAAAAAGTTCCCTTCCATTACGAGGAGTCTGCTGCTTACGCCCGAGCAGGAATTGAAAACCAGCATGCATAAAATGCTTGCAAGAACTGCACCGCCCTTCTTTAGATTTTTCACACTCATATCCTTATGACTGAAACCCATCAACCTGCTTAAGGCAAGGCAGACAATTGCCGCAAGCACGAAGATCCTCCAGCGGGGATTCGGCTCCCTTCTATGTCCTGCAAGACTTGATTCCGTTGCAAGGGAATTAATATATGCTGATAATACCCTAAAAGTATCTGTCCTGCTTCCATCGATATAAATTCCCCCGCTCCTCTCAACACCGTTTCGCAGGGTGTCGGCTTCCCTTGAGCTGACAACGGGCCTCCCGTCAGAACCAAGCAAGAATCCCTCGGGGGCATTCGGCCCGCTTTGAACCGGCACGAGGCCGCCCTGCTCAGAGCCGAGGCCTATCGCACTAACTGAGATTCCTGCCCTCCTTGCCCTGTCAACCGCACTCCTGAAGGAACCTGTAAGCCCTTCCCCGTCGGAAAAAACTATGATCCTGCGGCGGCTCGGAATTGTATCATCAAATGCAGAGGCTGCAGTATCAACTAGAGCCTCCAAATTGGTCCCGCTTCCCGAAATGATGTCGGTATTAAGGCTGATAAGAAAGGCGTTGATTGTTTCGGTATCGTAAGTCAGGGGAAGAGCAAGAACACCCCTTCCCTTGCTTATTGCAGCGCCGACCCGCACTTCTCCAAGAGAGGAAACAAGGTCACTTGCAATCTCCGCTCCAAGATCAAGGCGGGAAATATAGTCACTTCCTCCCCTATGGGCATCAAGTACATTCATGCTTCGCGAAAGGTCAAATGCTAAAACCACATCAACACCTCTGCGATAATCGGCAACAAGCCTTACCCCCCAGCGGGGCCCCGACAATGCGAAGAGGAGGAAGCCGACAAAAAATATGAAAAATATATCGGAAAGAAGCATGCGAAGCCTCAACTCCCTTAAAAGGGATTTCCTCTCGTTGGAAGGCGCGGTTGCGGCAAATAGAGCTGCTCCTTCCCTGCTCTTCCTATAGCGGAGTATGGTAAGGGGAATAAAGGCAATAAATAAAAAGAAGAGGTAAAGGAAGGCGGGGTTGTCAAAACTCATAAAAGGGCCCCTAAAATATGACGCTTTACAAAGCGCACCCCCCAAATAAGTGCTATTGAGGTTAGGATAAAGGGAATATACAGGGGCTCTTCCCTCCTTATGCTGCCGGAGCGCCTTACAACCACTTCTCCCTGATTAATCCTTGCAAAGGCATCGATAAAACCTTCAGGCCCGGGAGCATGAATCCAATGACCCCCTGCTCTCTCTGCAATGACACTAAGGGCCGCGGGGTCATAACGGGAATCGAAAAATCCCGTGCGATGAATTTGGGTTAAGGGGTCTGTATAACTAAAGGGAACTTCTCCGCCTGATCCAACGCCGATTACCCAAAGAGTAACACCCATTTCGCCCAACGCTGCTGCTGCCGCCTCGGGGTGTATAGAGCCTGCATTATTTTCCCCATCGGTGATCATGACCACAGCCCGTCTTGGGGCCTGAGACCTGTTCATGTGAAGGGCAGCAAGGCCGAGGCCGGTTCCAAGGGCAGTCCCGTCGCCCAATTCACCGATCATTAGGGAGGACATTCTTGAGCGGAGGCTCTCCCTGTCCGTGGTCACAGGAAGTATAAGGGCGGCATCCTGCCCCACGGCAATTACTCCGATGGCATCTTGCCCGCGGGAATCTGCAAAGTCAAGCAATAGGCTTCTTGCCGTGTCAAAACGGCTCCTGCCGTTCATGTCAAGAGCGGCCATGCTCGGACTCACATCAAGGACGAAAAGAATGTCTGCACCCCTATTCAGCCAGACTATGTCGGTATATACAAGGTGGGGCCCCGAAACGACAACGAAGAGCAGAAATGCACCAAGAAGCTCTAATGCGGTGAGTATCCTCATTAGGTATCTTAAGTTTACGGGGGATTTAAAAGCGATTCCACCGGGGGGGCCGAGGGGAATGGTAAGGGCAAAGAGGGGCTTAAAATACCTTATTACAAGAATGAAGAGGGGGATAAGAATGAAGCCGGCGAGCAGGAAAAGGGGTCTGTCAAAGCCAAGACTCATTCGCTTGCCCCCTTTTCGATTTCCGGCCTGTCAAGGGCAATAAGGAAGTCCTCAATTTCGGCCATTGCAAGGCTGAAATCCACCGGCTCCATTGCTCTGCCGCTGAAACGCAGGGTATCCCAGGTCTGAAAAAGACCGCTAAGGAAAACGGGGCCTAAGCTTTGATTTTCAAGGGGCAATTCCATAAACTCAGCGGCACTTAGGGAGCGGCAATTAATCCCGGTAAAAAGGCTTAGAAACTCCCTAAATTCCCCCGAAAGGGAGCTCAGGTAGGGAGCAGGATTCTCCTCTTCTTCGCTTTCCTCTTTAAGATTTTTAATATACCTTCTCATCTTAAAAATGAGAAACTTTCGGCGAAGCATTTCCAGCATCTCTGAAAAATGGCGGCGACCCCATACACTGCCCCCTATCCCAAGAAACAAAAAAAGAATGATAAGAAAAATTGTGCCATAGACTAAAAAGCCTGTTCCCGGCACTGCAAGTGGAGGAGCAGGCTCCGAGAGGGTCATCTGATTTGGGCTCAGAATCGAAGATACATATACTTCAAGGCCCGTAATTACAGGGGCTTCTTCGTATTGCGAGAAAAATTCGATGTCCGGAAAGGGAATATTGCCTGTTGCAAAGGGGATAAAATCAATAAGGAGCCTTAAAACACCCGGGCGGCGCTCAAGTTCTATTCTTCTTATAAGCAAATCGGGGGTTAGAGGTAATCTTTCAGGGGTTTCGATGATAAATGGCTCTTCTCCTGCGAAAAAGTCGCTTAGGGGAACCACGAGGCGGGCAAGATCGCCTACAAAAATGGTCTGAGGCAGGGTAAAGGGAAGATCTGTGCGAGTTTGGGCCTTCGCGGGGCTTATCGATATGAGCAGAAACAAAATTCCATAAAGAAGAAGGCCTTTTTTCATCATCTATGCCCTCTAAAGAAACGCATCAGGGCCATTACTGCATCATCTGAAGTTGAAAGCTCCAAGCAGGCCGCACCGTGCCGCTTACAGATTGACTCCCAGAGATTTGCTCTTTCAAGGTGCCAGGAAGTCCAAGCATTGCGGAAAGATGCAAAGGAGGCAGAAGCCATCAATTTATGGCCTGTTTCAGGGTCTTCAAGGGTCAAAAGCCCGCTCCTTGGCATATCCTTATCCAGGGGGCCTGAAATTTTAATGCTGATTACATCGTGCCGCCTTGTCATGTCCCCGATTTCCTGCTCCCAATTGATGCAAAGAAAGTCAGATATTATTACAACAAGGCTGCGGCGCTTAAGGAGCCTTCCTGCACCTGCAAGAGCCTTCCCAAGGCCGCTTCCCTTATTCCTGGGAAGGGCCTCGAGTGCAGCACTGATTACGGCCATGGTATGGGAGCGCCCCTTTCTTGGGGGAATTATCTTACTTATTTCATTATCAAAAAAAATAACCGAAAGGCGCTGTCCCGCCTGTTCCGCAGAAAAGGCGATTAGAGATGCAGCAAGGACTGCCTGCTCATACCTGTTAAGCTCAGTCCCCGGGGTTTTTGAAAGATTGCCCCCAAGGGTATGCATGGAAGGAGAGTTATCAAGAATTAAGCAAACAGTCATCTCCCGCTCTTCACGGTACATTTTAACGTAGGGGGTTCCAAATCTTGCGCTTACATTCCAGTCAATTGAGCGTACATCGTCCCCCCTTTCATAGTGGCGGACTTCATCGAATTCTATGCCCTGTCCCCTGAAAATTGCCTTATAATCCCCCGAAAGAAGGTCTTCGGCCATTCCCCTTGCAAATAGGGGGAAGGTGGTTATTTTAGCAAATAACTCATTACGATCCATTATGGTTCATCCGGCTTGATCCTTACGGCATTGGTACCAGAGTAAGAATTCGAGAGATGGCAGTATCGCTCTCAAGGCCGTCTGCTTCGGCCTCGTAGGAAAGAACAAGCCGATGCCTAAGAACAGGATAGGCTGCAGCCTTTACGTCTTCCGGGGCGACAAAGTCCCTGCCTTCTAAAAGTGCATAAATTTTTGCACAGCGGAAAAGTGCGAGGGTGGCTCTGGGAGAAGCGCCATAGGCAATATATCTATAGATACCTTCCCTCGGACGGCCTCCCCTTAATCTGTCATCGGTCTGGGTATGGGCAGGTCTTGATGCGGCTACTACCGAAACAATATATCTGCGAATTTGTTCATCAATAAAAATAGAATCTGCAGCTTCCCTAAGGACCTTAAGGGCATCGGGCCCAAGAACCGTATTTAGAGCATCGTCCTTCGCACTGCTTTCAGGGCTTATAAAGGGGGCTGCAAAGTTCATTATGCGAAACTCATCCTCAAGATCGGGATACCTTACAAGTAATTTTAAAAGGAAGCGATCGAGCTGTGCTTCAGGCAGGGCGTAAGTTCCCTCGTGTTCTATCGGATTCTGGGTTGCAAGTACAAAGAAGGGATCAGGCAGGGGATAAGACTTCTCGCCGATTGTCACCTGCTTCTCTTCCATTGCTTCAAGTAGGGCTGACTGCACCTTCGCAGGTGCCCTGTTAATCTCGTCTGCAAGGATCACATTTGCAAAGACAGGCCCCTTTCTAACCGAGAAAGATGAAGTGGCCTGCTCCCAGATTAGGGTTCCCGTGAGGTCTGCAGGAAGGAGATCGGGGGTGAACTGGATGCGTTTAAAGTCGAGGCCTGTGATCTCGGAGAGGGTCTTTACTGCAAGGGTTTTGGCAAGCCCGGGGACGCCCTCAAGGAGTATATGTCCGCCTGCAATTAGAGCTGTTAAAAGCCCGTCTATCATTTCCGACTGTGCAACTATGCGCTTGGCCATCTCCTGCCTTGCTGCAACGAGTAATTCGTGTGCTCTTGGTTTTGAGTTCATTGTTTATCAAACTCCTGAAAGCATTGAACCAACCTCTATCATTTCAGGTATGGTTTCATGAACAGGCCTGCGTCCCTTTGATCTAAAATTATCGATTCTAAGCAGATTCTGGTATAGTTCACCCACATGATCTGCAAAAACTTGAAGATTGCTGTTAAAATTATTTATAGCCATATCCCTTAACACTTTGTCCGCGCCTGCGTCTCCCATAATACGGTGACGAAGATTCGGAAGCAGTTCCCTCCTTGCAAGGGCAACAAAACGAGCAGAAGCCAGGATTTGACGGTAAAGCTCATCAAGCTGAAAACCCTGATATCTGAAATGTTCGAGCTTCATTGTAAGCGTTTCAATATTATCCCAAGTCTGTTTTTCAAGGGCAAGCTGAAGCAGAGCAGGTCTTAGAAAACGATTGGAAATATTAGTCTTATAATGTTCTCCTATGCGCTCAACAAGCCTGACAATTTGTGCATCTCTTATCAGCAAAAAAAACCTCCGCTAATCCTTGGGTTATCAAAACTAATTTTCTCTTTTATGATACCAATATGCGCAAAATTTTTCAAGTAAGCATAACATTGATTTTATTCCCGCTTATCTTTAGTTCTTGTCCTTTTATATCCTCCAATGTAGCTGTTTTATGGACAGATCGACCTGAACTTGCATTTTATGTGGAGTTTTTTAATGCAAGCCAGGAAAGATACAAGATTGAGGTGAGTTATTTTGAATCTCCCTCGCGAATGTTAACTGAAAGCGCAGGCCAGGGCGGCGATGCACCTGACATAGTCGTTGCAAGCAGGCTAAACAGCTCATCGACAAGGGCAATGTTCAGACCCCTCGACAATCTTTTTAGAAGGGACGGCCTTGATGAATCCTGGTTCTATACTGAACTCCTCTTGCAGGGAAGAATAGACAGACGTCAGCATCTGCTCCCTGTGAACTTTAATATTCCTGCAATGATCTTTGCCCGTGATTTCAGCCAGGCCCCTGCAAATTCATTTTCGATAGAAATGTCGGAAGTAAGGGAGAAGGGCAGAGCACATAATTCACAGACAAACGGGGTCTATAATCAAATGGGTTTCTCGCCTTCTGCAAACTATGAGTTTCCCTTCCTTGTGGCAACTCTTTTCGGAGCAGATTTCAGGGAGGCTTCTCCTATTTCCTGGGATAATGATGCCCTTGAGCAGAGCATAAGATATATTCAGGAATGGATTACAGAGGCAAATTCCGGCATCCAGGCAGAAGATGACTTCGTTTATAGGTATTTTTATGATCCCCCGGACAGACTTGTTAACTCGGGGCGCATCCTTTATTTCTACATGGACAGCTCGCGCTTTTTCACCCTCCCTGAAGAAAGAAGGGCCAACCTTGACTTCCGCTGGATTGGCCTAAACGACAGGATCCCCCTTGATGAGGGAAGTGTCTTCTATGGGATTCACAGGAGGACCAGGGCCCGAAGAGCTGCAGAGGAATTTACCCGCTGGTTTTTCAGCATGGAAACACAGAGGCTTCTTCTTGAAGCAAGGAGGAGCCTTAGGTTAAGCGAAACATCCTTTGGCATTGCAGGGGGCTTTTCGGGGATGCGGATTGTAACAGAGCAGGTATTCCCGCAATTCTATCCCGACCTTATCGGCCATATAGTCCCCGAGGATTTTCTTGCCGCTGCAAATGTCCTTCCCAGGAATTGGCAGCCTTTAAAGGAGAGGGTGATTCTTCCTTATCTTCGCGAGCGTATTCGCGATCCGGGAACTGCAGAAATCCGCCCCCTTGATCGCCGCATTAATGATTGGTATAGATTGAACAGAGATTGATTTTCATAAAATACTCCGGCATAATAGAAATAAATCCTTTTCTGCTGTAAACTATACTTTAGGAAGAATAAAAATGAAAAAGCGTCATATATCTCTGTCTGCACAAATACTTGCCCTATGTATTTGTCTTGTTGTGCTTGTAGCCTTAACAATTTCAATAGTTTTTACGGTTAACATGAATAACCTGATGGAAGAGAACTTGGAAAGTCAAGCACAGATCACCATGGAATACTTAAATGCAAATTTAACCAGGATTCTTGCTGCATATAAGGATTTGGTTCAGGCAGGAGCTTCAATTTTCAATAATGTGTTGCATAACACAAATCCTCAAACAATGGAGACGGTTTTACTGGAAATTGCCGCTACCTCCGAGGATGTCCTTAGCATGTACTACGGAAGTACGATTTCCAGATTCGCACCGGGAGGGCTTTACATAGACTCTTCGGACTGGACACCCCCTTCCACCTGGGATCCGCCAAACAGGCCCTGGCACGAGGCGGCAATGGAGTACCCTGACAGAACTATGATAGTCGACCCTTATGTCGACTCTGAAACCAATGAGCTGGTTATAACCATTGCAAGGACTGTCAGAGGGGAGAC
This sequence comes from Treponema sp., assembly GCA_009777995.1. Lineage (GTDB taxonomy): Bacteria > Spirochaetota > Spirochaetia > Treponematales > Breznakiellaceae > WRKT01. The sequence goes on along the minus strand of WRKT01000027.1, from coordinate 15,039 downwards.
CGGAGCAATCACGGGGGTAATTGCTGTTGATGTTCTATTGGGACAGCTTGCAGAAGTTGTTCTTGCAAAAAGAATCACTCCTGACGGGTCCACCTACCTTATTGATACAGACGGGCTTTTTATAGTTCATCCGGATATAAACTTTGTAACAGAGAGAAATATATTTACAGAAATGCCCGATATGAATCCTGATATTCTGCTTAACGGAAGATTAAACGTAGTATTTGAAGGAAATAATTATATAAGCTCATCCCCTGTCGAGGGAACAAATTGGATCCTGGTTTCAACAGGGTCATTGAGCAGTCTTAGGGAAAGGCATATGCGCTTACTCGGCTTTGTTTCAATCATGGCCTTCGGCATAGCTGTTCTCTCCGCATTAGCTGCAATGATCTTCAGCCGCTCCCTTACAACGCCCTTCAGGCAGCTTGTATCAGGCTTCCAGGTGATTTCAAAGGGAGATCTGACAACTGCAACGCCGGACTATGCATCAAAGGAGGCATCTGCCCTTTCAAAAGGTTTTAATCTTTTTGCACAGGGGATAAGCACTCTTATAAGGAATATTAAGGATTCATCAGGGAATATCAGGAATATGGCGGATGATCTTTATTCATCAATAGAGAAAACTAGTCAGGCCATTGCAATGGTTGAAGACGGGGTAAACCTGATTAAAAATAATGTAGATAAGGAAAATATCTCCATCGCATTAAACCATACTTCAATAAATAAAGTAATGGACGAAATAGAGAAATTAAACGAAAAGATCCTTGAGCAGAGTTCTCAAATAAGCAACTCATCTACAGCAGTAGAAATAATGGTAGGGAGCATTCAGTCAATTGAGGGCAGCATGTCTGCAATAAATGATCATGTTAACCGCCTTGTACATTCATCGGCAGAAGAAAAGAAACGGCTTTCGGAAGCTGCATTAACAGCAAAGCATGTGGAAACAGAATCTGCAGCACTCGCGGAAATGAATACAATAATTTCGAATATAGCCTCCCAGACAAATTTACTGTCAATGAATGCTGCGGTTGAAGCTGCAAGAGCAGGAGAAGCAGGCAAGGGCTTTGCAGTTGTTGCGCAGGAAATAAGAAAACTTGCAGAAACAACAGCAAAACAGGCTAAAAACTCCGAAGAAGCCCTTCTTGCAATACAAAAGCAAATAAGGAGAATTTCAGCAACTTCTGCACAGGTGGAGCAATCATTTGATGAAATGACAGGGACCATAAGGGGAATAAACGACCTGTCCAACGCCCTAAGAACTACAGTGGAAGAACAGGGCTCGGGCTCTCGGCAGCTCCTTTCATCAATTGCAATCCTAAACGGTATAACCATGGAAGTAGAATCCGGGGCATCTGCAATGAAGCATAGCGCAGAAGAAGCTGTAACCGCCTGCAAGGAGCTTACAGAGCTAAGCCGGTTTTTGGATGATATAGTCAATAAATGCGAGCAGGGGGTCTATTATCTTTCACATGAGTCAAAGTCTGTAGTGGCCGCAGCAGAGAATAGCAAGGCAAGCGTGCAAAATCTTGAGCAATCTGTTAACCATTTCAAGGTAGAATAATAATACCTTTTAATGTATACTTATCATTACACATAGAAAATGAATAGATAAAAAAGGAAAATAACTTATGGAAGATAGTAAGTCACCGAGTATTCTGACAACGATACTCCTTGGGAAACGTTATTCCCGGATCACAAGCCTTAGTGACAGGGCAAGATATGCGACAATGAGCGGAATTTTGTCAGTCGCTATTATTCCGCTGACCATAATGGGCACTTTGGTTTTGGGTGTAGATTCTGTAAGGGCAACCATCAATTTTGGCATAGCGGGTTTAGCCCTTGTTTCAACAATCATAATGCGTACAAAGATATCACTAAGGGTACTTGCCTCCATCCCGGTAACGCTTTTCGGGCTCTACTGCATATTTCTGCTCTATGGCGGCGGTCTTTATATGTGGCTCGCGGTTTGGTTTTTTTCGTTTCCCATGATAGCCATTTTCCTCTGCCAAATGCTGGTGGGTTTAATCGCATCCTTGGCCGGCCTTGGCCTTGCATCTTTACTTCTTTATTACGAGGGCTTATCGCCTGTATTCTATATGGACGGGCAAATGAAATTCAGATTCCTTGGTGGTTATATCTTTATCCTGGTTCTAACAATCATTTTTGAGCATATCAATATACTTAAAGACAAGAAGGAAGAAAAGCTGAATGCAGAGCTTATGCATGAAAAAGACAAGCTTCAGGAAAAAATAGATCATGCTACAGATGAAATTAGCGGTCATTTAGACAAGGTAACAAATGATGGCCGCCAGCTTAATAAAGTTATATTAGAATCTTCCGAGGCCCTTGCCCTGATAACCGACAATATGGAAGTTACCTATAGAGAGACAAATACCCAGCTAAAATCTGTTGATCTGGCATCAGAGCATGTGGCAGATATTTCAAGATCCATAGATAATCTCGAAGAAGCGGTAAGTTCACAGGCATCTCATATAAGCACTTCCTCATCTTCCATTGAAGAAATGGTTGCAAATGTCGATTCAATACGCTCTGTTGTCGGGGAAATAAGCAAGACCACTGAAACCCTAAGCCGCTCATCAAGCGACGGCAATACAATGTTACAGAAGCTTGCAGAGGAAGTTGATCATCTGCGCGAAAGATCAAAAATGCTCCAGGAAGCAAACAAAATAATTGAAGATATAGCTGCAAAAACAAATCTGCTTGCAATGAATGCGGCAATTGAAGCGGCCCATGCAGGGGAAACAGGAAAGGGCTTTGCAGTTGTTGCAAGCGAGGTGCGAAAACTTGCAGAGCTTGCAAGCAAGGAATCCAAGGGCATTTCAGAAGAAATCACCCTTATGGAAAGATCGATAAAAAGCATTTCAGGCGTTACTCAAGATACGGTAACGGCAATGGACATGATCTTTAACGAGATAACGGCAATGGACAGTGCTTTTTCACAGGTAAACAATGCGGTAAAAGAGCAGGCATCAGGCGGGGCACAGATTCTTTCGGCATTAAAATCAATACAAGAGGAAACAGAAAGGGTGCGAAGCGGGAGCGGAGAAATTCACAAAAAGAGCAGCTCGATTTCAAGTGAAATGCAGATATTGCAGAATGTTTCCATGAATGTGTCAAAACGGGTTACCGAAGTGAACGAAGCAAGCAAGAAGATCACATCCTTCCTTGATAATGCAAAGAAGATTGTATCGAATTAAAGATTCTTAAAACTCCCTGATTTTTAGAAGGAGTTCTTCATAAGTCTCAACTGAGGGAAGCAGGGGGTACTCGGCCTTGATTGTACCGGGGGCGCGGAAGAGACAGCCGGAATCGGACTCCTTTATCATATCTAAATCGTTATAAGAATCCCCTGCAGAGAAAACTCTGAAATTAAGGCCCTTTAGGGCTAAGACCGCATGCATTTTCCCGTTTTCCTTTCGGATTTCATAGCCCGAGACCATGCCTTCGGGGGAGATTTTTAGGCTATTACAGAAAAGTAGTGGGTGAGCCAACTTTGCAAGGAGGGGCATTGCAAACTCTTCAAAGGTGTCAGAGAGGATAATGAATTGAGAAGTTTTTCTTAGAGAAGCAAGGAAGTCCATAGCACCTTCAAGCGGCTCAATTTTCTGTATTACATTTTGAATATCGACTAACTTTAAATTATGCTTATTTAACAGGTCAATGCGATATTTCATAAGCTTATGATAATCGCTTTCATCCCTTGTGGTTCTGCGAAATTCAGGGATCCCTGTAACCTCAGAGAAAGCTATCCAAATTTCAGGAACAAGCACACCCTCGAGGTCAAGGCAAATAATTTTCACAAACACCACCCCAGTTTAATTATACTATGCAAATACCCCTTATTCAATAACCTCGATTAAAAAATGGAAAAAATTGTATAATAATTTAATGGAAGAACTAAAAATCGAGAATCCCTTTGGCGGCAGGGTATATTGGGAGGAAACAGTTTCAAGCACCTTTGACGTTGCCCGCCTGCTTGCAGAAAAAAAAGAAGGGCATGGATTAGTTATTACAGCAGATTTCCAGGAGGCGGGCAGGGGCCGACTGAACAGGTCATGGAAGGCCGAGAGGGGGGAGAGCCTTTTATTTACGATTTTACTGTGTTATAAGGACTTTTCTTCCATTCCGGGTGCACTTACTCTTAGGACTGGCCTTGCAGTGTCCGAGGCCATTGAGGAGGTCTTTCCTGCTTTGAAGGGTCATGTAATGGTGAAATGGCCGAACGATATTATCATAAAAAAACGTAAAATAGTGGGCATACTAACAGAGGCGGATGGGAATAATGTTTATATCGGGGTTGGAATAAATCTTGCTCAAAAGGAGTTCCCCGAAGAGTTAAGGCATAAGGCAGGGGGCATTTTCCGGCTAATCCCTGAGGCTGATATCCCCATAGGTGATGTAAAACCAAGACTCCTCGGGCAGATACTTATAGAGCTCCATAAGGAATTGGAAGGTCCTGCTCTAAATAGCCATTGGAAGGAACGTCTCCTTGAAAGGCTTTACATGAAAAATCAAAGTATAGTATTTATTAACGGGATTAGCGCAGATAATGAGAATCCAATCGAAATTAAAGGCATATTATCGGGCATAGGGGGGAGCGGTGAACTCCTAATAATCCCTGAAGGCGAAGATGAGGAAAGGGCCTTTATTACAGGTGAACTAAGGGTATATTGATGAAGTATTACAGCACAAGAAATAAAAATGATGATGTAAACTTTGCTGCTGCCGCTTTAAGAGGACTCGCCCCTGACGGAGGCCTATATATTCCGGCTTTTATCCCCGAACTTCGGCCTTCGGTAAAATCTTCTTTAAATACTATGAGCTTTAGGGAAATTGCCTATGAAATAATGGCTCCTTGGGTAACACCGGATATAGAAGGCACCGTTTTGCAAGATATTATTGAGTCCTGCTATCATTTTTCTCCCGAAATCGCAGAAGCAGGGGAACGGCATGTTCTCGAACTTTTTCATGGCCCTACGGCAGCCTTCAAGGATTTTGGTGCAAGGTTCATGGCAAGGGCATTTTCCTACCTGCGCAGGGGAGAAGACAGACCCTTAAAGATACTCGTTGCCACGTCCGGGGATACGGGCGGGGCCGTCGCAGACGGGTTTTACGGAATCGAAGGGATCTCTGTGACAATTTTATACCCGAATGATAGAGTTTCTCCCCTGCAAGAGAGGCAAATAGCAGGTCTTGGAGGTAATATCACTGCTCTTGCAGTGGAGGGGAGCTTTGACGATTGTCAAGCCCTTGTTAAAAAGGCCTTTTCGAACGAGAATCTGCAAAAACGCTTTGCCCTTTCCTCGGCAAATTCGATAAATATCTGCCGCCTAATTCCCCAGATGACTTATTATGCTTATGCAAGCGGAAGGCTTCCCGGTGCAATAATAAGCGTCCCTTCCGGAAATTTCGGGAACCTGAATGCAGGCCTTTATGCCAAGAAAATGGGCGCCGATATAAGGCAATTTATAGCTGCAACCAATATCAATAAAACAATTCCCGACTATCTTGAATCGGGGGAGTATAGGGCAATGAAGTCCCTGCCTACCTTATCCAATGCAATGGATGTCGGAGCTCCAAGCAACTTCGAGCGGATAAGCGCTTATTTTTCCCTTGAAGAAATGCGGGCTCTGATTCAAGGTGTATCAATTAGTGACTCCGATACAAAAAAAACGATATTGGACGTTTTTAGCAAGTTTGGTTATGCTCTAGATCCCCACACTGCTGTCGGTTGGCGTGCCGCAGACTATTCCAAAGGAAAATCAAGCGAAAAATCCCCAATTATCATTGCCGGTACAGCACACCCGGGGAAATTTGCCGAGACTATAGAGCCAATTATAGGCCCTGTTCCCCTTCCCGATTCCTTAAAAAGGGCGATGGAGAGGAAGGTAGAGAGGAAAATCATCCCTAATGATATAAATAATCTTATGGAAAGACTATGAATAACCTTATTTATGCTTGAATTAACACCGATCTTATTATATAAAGTGGTATAAGGTAAATTAATTATGTTGGATTATAGATTTATTGCAGAAAACCTTGAAGCAATCAAGAAAAATATTGCAGACAGGCATATGAAGGCCGATGCCGAGGCAGTTGCGGCCCTTTATGCAAAGCGGACTAAACTAAGCACCAATCTCCAGGCCCTTCAACAGCAGAGGAATGCCAATGCGGCGGCAATGAAGGGGAAAATGGAAGCAATAGGGAGAGAAGCTCTTATAGAAGAGGGGAAAAAGTTAAAAGATTCCATTGCAGAGGCTGAGGCAGAACTCCTTGAAACAGAGGCAGAGCTCGAAAAAGAGGCACGGAAAATACCAAATATGGCCCATCCCGATGCGCCCGTTGGAAGGGAAGATAGTGATAATAGGGAGCTAAGACAGGTTGGGAAGGTTCCTGCATTTGATTTTACCCCCCTTGATCATGTTGAGCTGGGAAGAAAACTGGATATTATTGACTTTGACAGCGGGACAAAGGTATCGGGGACAAAGTTTTATTATTTAAAGAACGAGGGAGTATTCCTTGAGCTCGGCCTTATCCGCTATGCCCTGGATTTTGTGCAAAAAAAGGGTTTTACGCCATATATTACCCCTGATATTGCAAAGACAGAGATCCTTGAGGGCATTGGTTTTAGCCCCAGGGGAGAGGAATCGAATATTTACGCTCTTGAGGGGGAGGAAACTTGCCTTATTGGGACTTCGGAAATAACCCTTGGGGGTTATTATTCTAATATGATACTCCCAAAGGACGCTCTGCCTGTGCGCATGGCAGGCCTTTCCCACTGTTATCGCAGGGAGGCAGGGGCAGCCGGGCAGTTCTCAAAGGGGCTTTATAGGGTGCATCAGTTCACGAAACTGGAAATGTTCGTTCTTTGCCTGCCGGAAGATTCTGAAAACATGCACGAGGAGATCTGCTCTATAGAAGAGGAAATATTTAAGAACCTTGAAATTCCCTTCCGTGTGGTGGACACCTGCACAGGGGACTTAGGCGCACCTGCATACCGGAAATATGACCTTGAAGCCTGGATGCCGGGCAGGGGGGAGGCAGGCGATTGGGGGGAAGTGACTTCCACTTCAAACTGCACCGATTATCAGGCGAGGCGCTTAAATACCAGATTCAAGGATAGTGACGGGAAAAACAAGTTTGTCCACATGCTTAACGGTACAGCTATTGCGGTTTCAAGGGCCCTTGTTGCGATACTCGAAAATTTTCAGCAAAGTGACGGTTCTGTCAGAATCCCCAAGGCACTTGTATCCTACTGTGGATTCGATATAATTAAAGCTGGTAGGTGAATTCTATTAATATGAATAAAAGTTTTTATCTTTTATTGATTATGCTTATCTTCTCTACATGCCAATCCTTTAACGGAATAACGAGGGACCCTCGTTTGAGCTTTAATTCTATTGATATAGTAGAGGTTGCAGTAAACGAGCTGAGCCTTGTCGCACAAGTCGAAGTAACAAATCCGAACAGCTTCCCGATGCCGGGCCCTAATATAGACTGGGAGCTCTATATCGAATCTACACCCTTTATACGAGGCAGTGTTTTGAGCTTAGAGCCAATAAATGCAAGGGAAATCCGGGATTTGGGCATACCTCTTATTATCAACCTTACAGATCTTTATGCATCATTCGGAAACCTCCTTGATTCAAGGGAAACCGAATACTATGTCTCACTTTCTGTAACATTTCCTGTTCCGGAGTTTGAAAACAGGAGATTTGAGCTTGAATTGCCCGGAAACCTCAATTTACCTCTGCCTCCGAAGATTAGCCCTGGGGAAGTTAGGCTGCTTTACAAGGATTTCTCAATATTCGAGCTCCTCTTCGATGTAATCGTAGAAAACCCGAATGATTTCCCCATAAAATTTCCTGAAGTATTCTGGGATTATAAGGTGGAAGGCGTTTCCATGACCGAGGGGAACTTCAATGAGCAGGAGAACATCCCTGCAGGTGCAACTTCAAGCAGGGGAATTGAGGTGAGCGTATCTTATGAGGATATTTTTAGGGAAGTTGCCTCTGCAAGGAATGTCGCGGAAGTAAGCAGTAGTTTCTCCTTCGATGTTGGCCATAATATAGGTGCAGAGATTGATTGGCCTCTGGCCCTGATTCATACACCTGAAATAATATTTCAGGGAATTACAAGGCAGTCCCTTGGCAGAACAATGGTCTTTAACTTTTTCTGGGAAGTAAATAATAGAAACAATTTTGACCTTGAATTGGGCGAATTTCTTTATAATATAGACATAAATAATAGGAACTGGGCCGCAGGCAGGGCAGGAAATTTACCGAGGATAAGGGCAAATAACCGCACGGTAATTCCGGTTACCGTTTCTGTAAGCGATCCCCCGATAATTGCAGAGCTTGTGGATATTCTTAATAGAGGTGCCCCTGTAAACTATAATACAACCGGATCCATGAGCTTCCTAAACCAAATAGAGGGACTTAGTGAGCTCCAGATTCCGGTAATTTTTCTTGGAAGCACGAGAATCAGGTAGAAATAACTATATTAACGAGCCTTCCCGGTACCGTAATTATTTTGATGATAGTCTTACCTTCGAGCCATTTCTTTACTCCCGGGAGTTCTCTTGCCGTTTTTTCAAGCTCTTCCTTTGGAGCACCCGCTGTTACACTGAACTTATCTCGTACCTTGCCGTTAACCTGAACCACTATTGTATTTTCATCGTCAATCGTAAGGCTTTCTTCGTAAGTCGGCCAATTACACTTGGACACAGAGCCTTTTTTCCCGAGTTTCTCCCAGAGCTCTTCACCAAGATGAGGCGCATAAGCACCAACCATGATCACAAAGGGCTCCCAGAGGGAGAAGGGTATCACTTCCAGCTTGTTTAGCTCATTTGAGTAAATCATCATCTGGCTTATTGCAGTATTCAAATCCAAGGTTTTTGTATCAGCGCTGACTTTTTTGATGGTCTTATGTAAGAGCTTATTCAGCTCATTGAAGGTACTTTCTGAGAGGCCCTGCGCCCCGGGCCCAATGCGTGCATCGTCCGCGATGCTTTCGCACTTCTCTCCTATGGCCCATAGCCTTTCGAGAAAGCGGGAGATTCCCACAAGGCCCTGGGTATTCCAGGGCTTACTTACTTGAAGGGGACCCATAAACATTTCATAAACCCTTAAGGAATCTGCGCCATACTCCCTTATTATATCATCCGGGTTTACCATGTTCTTTAAACTCTTACTCATCTTGGAGACAACTTCGAGTAATTCTTCACCGGTTTCCTTGTCGATATAGGTGCCGTCAAGCTTTTTTTCAACCTGATCGCTTGGAACAAGGGTCTTATCCTTCCTTTGAAAGGCATGTGAAGTGATGAGCCCCTGATTTATAAGCCGCATATAGGGCTCATTTGTATTTACATAGCCTTCATCGTAGAGCACTTTATGCCAGAACCTTGCATAAAGCAGGTGCAGGACTGCATGCTCAACACCGCCAACATAAAAATCCACAGGTGCCCAATAATCGATTTTTTCTCTGTCGGCAAAAGCTTCCCGGTTTTTAGGATCAAGATATCGAAGATGATACCAGCAGGAGCCTGCCCATTGGGGCATTGTATTTGTTTCCCTTTTGGCAGGGCCTCCGCATTTTGGACAGACAGTATTAACCCATTCGGGAACACTTGCAAGGGGAGACTCACCTGTCCCTGTGGGGGCGTAGGACTTCATGTCGGGGAGTTTTAAGGGCAGGTCTTCCTCCCTTAGGGGAACAATGCCGGAGCCGTTCTTTTTCTTACATTGCTCGCAATGCACAATCGGAATCGGTTCGCCCCAATAGCGCTGGCGGCTAAAGATCCAGTCCCTGAGTTTATAGTTTACAGCCTTTTTCCCTAGCCCCTGCTCTGAAAGCCAGGCAATAATCTTCTCTTTGGCTTGAACCGTGGGAAGGCCGTTTATAAGCTCTGAGTTAACCCCAAAGCCGTCCGCAACAGTACATTCTGTCGGTTCTTCTGAAATTATAGCACCTGAAGCCGGCATTTCTGCTGCGACAACCTGCCTAATCGGGAGGCCAAAGGCTTTCGCGAACTCCCAGTCCCTCTCATCATGGGCAGGCACTGCCATTATTGCACCTGTGCCATAAGAAATTAAAACATAGTCGGCAATCCAGATTGGGATTTTCTCTCCGCTTGCAGGGTTTATAGCCATGGCCCCGCTGAAAACCCCTGTTTTTACCTTTGCAAGGTCTGTGCGCTCAAGGTCAGATTTTGCTGCAGCCTGCTCAAGGTAGGCGGCAACCTTAGCCTTTTGTTCCACCGTGGTTATTTTTTCTACGAGTGCATGCTCAGGGGCAAGCACCATATAGGTTGCACCGTAGAGGGTGTCGGGTCGGGTTGTATAAACTTCTATGGTTTCAGGATGCCCGTCGATCTTGAAAATTACATCGGCGCCCTCTGAGCGGCCAATCCAGTTCCTCTGCATCTGTTTTACAGGCTCGGGCCAGTCGACACCCTCAAGCTCTTTAAGAAGCCTGTCAGCGTAGGCAGTGATTTTTAGCAGCCATTGGCGGATACGCTTTCTTGACACCCTGGTCTTGCACCTTTCGCAGAGGCCGTCAATGACTTCCTCGTTTGCAATGCCGGTTTTACAGGAGGGGCACCAGTTGATTGGGCTTTCGGCTTCGTAAGCAAGGCCCTTGTGGTAAAGCTTTAGGAAGATCCACTGGGTCCATTTATAGTAATCCGGATCGGAAGTGATTACTTCCCTGTCCCAGTCGTAGGAAAACCCGAGGGATTTCATCTGCCTTCGGGAGATATTTATGTTCTTCTCGGTAGTGGTCGCAGGATGGACTCCCATTTTTATAGCGAAATTTTCGGCAGGGAGGCCGAATGAGTCAAAGCCCATCGGATGCAGCACATTATAACCGTTCATCCTCAGATAGCGGCAGTAAATGTCTGTCGCAGTATATCCTAAGGGGTGTCCAATATGTATGCCTTCTGCGGACGGGTAGGGAAACATATCAAGCACATAGCGGCGTTTTTCCTTCGGCACCGAAGGGTCTTCGCTTACTTTAAAGGTCTTATTTTCTTCCCAGTACTTCTGCCACTTTGGTTCTATTGTTTCAAAGGGGTATTTCAATCGTTCGCCCTTTCAACATACTCATTGGTTTCGGTATTTATACGGATCTTCTCCCCCTGTTTAATAAAAAGAGGAACACGCACCGTTAGACCGGTCTCGGTTACAATGGGTTTGGTTGCCCCGGAAACCGTATCACCCTTAATATAATGCTCAGCTTCGGCAACCGTAAAAACCATCTTCGTCGGAACCCTAATATCAATAACTGTATCTTCCCAAACAGCCAGCTCATAATTCTGGCCTTCTTTAAGATAGTACTTCGTATTCTCATGGCTTGCTGTAGGCACCTCAAACTGCTCGTAGGATTCATTATCCATAAAGTGATAATTCCCCTGATCGGAGTATTGATACTGGCATGGGTGATAATCCACATGTGCCGATTCCACTTCCTGCTGGGTGGGGATGGTCTGTGTAAGGGTAGAACCGTCTTTGATGCTCTTCATTTTCACCCGGACAATGGCAGTTCCCTTCCCCGGGGTATGGAATTCCCGCTCAACTACAAGATAGGGCTGTCCGTTTTGCAATAAACAGCTCCCTTTTACTATATCTCCGCCTCTAATCATTTATAACTCCTTAATCTAGAAACTGAGCCTTAATCCTGCTCTAAGACCCAGGGCAATGGCACTTTCATCATTTATTTCATGGTAAAGAATGGTAAAGAGAGGATCCAGTTTCGCATCCCCTAAATAACTTACCCATGTAAGTGAAGGCCCTGCATGGACGCTGAAATTCCCGGTGATATTGTATCCAAAATTGAAGACAAGGGAGTGAATACTGTTAAAAGATTCTATCCAACTGTCAAGCCAGGAATAATTATATTCAGAAATTGCATTTAACCAGACATATTCCGGGTTAAAGAAAAAGGAGCCCACTATTGGCAGCATAGAGCCAAAACCCCAGCCATAGGCGGCCCTATTTGCTGTACTTTCTACAAAGGGATTAAACCCGACATAAAAGGATGTATAGAACCTTTCAATTCCAATTTTAAAGCCAAGGGTCACGGGGAAAAACTCGGAGAAGGTATACTCAAATGCACGGTATCCCCCCTCTCTGACTATTGAAAGAAAACCGATGGGCAGGCCGCCATCCACACTGTCTGCATAATTTATGAAGCCAAGTTGAACACCCGACAGAGATCGTATTGTTGAATTGATAAAACCTGCCTGAAATCCCCTTGCACTGCCCAGGGCCGTATTTACAAAGCCTGCCTGAAAGCCGTTTAAGCTCCCGGTCGTATTGACAAAGCCCGCTTGAAAACCGTTTGTATTCCCTGCGGTGGTATTAATAAAGCCCGCCTGAAGCCCTGAGAGGTCTCCTCCAACGGTATTAATATATGCCGCCTGAATTCCTGTAAGATTTCTTGTATTCCAGTTTACAAAGCCGGCTTGAACATTGCTGAAATTCCCTACTGATAGATTAAAGAAGCCGATAAGGGGAAAGCGGAAATCCTCATCTACGATATTAAAGAAAAAGGTATAGAGGGAATTGCCAAAGGGGTTTCTCCAGCGCCTAAACTCGCTCTCAACATCTTCATCATCAGGGTCTCTATAAGATGCTGCAATCAGAAAGAAATTTCCCATAGTCAAGGTTAGTACGGCATCATCATTAAGAGTAATATCTGCACGGTAGAAATCATTACCTTGCTGCAGAGTCAGGCTGTATGAGCCGGGATCGAAGCCAAGAGTCAGGGTATTACCCCCAATCTTATTAAGCTCCACCACAATGATATCCAAGCTGTCCCGAATGGTTATGCGCCCTGAAAGGTCTTCACCAAGGATGAGGCCTGCAGTTGAGGCAGGTAAAGACATACAAACAATTAAAATGAGAAGGATAAAAAACGTAAATTTCTTCATGAGAGTAAATATACAGATAAATTGAATTACTTGCAATATAATGATATACTGCACATGAGGTTTTTCTTGAAAATTCTAGTCTCCATTAAACAGGTTCCCGAAAGCAGCAATGTGAAAATGGACCCTATTACAGGCACAGTAATACGGGCCGGCGTGGAAACCGTAGTAAACCCCCTGGATCTATATGCAATAGAAACTGCCCTAAGACTAAAAGAGAAGTACGGCGGGGAGATAACTGCAATATCAATGGGCCCGCCCGCTGCGATGAGGGTGCTAAAAGAAGCGGCAGCTATGGGCTGTGATAAATGCGCCCTGCTTTCGGACAGGGACTTTGGCGGCTCTGATACCTTTGCCACTTCCTATACTCTTGCAAGGGGGGCCGGTAAATTGGGACCCTTTGACATAATAATCACAGGCGAGAGGGCAACAGACGGAGATACTGCACAGGTGGGTCCCGGTATTGCTGCATGGCTTGATATCCCTGCGATTACTTATGTTTCAAAGATTGAAGATATTAAGGGCGGGCGGCTTTTTGCAGAGAGGCTTGTGGAAGAGGGTTATCAAATGCTTGAGGCCCCCCTCCCCTGTCTTCTTACCGTGGTTAAGGAAATTGCAGTTCCAAGGCTCCCCACCTTAAAGGGAAAGATACGTTCGAGGGATCTGGAAATACCTGTATATTCTGCAGGCGATCTTGAAGTAAATCGTGATTATATCGGCCTAAAGGGTTCCCCGACCAAGGTCGTAAAAATAGAGACCCCGACTGTGACAAGGAAGGGTAAGACTTTAAAAGTTAGGGACGAGGAATCGCTAAAGGTCGCAGTTGATGAGCTTATGGGCCTGCTCGCCGAGAAGGGGATCGTATGAACGATTTAAAAAAAGGCGCAGTGTGGACTTTGGCAGAGCAGTTTGAAGGCTCCTTAAAACAGGTGTCTTTTGAACTATTATCTCGCGGGAGGAGCCTTGCGAATAAGCTTAATACCCCCTTATGTTCTGTTTTAATAGGACCTGCTATCAAAGACGAAACCCTTTCAGAGCTCATTTATCGAGGTGCCGATGAAGTCCTGGTGGTAGAGGATGATGGGCTTAAATACTTTAGCTGTGAGAGTTATTCTGCTGTTTTTGAGACCTTGATACGGGAGTTCGAGCCGGAAATTATACTTGCTGCTGCAACTTCAACCGGGCGCACCCTTATGCCCTATGTGGCAATTAAGGTGCATGCAGGCCTTACTGCGGACTGCACAGGGCTTGATATTGAAGACGGAAACCTATTACAGACTAGGCCTGCAATCGGCGGCAATATAATGGCTACGATTAAAACCCCCGATCATAGGCCTCAGATGGCGACGGTGCGTCCCCGCTCTTCAAGGCCCTTAGAGAGGGACTTGGGGCGGCAGGGGAAGATTAGACGCTTTTCTCTCGCCGACACCCTGCCAAGCGGAAAGCATTTCCCTCGGGTAAAAAAGGAGGGAGTAAGAGTTTTGGGTTACCGCAATGATGAGGCAGGTTTTACAAACCTTGAAGAAGCGGAGCTCATCATTGCGGGCGGCAGGGGCTTAAAGAAGGCTGAAAATTTCGGCCTTCTGAATGAGCTTAGCAAGAGACTCGGGGGTGAAGTGGGTGCAAGCAGGGATGCCGTGGACAGGGGTTGGATCAGCTATCCGCATCAAATTGGGCTTTCGGGTAAGACTGTTTCACCTAAGATCTATATTGGAGCAGGTATTTCAGGGGCCATTCAGCATTTAGCGGGGATCAAGACAAGTGAAGCCATTGTTTCGATCAACACAGACCCCGATGCAAATTTGCATAAGCTCGCAGACCTGGCCATTGTGGGAGACGCTCTTGAGGTCCTGGGAGAGTTAAAGAAGAGACTTATTTGAATTTGGTTCACACGGAGCTCACAGAGGACACAGAGTACACGGAGAATAAAGATGGGCATATACAATAAATTGACTGAAGATATTATCGAGGAACTTAGGGGAATTGTGGGTAGGGGCAATGTTATTATAGACTCTGAAAAGCTGGAAGCCTATTCCCATGACGAGACCGATGCAGAAGAATACGGAGCTCTTCCCGAGGCTGTGGTTTTC
>WRKT01000026.1 GCA_009777995.1 Treponema sp. | reverse complement strand
ACAACTATAACTGCAGGTTTATTAAAAGTAGACGCTAATCAAGATGTGGGTACTTTTATAGTAAGGGCTACTTCTACTGCAGATACTACTAAATGGGCTGAAGCAACAGTAGAAATAAGTAATTTACCCGCGCTCCTTGGCACTGTAAGCATAGTTCCCACTGGTGATAATAGGAGAGTTGGTGTACAGTTAACAGCTAGTATCGCTGGCGGTGGATTTAATGGGACTGGTACCGCTAGTTGGGTGTGGCTCTTTGACGGTGATGAAGTAGGTACAGGTACCACCTTTACTCCTACAGTAGATGAAATAGGTGGAGATGGTTTGATTGCAAGAGTAAGATATTCTGGGAATTCTAGTTATCGTGAAGCTACAGCCACTATATTACACCCACTTCCTGCCGGCGAAGTAAAAATAGAAGATGTCAGTACACCACCTAAAGTAGGAGATGAGATAAAGGCTGTATATGAACCCCAAGTGGGTACCCCCCTTACTGCCGGTTATGTTAATGGATTAACCCCATCTTATCGCTGGACATTGGTCGGAAGTACTACAGTGCTTAGTAGTACAGACACTATTACTATTGGTCCAGGTCATTTTGAAGAAAATTTAACTGTGACAGTCACTTTTGCAAACACCGGTGATAATGTGTTGACAGCTTCAACCGGAACGGTTGCAGATCACGATTGCGCTTGTGACGATGGTGAGCCTTCACCTACGTCTTGTGATAATGAATGTGAGGAAAATCAATGCACTGGTGCAAATTGTGATCCTTGTGACTTCTGTGAATTAGTCTAGTTATCTAGGAACTAGTTATAAGCGGGCGGTTTAAATACCACCCGCTTTTTTTATCTCTGATTCGTAATGCCGTGTAGCAGCGCTTCCAGGGAAATTTTATCACTCCGTGCTTTCAGTCACTCTGTGCTTTCAGTCTGCTTTGAATTTTTTTAACACAGAGCTCACAAAGGTCACAGAGCTCACAGAGGAAGATTTTAAGTTTTGGCAAACCCTAGAAACCCTCTGTGCCCTCCGTGCTCTCTGTGAGCTCCGTGTGAACTAAAATACGGAGATTTTATAAAGGTAAGTCTTTACCGTGAAACCCCCGCCTCCAAGCGTTTCTTTATCTCTTCACTACTAAGGCCCTGAGCAATAAGTTCAAGGACATATTTCTGTAGTTCCTGTTTACCCTTCTCAACGCCTATCTCAATTCCTTTCTCAACGCCTATCTCAATGCCTTTCTCTAGACCATCCTCAACGCCTTCCTCGTAGCGAACCGCGAGGGCATCATCCATATTCCATTCGACCATCAGCATTTTTATTACCTCACCTGCGAGACCTTAATTTCCACCTGCTTTATTACAATAGGCTTCTATGCGTTTCTTTATTTCTTCTCTACTCAGGCCTTGATCGATAAGTTCAAGGACATATTTCTGTAATTTTTGTTGACCTTCTTCAACGCCTTCCTCGAAACGAACTGCGAGGGCATCATCCATATTCCATTCGACCATCAGCATATTTAATACCTCCGATGCTTGTTTCTCCAAGAACTCCTTTAGTATATCATGGTTACGGCAATAAACAACAGCTTTTTGAATAGCTTCCTGTAAGCTAACATCACCGGATTTATACTCTCGTACCTTTGCTGTAAAGGCACTGTATTGGTTTAGAAACCTGCACCTTCTAAGAATCGCTTTGTTTCTTCCCTCATTAATGTTTAATACCTTTACTTCAAGCTCTAATAGAGGGTTTATCATCTCAGGAAGCCCGAGAGGTTCTATACTCATGAACAACTCTGAGAGCTTAAAAGTATCCTCATCCGGGAAGGAATCAGTCCCGTTATAGAGCACAAAGAATTCCGGTCTAGGGATAGAAATTTGCTTCTTTGAATAAATATTTTTATCTTCAATTATTTTTTCGTATATTCTGCCAATATACATTAAGAACCTTAGAGCCATATTTGGGTTTATACTAGACTGATGCTCGATAAGGACCACCAGTCTGCCGCCTATTTCAAATGAAATGTCGTTAACCCGGTCCATGAAAAGAGCATCTTCCAGGGTATTGATGATAACAGGAGTATCATCAGGCAGAGTGAGACCTTTTAAAGCACAGTATAGCTCTCTAAGAACATCCGGGTCGCTGAAGAGCAGCGAGAAGACACTGCTCTTGAATTTTGTATTCGTTTTCATTCATTCCTCCATCTCCTATACTGCGCGGAGATGGATTTTGCTTTGAATTTTTATGCCTTTTTAGATTTTTTTTATATATTTATATCACTTCGTGCTTTCAGTCTACTTTGAATTAAAATTCAAAGACTTATTTTTCATAGCTCAATTGACAGCCTTCCTAAAGTGTTGTATAATTAGCCATGATGTGATTGTAGAACGCAATCACGTAAATCTAAAGAAAGTTCGATCGATGATGTGTTTGTAGGGCGCAATCACGTAAATCAAAAGAATGCCCTATTTTTAAACGCCCACCTAATGGGCGTTTTTTTATAGGTAATAATGAAATTTTATCGTTTAAGCGCGGCTTTTTACGAGCAGTTCAGTAAATACGAAGAGATTCTCACTAATGAAAATCGACCGTATTATGTTTTATTGCTTGAACTAGATAACCTAACTTATGCCATTCCTCTTAGATCAAATATCAATCACAGATACTGTTTTATCGCAGATAACTCTAATGAAATGAACAAAGGATTGGATTATTCTAAAGCAGTGGTAGTCACTGAACCTGAACACATTGATACAAACCCGGTTACGATCCGGCAAAATGAGTATAAAATTTATATAAAAAGAGAGTTTTTAATTAAAAGACAGTTCTCCTCTTATGTGTCCCGATATAAAAAAGAAATCAAGCGCCGTGCTGATAACCCCTCACTTCCTGTATCATCATTATGCCTCTATTCTTCATTAAAATATTTCCATAATGTGCTTGGCTTACCTGATCCGGAAAACAACGCTGGACAACTTTAATACCCTCTGTGATCTCCGTGCTCTCTGTGTCCTCTGTGTGTACCAAAACACAGCGATTTTCTTAAAGCAGGTCACCATTCTCGTGGGGCAAAGTCCTCAGGTGTGCTCAGTTTAACGGTATCGCCTGTTTGTTCAATAAGGTAAAACCCGTTTTGCAAGATTGTATTTGAAATAGACTCTTCCATAATAGCTCCTGCTATTGCGCCGTAATACTTCCGCTATATCAGCCCCGCGGGGACAAAATTATTATTCCGATCAATCGGAAGCAGATCTCCTGACATGCAGATCACTGCTCCGGGTCCGACCTTGATATCACTTATATTATTAAGCACCTTAAAATGTTTAATTGATTCTACTCCGGGGGATGCAGCCTTTTTAATTTCAATCGGATAGAGAACCCCGTTTTCGAGTAATAATATGTCAATCTCTCTTTTTTCCTTATCTCTATAATAAAAAACAGGTGGTACTTTACCTGCATTTAGATAGCTTTTATAAATTTCCGCAAAAACCCAGCTCTCAAAGAAGGCACCTGACATTGCCCCCCTTTCCAAAACTTTTGAGTCATTCCATTTCAGGAGGTGAGCACATAGACCTGTATCCAGAAAATGCAGTACCGGTGTTTTTATCATCCTTTTTAGAATATTATTATGGTAGGGTTGCAAAAGATAAACTAATCCTGATGATACCAGCAGGGAAAGCCATTTTTTGGCAGTTGGCGCACTGATACCGGTCTCACGCCCCATTTCATCCAGGTTGAGGGGCTTTCCGGTTCTTCCCGCAGCACTAACCATAAAATTATAGAATGACATCTCGTCGGCTACTTGAGTTAAATCGCGAATATCACGCTGTAAGTAAGTTGATATATACGAAGAGAAAAAAGCCTGGATATTGAAGTCCTCTTTTATATATAAGGCAGGCATTCCTCCTCGAAAAATGCGCTCGTAAATCTGCAAGAGATCCATTTTAGGAACATTCTTTATCCTCCCGATTAATCGTTCGCCGGAAGTGGTAAACGGTTCTGAATCTACGCCGCTAATCTCGCTGTTTGATAGAGGTGAAAGGCTCATTATTGCGATCCTTCCTGCAAGAGATTCACTTACATTTTTCATTGAGTGAAAGGTCTGAGAGCCTGTAAGCCAGAACTCTCCCTTTTTCCCTGAATTGTCAACACTCATCTTGATATATGGAAATAATTGCGGAGCATATTGTGCTTCGTCAATTGTTAGCGGCGGCTTATATCTCTGCATAAATAAGGCAGGATCATCTCTTGCCAGCTTTCGTGCATCCGGATCATCCAATGTAATATAACTGCGTTCTTCTCCTCCAAGATGCCGGAGCAGGGTAGTTTTCCCAACCTGCCTTGGACCTGTCAGTAATAATACGGGAAAATCTCTTGATATCTGTAAAATCGTATTCTCAATAGCACGCTTTATATACAAAATAACTCTTCCTCTTGTTTCGACTAATCTAAACTCTAACTTTATTTTAGTCGAACAGTGTTATAATGTCAATAATTAAGTATCTCTTGTCCCTTACCTCCAAACCTGCTAAACTATTATCATGAAGATTGGGATAGACACCTTTGCCTGCCAAAGCGGCAAGTCGGCAATAGGGGCCTATTTATTAAATATACTTAAGCGAATTCCTCCATCGGCTGAAAAGTTTGAGCTTTTTGGTTGGGAGTACGACCGCTATACCTATAGCGATGCTGCGCCAAATATGGAGTTTATCCCCCGCTGTTCGGTTAGCGGACCCCTTGCAAATTCTATGTGGCATCTTTACAGGTACCCGGGTCTTGCCGAGCAGAGGTCCTGGAATGCCTGTTTTTTCCCTGCCGCCCACGAGAGGCTTTCAATGAAGTCTCCCTGTCCTACTATAGGCAGTGTTCATAAGCTCGTTCCCTGGTGGAAGGGGAAGGGCTATCTGAGCCCGGGAAATATCTTTATAAGAGAATTTCTGCCTAAGGCTATAAGGAAGCTCGACCGTATCATTGCCGTTTCCGGCTTCATTAAGCAGGAGCTTATCGATAAAATGGGCATAAACGAGAGTATGATTGATGTTGTTCCCTGCGGCATAGACTTTCAGGCGTTTTATCCGAGGCCAAGGGGCGAAGAGAGTGTTCTTTTAATCCAGCCCTTTAGTTTCAGAAGGCCCTATGTGCTTTATGCGGCACGTCTTGAGCATCCGCTAAAAAACCATGTAAGACTCATCGAGGCTTTCGGAATCTTTAAAGAGAGGACAAAGTATCCCCACAGGCTTGTGCTTGCAGGGGCCGACGGCCAAAACTCTGATATCATTAAAGAGGCGGCAACCGCCTCCCCATATAAGACCGATATTTTCTTCACGGGGCATTTCCCCGGAGAAAGCTTACCTGAGTTATATGCGGGTGCTGATTTCGTTGTGGTCCCCTCCCTTTACGAGGGCTTTGGGATTGCAGTGCTTGAGGCAATGGCAAGCGGGGTGCCCCTGGCATGCGCAAGGGCAGGCTCCCTGCCCGAGACCGCAGGACATGCGGCCCTCTACTTCGACCCTCTAAACACCGAAGACATGGCAGACAGGATGGTCACCCTTACCACCAAGAGAGACATCCACAGAGAATGCCGGAGTCTTGGCCTTGAGAGGGCAAGGAATTTTTCCTGGGATGTATGTACTAGTCATACACTGGAAATTATAAGAGAAACTATGTCTTAACCTTTATTGTACTCCCTGGCTTTTTCGAGACATGCAGGGCAGAGAAGGTGATTAGGCCCCCTCTTTTTCAGCTTTATTTTCTTAGCGCATCTCGGGCAGCGCCCCTCTTCTTTGCGCTCTGCGTACTTTTCGCGCCTTTTCTCGTTGACTTCATCCCTGTGTTTTTCCAGAAAACGTTGTTGACGAAGACGATTGGATTCTCTTTCGGCATCTGTTGGCATTTCCCTTCTATCTCCTTAATCTCACAATTAAAAACTTATTTTGTCATAATATCTAAAGGGATACAAGGTCTTCAAAACGAACCCCCTCTCCCGAAGGGATATGGGCAGCGGCACGGCAACCTATCACCCTTTCTTCCATAGAAGGGGGGAGGCCGGGCCTTAGAATCTTTTCAGTCCTTAGGCAGGCTATATCTCCATTTTTGATGATATCTCCCGGTTGAATTTCCCTTAGAGCATGGATCGAACGGTTTGTGCGCTCGTAGTTTGCCTCTTCTGCAGGGGCAAGTTTCTTAATCCCGGTTCCAAGAATTTTTTCGATAAGAGCATCTCCCCTTTCCCTGCGCATCGTTTCGAGGGTCTCTTCCGGGTCTGCTCCTTGCGCATAACGCACGCCTGCCGCCATTTTTGCAAAGGATTTTGGCTCTAAGGCTATCGGGTCATCGAGCCCTGAGTCCTCACGGCTTAGGCAGAAATGCTTTTCGATAACAGAGGCACCCTGGGTGACAGAGAGTACAGGTATCAATTCGGGGTCAAGACTGTGATCGCTTACTCCAACGGGAAGCCCGAAGACCTTATTGAAGCTTTTCAGCACCCGTAGATTATATTCTTCCTCGGGGGCGGGGTAGGCTGTTACGCAGTGAAGCAGGCAGACGGGGGCCGGCCTGTCGGCACCGGCATCATCGGCGCCTGTGTAACGGCCGCCTTTCAGGATCGAAAGGGCCTCTTCAATGTCCCCGAGCCTTGCAACCCCGGATGAGAGCAGGGTTGGGAGCTTATACGAGGCAACTTCCCTTAAGAGGGCTGTGAAATTCAACTCGGGCGAGGCTATTTTGATGCATTTCGGGCTAATATCACTTAATTCTTTAGCACTTTGAAGGCCGAAGGGGGTACAAAGGAATAAAAGCCCCTTACTTTCAACCTTTTCCTTTAGTTTTTCGAAGAAAGAAGGGGGGACTTCCAGCTCCTTGAATCTGTCGTAAAGCCTGATTTTGCCCCCGGGGAGGTCCACAATCCCGGTATTCGGGTGAAGTATCTCGTGCGCATAAATAATCTGGAACTTTATGCAATCTGCCCCCGCTTCCGCTGCGGCTTCTATCAACTCATTCGCCTTTCCTAAATCTGCCCCGTGGGAGCTTCCCAACTCTGCTATAATCATCACCCTTTTTGGGCTATATTCGATATTATTTACCGGGAATTTTTCGTTTTTCACCTTTTCCCCCTCGACTTTTTTTTGATTTTACGATATTATATCATGGTAGAGTACAAAAATCTAACAATATAGGAGCTTGAAATGAAGACCCTTAACTGCGATGTTTGCCACTGTGTTATTGTAGAACCCTTTCATCGGCGCAATTACTTTCATATTGCCCACCGCGACCTTTGCGAGTCCTGTCGTGACAAGCTGGATTATCTCGTAAAGCCTGTAATCCGCAGCAAATCACCCTTCGACTATAACTGGTTCTATAGGTTGTACCAGGAAAGCATAGAACAGTCCATCAAAAAAGGCAAAGTAGACGTAAAAATTGTAATCTAAACCCTAACGCCGGTAATCCCGGCGGGTTTAGAAGTCAATTCTCTCAAGTTTTTTATCGCGCCCGAGCTGGGTGCGCGAAGAAGGAGTGACTATGTCGGGCCACAGTAAATGGGCGACTATTAAACATGCGAAAGGTGCCGCTGACGCAAGGCGCGGGAAAATTTTTACAAAATTGATAAAGGAAATCTCGATTTCCGCAAGGATGGGCGGGGGTAATCCCGATGCCAATCCGCGCCTCCGGACGGCCATTTTAAAGGCCCGCTCTGCAAATATGCCCAAGGACAATATTGACAGGGCCATTAAAAAGGGCACGGGCGAACTCGAGGGTGTGAGCTACGAAGAACTCACCTACGAGGCCTATGCAGGGGGCGGCGTTGCCCTTCTAATCGAAGTACTCACCGACAATAAGAACCGGGCCGCCGCCGATGTGCGCAGTATCCTCACCAAGGCGGGCGGACAACTTGCCACAGCCGGTGCAGTTTCACGCCTCTTTAAGCGCCAGGGGCTTATCACCCTTGACGGGGATAAGTATACCGAAGACGAGGTGCTGGAGGTGGCCCTTGAAGGCGGCGCCGATGATGTCTCGTGCTCTGACGGTATTATTCAGGTAATTTCTGCTCCGGAAGACTTCGAGGCTGTTGTCAATGCCCTTAACGAAAAGGAATTCGAGACGATGAGTGCTGAAATCAGCATGATTTCCGAAGTTGATGTCTCTCTTGAAAATGATGCAACATCGAAGGTCTTAAAGCTCATAGAGAAACTCGAAGATAATGATGATGTTCAGAATGTCTATTCCAATATAAGTATCCCTGACGGGTTTGAACCTGAATAATGCGCCTTATCGGCGTTGACCCCGGTCTCGCCTCTACCGGATGGGGGGTGGTGGACTATTCAAGGGGCAAGCTGCGTTATATTGCCCACGGCTGCATCGAGACAAAGAATGATGTAGAGCGGGGCCTGCGTCTGCATCATATTTACGAAACCTTTCTCGAAGTCCTCGATACTTATAAACCACAGAAAGCCGCAATTGAAAATCTATATTTCGGCAAAAATATCTCAAGTGCGATGGTCGTGGCGGAGGCGAGGGGGGTGCTCCTTCTTGCCCTCGCAGGCCGTGGATTGCCCATCCTTGAGCTTACTCCAAACTCTATAAAGAAGGGGGTTGTGGGTATTACAAGGGCAGATAAGAAACAGGTTCAGGAAATGATTCGCCTGCTCCTCGGCCTAAAGGAGATCCCGAAACCTGCCCACGCCGCTGACGCCCTGGGGGCAGCCATCTGCGCCGCCCACTCGGTGTTCTAATTGCTGTATTAACTTACTACTCTGTGTTATTGATAACACGGAGCTCACAGGGATCACAAAGGACACAGAGAGGATATAGAGTTTAGCCCACTCTAAAAACTCTCTGTGATCTCCGTGGCCTCTGTGAGCTCTGTGCTAATAAATTTAGAGTTGATTAGATTTCACTGTAGAGCTTTGTCTATAATAATTTTTAGTTGTTCCTGCTGAGTAGATGTGCAGTCTGCGAGCGGGTTCCGGACATGACCGCCGGTATACCCAAGGTAGTCACAGGCGTACTTGAGCCCCGGAATCCCGAAAGTACCTGTTACCGCCGCATTCACGGGGAACATCCTCTGGTAAAGCTCGAAGGCCTCCTTTTGCTTGCCCGCCTCGTAGAGCTCTTGAGTAAGGGCAATTTCGTTCGGGCAGCAATTCGCCATTGCCGACACTATGCCGGTCATTCCCATTGCAAGGGCGGGGTACCAGGCCCCGTAGGTGCCTGTCATCACTTGGAAGCTTGGGTCTGCAACGCGTAGGAAGGTTGCGAGCTGGGGTACATCGCCGTTAGAGTCCTTCATGCCTGCTATGTTTTTATGCTTGCTGAGTTCTGCAATTGCATCTGCTCCGATATTGACGCCCGTGAATTTGCTTACATTGTAAATTAAAACAGGGATCTCAGAGTTGTCTGCAACCTCCGTAAAAAATCTTATCATTGCCTTACTGTCCATTGCAGAGCCGTAGTAATAGGGGGTAAGGATCAGGGCACAGTGGGCGCCGAGCCGGGCGCACTTATTTGTAAGCTCGATTGTACCCCTTGCAGACTCATGGCTTGATCCTGCCATGACTAAGCGCCCCTCTTTTGCATGCTCTGCCGTAAGTCTTACAAGTTCGAGCTTTTCATCATCACTTAAATAAACAGTCTCGCTGTTCGAGCCTATTACAAGATAGCCGACCAGTTTATCATCATTCCACTTCTTAATATTCGAAACAAAGCCCTCTGTATCAAGATCGCCGTTTTTTTTGAAGGGGGTTACCATTGGGGGAATTACACCGTGAATTTTGTCCATATACCATTATATTACAATAGTGGTATATTGTCTTCATGTATAACAGTTTAAGGGGAATTATCACCGAAAAAAACATTGACTCCCTCTGCATTTTATGCGGGGGCATTGAATATATTGTCGAAGTTCCCGGCATGGACCTCGGCCGCCTGCCTAATATAGGAGAAGAGGGGAGGGTCTTCACCTGGCTTTACCATAAGGAAGACCAGATGAAGCTCTATGGTTTTGCAGAGGAAGCGGGGCGGCATACCTTTCTTGAACTGCTCAAAGTCGAGGGAATAGGCCCGAGGGCTGCCCTTAAAATAATGGGGGGCATAAGCAGGGACGATCTTGAAAAGGCCCTCGAAACTGACGACCTCTCAAGGCTTGAAGCAGTGCCGGGCCTCGGGAAAAAGACAGCACAGAAAATGCTCCTTGCATTAAAGGGAAAACTCGTAAGGTCTGCAAGCGAAGCAGAAACACCCTATAAGGAGTTACTTGATGCACTTGCAGGAATGGGCTATGAAAGAAGGGCTGCGGCCGACGCCCTGGCTGCAGCCGAGAAGGAACTGCCCCCGGGCACAGGGGAAGCTGAGAAGGAGAAGCTTCTTTTCAGACAGGCCATTGTGCGATTATCTGAATCCGGATAGAAACGGGTAATAGTAAACTTGATTTTCATTAAATTTCCCTTTATATTATAACCATGAGCACGGTATTTACCTTCTCCGATATTTTTAATGCCAAAGACGATGTTATTGCCAAAATTATCGGAGCAATATCCCAGGAAGAACTTGCTGTTGCATTGAAGCGAGAAAGCACCGAGATTCGAAGGCGCTTTTATAAGAACCTGACAGGTGCAGACGATCCGCATAATTTAAGAGAAGATATTAAGCATAGTGATGCAGACTTACAACAGAGGATTAAGGCTCAAGAAAAGGTGCTTGCTATTATCGCAGCACAGCCTGAATACAGGAAACTCCGTTTTCTCTCGCGCTTTTACACCTTTGATGACTTTCTAAAAGCCATATTGAATAGGGGTGCAGGTGAAAAGCCTTACGGATTCATGGCAGAAGTAACTCCTTCTTCAAGCTTTTTTAAGTCCGCTAACGGCCAAAAAGCCCTTGATGAAATAATCAAGAAGAATAAGACTGATAATCATAATAGCTTTATAATTCCGCATGCTAAGTTGCAATTGGTTAACTATTCAGAATGCCCGAAATGCGGAAAGGTTTATTCCTATAAGGACCTTCTTAAAAATTATCAAAATCCAAGGCCGGATGCAGGTTTCAAGAAGGGCAGGGAAGCCCAGCTTAGAGAAGATTCCAGGATGTACTGTATCGGCTGTAAAACATATTTCCTCCCCGCACTTCTTCTAATGGATGAAACCGCGGTAAAATGCGAATATCAGTTTTTAAGCATAATGAATACGCTAAACGCAATAGAGGACCATTATGCGGAAAAGGGTTTCGCCGCTCTTTCAAGGGATTGGAGTAATTTATTAAAGAGTGATGGGGTGTCTGTGCGAGTCTATAAGGACCTTGACGATGAAGCGAGGAGCACCTTTGCCACGGAAGTTTTCAGCCCTAAGGGAATGAGCCCCCCATCGAAGATCTTGAGAGGTATACGCAGCGATATCTTCCTTAAAGAGCTGGAACTAAGGCCCACCCTTATGAGCAATTTACTGCAATACTCAAGCAAAAATGAAATTGCCCTGAACTTAATTCAGGGCAATAACGTTGATAATAAAGATACTCTATTCGGAATCTGGCGCTAGGCCGCCGACTCCTAGTCAATCTTAAACTTCTGGACTTCCTTCATAAGAGCGGATGCTGTATCGCGGTTCTTATTGGTAAGCGAGTTGATATTGTTCACGGCTACGTTTACCTGATCCACCCCGGTTGCCATTTCGTTCATGCCGCCCGTGATTTCCTGGGTCGTTGCATCCAGGTTTCCGGTCTCCCGCATAACTTCCTGGGCACCTTCGAGCATTTCGAGGGAGCCGCCCTTTACCTGCTGGGTTATCTCGTTCAGATGGCCGATTGCTTCGAGGATCTGCTTGCTTCCCTGACCCTGCTCTTCCATGGCGTTCCGGATATTTTCTTCCTGGTCGGCAACTGTTCTGACCCCTGAATCAATGGCCTCGAACCTCTTTAGAACGTTGTCGGTTGAAAGGGTGATCTTGTCGATGGAGCTCTTTATCTTTTTGAGTACATCGCTGATGGTCTTCGACTGCTCGCTTGAGCTTTCTGCGAGTTTTCTTATTTCCTCGGCGACTACTGCGAAGCCCTTTCCTGCTTCCCCTGCGTGGGCTGCTTCGATTGCCGCGTTCATTGATAACAAGTTGGTCTGGCTTGCTATGCTTTCCATTACCGCGTTAATTTCAAGGAGGCCCTCTGATTCACGGGAAATTTCCTGAATGTCGGAGGCAACGTCTTGAAGACCTGTGCGGCCGACTTCGGATGCTTCGGTGAGTTTCTCAACATTTGCAGAGTTATGAACTAAGGTCTGAGTTACAGATTGAATATTTGCGAGCATCTCTTCGATTGCAGATGAGGACTGGGTAACACTGGATGTCTGCTTTTCAACTTGGCCGTTCAGCTTATTAATGTTTAGGGTGATCTGCTCCATTGTTGCACTTGTCTCGGTGACGCTTGCACTCTGGTTAATCATCCTCTGTTTTATGCTCTGGATATTTGCAGTGATCTCGTTCATTGCTGCTGCGGTCTCTGTCATGTCATTTGCAAGATTAGAGCTAAGGTCTGTAATAACCTTCGTTTCGTTCCTTACATGCCTTACCATTATCTTGATCTTTTCTATTGTAAGGTTGAAATACTTGGCCATTAGGCCTATCTCGTCTTTTGAGTTTACGCTTATAAGGTGGGTAAGATCCCCGTCCCCTTCAGAAATATCTTTAAGGGTATCTGTGACAGTTACAATAGGTTTGGTCATTGCATTGTAGACAAGGAAGGCAATGATTGAGCCGACTACAATAACAATTGCTGCAAGAATAATAGCAAACTGGACCATCTCGTTTACAGGTGCCATTATTGTCGATTCGGCCTTGGCAAGCATTATTGTCCAAGTGGTATCGGAGTTTCCTATGGTAAAGGAGCTAAGGTCTATCATTGTGGCAGAATTAAGAGCTGCCGAATAACCATCAAGAACCATATTCCCGCCCTGTCGTACTAGCTGCTGGACCATTCCAAGATTGTCTCCGAACATTGTAGGCACTTCGTGCAGATAGTAACCGACATTATCCGGAATATAGGATGCAATAATAAACCCGTCATTTGCGTAAATTGACATTGCCGCAACATCAGGATGATCTGCTATTATCTCCATTACCGACGGCTGCACGGCTATCAGGTCCAGGTTACAGGAGAGCATGCCGACAACCTGATTTGTAGCTTTGCTTATAATGGGAACGGACATCAATATAATATAGTTATCAACCCCCCTTCTCTGGATAAGGTTTGGGGTCATTATCCTGTCCCTTCTTGCATTCGGCCCGTTCATGTGATCCATTAGGCCGTCTATTGCAGTTGATGAGCGGATATATATTTCACCGGTATTCTCATCTCTTGAAACAACCGCAGAATACTGCCCTGTCGGGGTAGAGCCCTCCCTGCCTATATACCAGGCATCGGTGTCTATGGCATTTGGTCTCCAAACCATGCCTATTTCAAAGAAGACCTGACCGTATTCCCCGTCAAGGACTCCCCGTATCATTTCATCGAAAATATCCCGCCTGCTCTCAATAGGGTAGTTCTGATAAGATGCCATTGTATCTGCAAGGGTATGAAGGACGCGCAGATGTCCGTTCACCCTGCCGTACCAGTATTCGGTCTGCTGGTCGTTCAAATACTCAAGGCCGGCAACACTTAATTCCATGCTGATGTTTCCGGCTCTGGTTGCAAGCACGAAGGAGAGCACTACAGCAACGACTACTGTCATCGCAATACCGATAATTGTCAACTTAATCTTAATCTTCATATTATTTACCTATTAAATGGAGTAGTTTGTTTTAATTTTCGGTTATATTGCCCTAGCTGTCAAGTAGAAATGTGCCCATTACTCCATCCAAAGCGCAGAAATCGGGACTGTAAAAAAATTATCACTATATGATATCGTTCTGTCGCCTGAATATAGGACGATTCCTGTATAAGGCCTCTTTTCTTTTATGAAACTGTCTCTAAACCACTGCTGTGCTGCAAAATCTCCTCTAGATACATTATGACCTGCTTTAATTTCTATACCTAAAATTGCACCATCATCACGCTCTATAATAAAGTCTATTTCCCGCTTTTCTCTGTCTCTATATTGATATAGCGAATATCTTGTTTCTAAATCAACTTGTGCTGCCAGTTCTTGATATACAAAGGTTTCCATGAGCTTACCTGAACGGTCAACATTCAGCATTACTTCATCAATCTGCCAGTTAAGGATTGACGTCATAAGCCCTGAGTCTCCGGCAAATAGCTTAGATTTCCGTCGAACCCGCTCATAATCAGTTTTGAGCCATGGGGATACTTTATCAAATATATAAAGGGATAAAATCAAGTTAATATAACTGTCTATAGTTGGTTTTGACAATGAAAAGGATGACGAAATAGCATTTATATCCATAAATTTTGAAGACCATGCAGCCAATACAGGAAGGAGTTCTTCCAAGGCGTCTTTACGTCTAATATTAGCGAAATCTACAAGATCGTATTCGATCAATGTTTTCAGATAATCCCTATGCCATTCGCGAACCTCATTAGTGTTTTTTATACGGATTGCCTCGGGATATCCCCCGCGAAATGCGAGCTCGAAAATAGCACGTTTATCATAGCCGTATAAATATTCCGGGAAATTCCCTGCAAAAGCAGATTCCAGAAATCGCGGCTTTCTCTTAAAAATTTCCCCCATAGTCAACGGGCGCAATCTTATATTTTTCACACGGCCTGCAAGGCTCTCTCTAACCCCGGGCATTGTTTGAAGATTTACAGAACCGGTGAGTATAAATTGTCCGTTTCGGTTATCCTTATCCACAACCATTTTAATTTCAGGGATTAGTTTTGGAGCTTTCTGTATTTCATCTATAATAAGGGTTTCGGATGATGTTTTTACGAACCCTTTTGGATCGTTAAGAGCCAAATCCAGCAAATTCGTGTCATCAAGGGTACGATACTCAAAGCCGGGTTTCCTTATTTGCTCAGTCAGCGTAGTTTTACCACTCTGGCGAGCTCCACTTATTATTATGACCCTGCGATTATCTAATGCCTGTAAAAGGCTCTCAGTTCTCCACCTTGGATAATTTTCTATCATAGTTCTCCGCATTATTTATAATACAGCTCCCGCAAAAAGTAAAGTAGAATGCCCGCGAAAAGCTATATTGCTTGAGCAGGATATTGTACAAAGTTGCCATAAATAGGTATCATTATGACCAATATGAAGACTAAAGAGTCGCATGGAGGCTTGCCTTCAGAGCTCGCTGCCAAAGGTCTGCTTCACCCGGAAGAGCCCCTCGAAGAGGATAATAAGGATCTTAGCCTTAGGCCGAAGAATCTTGGGGAATTTCTCGGGCAGGACTCGATGAAGGAGAATCTTGCTGTCTTTATAAGGGCGGCAAAGATGAGGGGGGAGAGCCTCGATCATCTTTTTTTAACCGGTCCCCCCGGGCTCGGGAAGACCACTTTGGCACAGGTGGTTGCAAATGAGCTTGGAGCTGAGTTCAGGGTTACTTCCGCCCCTGCACTTGATAAACCAAAGGACCTTGCAGGGATTATTACCACTTTAAATGAAAAGTCAGTTTTTTTTATAGACGAGATTCACCGACTGAAGCCTGCCATCGAGGAAATGCTCTATATTGCAATGGAAGACTTTGAGCTCGACTGGGTAATCGGCCAGGGGCCGAATGCCCGAAATATCAGAATCCCGATACAGCCCTTTACCCTTGTGGGGGCTACGACAAAGGCGGGCAATGTTTCGAGCCCCCTTATCAGCCGGTTCGGGATAACCTGTCGTTTTTCTTTTTACCCCGATGAAGACATGGAGGCTATTGCAAAACGCTCGGCTCGGATTTTGGATATAGAAATAGATGATAACGCGGCTTCCCTTCTTGCGAAGTCTTCAAGGGGTACCCCCAGGGTTGTAAACAGGCTCTTAAGAAGGGTAAGGGACTATGCCCAAGTATCGGCCCAAAATAGTATTTCACTCGAGACTGTCGCCCAAAGTCTAAAGCGTCTTGAAATCGATTCCCTCGGCCTTGAAAGCTTTGACAGGGAAATCCTAAAGATTATCATCGAAAGATATAACGGGGGGCCTGTCGGTGCAGAGACCCTTGCAATTTCCATCGGGGAATCGGTTGATACACTTGAAGATTATTACGAGCCCTATCTGATACAGGCAGGTCTTATTCAAAGGACTCCCCGTGGCAGGATGGTAACCTCCCTTGCCTACGAGTACCTGAAAATCCCGGGGAAGAACTCGGGCGGCCTTTTCCCGGACTAGAGTCCTAATATGAAGACTTCCGATTTCTTCTTTGACCTTCCCCCTGAACTCATAGCGAAGTATCCAAGCCCTGTAAGAGGGCAGTCCAGGCTCCTTGTAATGGACAGGAAAACGAAGAGTTTTGAACACCGTATGGTCAGTGACCTGCCTTCGATTCTTTTTAATAAGACCGAAAAGACGCTAATGGTTTTTAACAATTCAAGGGTACGCAAGGCGCGCCTTTATGGATATTCTTTAAAGGGGGGCCCCGAGGAGGGTGCGCTTACGGATGTGGGTGCTGCTATGGAGTTCCTGTTGCTTGAGAGGATGCAGGGAAATGTCTGGAAGGTGCTGCCCGGGAGGGCGCGCCGCTGCCGCAAGGGGAGTCGTTTTCTTTTCCCGGGGGATGTGAGGGGGGAGATTATCGGTTCTGTCGGGGATGACCTTCTGCTTGAGTTTGAGAGGCAGGTCGATGACGGGTACCTTGATCTTCACGGTCATGTGCCGCTGCCTCCGTATATTAAGCGTGAAGATACCGGGGATGATGCACAAAGGTACCAGACTGTATATGCAGATGAATACGGCTCTGCTGCCGCTCCCACCGCGGGCCTTCATTTCACAGAGGGCTTGCTGGCTGAACTTTCAGGGAAGGGCGTTGACCGGGCCTTTATCACCCTGCATGTCGGGCTTGGCACCTTCCTCCCTGTAAGGACTGAAAACGTGGAAGACCATAGGATGCATGAAGAGTTTTACAGTATTGATGAAGAGACAGCCGGCCGAATTGGTCGGGCAAGAGCAGCAGGTAAATCGATTCTTGCAGTAGGAACCACGAGCCTTCGCACTCTTGAGTCCGGTTTTAACGGAGCGAGCACCGGCGGTATTAAGTCGGGGGACGGAAGGACATCAATCTTTATTTACCCCGGCTATAAGTTTAAAGCAGTAGATGCTCTATTCACAAACTTCCACACCCCCGGCTCCACCCTACTGATGCTTGTATCCGCCTTCGCCGGCAGAGACTTCATCTTAAAAGCTTATGCGGAAGCAATAACAGAAGGTTATAAGTTCTATAGCTACGGAGACGCCTGCCTTATCTTATAATCTCTTCCTCTGTGAGCTCTGTGCTCTCTGTGTCCTCTGTGTGATTAAAATCACGGTGTTTTGGTTCTCACGGAGCTCACAGAGCTCACGGAGAACACAGAGGAATTCTAAAGTTGGTCTTTTTTTATTTCTATGCTACAATAAACCCATGAAGTACGAATCAATTGAATTGCTTCATGCGGTAATTGGCGCTGCCACCGCACTGCTTACTGTTGAAGGGAGTGATGACCTTGATTCCTCTCTTTTTGAGGGCATGGATATAATCGGTAATGCACTCAACTTTGACCGCCTTCAGATATGGCAGAATGAAACGGTTGATGAAGAACATTTCTTTGTTCTAAAGCATCAATGGTTAAGTGAGTATGGTAAGAACACCGCCTTTGCACATCCGGGATTTAAGGTTTCTTATAACGCCACTCCCGGATGGTACGACAGGTTTTCCGATGGCGGATATATATCGGGGCCTGTAAAAAGCCTTTCGGATGGAGACAGGAAGTACCTCGAACCCTTCAAAATAAAATCTACTTTTATATTCCCCCTCCTTGTGCAGAATAATTTCTGGGGCATGATCACTTTTGATGATTGCCATAATGAGAGGAACTTCATTGAAGATGAGTTGAATATCCTTCGCTCAGCCGGCCTAATGATAGTAAGCACAGTGAATCGTCTTACCCAGATGAACGAAGTAAAACGAAGGGATGAGCTGCTCTATGTAGTTAACAGTGCCGCTTCTTTAATTCTTGCAGCCGATGAGGGGGAGGACTTCGAGTATTCCCTTGAAAACGGCCTGGATCTTATGGGCCGATATGTAGATGTGGATTATATCGAGCTCTGGCAGAATGAGATGAAAGACGGGGAGCTTCATGCAAACCTGAAACATAAATGGATAAGCGACTTTGGAAAAGACCTTTCTGATCCGCGAATATCGACCTTTTCATACAGCATTACACCGAAGTGGGATAAGAGGTTTTTACGGGGCGAGCATATGAACGGCCCTGTAAGCAGTCTTTCAAAGGCGGATCAGGAGTTTCTGGCTCCCTTTCAGCTTATATCGACTGTGGTGATCCCCCTGCATCTGCAAAATAATCTTTGGGGCTTTGCCTGTATTGACGACTGCCGCTTTGCGCGTACATTCACCGAGGAGGAAGTTGATATCCTGCGCTCGGGCTGTATGATGATGGTGAGTGCGATAAACCGTAACGATCAGGCCTTTCAGCTCCGGCAGGCAAGCAGGGCGAAGACCAGCTTCCTTGCGAATATGAGCCACGAAATGCGCACCCCCCTTAATGCGGTAATAGGCCTTTCGGAGCTGATAATGGAGGCAGGGGGCTTAAACGAGGAAGTGCTTTTAAACCTGGAAAAAATAAGCAATGCAGGTGCAACCCTCCTTAGCACTGTAAACGATATCTTGGATATTTCCAAAATTGAAGCGGGAAAGTTTGAGCTCCTTCCCATTGAATACGATGTACCGAGTTTGATAAACGATGCCATAACACAGAGCGTTATGCGCATTGGAGAGAAGCCCATCAAGTTTATTCTTGATATTGAAGAAACCCTTCCATCCCGCCTATTCGGTGATGATCTGCGCGTAAAGCAAATTTTGAATAATCTCCTTTCAAATGCATTTAAGTATACAAAGGAAGGAACTGTTGAGCTAAAGATTCGAAGCGAGCCGGCAAAGGATGGGGAGGCCATCTTTACTGCGACTGTTAGGGACACAGGCACAGGGATTAAGGCGGAAAATCTTGGCCGCCTTTTTACTGACTATTCGATGATGGATGCCAAGGCAAACCGCAAGATCGAAGGGACCGGCTTGGGGCTTTCTATCACAAAGAGGATTGCCGAGATGATGGGCGGCTCAATTTCGGTGGAAAGCGAATACGGGGTAGGGTCAGTCTTTACGGTTATTATACGGCAGTTGGTTGTAAATGAAACAGAGATAGGCCCCGAGGTTGTGAGCAATTTGCAGAACTTCCGTTATTCGGATCATAAGAGGCGCCGTCATGCAAAGATGATAAGGGCAAATCTTGCCTATGCGAAGGTCCTTGTCGTAGATGATGTTGCGACTAACCTTGATGTTGCTAGGGGCATGATGAAACCCTATAACATGCAAGTTGACTGCGTCAGCTCAGGGAAGGAAGCAATTGAAGTAATCCGCGACGGGAAAGTGCGCTATAATGCCGTCTTCATGGATCATATGATGCCTGAAATGGACGGAATAGAGGCTGTAAGGATAATACGCGCGGATATTGGGACAAATTACGCGAAGACAGTTCCTATTATTGCACTTACTGCAAATGCGATAGTCGGGAATGAGGCAATGTTTCTAAGCAAGGGCTTTCAGGCCTTTATCTCAAAGCCCATTGAAATAGACAGGCTTGATTCTGTTATTCGGGAATGGGTGCGAGATAAGGAACTTGAAAAAGAGTTGGAGCAGATTGATATTGGCGGGGAGACCATTCTTGAAGCAAGGAGCGGCAGGGATAGAAGGAAGCCCGTTGAAAGGCGGAGCGGTCATGACAGGCGGAATCTCGGAAAAACCATAACAGGTATTGATATGGTTAAGGGCCTTGAAATATTCGGAGGAAATGAAGAAACCTATCTATATGTGCTTGGCTCCTATGTTGCAAATACTAGGCCCCTATTGGAGCTTACCCGGGAAGTGAGCTTGGAAAACCTAAGTGATTACGGAATCCATGTTCACGGAATAAAGAGTTCAAACAGGTCGATAGGTGCAGATCCGCTGGGAGACAGGGCAGAGGCATTGGAGATGGCTTCGAAAAATGGTAATATCAGCTTTGTCTTAGAAAAAAATGCCTCCTTCTATGAAGATACAATTAAGCTCATATCCGATATCGAGGCCTACCTTAATAAAATCTCCGGCGATAATGCGGGTGTAAATCCGGCTCCGAAAAAGGATTCTCCTGATCCGGGTCTTTTAAACAGGCTCCTTATTGCCTGCGAAAAGTATAATATGGATGATGTTGATGCTGTTATGGGAGAAATTGAGAGCTTTGAGTATACGGCAGATGACGGTCTTGTAAAGTGGCTTCGCGAAAACGTAAGCAGGATGAACTTTATGCAGATAATCGAAAGACTTAAAGAGGTTTAGCGTTAATGACAAAGAGCAGGCAGAGGATTATCCTTGTTGATGATAATATGACGAACCTTGATCTTGGGAGGAGCATGCTCAAGACCTTCTATGAGGTATATCCTGCTCCATCAGGAGAAAAGCTCTTTGAGATTTTGGAAAACGTGATCCCTGATCTGGTCTTACTCGATGTGGAAATGCCCGAGATGTCAGGTTATGCCGCATTAAAAAAAATGAAGGCTGATGATCGCTTTAAGAATATCCCCGTTATTTTTCTTACTGCCAAAGATGATGAGCAGAGTGAGCTTGAGGGATTAGACCTTGGAGCGGTCGATTATATTTCTAAGCCCTTTTCGGTGCCCCTATTATTAAAGCGAATTGCGAATCATCTTTTAATAGAGCAGCAGAGAAATGATCTTAAAGACTATGCGGAAAACCTTGAAGAGAGGGTGAAGGAAAAAACCGACGAGGTTTTAAACTTACAAAACGCTGTGCTCTCAACTGTTGCAGACCTTGTCGAGTTCCGCGATGAGCTGACAGGAGGGCATATTCATCGAACTCGACTTTACATGAAGGCCCTGATCGAAGAGATAAAGAGGGAAGGGGTCTATGCAAAGGAGATGGAAGACTGGGATTTAGAGTTCTTCCTTTCATCGGCCCAGCTTCACGACGTGGGTAAAATTGCGATAAGCGATCTTGTTTTGAATAAGCCGGGCAAACTTGATGAAGAAGAATTAAAAATTATGAAAACCCATGTCAGTGTCGGGGTTGATGCGATTGAAAGAATAATGAAACTGACTTATGAGCATGCCTTTTTAAACCATGCCTTTTTAATTGCGGGAACCCATCATGAAAAATGGGACGGGTCCGGCTACCCTGCAGGGCTTAAGGGTAAGAATATCCCCCTTGAGGGGAGGCTCATGGCCCTTGCCGATGTCTACGATGCCCTTATTACGGTTCGCCCTTATAAGAAGGCTTTTTCCCACGAAGAGGCTTGCAAGATCATCGAGGATGGCTCGGGCACCCATTTTGACCCTGTCCTTGTAGATGCCTTTAAGAAGATTAAACCGGAGTTCGAGAAGATAGCGGGGAGCATTTGACGCCATATATGCGTCATATATGACGCATATATGGCGCTTATATGGCGCATATATGATGACAAGTCTAGGTTTCCTTTGGAATTTCAATAAGATCAACATCTTCTTCGGTTTCTTCAGCCTCTTCAGCTTCTTCAACATCGCCCTCTGCTTCGATTTCCGCCTCGTCCCTGTCGTATGCCCTTCTGTCATAAATTGAGGTCGCACTTTGGGCAATGTTTCCAAGATGGTCTGCCATGCTTTTTAACTCAGAAACTGCGGAGTAAAAGTATTGCCCTCCTGCCGAAATATACTGCCCTGCCTTGAACCACATTATCTGCCCCATAGTCATTTTTGACTTAAGCAAATCAATTTCATCTCTAATAGTCTTAATTTCTTTATGTTTTTTTAGATCGCCTTTTTCGAAGATTTCCACGCATACATCAAATAGGTTAAATACCTTATCGTAGAGTTCCTGCAATTGGGATGCAGGTTTTTTCGAAAACTTATAATCATTTTTCCTCATGCGATTTGCTGCCTTGGCCAGGTTATATGCATTGTCGCCAACGCGCTCAATATCATTTGCAATATAACCGTAATGTCCAAGAAGGATTTTTTCTTTTTCGGTGATATCACAGCCTGAAAGCATCACTATAAACTTTGAAATCGCGCTGTTTAGACTATCAATAAGATTCTCTTCTTTCTTAATTTTTTTTCTTTTCTTTAGGTCTTGATTTATTAAGGCATTAAAGGCCCCTGATAAATTAGCCTTTGTTTTATCCATCATGTATAGAATTTCCTTCTTTGTCTGCTCGACTGCTAAAGAAGGAGTTTCCAGCAGAAGGTCGTTTATGTAAACAGTGGTTTGTGCCTTCTTTTTTTCCTTTTTTGGTTTCTGCTTAAGAATTATAGTTACGAGTCTGCTAAGGGGTTTTAAGAACCAGATAAGAATTAAAGCGACAATAAGATGATAAGAAAACAAAAATACGGGGTATCTCCATGTCAGCGGAATATGGTTCTCAAAAAAGTATGCTATATTCCGGCTAAAGGGCCATGCAATACATGTGAAACCGGCTGTCCCTATTAGGCTGAAAAGTATATTAAGGAGGGCTGCCTGTTTTGCCCTTGTTTTAGCAGGGAGAGCTGCAATCATAGGGGTAAAGGATGTTCCGATTATTGCGCCCATGCTCAGAAACATTGCATATTCAAAAGATAAAAGCCCTTCTCCTATCATCATTAAAAAAAGAGAAGTGGATGCGGTGGAGGATTGAAGCAGAAGGGTAAAAAGGAATCCTGCAAGAATCAGGAGAAGCGGGTTTTCAAGTACTCCGAATATATAAATAAAGAATTCCCGCAGTTCGATATTATTCCTTAGGGCATTACTCATAAGGTTTAGGCCCACGAATAGAACCCCAAAGCTTATAAGGATATTTGCAATCCCGATTGTTTTTTCCTTTTTGGAAAATATCTTCATTAATATACCGACGAATCCCATTATCATGAAAAGATATTTGATATCAAAAAAGGAAAGGGATACAAGGAAGAGGGTGCTTGTTGTGCCGATATGTGCGCCAAGTATTATTGCGGAGGCCTGCAATACAGTAAGAATCCCCGCGTTAACAAGGCCAACCACTGTTATTATTGTGGCGGCAGAGGCTTGAATTATGGCTGTTACAAGGGCGCCGATTCCGTAACCTACGATGCGATTATCACCTATCTTCTTGAAAAGAGCACTCTTACTCCTTGATGCATTTCTTCCAAGGCCCTCGCTGAGCATTGTGGTGCCTACAAGGAAAATTCCGACTCCGATAAAAAGTGAGAGGAAATCGTATATTCTATCCATTTAGATCATCCATTTACACTACCTGTGCGAGATTTTACGTAGAAAGCCTCTCCGTCATCAAGGCGATAGGCGGCGAGGGCGCCTCCATAAACGCAGCCTGAGTCTATACAGGTTTTATCGTAATGTATGGGGGATGTCCAAATGCGGCAATCATCATTACCTCTTATATAGGTTGTTGGGGTATGTCCGAATATGCAATGGTAATTTTCGGGGCCTCTTCTTTCGTAAAAATTTCTTCTTGTCCAGAAAAAGTCTTCATCTTCCTGCCATAAAATAATTTCATGCAGATCCCTTGAGTTTGTTTTCGTTAAATCAAGCCCTGCATGGGAAAGGAAGTACTTTTTTCCCCTTACCTCTGTTTCGATGTATAGGGGCCATTGTTTAATTTTATTGAACATTTCCTCCCATTTCTCTTTGCTCTCCTTCTTTTTATTTGCCCTACTAATCTCCTTGAGGGCCAGATCTCCGCCCTGAGTGAGCCAATGCCTGTTTCTTATTTCCCCGGGCCCGGGGAAATACTTAAACATCATATCTTCGTGGTTACCCATTAAGCAGATGATATTTGGCCTTGAAAAAATATATTCATAACATTCAATAATTTTTGGGCCACGGTCGGTGACATCCCCAAGTATATAGAGGGTATCTGCATCGTTAAACTTGATTTTTTCGAGCAATTCCATGAATTCGCGGAAACAGCCGTGTATGTCTGCAATGCAGTAGGTCACTGCCAATTATTGCAGGAAATATGACAAATGTCAATTTAGCTTCAGTTTTTTTATATTTGTATGATACTATTATGAAATATTTATTTTCCGCATTAGGAGGGAAAGATGAAAAGGCAGATTTTTTTAGTATTGGTTCTTGTGTTTCTTGCTACAGGAGGAGTTTTCGCAGAAACCTGGTGGGACAGTTATGCGCCGGGATTGCGCGATAATAATTTCTTTGTAAATGCAGGCATTGGCATGGGTCCTACAGGCGGTTACAGTATGGGTATTCCCCCTATTTCCTTAATCCTCGATTATAAACTGCCCATTGAATTACCGATTACA
The DNA here is from genome assembly GCA_009777995.1 of Treponema sp. Classification (GTDB taxonomy): domain Bacteria; phylum Spirochaetota; class Spirochaetia; order Treponematales; family Breznakiellaceae; genus WRKT01. The sequence continues at coordinate 8,647 of WRKT01000026.1, read as the reverse complement.
GTCGGTGCTGTCGGGACTTTCAGTACCTGGAAGTATACTCCGTATTCTTATTATGATTCACAAAGATATAATATTACCTATACCAATATTGGTATTGGAGCCAGGGGTATGTATCATTTTAACTTAGTTGAAAATCTGGATGTTTATGGAGGGCTTACCCTGGGTTATGTTATTCAAACCAGGACTGCAACAGCCGGGTATACAGGATATCCCGGCTCCTCATTCTTTCTTTGGGGTTCCAATATCGGAGCAAGATACTTCTTTACGAGTAATCTTGGCGCATACCTGGAACTCGGATACAGCGGCCTGAATTTCGCAAGCCTTGGCGTGACCCTTAAATTTTAGCTTTTCCTCCGGGCCGCACCCGGGTGAGCCCCCGGGCGGCCTTTATCGGGGGTTAGTTACCGTTTAGTTTAATTATTTCAAGAATCAGGCTGTCCATCGCTTCACCTGTGGTTTTTCTTAATTCTCTCTTTTTTTCTTTGATCAATTCTGCCGTTTTTTGTAAATTCGTATTATTTCGTTTTGATTTACCGTTTTTTTCCGTTTTTTCAGGTATTAAAAGTTCGTAAGGTTCCATGCTCAATGCATCGGCTATCCCTGCCAAGGTTTTTTCGCTGACCCAGCTTTTGCAATATTCAATATCCAACATATGAGAAAATGAAATCCCCGCAGATTCTGCTAGCTTTGCCTGGCTTATATGAAGAGACGAGCGGGCATTTCTAATGTTTTGGGAGAGTATTTTGCGTAAATCCCCGGTCTCAACCATATTTATTATAGTATGGTAATATCGCTAAATTTTAAAATGACCCCGGTCGCTGAGCCCACAAGAGCAGGCAGCTGGAATTTTCTATATTGGGCAAATGCAGCAAATGATAACGAATGGAACTTTGCCACCAATACGGTAACCGGCAATATCACCCTGAAGGCTATATGGACAGAAGACCCTGTCTTTATCGTAAGCTTTAATACCGGTGCGGGCGGCAGTACGGTTTCTAGCTATAATGTAAAAAAAGACGAAAATGCGCATGACCCGGGGGTAATACCTACTACCACCGCAACTACTACCACCCTGCCCACAACAGCGGGGCTTTATCGCGGAACCGGTGCGTCTGACCCTGTTGCAATGGCTCAAGTCTTTGTCGAATGGCGGGCTCCGGGTGGAACTTCGGCATTTGATTTTAATAATACCCCCATTACTGCCGACATCGCTCTGACAGCCCATTGGGCACTTGCCCCCCGCATTGCAAGCGTTGCCGTTAACAGAGTTGACCTCGCCGTTAACTATGTCAGAAGTAATGCTTCCGCAGGTGAATACACCCTGCTGCTTGATTCAGATACTCCTATTAATACAGTGTATCAAAATTTTAATACTGCCAATATGAGACTGACCATCATCGGTTTGGGCGCGGAGAGAACCATACTTATGTCCTCAAGTAGTTCTACCAGGAGGTTATTTTATCTTAGCGCCGGCGGTGTAAGCCTCACACTGGGGAATAATATCACTTTGCAGGGCATATCAGTTCCTAGCGATTCTTTAATTAGGGTAGAGAACGGCGGTAGTCTTACCATGCTTGACGGTTCTAAAATTACCGGGGTGACTCATACAGCTCATACAACCGGGGGATCAGGCAATCATACTGCGGCTGTTCATGTATACGCGAATTCTTCTTTTATCATGAGCGGCGGCACGATTACCGGAAACACCGGTGGTAACGGAGGAGGCAGTGGTACCGGTGGCGTGTATTTATCTGAAACTACTGCTACTTTCACCATGAGCGGGGGCAGTATTACCGGCAACATTGGACAGAGTGGTAATCCCATGGATGTTCGGTTTCAAGATTTTAATGCAGCAAACCACACCAAGACAGGCGGCACTATCGGCGCTTCCAACCGGTCAGGGTTTGAGGGCACCGGCCCGGGGACTTGATCGGGGAAAGCCACAAACGATTGCTTTAACTGTTCCGATCGCCCGGGGGCGAGATACCCTGAAGGCGGGAGCCCAACTGAAGGGGATTTCGCACCCGGGCGAGTTATACAGATAAGCTATGAAGGTCACAGAGCGGGGGTAGGTTTTTCAAAATTTCTTCACCTCGCCCCTGTGGCCTCTGTTAGCTTGGCTTTTTCATGGGTAAAGGTCGCAATTTGCGACCTCAAGTCACTTACATCTATCTTTTCAATTATTTTTCTAAAATTTTAAAGTAAAAACCCATTTTTACACCGTATATAGATGAACCGTAAATTTTCGGTTACACTATTTATAGAGGAGAGGGAAATGTCAGATACAAACACACAGGAAAACCTTGCGTCTGAAACTTCAACCGATGCTCAAAAGAGCCGAGGCTCCCTTCCGGATTACCCCAGAGGTATTACCTTCGAGCAAGTCTGGGCGGCACTGATGGAAGAAAGAGAACTCATGGAAAAAAGGCGGGTAGAGTTCGACCTACAGACAAAGGAAAATGATAGGCAGATGAAGATATTCCGGGAGCAAATGGGCGGCCTTAACAATAGTTTCGGTGAAATGGTGGAGCATCTTGTCGCACCAAGTATTGTAGAGAAATTCAATGAGCTCGGGTTTGATTTTCATAGATATGGACCGAATGTCAGGATCAAAAAGCCCGGAACGAAGGATGATATAACCGAAATCGATATCCTTCTTGAAAACGGCGAAACCGTAATTGCTGTTGAGGTAAAGGCAAAAATAAGACAGAAAGATGTAAAAAAGCATATTGAGCGTATGCAGATATTACGCTTGGACGCTGATTTGCGCAGCGATAAACGCAGGCACCATGGAGCAATAGCCGTGGCAATAATCGATGATGCACTTCGCAGATATATCCTAAAGCAGGGCTTTTATTTAATAGAGCAAACCGGTGATACCGTGCGGATCAATGTCCCCGAGGGCTTTAGTCCAAGAGAGTGGTGAAGTGCTCTTCGGGTCAATCGCACCCGGGCAGGTTTAACACAGAAGAGCTGTTTGCTGCAGGGCTAAACCTCAAAGCGTCTCATATCAACCTTGCCATCTTCCGAAACTTCAACGCCTTCTTCTTGAAGCAGCGCTATCTGCAGCTCACGACCTGCGCCTTCGGGCAAGGCTATACTGCCGTCTGAGCGGATGACCCTGTGCCAGGGGAGGTCATGCTTTTCTGACATTGAGTGAAGAACCCGAACAGTCTGCCTTGCGCCATTACGGAGTCCTGCTGCGAGGGCTATCCTGCCGTAGGACGAAACCTTCCCCCGGGGGATGGCCTTAATTAGGCTGATAATGCGAGAGGTAGTTTCGGTCACTCCTATATCTCCTCTCTCCTCCATCCTATTATGGAAGAAACCAAGACCGTTGCTACTATTACAGTGCCTCCTGCAAGGGCTGTAAGGGTGGGGGTCTCCCGTAAGACAATGAAAACCCAGACCGGGCTAAGGATCGGCTCAATTGTCGCAATTAGCATTGCCTGTATTGCCCTAACCCTCTTCATTCCGTATGCAAACAATACCGATGTAAGGCCAATCTGGATTATCCCCATATAGAAAATTATTGAGACCGATGTGGCGTTTAATGTCGGAGGGTAGAGAATTATGAAGGGGATGCTTAAAAAGGCGCTTATTGCGTGGCCAAGGAGCATTATATCCCTTGGATTTCCCTCTTTTATCTTCCTTAATAGGATCGTATAAAGGCCGAAGGATATGCCTGATGCAACCGAAAGAATGTCCCCTAAAAGAGCACCTGAGCCAAGGCCCCCGCGAAAAAAGAGGAGCAGGCCGCAAAAGACCAGCACCAATGCTCCCCAATGCTCCCACCTTGGCTTTTCTTTTAATAGCCACCAGGCTAGGAAGGCTGCCCAAATCGGGGCAGAGTACTGGAGCATAATGGCATTTGCCGCGGTTGTAATCCGGTTTGCAATAACAAAACTGATCATTGTAAACGAAAATGCTAAGGCACCTATCCATAGGGGGAGGGCTGCGTTCTTTACACTAGTTTTTGGAGGGGAAATAAAGCGCAAAACAAGGAGGAAAATGACTGCGATATAGCTTCTGACTCCGGTTATGACCACGGGGTGCCATTCGAGCAATTTAACGAAGAGGCCGCTTGAACTCCACAAAATAGCAGTAAGAAGGATGGCAAGCTGCCCCATCGAAGGATGTTCTTTCAGCATTTTTATTCCCATTCCTTATTAATAGATATAATTTAAGGTTTTGTAAATGCCGATGCTTATATTATGTTGCGTGGATGGTATACCGCAGTAAGCGGGATGAGGGCCCAGCAATGGCGGCTGGATTCTGTTGCAAACAATCTTTCAAACGTCAATACAGACGGGTATAAGAGGGAGCAGGCTTCTTTTAAGGCCTTCCCTGAGCTTTTAATTCGCCGTATGAGTGATGACGGGGTATACCGTCATCCCTTTGGCTCTGCAGATGTAGCCCCGATTATCGGGAGACTCGGTACAGGCGTAGAGTTTAACGAGCTTTATGTCTCCTTTGAGCAGGGCGCTTTGAAGGAAACCTTCAGCGATTTCGACCTTGCCCTTGACGGACACGGCTTTTTTGCCGTTTCCACCCCCTATGGCGAGAGATATACCCGTAACGGCTCCTTTCATCTTGGCCTTGAGGGCTTCCTTTTGACCAAAGAGGGTTATCAGGTGCTTGGAGAGAATGGGCCGATTCAAATTAAAGAGAATAATTTTCAGATAGATAAGGAAGGCAGGGTCTGGGTTAATGCCGAATACGACCTTGATGACCCGAATGTGCTTATATCGCGTGAAAGAAATACCTGGGCAGAGCCTATTTTGATTGACACCCTAAAGGTCGTTGAGTTTGAACTTGACAGATATCTTCGAAAGCAGGGCTCAAGCCTTTTTAGAGATACTGAAATTTCAGGTCCTGCGATGATTATGGACGTAAACAGACCGGCGGTTTTACAGGGCTTCGTTGAGGCTGCAAATGTAGAGCCGGTACGCGAAATGATTCAAATGATAGAAGTGAACAGGGCCTACGAGGCTAATCAGAAGGCAATACAGAGCCATGACACTATGCTTGGTGTTTTGATAAATCAAGTTGCAAGAGTCGGGTAAAGATCGGGAATGAGGAGTAAATAATGGTAAGAAGCTTATGGACCGGGGCATCCGGCATGATTGGACAACAGCACAATATCGATACAATTTCAAATAACCTTGCGAATGTAAACACAGCAGGTTATAAGAGACAGAGAGCCGATTTTGAAGACCTTATTTACCAGACTGTAAGACTTGCCGGTACCCCTGCTACTGAAGATACTGTGACTCCTGTCGGCATACAGATGGGCCACGGCGTTAAGCTCGCAGCTACCCAGAGGGTATTCTCCCAAGGGTCCCTGCAGAACACCGAAGTCCCCACAGATGTCGCGATCACGGGCGAGGGTTTCTTCCGAGTTCAGATGTATGACGGCTCCTGGGCTTATACGAGGAACGGCAGTTTTAAGGTTGATGAGACCGGCCGCCTTGTTACAAATAACGGCTATTGGGTGCTTCCCGATGTGATCATGCCCGAAAACTTCCTCCCGAACTCGATTACTGTCTCCCAGGACGGGAGAATTTCTGTCATAGTCCCCCAAATTGATGAAGAGCCGATTCAAATCGGACAGATGGAACTTTACCGCTTCCCGAACCCGGTGGGCCTTAGCGCAATCGGGGAGAATCTTTTTAAGACTTCTGCCGCCTCAGGTGATCCGATTGCAGGAAGACCCGGTTTTGACGGGATGGGCCAGATTGCCCATAAGTTCCTTGAAATGTCAAATGTCTCAGTGGTGCGCGAAATGGTTGATTTAATTATTGCCCAGAGAGCTTATGAGTTTAATTCAAGGACCATTCAGACCACAGATAATATGCTTGGCACTGCTACTACATTAAAGAGGTAATTAAATGGATATTGGGATGTTTAATGCATTACAGATAAATCAGGTACAGAATCCCTTTTCTGCAACTCCCGGGAATGCGAGGCTAGGAACTTCTGATCCGTCCGCTTTCGAGGATTTACTGCGAAGGGCACAGGCCACGCCCGGCTCGGGCACCCAAGTGAGTGCGGGCCTCCCTCCTGTCGTGAAGGACCCTGAGCTCTATGAAGTTTGTCTTGAACTTGAAACCATCCTTATTAAGAACCTTCTTACAGGCATGAGAAGCACCATAATGAAGAGCAATCTTATTGAAACAGGCTTTGCAGGCGAAATTTACGAAGATATGCTCTACGATGAGTATGCGAAGATGATGGCTCGAAATGCGAGCTTAGGCTTTGCGGAAATGGCCTATAGGGAGCTGTCGGGACTGCCTCAGACCTTGTAATTAATTTAACAAAAATTTAACATTAGGCCATGGTAGTACTCTCCCTGGCCATGAACTTGATTGGCGGGCTCTGTCTCTTCCTCTTTGGCATGAAAATTATGAGCGATGGCCTTCAGCAGAGTGCAGGTGATCGCCTTAGAAGTACGCTCAATTTCATGACAGGCAACCGTTTCGCAGGGCTTCTAACCGGCTTTATTGTTACAGGGATTATTCAGTCTTCTTCTGCCACCACTGTCATGGTGGTTTCCTTTGTGAATGCGGGGCTCTTAACCCTGGTACAGTCTGTCGGGGTGATCTTCGGTGCTAATATCGGCACCACCGTAACAGCTTGGATTGTATCTCTTCTTGGCTTTTCCCTTAATATTTCAAGTATGGCCCTCCCTTCAGTCGGTATTGGCTTTATTTTAAGTGTAATTAAATGGAAACATAGGAGCCTCGGTAATTTCCTTATGGGGTTTGGTCTATTATTCCTTGGGCTTCACTATCTTACCCAAGAATTGAGCGGTATTAACGAAATAATCAACTTTGAAGCCCTTTCAGGCTTTACTGAAATGGGAGTCTTATCAATCTTAATAGGGGCAGGCGCAGGTCTTTTAATGACCATCCTTATCCATTCATCCAGCGCAACAATTGCCATAGTCCTGACTATGGCATTCAGCGGGGTTGTAAGTTATACAATGGGTGCCGCAATGATCCTTGGAGCAAATGTCGGGACCACAATCGATGCCTCCCTTGCCGCAATCGGTGCAAAAACTGCGGCAAAACGCTCGGCCCTTGTTCACGTTCTTTTTAATGTGCTGGGCGCCTGCTGGGCCCTTCCCCTCCTAATCCCCCTGCTCCGCTTAATCGACTTTATTATGCCGGGACAGGGGATGCTTGAAGTTGCAAGGTCTTGGACCTTAGGTGAATCCTTAGGGCATAATGCCACAACGCATCTTGCAATGTTTACTACCTTGTTTAAGATGATGAATACTGCACTGTTTCTGCCCTTTGTGAATCAATTTGCCGCCCTTGTAACCGTCCTTATCCGGGAAAAAAAGACTGAAGAAGAGAGGGGGCATTATTCATTTTCTTACCTTTCAGGGATTAAAGCAGGGAGCCCCGAGCTAAATATCGTACGGGCAGAGAAGGAAATTCGCGATATGGCAGGTATTACCTCCTCCATGTATGCCCGCTTCAGCAGTTTTCTGCAAGATCTGCGCCAAATGCCGGATAAGGAGGGGGGTGCCGTAAAGCTCTGCGAGGATTTAAAGGAAAAAGAGGATTATACTGATGAGATGAGGGAGGCTCTTACTGCCTTCCTTATTGAATGCAGCAGGGCACAGTTGAACTTCCGCTCGAAGCGCAGGGTTTCCCAATTGCTCAGGGTTGTGGGCCATATCGAAGAAATGAGTGATGCCTGTTATATCATAAGCCTTCATCTTGAGAAAAGTGTCCGTAAAAACCGCATATTCAGTCAAAAGGAGATGGAGAATTTGATTCCCTATCTTAATCTGGTCCAGGAATTCCTTGAACTTGTGCATGAGCAATTGGGTGAAAATACCAAAATGCTCACAATACGCAGTAAGGAGCTTGAGGCTGAAATAAATAAATCGAGAAAAAGGCTGCAAAAAATCGGAAGGAAGCGAATTGAGGCTGGGAAGGACGTAAAGAGAGAGCTTTTCTTCATCGATTTGGTTAGGCGTATCGAAAAACTCGGGGATTTCTGCTTTGATATTTCCAATACCCTTGGGAAAATGCTATAAAATTGCACTGCTATAAAATTGCACTGATTGTATAGACAAAGATATTATAAAAGCCATGAGATAGGGCGATTCCGTGTAAGGATCTATAGCGCAGGAAGAGCAGGGAGAGAAATATGGACGCAAGCATTGCGTTTATGATCCCCCAGGGGCCGTCATGAGCGTGACTTAGGGAAAAAAGCAAAGTAGAAAAGATAATCTTGCTCGTCATACTGTGGTTTTCGTATTTTATGAGCAGATAATACCTGAAAAATGTCTCTTCGAGATAACCTGTACCGAGGCATGAGAGTATCATCACTAGATTTCCTATTAAATTATCGGGTGATGATACTCTTGGGGGTATCGGAAGTCCGTAATACCTTGAAATTATCATCAAAATAATGGAAATGCTAAAACCTATGGTCACAAGGCCTGCAAGGCCGATGGTGAATGTAAGAAGGTCGGGTTTATCCGGTTTCTTCTTGAGCAGAAAGGGAAGGTCATTTTTGTCCAAGACTACGAACCAAAGAAGGGCGAGGGCGGGTAAGGTATATGCAATGATGCGGCTAAGGGTTAGGGTGATGGAGAAGGGGGCCTCGTATGGGAATTCCGGTTGGG
>WRKT01000025.1 GCA_009777995.1 Treponema sp. | reverse complement strand
CAGCATCTGATACAGGCTATACCTCAATTGCAGACAACAAGGCATGGGTAGATAACCCCTTCACTGCTACTTTAGCAGCCAGATTAGCAATGGCCAATTTACTTACTGCAGTCGCTAACTTGAGGCTTAGTTATGATACTGAACTGGAAGCAAATGCAATTAGTTCAACAATTACTTTCTATACACCGGCACTTCCGTTCATTGATATTTATGGTGAATTCATCTTAAGCAGACTTGATTCCTTCAGCGAAAGAGGCAACTTCCAAGGCAGACTTGATCTTATAGTCCCCTACGGTTCGGTGCAGGATGATGTCACAATTGGTATAAATGCTGAATATATGACAAGTATGCTAGAGGCAAATGTTGATCCTGTTATCACCGCAACTGCATGGTTCAACTACAGAGGTATTACCAATGTGTTGCCGCGTCTTGAAGTGGGTTATGCAAGGGGTGCTACTTTCTCAGGTACTGCTACTGCTTTCGGTAACTGGGGTGTCCTATTCCGCAGAAGCTCAACCTACAATGCAGACAATTCTTTCTTACATATCAAACCCTCAGTACAGTTAAGAGTAGCTGCCAACCAGCAAGTTGAGCTTGGTGGATATATTGCTGCAGATATGAGCAGTGGAAACGCAAATACTTCTGTCGGTGGAGCAGCAGAGAAGGGTACAACTTTCGGTGCTTATGTAGGCTATCAGTTGAACTTCTAATCTGTTAAAACACTAGTTTCTGACTAAAAACCGGCCCTAGGGCCGGTTTTTTTTGTTTATGTCTTGTAAGGTACTTGAAAAGTACTTGTTTTCTACAAAGATTCCGATAATTCTTGGATCTTTTCAAGGCTAAGCGCCAATAATTCTGAAATTTCTTCATGAGAATACCCTTTCTGTAACATTCTCATGGCTGCCTCACAGGCATTTTTCTCCTCGCCCTTGGCTTCCCACTTTGCAGTTAAACCTGCATCTTCGAGAACCTGATCAAATGTCAATGTTGAACCACTCATCTTAATTACCTCCTTAAAACTTTCTGCGTTTGCTCTCGTATAAACATCCAAAAAGGCCTTATAACGTTTCGCCTTTTCCTGTTTTTCTTTGTCGTCCAGGAGCCAACGTACCTCATCAACACTTTGCCTATTATCAAAGCTCCTTAACCAAAAGTTTTCCTCCAAAGGAAGCTTTCGGTTGTTAATTACCTGAATTGGAAAGATATCTCCACTTACAATATATATCCCGGGCGACTTTTCTTCAACCTTATATCCTCGAATTTCTTGAAAATGTGTGAAAAGCTCTCTGGGATACCTGCTATTTATGAATGAAATTGTAATATCAGTTGCAGGCACCCTCCTTAAACTGATATAAAGGCATGCATAGGCATAAACTTTGTAAAAATCTTCTACGGCTATATAATCATCAGGGCTTTTGTACTCGATAATGTTCACACCTTTAAAAATAGCAAAGATTTTTTTTGTAATTACTGCATTTTTAACCTTTTTTATGATGATACAGTCAATCCTTAGAGGTTCTGTTGTGAGTTGAAGCTCTGTTGCCTTGACCTCAAGAAAAACTTTAAGCTCATCAATTTCCATTTCCATTACACCTTCTAATCCCGGGTGCCAGGCAATCCCTGACCGGTCTGTATTTATTTTTTCCATACCTGTATACGGGGTAAAAATACGTTTTTACTTTAAAATATTAGAAAAAAATTGAGAAAAATAGACTTATTTACCCAAGTGCTTGGAAAAAACTATGTCCAGTTTTCTACTTTTAACCCGGCAATTCGATTGAACTCGTTTTCATTATTTGTTACCAAAGTCATGGCCAAAGACTTTGCGTGTGCTCCGATAAGCATATCATAAGGTCCAATTAGGCAGTTTCTGTCTTTTAAGTCTTTTTTGATTAAACCGAATTCGTAGGCAGCTCTTTCATCAAAGCACTCAACTTTTATTATTGTTAAAAACTCCATTAGAGCTACTTTATTTCTGTCTTTATATAGAGCGTCTGCATTTGCAATCCCAAATTCCAGTTCAGCTAAGGTAATACCGGAAATAGATAACCCTTTTTCCCAATTTGCCTTTATTTTTTCAAGAATATTTCTTGTTTTTTTCTTAATTATAAATATGCATATATCTGTATCCAGCATGTACATTAAATATTATCCCTTTCTTGATCTTTCCCTTGAATTCTTCCTTCGGTCATAAAATCATCAGAAAATGAGCTAATTCCATGCATAAAAACCTCCCACTCTTTATTAATAGGAACTAGAATTACAGCTTCCCCCACTTTGTGAATATAAACATTTTCTCCTTTAAATTGAAATTCTTTAGGTAATCTAACAGCTTGGCTTCTGCCATTAATAAATAGTCTTGCAGTATGCATTATTTTCTCCTTAATACTAAGTATATACCATGATATATACCTTGTCAATTATTTTTAAGACATAAGCTTTATTTATTTTGAAAAGTATATTTTAGAAGGTGGTACGGGTTATTTATCGTTTTTACAGGTGTACAATTAATTATCGAAGAAAAATAGCACCCTCAGATCGCTGTATTTTACAAACGCTGCCTTAGCCCAGCTACCTTCCAAACTAAAAAAGTATGAAAGATGACCAAACCCAAGAAATTCCCAGAGGTTACCTTTTTCATTATCTTCACATTCCCATCTATTAAGAGCTTCCAGCTCAGCTCTGTTTAGCCATGTCTGTGAGAAGGGTAAATCATAGTACTTGCTCCAAGATTCTGCAGGATCTGAAACATCAGCAGGCCAACCACGGGGGCCATCTATAGGCTCAATATAAGTCTCTTCACTCTCAGAATTTCGGACATCTGCTATCCTGGAAAACATACGATAATATCTATTCGCAGTTGAAACACCAAAACAATCCCACTTACCCGTTTTTTTATTAAGTGCCTCTATAATACAGTGCATATCTGTTCCCATATATATACTCTCCTCATAGCTTTCTTGAGTATATCTTAAGATTAGAAGAGTCGTATAGCTGATGAGAAGAATCAAAACATTCATTCCACAAACGACTAAAAAATTCTACTCTTTCACTTTTTTCTAAAATTATGGTTAAAACAGCAGTTAAAGCATTACTAAATACAATTGTAGCATCACCGCCAAAACAATGGCACAATTCATGGCAGTAAGTTGAAAAAGCTGCAGTAAAACCGTTTTTTACTAGAGAAGATTTCTTTATAGCAATATTTACCAATGTGAATTTAAATCGGTATCCATGACTGTTATATGATTTTTCAGGATTCTTTTTAAGACTGGCAGTACCATTATAGGCAGAAGTATCGTTTTCAATAATTAAACAATCGGGATAGGAAGAAAAGAAATCAGTAAAAATAACAGTAGCTGCTTCTTCTAGAATTTTTATCAGGCTCTGCTCATAGATATATGGTTTTCGCAGTACGTTAAAACCTCCGGATTCTTCACATAAATCAATTACATCTTCATAACCCATTAATGAAAAGCTATCCTGTACCAGGCGGGCGTTTGGCAAATTATTTTTTTTCCAAACTAATGCTTGGGTTTTCCGATTATGCATATAAAGGTTAGTAGGTTTCTCACAAACTACAAGGTTAGGATACTTTTTGACAAAATAACTATTTTGCTGTGAATCAAAAAAAACAATTTTGCAGATCAATTTTCTAATCACAGGATACCAAGATTCCACATCTCTTTTCTTATCAGGGTAATTATACCAATACTTTTCAAATTTTTCTAATAAAAAACATGAAGCCTTCGCGTCTAAATAATCAACCATGTCTATTAGTATATCTAGGATAGTTCCGGAATAGATAGAATGACGATCTCTGCTTTTGGTTTCAAACCGATGGTTGCATATAATTAGAGGCAGTTTAAATGATCCCCGAGCTTGAAAACCGATATATACAATGCCATCGCCGTGTATATTTATACTTTTAGGCAAGCAAGACGGTTTAGGCTGATTCGAACGCTCATAAATGGCCACAAATTTATTCTCAAAAATACAAGATCCAAACAAAGAGTTTTCCGGATAATAAAACCCTAGTAATACTTCTCCAAATAAATCAGCATCTTCTTTTGAAAATGATTGGATTGTTAAGACTGTCTCTGTGGAGTAATTACAATCTTCCCACACATTGTAGGCTAATTGTTCCAGTGGCTTACCCTCCACACTAGTACATAAAGTACAAACCTCAATATGCCAATTCCTTGAACGTAAATTTATTCTCCAATTATAATCACGTAATGCGCATAATGAGGCCACCTTGAATCCTTCACCAAAAAACCCGGCATATTTCCCTGGAGCATTTTGTTTAGTTGACGCACCCATGTGTAATAACCATTCATAGCTGAATCCTTTACTAGCAATTGAAAGTATAAGAATTTTTTCATAAGGTTTGTACTCTGTTTTGAATAATTTACTAAAATTATTAGCACCAATATCATCATAAAAATTTTGGATAATATCACGTAATACCTGAAATTTTGTCCATTTAACAGGATATGATAATACAATGTTAAGAGAGATGGTTTTCATATTTATTTATTTCCTCATTTTCTAATGGACATATCCAAAGTATTTTTTTATTTTTCTCTTCATCAAATACTAAAAATATCCTATCATAATACATTTCCAATTTTCTAGCAGATATATTGTCTTTCATTAAGTTAAGTATAATTTCTTCTAAAAATACAATATCTATCTCACGATTTATTTTTTGGATTATTTTTTTTGAAGTAACAGTATCTTGTTCCTTGGCTTTCATGTTAAGACAGTGGATAAGTATCTCTCTTACCACTTCTATTGAGCCAATACGATATCCTTTCATGTATCCTAATAAATATTTCTCTTCGTATGTAAGCTTAGATAAGGCCATTTACTCTAACCCTGAAAGCCAGTTTTCGGCAGCCAGTACTTCAACGCCTTCCTGCCTTTCCCTCTTTAGATTCTTAACTAATTGAATACTCCTTATATTATACTTAATGTAAAAATAGTAAAGTGCTTTGCTTATATTGGAATCAGAGAGCTTTGTTTCCAGTAGATATTGAGGCTTACCATCGCATACATAACAAAAATCAACTTCCTTACCGTCTTTTGTTTTCACATAGTGAACAGATGCAGATACTCCTTTAAGGTCTTCCTCTGCTGCTGCTTGTTTTAATAGTGCCAATGCCGTTAAGTTCTCAAACTTTATACCTTCGTCTCCGTCTACAAGAGCAGTATCAAAAAAATAGAGCTTTGGCTCTTTTAAGATAGAACGCACAATCTCAGAACCTTTTTTTGCTGAATTTCCGGTAAAGGGTGTCAGACGGAAAATGATATACAGCTCTTCAAAAACCTGGATATATTTTTTTACAGTATTTGGTGAAACACCTAAATCCCTTGCTATAGATGCATAGGAGATCGTAGAGCCGACTCTGCTCTTTAGCAGTTCCAGACAAAACTTTAAAGATTTATAATCGCTGAATTTTTCAAAGTCAAATACATCATCTCGGACTAAACCATCGACATATTGTTTTCTCCAGCGCTGAGCAAAATCTTCATCTTCTGCAAGTAGAGGTTCAGGAAAACCGCTTCGGTTGATTAAATGATCAATACTTATTGATGAGCCAATTACCTTCAGTTCACCCAATGTAAAAGGATAGAGCCTATGCGTAAAAAACCGCCCTGATAATGATTCGCCGGTCTGCCTGAAATACTCAAGCCTCGCGCTTCCTGTAACCAAGATTTTCAAGGTTTTGGGTTTTGTATCAAAGACACCTTTTATATATGTTTTCCAGTTTGGCATTTTATGGATCTCATCAAAAATAAGCAGATCTGTCTTGTTCAGCCAAGCTTCTTTTTCGATAATTTCTCTGTCTATTCTACTGTCATAATTTAGATATACCGGGTTTTCAAATTCTTTAGCAATTTCATGGCTTAGCCATGTTTTCCCCACTTGACGAGGACCTGTAAGGAAAACTATCTTTGAGTCCAAATCCTTAATAATTCGGTCTTTACGCTTCCTTATCATATAATTATTATATACCAAATTGCGGAATAGTCAAGACTTTTCCGCAATACAATGCATTCTGGTCAAAATAATTAACTAGCCTCCCAACAGTCGTTAGATACTACCGGCAATTTGACTAAACCGAGGCAATGTAATACCATAGTTGAATGTTGCAGGAGAAAATGGACAGGACACAGATTGTTATAACAAAAAAAGACGAAATGAACGCCCGTGACATCGAATACTGGAACCGTGCAACGGTTGAAGAAAAAATACAAACTATTACGTATCTAAGGGAATGTTTTTATGGAAAGGAGGCAACTTCCGGACGACTTCATAGAATTCATAAAATGCTTAAACTCAAATGAAGTTCAGTATCTGCTCATTGGCGGTTGGGCCGTTGGTATTTACGGACACCCGAGGGCGACAAAAGACATAGACTTTCTGGTCTCTATTAAAGACAGTAATTTGGAGAAATTACAAAAGGCGTTCCTTTGCTTTGGCATGCCTCCCATCGATATTGAGCGTTTCAAAGAGAAGGGTAATGTAATTAGAGTTGGAAATTCTCCGGTTCAAATAGATATTATTAATGAGGCTGACGGTATAAATTTTGATGATTGTTTTTTGAGAAAAGAAATCCTAAATATAGATGGCACCGATATTTTCCTTATTTCCAAAGACGATTTAATTAAAAATAAGAAGGCAAGTGGCAGGACCATGGATTTAGCTGATGCGGAACTTCTGAGTGCAATATATACTAAGTATCCGAGATAAGCTACCCGTTACCACTCTTGACCTGTTGGTCTTGGCTTGTCATCATATATGACGCATATATGACACCATATATTGGGCATAATTTCATCTCAGAGGATTATTTTTAAGGTTCAAAATTTATGAAGCAATTTAACACTATCTTAAATGAAGAAAGCTCTCGTTATTCTTATACTCCTTGCTTTCGTGGGGGGTGGATTATTTGCCCAGGAGGGATTGGTATTCTCAGGATATGCTAATTCCGGTATTGGTATGTGGAAGGAAGGTGACAACGATCCGGGTTGGGGACTGGTCGCACGTGCCGCAGCGATTGGTGGTGCCCGTGCTCATCTACAGGCAACCTATACTCACCCGGACCGCGACAGGGGCTTTGTAACCAGGATTCGTGCCTCGGGAACAACTAACTTTCCAAATGCAAACTTACAGATGCTTTACGGCTATGGCTGGTTTACAGCTATGGACGGACTTATCAGGTTGGATGCAGGTAGAATAGGTGCCACTCCGTTCGGGTACGGCGACTGGGTAGGTTTGTGGGACCCGACAGATGCCGGATATGGTGTACAAACATTATTTTACCCTGTGGAAAATATTCGCCTTGGCTTTGGAGCAGTATCTACGACCCTTATTCCTGCAGGTGAATTTGATGCCTTTACTTGGAACGTAGGTTTCCGTGCAGACATGCCCTTTGCCACACTCAGAGGATTTTTAGAGGCAAAAAAAGAAATGGCTAATCTCAATCTGGCAGCCAGCATCCCGTTTGGCAGCTTTAACTTCATGGCTGCTACACATATTGAAAATCTTATTGCAGAAGGTGATAATACTTTCGGCGATGTTGGAATAATTCGATTATACCCCTATGTCTCATACTCCGGTATCACAAACTTAAGTCTTAATGTCGGTGGCGTAATAAATTTAAATAACGCCGAAGATGATCCCTACATGAATATTTCAGCTTATGCTGGATATACAATGGGAAATGTTATCCCGAGTATTGCTGTTGTGTTTGGCAGGGGTGGCGTATATAACGATGTGGCATTAAGAGCTGTTCGCTGGGGTACGGCAACTTATAATGCAGATGATTCCCATCTCAGCTTCCACCCGTCCGTAAGATTAAGGACAACCACCCTTACTTACGTAGACATTGGTGGCGTCATTGATTATAAAATCGGTGACAATGCTCCCGATAATCCTCTGAACATTGGTGCTTATGTAAGTGCTGTAATCCAGTTCTAAGAGAGTTCTGTTAAGAGTGAAAAAAACCGGCCTCAGGGCCGGTTTTTTTGTGCTCATGTCCTAAAAAGAGCTAAAAGAACTGATTTTCTACAAAGATTCCGATAATTCTTGGATCTTCTCAAGGCTAAGCGCCGATAATTCCGAGATTTCTTCATGGGAATACCCTTTCTGTAACATTCTTAAAGCCACTTCTTCTTTACCCCTGGCTTCCCACTTTGCAATTAGCCCTATATCTTCAAGAAACTGCTCAAGTGTTAATGTTGAACCGCTCATTTTATGTACCTCCTTAAAACTTTCTATATTCGCTCTCATGTAAATATCTAAAAAGGCTCCATAGCGTTTTGCCTTTTCCTGTTTCTCTTTATCATTCAGGAACCGATTTACATCATCTGCACTTTGCCTGTTATCAAAGCTTCTTAACCAGAAATTTTCTTCCAATGGAAGCTTTCGATTGTTGATTACCTGAATAGGAAATAAATCTCCGTTAATAATATATATCCCGGGCGACTTTTCTTCAACCTTATATCCTCGAATTTCCTGTAAATGTGCGAAAAGTTCTCTGGGATGCCTGCTATTTATGAATGAAATTGTTAGGTTTGTAACAGACACCTTTTCTAAGTAAATATAAAGGCATGTATAGGCGTAAACCTTGTAAAAATCTTCTACGGATATATAATCATCCGGGCTTTTATACTCGATAATGTTCACATCCCTGAAAATTGCAAAAATTTTTTTTGTTAATACTGCATTTTTAACCTTTTTAATGATGATGCAGTCAATCTTTAGAGGTTCTGTAGTGACTTGGGTCTCTCCACTAACCACAAGAATATCCTTAAGCTCATCCACTTCTAACTCCATTACACCCTTTAATGCCGGGTGCCAGGCTAACCTTGATGGTTCTGTATTTATTTTTTCCATACCTGTATACGGGGTAAAAATGCGTTTTTGCTTTAAAATATTAGAAAAAAATTGAGAAAAATAGACTTATTTTATCCAAGCACTTAGGAAAAATCTTTCCGGTATTAGACTTCTTGCCCGGTTCTAAGGATTTCTTTAACAAATGGGTTATCATTATAAAGCTCTGACGTTGGGAAGGCATTTGGCTCTATTAATAAGTATTTATCATATTTAATTTTTAAATAAAATAGTTCAGTTAATACATCCAAGCTACGTAGTGATTCGAAGGCATGCGAAAAAAAACATACATCAACATCGCTATTTTTCCCGGGATTACCCTTAGCATAAGAGCCGTATATATAAACTTTATCAATAGGCATTGTTTTTTTTACATCAGCAATATATTGCTGAAGGATAGTATTTATTGCTTCATTTCCAATAACCATGTGAATGCCTCTTTAGTTTTTTCCAGAATGAGTTGTGCCTCTTCTTTGCTCAATGATTCAT
This sequence comes from Treponema sp., assembly GCA_009777995.1. GTDB lineage: Bacteria > Spirochaetota > Spirochaetia > Treponematales > Breznakiellaceae > WRKT01. The sequence goes on along the minus strand of WRKT01000025.1, from coordinate 26,710 downwards.
TTAGTAGTTCCTTATAATCAGGATAGCGATTTTTGAGGTAAAACGCGCTAAGTTTAGCAAACAGCCTTTGCTTATCATCGTTAATTACAGGAATTTTATCCATATATTTGGATATCAATGAATTAATATCGTGAATCTTTGGAACATCATCATCAATAAAATGTAAATATAAACCCTTGCATAGCTTTTCAATTGCCTGCTGGCACATGAAAACCACATAAATCCAACGTCCGGAAACAAACATAGCTTCTGCTGTTTCCAGATCATACTGAGCGATTTTTAACCAACTATTGAATTTATCCTGCTCATCCATGCTTTTTCCTATATATTATTGTACAACAATTTCTAATTTTCTCAAGGTACATAATATAGACATATTTCCCCACCAAATTTCCAAATTTCTAGTCGCTCGACTGGTGGGTTATTTACATGAGGAAATTGCTGAAATTTCGGAGCTTGTCCTTGAGAAGATACAAGAATTATCGGAATCTTTGTAAAAAATACGTTCTTTTCAAGCACTTTATTGATATGAACATAAAAAAACCGGCCCTGGGGCCGGTTTTTTAGTTAGAAACTAGTGTTTTAACAGATTAGAAGCTCAACTGGAATGTTGCCCAGAGACCAACTGATGTTCCTTGCTCTAATGCACCACCAACAGAAATGTTCTGTGTGTTTCCACCGGCACCCTGATCGATGGCAATAGTTGCACCAACTTCAAGATGTTGATTAGCAGCTACCCTGAATGCAACTGAGGGGCGGAGATACATGAAGGCATTATCATTGTTATACGAAGGAGAATAGCGGTAAATAGGTACCCAAGTTCCAAAAGATGTTGCACCGGCTCCTAATGATCCACCTGTAGCATAACCAAGCTCAACACGAGGGAAGATACTATCCATTCTGTAATCAGCCCAAGCCATTACACCAAGGTAAGGATTTTCATTTGCTTCCAAATTGCTTCTTATAAACCTACCATGAACTCCAAAACGGAAATCATCCATTACAATACCATATGGGATAACCAAGTTAACCACGGCATTCATTGATCCGGCATCGCCAAAATCGTCAATCCTGTTGAGCCAGAGTACACCACTAAGGTCTACAATCGGAATTATTGGAGCGGTGAAGGATAAAGTAGCATTCATATTTTCATACTGTACCCTAAAATTAGCAGTTGCGCCAAACACACCAGACATCATATATCTAGCACCGAGCCAAGCAGTAAAGGGTCTGTCTTCCCAAGTACTATTTTGGGTAATACCGGTAAATCCTGCTACTGACCCAGGTGTAATCATGCCAAAGCCAAACCTGAGGCCATCTACGGGATAAACTGTTGCCATCATTCCATAACCGGCAAAATCATCGTCACCAACAAGCCAGTCAACAGTGGCTAAAGGAGTTTGACCGCCCCAGAAGCGACCCGCTTGCAACCTAATCATGTTATCAAAGCCTGTCAGCCAGCCAAGGAAATAGGGAACATGAAACCCAAGGAAAGGGTTGCCTGTTGTATCAAGTCCAATACCATTTAACTCAGCGTGGTTACCTGCTGCTCTAAATGAGGCATCAATACCGGCATTCTCGGCTGCACTTGTCCAGCGGAACTGAAGATGAAATCTTGTGCCTGCATTTGGGACTTGCGGCGTTATCATACCCCAGTACAAGTCATCATGACCGGCTATACTCCTGATACCCAAACCGGCTTGAAGATAACCGTTCCATTGAATAGTCTGGGCAAATAATCCACCCCCCACGAAAGCAAGGAGTATAAGAATAACGAGAGCTTTCTTCATTTAGGATAGCTCTCAAAACAGTGAAATGTCTATTATCTCCAGTGCCTCTCTTGCCTTTTTTAACAGTTCTATGCTGCTTCGTTTGTTTTTATGGTTATAGCGCTCGCTTACATTTCTGCCTACTTTATGGCCCATGAATAATTCCTCGATGTCTCCGAGATTATGGGAATTGAGCATGGTTTTGTAAAAATGCCTGCCCGAGTAGAAGGTAATATTATCGTCGCGGAGGTCTGCGGCTGTCTTTCCGACCATTGCGCCCATGTAAATATTTGCTTTTTTGGCGGCTTTGAAAATTCTATGATCGCCTGTTTTAGAAAATAGGTAATTCTCCGGTGTAAGGTTTTTTTCCTCTATCCATTCCTTAATCGAAGTTAGAATTTTGGGATGAAGGGGGATCATTCTTATTCCGGCATCGGTCTTGCTTTTAAGGATATTTAGGAAATGGATGTCCTCCTTAAAAATAATGTCCTTAACTTTAAGATTCTGCAGTTCACTGTTCCTTAGCCCTGTTGAGTAAATTAGGCTGCAGAGTAAGTATGCTTTCTTATCTTCCCAGGGAATTTTAAAGATCCCTGAGAGCTCTTCCATGGAATAACAGCCACGAATCATGGCATTCATGGTTCTTAAGGGAGCAATATCCTTAATTATATTATTCTTAATTACACCGGTCATGTATAAATGATTGAAAATTGCCTTGATACCGCTGATTTGGCGGTTAATGGACTGGGGGAGCAGGTTTTTATCAAATAATAAATGATTTTGGAACTTATTCATTATTACCGGTTTTATCTGAGAAAACCACTTGATTTTATTCTCTTTAAGGAAGGGTATGAAGGAATTTATGATGAATCCGTGCAGAATTTTTCTTGATGTATCATTTATCTTTCTGCCCCTTGCGGCATCTATGACAAGATAGGGGCTGTCCTTTGCATAGTAATCATGCAAGATCTTGTGAAGTTTCTTTTCCCTCCTTTGATGAAAAATCTCAAACAAATTCATCATCAATCCCATCATATAGAAAAATAATAATCTTGAGAAGCTGATGTGGGGGCGGATATACTTGCTCTGTAAGATAATATCAGATAAATTCAGATTAAGGAGCTTTTATGCGTAGTTTCAGGCCCGGTGTGACCGGGACTTTCGGTATCCTCACTGCGGGTGGGGATTGCCCGGGTCTTAATGCTGCTATACGAGGTGTCTGTAGGGCTGCCTTGAGCCGTTATAATATGAAGGTTATAGGTATTGCGGACGGCTTTAGAGGGCTGATCGAGAATGATACAAGGGAGTTAAGGCCAAGGGATTTCTCGGGAATTCTTACTCGCGGGGGTACAATTCTTGGAACAAGCAGGGAGAAGCCCTTCAGCAGAGGCTCTTTAGCTTATAAAGACAATGATATTGGACAGGATAAGGTTGCGGCAATCAAGAAAAATTACCATAAGCTGGGCCTTGACTGTCTTGTAATACTTGGAGGGAACGGCACCCATACGACAGGCTATCGTCTAACCTGGGAGGGGTTGAATATTCTGGGACTGCCCAAGACCATAGATAATGACATTATGGGAACAGAGATGTCTTTCGGGTTCAGCTCTGCTCTTGGTATTGCCACTGATGCAATTGACCGCCTCCACTCCACCGCGCAGAGTCATAGCCGTGTTATGGTTATCGAGTTGATGGGAAATAAGGCAGGCTGGCTTGCCCTTTATGCAGGTGTTGCCGGCGGCGGAGATGTGATCTTAATCCCCGAGATTCCCTACGATATTAAGAGTATTGCAAGGCATCTTGAGGAAAGGGCAGAGGACGGCAAGGATTTTTCCATTGTTGTGGTGGCGGAAGGTGCACTTTCCATCGAAGAAGCCCAAATGGATAAGAAGGACAGGAAGAAGTTTCGAGCTGAGTCAGGTGCACCTTCAATTGCATACCGTCTTGCGAAGGAAATTGAAGAAGAAACAGGCAGGGAAACCAGGGCTACTGTCCTTGGCTATGTCCAGCGGGGAGGCATTCCCTGCGCCACGGATAGGATTCTTGCAACAAGTCTTGGAACTGCAGCAGCGGAGCTTCTTGCAAAGGGTGAATATGGCCGCATGGTTGCACTTGTCGGGAACGAAATCGGTTCTGTTGATCTAAGCGTTCCTGCAGAGAAGGTAAGGACTGTCCCACAGGATCATTATATGATAGATACAGCCCTTTCGGTGGGCACCTGTTTCGGAGATTAATTTGAAGAGTATTAAGGTTGATGATTTTTTCGACTCGAACCTTAGGGAAAGTGCAGGGATTTTAGAGATTAGAGGTCCCGCTTCCATAGAATTAAGCTCCTTGGAGTTTGATTCAAGGCATGTGAAGCAGGGGGCAATGTTTTTCGCCCAGCCGGGGCTCCATGTTGACGGGCACGATTTTATCCCGGGGGTTCTGGGGATGGGAGCTGCCGGGATTGTTCATGAGAAAGAGCAGGACTATTATAAGGACGATATTTTATATATCAGGGTGAGGAACTCGCGTTTTTCGATGTCGCCGATTGCGGACAAGTTTTACTCTTATCCGTCCCGGAAGATGGGCGTCATTGGGGTGACCGGCACAGAGGGGAAGAGTACCACCGTATTTCTTATATATCAGCTTTTAAAATTACTCGGTAAAAAAGCGGGCTTTATTTCAACGGCTAACTATTCTGTCGGTTTAAAAATCGAAGAGAACCCTGAGCACCAGACAACGCCGGAAGCCATTATTCTGCACCGACTCCTTGATGAAATGCATAAAACCGGGGTTGAGTATGCTGTGCTTGAGTCGAGTTCACACGGCCTTTCAAAACGTACCAATCGTCTAGGGGATGTGGCCTTTGATGTCGGGGTTATGACAAATGTAAATCATGATCATATTGAATTTCACGGTTCATGGGAGCAGTATCGAAGCGATAAGGCTGAGCTCTTTCGTTCTCTAAATACTTTTCCTAAAGCAGGCATCTCTTCCTTCGGAGTTGCGAATGCAGATGACGCAAGCGCCTCTTATTTTGCAGAAGCCACTCGCGGGAGGACTTACCTTTTTTCGGCCGGCGGCCGCGAAACATCCCCCAAGGCGGATCTAAGAATAGAGTCTGTCGAAAATAAGCACGATGGAAATTGCTATAATGTTTTTGATAATTCCAAGGGTAGAATTATCACTATTAATGATAAACTCCCGGGGGCTTTTAACCCGGGTAATGTACTTGCGGCCCTCCTTGTTGTTTCAAATTTGCTCTCGGTTGATATCGAAGAACTTGCTCCCCTTGCGGCGCAGTTAAAACCTGTACATGGGAGGATGACAGTTGTTTCCGGAAACCAACCCTTTACGGTGCTCGTTGATTATGCTCATACACCCTCTGCCTTTGAAGCTGTAATCCCCCCGTTAAAAAGGCAGATCTCTTCAACCGGAGGGCGGCTCATTTGCCTCTTTGGATCGGCGGGCGAGCGGGATACCGAAAAGAGAAGACTTCAGGGGGAAATTGCGGCAGGTCATTCTGACATTATAGTCCTTACTGATGAAGACCCGAGGGGAGAGGATTCGATGACCATTCTGGAGGATATAGCGGATGCTTGTAAAGCTTTCACCCGGGGCGAAAATCTTTTCCTAATCCCAAACAGACCCGAGGCCATAAGAAAGGCCTTCTCTCTTACAAGGAAAGGAGACATAGTACTGCTTCTCGGCAAGGGCCACGAGAATTCGATTATCTATGCAAGTGAAACAATTCCCTACGATGAAGTAAGCGAGGCAGAAGTTGCATTAGGGGAGATGGGATTTAATTAAAGGCGGCTTTTTCTTCTCTCTGTTATACCCGGCATATCGTTGAAGCAAAACTCCATGCCATCATCAAGAATTACCTTTCCCGAAAATGTACCGAACAATTGCCGCCTCTTTAATGAATAAAATAAAATCTGATGGTTCTCGTCCCTTTCCTGATGCGGCGTAAAGCTCATCTCAAGTCGATTATTATTACTTGTAAAACGCCAAGGCAGATTTGGGCCTGAAGGTATATGAAAGGATACCTGATCAAGCTTATGCAGTTTGCCGTCAAGGAAAAATGCATTATCCGTTCCCTCACCTGAGTCTGCCGAATTATAGCCGACACTGAACCCCGCAACTCTGTCGCCTATCCCGGCACAGCTTGCTGCCCAAAAGCCAAGGTCCGAGCGCGGGCGCACTCCTCTGGTCCAATCAAAAATGCCCCAGCCTTCCCCCATGGTAAAGACAATTTCCATGTTTCCAAACAGGATTACCCCCTCTGCAGAATAGCAGGGGGAACGTCTTGAATAAAAAAATGCATCCCTCTTTCCCCTCCAGGGCATGTGGGTAATAAGGGATTGAGCTTCGGGCAGAGGAGTTAAAACAACCTGACCTGTAAGACCCCGTTTCTTGCCGAAGCCGGGTATATCAGCCTTGATTATTCTTACGCCCCCCTCTCTTGAGGCAAAGGTAATTGCACTTTCCTTCCTGTTAAATTTTATCGACCCTTCTTCGCTGTCATTCGGCAGGTTAAAACTTCCCATTGGGAAGGCCTTCATAATTGTCTGACTGTTTCGCTTTTTATCCTTCATGGAAACTATTGAGAGGCAAAAATATCCGAGGTAGCCATCATCAAGAATTTCTATTAAAACTTGATAGGCGGGCGAAATAAGAATATAGCGGTCTGATTGGGTAATCCTGCGTTTTGGCGATCTTAATAGGCCGCTCTCAAATAAAAAGCAGGGGTTTCGAGACCAGCCAAAATTTATCGGCCTTCCCAGCTCGTCAAGGGCAGGTACGGTTGAAGTAATCTCCATTAGGGTCTTAAGGGGTTATACAGTATACCGCCCAGAGTAGTAAGTAAACCCATGCCAAGGGGAACATAAGCTGCGTTATTTATGTTCCTTGCAAGGTCTCTATTGCTTATTATTTCAAATTGCGGGTATGAAATTGCAAGGGTGGCTGCCGAGGCAATGGTCATGGCCAGACCTATTGTCAGGGCTGTATTCTTGCCCCTGTTCCCTATTGCGTATGGCTGGGGAATTAAAGAGAAGATCACCCTTGGTTGGCCCCAGAAATCAGGCATATTCATGTCCCAGTATGCAAGGAGCACCTCATCCATCTCTCCCACTTCTATTGCTGAGGCACTCTGTCCTTCTAGGACAATCTGAGCCTGGGTACTGTCAAAGCGGGCCAGACTACCCCCTGCATAGAACTCTGCATTACCGCTGAAGGCATTTACGCGTAATAGGGGCCGGGATGCAGTGTCCCATTCATCTTCTTCAATAAGATGATCTATCCCAAAATCACCCTCCATGATTCTCGTTGATGCATTCCCGCCACGAATGACTATGGGCCTTGTCCTGTTTCCTGCGATTACGCGTACTCTGCCGTAAATTAAAGCGAAATCTTCATAGTCCCCTGTAGGGCTTAGGCCGTTATAAATAAGCGATGTATTCTCTGCTACCCGAATCAATGTTCCGGATGGGATAAGAAGAACGTCCATGAAGGTTTCAGGTCCTGTATGGACAATCCCGGTACGTTCAAGGATTACTCTTCCCCTTCTGATTGCTTCAATCGGGTATACAGTTCTTTCCCCGTTCATGGTTATAGCAAAATCTCCGCCTGTAATGTCGAAGAGTCTTACTATCTCCCTTTCCTGGGCTTCGAGATTCTGCCCGATTAAGGTAAAAATCCCGATCAAGAGGGATATAATTATGAAGGCATGCCTTGACGTCATTTTCATATCTGCTACTATTTATTATGCTGCTAAATTGACTAAAAAACAAGGCTGATGAGGGTTTTATGAGAAAAAATGAATTTACCGGCGTTAAAGCCCTTATTATGGGTCTTGGACTTAACGGGGGAGGGGAGGCTTCGGCACGTTATCTATATAAAAATGGCGCAGAAGTGACTGTTACCGATTTAAGAGACGAAGAAGCCCTTTCATCATCACTTGAAAACCTAAAAGATCTCCCGATTCGCTATGTCCTTGGAAGGCACGAGATGCAGGACTTCCTTGAAGCAGACCTTGTTATAAAAAACCCGGGCGTAAGGCTCGGCTCACCCTTTCTGAAAGCCTCTAAAAATATTGAAACCGATATTTCCCTTTTCCTGGCTGCCTTAAAAAACCGGGGGGTCAAACCAAGAATTTCTGCCGTGACCGGAACCAAGGGTAAAACCTGCACTTCAACGGCTCTGCATAGGGCACTTGATGGGGCGGGCAGGGCCTTTCTTGGGGGAAATATCAGGGTGTCTCCCTTGAGTTTCCTTGACGAAATCCGGGATGGAGACGATATAGTCCTTGAGCTTTCAAGTTGGCAGCTTGGTGATTTACGGGGAAGGAATGATCTGAAGCCAAGGGTTGTAATTATGACGCCGATTATGAGGGATCATCTTAACACTTATGCCGGAATGGAAGAGTACATTGCCGATAAGCGTCTTATTTATGCAAATCAGGATAAAGGAGATGTGATTATTGCAGAGGATGATGAATGGGGGATGAGTTTTTTTAAAGAAAGCAGGGGGAGGCCCCTAGTTTACTCGAAAATGCCCTTGAAAAATGGCGTTCAGGGGGGCCGAGTCCTCGAAAAAGGTCCTTGCATTGCTCAAATAGGAGAAAAAACTGTAGAAATTGTCCCTGAAGAGCTTTTTGTTAAGGGTTTTCATCAAAAACAGAACCTTCTTGCGGCAGGATTGGCCTTACTTGACCTTGGCTTTGATGCCGGGTTTATAAAAGAGAGTCTTGGGAGTTTCCCGGGCGTAGAGCACAGGCTTGAGTTTTTTCATGAAAGCAGGGGAGTCAGGTTTTATAATGACTCGACTGCGACCATTCCTGAGGCTGCTATTGCTGCAATTTCAGCCTTTGAAAGGCCCCCGATATTGGTCGCAGGGGGGACGGATAAGGACCTTGATTTCAGACCCCTTGCAGAAGCTGCAGGGAAGGTAAAGGCGTTTATCCTCCTTGAGGGCAGCGGGAGTAATAAATTGAAGGCCCTTCTTGACGGCTCGGGTCAAAAATACAAGGGCCCCTACGATTCCATCGAGAAGGCTGCACTTTTTGCGCTTGAAGAGGCAGAGCCCGGGGATACGGTGGTTCTTTCGCCGGGATGCACCAGTTTTGGGATGTTCCTCAACGAGTTTAGGAGGGGAGATAAGTGGAAAGAGGCTGTTCGGAATTTGACCGATAAGGGCGGGGAGTAGGGTGGATATCGAGCTTTTACGGGAAAGGGCGAGGATAATTCGCGATATACGCGCCTTTTTTGACGGACGCGATTATCTTGAGACGGATACTCCGCTCCTTGCTCCCGATTTGATCCCTGAATCCTGCCTTGAAGTTTTTGAGACCTTTCTTATTACCCCGGCAGGGGGCTGTGACGGGAGCCGCTCGGAGAAAAAGCCGCTATGGCTTATCCCATCACCCGAAATCTGGATGAAACGCCTTATTGCAAAGCATAAAACAAGCATTTATCAAATTTGTAAGAGTTTCAGGAATGTTGAATCTACGGGGAATCAACATAATTTTGAGTTTAGTATGCTGGAATACTATACGGTTAATGCCGACTATAAGGATTCTCTTGCTGTTACAGAAGAGCTTTTTGCCGAGTTAGGGGTTTGTAAGGAGCTTTCCCCCCCCTTTATAAGAATGACTGTAGGTGAAGCCTTCCTGCGTTGGGCGGGCTTTGACCTTTATATGGCTTCGCGGGATACGATGGAAGAGGAAGCACGGAGACTTGGCCTTAATCCGCCCGGAGACCTTTCTGTTCAGGCCCTCTTTGACTTGATTTTCATCCATGCTGTTGAACCAAATCTAAGGCTTGAAAGGCCCATTGCACTGCTCGATTATCCGGCCTTTGTTCCATGCCTTGCAAAGAAAAGCCCTGACGGAATGGTAAACGAGCGCTGGGAGCTTTATGTTCGCGGCATTGAGCTGGCAAATTGCTTTACAGAGGAAACTGACCGGGAAGTGGTGCGCGCTTTTTTTGAGAGCGAACAGAAAAAAAAGAAGGAATCTGCCCTTGTGCCCCATAATATTGATAAGGATTATCCCGGGATATTTAAAGATTTCCCAAGGTGTTCAGGTGTTGCAATGGGGCTTGATAGACTAATAATGGCTATGTGTAAAAGGTCTTCCATTGATAGTGTATTGCCCTTTCCTCCGAATTAAATTAAAATTACTATATATCTTTGCGATATTTCGCAAAAATACCGGCTTTAGGAAGGGGTTATGCAGGAAATCGGCATTATTTTTCTGATTTTAATTGTATTAATCCTTTTAGCTGCCCTCCTTATAAGAAACCGTATCATAAAAAAAAGCCTTGAAGACTTGGTAAAGAAGAAAACCGATGAGCTTGAGTTAAAGGATTCTATTATTAAGGAATTGGAAGATGAAGCTCTTACATCTTCAAGGGCAAAATCTACCTTCCTTACAAATATGAGCCATGAGCTTAGAACTCCTTTGAATGTTGTTATTGCGCTGACTGACCTGATTATGGAGGAGGAAAATTTATCCGAAGGCACTATAGAGAACCTGCATAAAATAAACGGAGCAGGTAAATCATTATTAAAGATTATAAACGACGTTCTTGATTTTTCCAAAACCGAGGCAGGAAAGCTGATTTTAATGCCGGCAGAGTATCATACTGCAGGTCTTTTAAACGATGTAATAACTCTAATGAATACGCAAATAGGTGATAAACCTATCACTTTTAATCTTGAAATAAGTGATGATCTTCCTGCCAAGCTCTACGGCGATGATTTGCGCATCAAACAGATAATAAATAATTTGCTTGGTAATGCTTTAAAAAATACCTCCTCCGGGTCTATCGGACTTTCAGTAAAACCGGTTTTGGGGACTAAACAGCATGGCCATAACGGGAAGGATATGCAATTGCATATTACCGTTAGCGATACAGGTGTCGGGATTAGCGAAGAAAATTTAAGGACCATTTTTGAAGATCAGTTTCAAAGTGATGATCCTGCTTCACCTAAGACGAGCAGGATTGGCCTCGGGCTTTCCATTACAAGACGGCTTGTTGAAATGATGGATGGGGAAGTATCTGCAGAAAGTGAGGTTGGCAAGGGCTCTGTCTTCCGTGCCCGCATTAAGCAGAGAATGGTAGACAGTGTTCCAATCGGCTCAATCGTCACCGAGAACTTGCGCAAGTTCCGCTATAATGACGACAAACGCATTGTAACGAAGAAACTTGTTCGTCCCGACTTGAGCTTTGCCAGGGTACTTGTTGTAGATGATATGCAGACAAATCTGGATGTTGCTTCCGGCTTGCTTGGTAAGTATAAGATGCAGGTTGAATGTGTTTTAAACGGCAGAGAAGCTTATGAGCGCATGCGAAAGGGCAGTAATACGGGGAATCCTGTTTATAATGCTATTTTCCTTGATCATATGATGCCCGGGATGGATGGGATAGAAACTGCCGATTTGATAAGGGGCCTTGGTACCGATTATGCATTGAAAATCCCGATTATCGCTCTTACTGCAAATGCCGCAAGAGGAAATGAGGATCTTTACTATGCCCACGGTTTTCAGGCATTTATTCCAAAGCCCATAGATATAATCTTGCTGGACTCTGTGGTAAGAAAATGGATTAAACCTTCTGCTATAGATGCCGAGGATAGTGCTCATGAATAAGGCCCTTGTTCTTGTATTTGTTCTCGTTCTTCTTGGAGGATGTACAGACAATGTTCAAGAGCAGCAGGGCTTTTCAATGGAAAATATTTCGTTCACGGATATTCCCGGCATTACCTTAGATGAAATTCGTGCAATAGAAGATTTGCAAAGCAGGGGGCTCTCTTTTGCTGTAAGCGGGCCGCTAAGTACAGAGCTGTTCATTGATGAATATGGTGAGCATGGCGGTTATTTGGCTCTGCTCAGCGAATGGCTTTCTTCGGTATTCGGCTTAGACTTCTATCCAAGGATAGAGGGCCTTGGAACCATTGCGCAACTGCTTTATGCAGGAGACCCCTTTTTTGCGATGCAGGCTATAACCGAAGGGCGCTCTTTAAGCTTCTATTTATCGGAAACAATTGCACAACGCTCTGTTAGGATGATGCGCCTTCCTGAAAGCCGGAGTATTGTTGAGATCTCTCAATCAAGGCTGCCCCGCTTTATATTCCTTGAAGGTGCAATGATGATTGACCATTTCGCAGACTCAGAGGAACCGTTTATTATTGCCGAGGATTATGAAGAGGCATATAGAATGCTGCTGAACGGAGAAGCCGATGCCTTTGTCGGAAGCAATATCATGGAAGTCGCCTTCGATTCTTTTGGAGGCGTGGTTACAGAAGATTTTTTCCCGCTTACATTTATTCCCATTGCTCTTGCTACAGGAAACCCGGAGCTGCGGCCTATAATCTCTATCCTTAATAAGGCATTACTTAGCGGAGCTTATAATCATCTTACTGAAATTTACAGACAGGGATACGAGCAATATAGAAGACATAGATTTACCATGTTATTAACCGAAGAAGAAAGGGCTTATATACGGACTAACCCGGAAATTCCCTTTGCTACCCAATACCAATCTTACCCGATAAGCTTTTTCAATAGACACGAAAATCGCTGGGAAGGCGCTGTCTTTGAAGTGCTTGACGAAATGACACAACTTTCAGGACTTAGCTTTAGACTCGTTAACGCCCCTGATACAGAACTCCCTGAGCTTATGAATCTGCTTGAAGCAGGCACTGCATTCTTTATTCCGAATCTTGTTCAAAGTGACGAGAGGAGGGAAAGGTTTATCTGGCCAAGTACCATGTATATCAACGACAGATATGCCCTTCTTTCAAAGCGGAGCTTCCCGAATATCGAGTTAAACGATATTCCCTTTGCAAGAGTTGGATTACATACAGGCTCAGCCTTTACGGACATGTTCAGGAGCTGGTTTCCGAATGCAGTTAATGCAGTTGAGTATCCGAGTTCTGCCGCCTCCTTTGCTGCACTCGATCGCGGTGAAGTTGATCTTGTAATGTCAACCCAAAGCAGACTTTCTACAATGACTAATTTATACGAGCTTTCGGATTATAAGGCTAATTTCCTTTTTAATGCTGCCTTTGAAGCATCTTTTGGGATTAATAGAGACCAGGTAATACTTCTTTCTATTGTTGATAAGGCACTTCTTTTAATTGATACAAATAGAATTATGGAGCAGTGGCAGAGTATTACTTACGATTATCAGGCAAGGTTAATGAGGGAACAACGGCCCTGGCTTATAGGGTTAGTTATTTTAACCATTTGTGTGCTTGTCCTTGTGTCGGTTTTATTAACATTAAGCCGCAGCACAGGAAAGAAGCTTGAAAAACTTGTAAGACAGAGAACGATAGAACTTGAGCAGAGAACAGAAGAGGCAGATGCTGCTTCACGTTCAAAGACAGCTTTCCTTGCAAATATGAGCCACGAGATGCGCACGCCCATGAATGTTGTAGTCGGGCTTACCGATCTAATGCTTGAAGAAGAAGACCCGAGTGTAAACTTTAAGGCAAATCTAAAAAAAATAAGCACTGCAGGGAATACCTTGCTTGGTCTAATAAATGATGTTCTTGACATTTCAAAGATTGAAGCAGGAAAACTTGAATTAATGCCTGTAAAGTATGAAGTGCCGAGCCTCCTTAACGATATTATTGCGTTAAACCTCATTCGTATTGAAGATAAACCCATAAAGTTTAACCTTGACATAAATGAGAATTTGCTTTGCAACCTCTATGGAGATGATCTTAGGGTAAAGCAAATAATTAATAACCTTCTTAGCAATGCCTTTAAGTATACGCAGAGGGGATTTGTTAAACTCGGAATTAGCATTGTACATGAAGGCGGCAGTGAAGTTTTGGTTTCGATTTATATAAGTGATACAGGCATAGGCATACGAGAAGAGGATTTGAAAAAACTATTTGCCGATTATGGTCAGGTGGATACCCGTACAAATAGAATGATAGAAGGAACAGGTCTTGGGCTTTCCATTACCAAGAGGCTTGTCGGGATGATGAACGGGGAGATCAGTGCAGAGAGCGAGCACGGCAAGGGTTCTGTTTTCCGTGTCACTTTTAGGCAGGGTTATTTGGACAATACTGTTATTGGTCCTGATGTAGCCGAAAATCTTCGTAAGATTCGTTATTCAGAGGATAAGAGGAGCGATAAGAAAAAGCTTGTTCGTGCCGACCTTAGCCATGCGAGAGTGCTTGTTGTTGACGATATGCAGACAAATCTGGATGTGGCTTCGGGGCTTTTGCGAAAGTATATGATGCAGGTTGACTGTGTGCTGAGCGGGCCTGAAGCTATTGAGCGTCTGCGTCAGAGTGATCCTGTTTATAACGCAGTCTTTATGGATCATATGATGCCCGGCATGGATGGCATAGAGACGACTGCAGCCATACGATCTCTGGGCACAGAGTACGCGGCTAAAATACCGATTATAGCCTTGACTGCAAATGCCATTCAGGGGATGGAGGAGCTGTTTTACTCTCACGATTTTCAAGCTTTTCTGCCTAAACCGATAGACATTAGGCTCCTCGATTCGGTTGTAAAAAGATGGATTCCGGACAAGTCTCGGAATGGGTTAGAGACATAAGTATAAGGGAAGGAATTATTTGGATAAAACGAAACAGGTAAGAAAATTGAAACTATGTGCATCGATTATTGCATTGCTGTTAATTCTTGCAGGCTGCGATAATGTCATTAATAATATCCAAAGTGATTCTATATCTTTTGGTGATATTACATTCCGCGAAATTCCCGGCATTACCGAAGAAGAAATAGAAGCCATTGAGGAACTTCAAAGGCAGGGGTTATCCTTTGTTTACGGGATGCCCTTCAGCACCGAAGCCTTCTCAGGCGAAGATGGCATAGTCAAAGGTTTTGCTGCTCTTTTTGCCGATTGGCTAAGTAATGTTTTCGAAATCCCTTTTATTCCTGAACACCACGAATGGCTTCCCCTGCTTGCAGCTCTAACCGAAGGAGAAGTAGATTTTTCCGGTGAAGTAACTGCAACAGAAGCGCGCCGTTCGCTTTTCTTTATGACAAACCCAATTGTCGAGCGCCCCCTAAAATACTTCCGCATAGAAAACAGTATTCCCCTTCGAGAAATTGCTGCCGCACGCCGTGCGACCGGGGGCCGCCTTCGCTATGGTTTTATTACAGGCACAATGACTCATAATACGGTTGTTGCAGGTTCCGATCCTGATGCATTTGAGATTGTTTTTATTGATCATTTGGATGGGGTTCATGAGGCCCTTTTGAGTAATCATATCGATGCCTTTTTTTATTCAGGCCCTGTCGAAGCAAGTTTTGATCATTACGGAGATGTTGTATCCGAATACTTTCTGCCCCTGGTTTATATCCCGGTTTCGCTTGTCGCATCAAGGCAGAGACCTGAACTGGAGCCAATAATAACAGCAGTGGATAAAATTTTACAGAACGGAGGTCTTCGTTATCTTACCGAGTTATATAATCTTGGGCATAACGAGTACCTAAGGCATAAGTTACACATGCGGCTTACAGACGAAGAGATAAGCTTTATTCAAAACAGTTCTGTAATTCCCTTTGTAAGTGACGCAGATAATTATCCGATAGGTTTTTATCATAGCCACTACGGCATCTGGCGGGGCATCGCCTTTGATATAATTGCTGAAATGGAGGCACTAACGGATCTGCGCTTCGACTTGATTAACGATCAAAACGCCGACTGGTCAGATCTGCTTGCCATGCTCAGAGACGGCAGAGCGCTAATGTCTACCGAGTTGATCCGCACATCAGACAGAGAAGGTCAGTTCCTTTGGCCAAGTAATTCGATTATTTCAAATCAATATGCCCTTCTTTCAAGAGCGGAGTATCCTGATATTAGAATAAACGAGATCGCTTTCACAAGGGTAGGATTAATCAGAGACTCTGCATACGCCGCTGTTTTTCAACACTGGTTTCCTAATCACATGTATACCGTGATCTATGATGGCACAGACGGAGCTTTCAATGCCCTGGAAATCGGAGAAGTGGATATGGTCATGTCAAGCGTGATTCAGCTTCTGACAATGACACATTTTAGAGAGCTCCCCGGTTTCAAAGCAAATATAGTTTTTAACAGTACATTTAACTCTACTTTCGGTTTTAATGTTAACGAAGATATTTTAGTGTCCATTGTTGATAAGGCCCTTTCCATAATTGATGTCGATATTATTTCGGGAAGGTGGATAAGAAGGACCTATGATTACCGCTTAGCGTTTGTGGAGGCTCGAAGACTCTGGAATAATTTAGCAGCCGCAGCACTTGTTGTCATACTCATCTTTATGATTGCAGCTTATCTTAGAGACAGAAGAAAAAGAAAGACAATAATGCAGCAAACATCTGTCCTCTCTGCAATTTATGAATCTATTCCCGGAATTGTTTTTACTAAAGATAAAAACGGTTTTTATACTAGCTGTAATCATTTGTTTGGCGAACTTGCAGGGGCAGACCCTAATGATATAATTGGCAAGCATCCCAATGATATTAAGTCTCTTGCAATTCTTGCACTTGAAGGTTTCGATGAATTAGATAAAAAGGTAATTAATGAAAACACTTCTATAAGGACTGAAGGGTGGTATACCCTTCCAAATAATACTCGTATTGCATCTGAAATTATTAAGGCACCATTAATCATGAATGGGAAGGTTGAAGGTGCTCTTAGTATTGCAAATGACATTACTAAAAGAAAGATGGCAGAAGAAGAAGCAGGGCGAATGTCACAGCGTATTGAGGCAATAATTAACAACCTGCCCGGAATGGTTTTCCAGCAAATTTATAACCCGCCTGAATATACCTTTACCTTTGTAAGTGATGGATGCATGGACCTGCTTGGTTATACATCTGAAGAGATGCTTGACGGTAAGATTAAATTTTTTGATATGGTGCATGAAGATGATGTTGAAGACATTGAGAAGCAGAGCTCCAGGACCATTCCTTTTGGCCTGCCTTTTGAAGCCTTTTTTAGAATAAAGACCAGAGAAGGTAATGAAAAATGGATATGGGAGCGGAGCCGTGTAATCGAGAAAAACCCGGACGGTTCACCATATCTCGTTGAAGGTTACTATGAAGATATTACCGAGCAGCGGCAACTGGAAGCTGCTGAGCATGCAAATAGGGCAAAGACAGAGTTCCTTGCAAAAATGAGCCATGAAATAAGAACACCAATGAACAGTATAATGGGCTTTGCAGAGCTTGCGACAGACAGCGAATCTGTGCCTGAAGTAAAGAGTTATTTAGAAAAAATAATTGACAGCACTAAATGGCTCCTTCGAATTATCAATGACATACTCGATATTTCCAAGATTGAAGCAGGGAAGATGGAACTTGAGCGTGTGCCTTTTGATCTGCATGATGTTTTCTCTCGCTGCCAATCAGTTATTCTTCCCGGTATTAAAGAGAAGGGCCTTGACTTGAGTGTTTATGCAGAACCGTCATCAGGGAGGAAACTTCTTGGTGATCCCTTGAGATTATACCAGGTACTTATGAACTTATTGAGCAATGCCGTTAAGTTTACCGACTCAGGGACAATTAAATTTTCTTCTTCAATAAAAGATGTAAACGAGAGCAAAACCACTGTTTATTTCGAAGTAAAAGACCCCGGCATTGGCATGAGTATTGAGCAGATAAATAAAGTATTCGATGCATTCACGCAGGCAGATTCAAGTACAACCCGTGAATACGGAGGTACGGGACTTGGGCTTCCTATTGCAAAGAGCATTGTAGAGTTAATGAACGGAGAGCTTAAGGCGGATAGTACTGTCGGTGTTGGAAGTATTTTCAGCTTTGAGCTTACATTCGATACTATACTTGTTTCTGATGATACACAAAATGAAAAGACTAAGTACGATATACTCGAAAAACCATACTTTGAAGGCCTCGTGCTAATCTGTGATGACAATACCATGAACCAAGAAGTGATCTGCGCCCATCTTGCCCGTGTGGGATTACAGACGGTGGCAGTTGCGAACGGAAAAGCAGGTGTTGAAGCGGTTCAAGAGCGCATACGAAAAAATGAAAAGCCCTTTGATCTAATTTTCATGGATATGTTCATGCCCGTCATGGATGGAATGGAAGCTTCTTCAAAAATTATGGCCTTAAATACCGGAACCCCGGTTATTGCAATGACTGCAAATATAATGACCAGCGAGCTGGAAAAATACAAGAGGAATGGTATGCCCGACTGTCTTGGGAAACCATTTACTTCTTATGACTTATGGCAGGTACTATTGAATTACCTTACACCGATAAGCAGTGACCCGATATATGAAGAAGAGGACAACGAAGAGCTGCAAAGAAAGCTGCGGGTAAACTTCTTTAATAACAATCAAAATGTGCATGATGAAATTGCCAATGCTGTAGCTCTAGGAGACATAAAGCTTGGACATAGGCTTGCACATAGCCTTAAGGGGAACGCGGGCCTTATAGGGAAAACAGCTTTAAGGAATGCCGCTGCAGAGGTTGAGATGCTCCTTAAAGACGGGATAGCCTCTGTCTGGGATAATAAAATGAGCAGCTTAAAAGCAGAGCTGCTTGCCGTTCTTGACGATATTCAATCCTATCTTGAAAAATCAGGCGCACTTGAAGAATTACAGGGAGGTGTTAAGCATCCGGCATTGGACAAGGAGCAGACTGTTAAGTTATTTGCAAAGCTTAAGCCTATGCTTGAAAGTGATAACACAGATTGTATTGAGCTTCTCGATGAGATCCGTTCCGTTCCCGGAACCTTAGAGCTTGCAAGACAGATAGACAACTTCGATTTCAAATCTGCTGCAATAACGCTTGCCGCTTTAATAAAGGAAATGGAGAGTTAGAGTGAAAAATCACAAATATTATTCTGCAATATTTTTAAGTGTACTCATTTTAACTCTATTTTCCGGATGCCAAGAATCAACAGTTAATGATGGGCGCTTATATTTTAATGGTATTACATATCGCGATGTCCCCGGCGTAACTGCCGATGAAATTGCTGCAATTGAAGCACTAAAAGAACAGTTTGATCACTTTATTTACGGTATGATGTTCAGCACCGAATCATTTTACAATATGGATGGCGAAATAGCCGGATTTGCGCACTTAACAAGCGAGTGGCTTTCATCATTCTTTGGAATTCCTTTTATTACCCAAAACTATACATGGTTGGAATTACTAAACGGGCTTGAAGAAGGAACAATTGATTTCACCGGTTACTTAATGCCTACGGCAGGACGCAGGCAGACATATTTAATGACTGATCCAATAGCACAGCGGGTTGTTAAATATTTTCGTCTGAGGGACAGCCCATCTGTAACTGAAATTAGACAGATGCGCCTTCCCAGATATGCTCTTGTGACAGATGCCGCTACAACTTATAATATTTTAGAGCATGCAATCCATGATTTCGAGATAGTATATGTAGATGTGTTTACAGATGCATACGAGCTATTTTTATCAGGAGAAGCAGATGTTCTTGTCACAGTAGGTGTTAATGAAACCGGCTTTGGTGCTGATGTAATGACCGAAGATTTTATGCCGCCAATTTTCGCATCAACTTCTTTTGCAGCTTATAATCAGGCCCTTATGCCTTTTATTTCGGTTATGCAAAAGGCGCTAGAATCCGGGGCAGATCACCATTTTAATGAAATGTATCGGCATGGCAGCCATGAATACATGAGGAACATGCTGTTATCAAGGCTCACAGAAGAAGAGAAGGCTTACATACAAAGAAATCCGGTCATCCCGATTGCAGCCGAGCGTGATAATTATCCTGTAGCTTTTTATAGTACCCATGATCAGGAGTGGCAGGGGATAGCCTTTGACGTTTTAAATGAAATAAACGCACTTACAGGTCTTGAGTTTAAAGTTGTAAATGAGCGCCGCGCTGAATGGACTGAACTCATTGATATGCTGGAAGAAGGTGAAGCAAAGATTGTAACACATCTGGCACATACAAGCGACAGGCTAAGCCGCTTTTTATGGCCGCAGTCCACATTTTTTATCGGTCAATCTGTGCTTATTTCCAATAACGAACTGCGAAACATGAGTATTTACGAAGTTTTCTTAATGAGGGTTGGGTTGGTCTCAGGTTCATTCCACGAAGAACTTTTCTTGGAATGGTTTCCTGATCATAATCATGTTTTTTACTATGACAGCATGGGGAATTCCTTTGATGCGCTGATACGAGGCGAAGTTGATATGGTTATGAACACCCAAAGCGGGCTTCTCTATGTGACTAATTTTCAGGAAATGGCAGGATATAAGGCAAATATTATATTTAATAATAGCTTGCCATTCACATTTGGACTTAATAAAGACGAAGAAGTCTTGCTTTCGATAATCGATAAATCCATGCAGTTAATTGATACCGAAATGATTTCAGGCCAGTGGCTCAGGCGGACTTATGACTACCGCCTAAGACTTGTTCAAGCCCAGCGTCCCTGGTTAATAGGAGCAGTAATAACCCTTGCTTTAATTCTTGTTTTGTTAATCATAATTTACAGATATGATAAGACAAAGCGTAGGATTTTTGCAGATCAATTAAATGCAGAAATGGCAAATCGTGCAAAGTCAGAGTTTCTTGCAACAATGAGTCACGAGATAAGAACACCGATGAACAGTATTATGGGTTTTGCAGAACTTGCATCCGATATGGCACTTGTGCCGCAGGTAAAGGATTATTTAAATAAAATTACCGATAATACCAAGTGGCTTTTGGGAATAGTAAACGATATTCTTGATATTTCCAAAATTGAAGTGGGAAAAATGGAACTTGACAGGGTTCCCTTTGACTTAAACGAAGTCTTTGCACGATGCCAATCTGTTATTCTGCCAAGTATAAAAGAAAAAAATCTAAACTTAAGTACCTATGCCGAGAAGATAGACGGCAAAAAGCTCCTTGGGGATCCTTTAAGACTTTATCAGGTACTTATGAACCTTTTATCAAATGCCGTTAAATTTACCGAAAAAGGAACCGTAAAATTTTCCTCGTCAATAAAAAACTCAAGCAACGGCAATGCTACTATCATCTTTGAAGTGGCGGATACCGGTATCGGCATGACAGTTGAGCACATAGAAAAGGTCTTTGGGCTTTTTGTCCAGGCTGACTCAAGCACCACCCGCGATTACGGGGGCACAGGGCTTGGGCTTACAATTTCAAAGAACATTGTAGAGCTTATGGGCGGAAAGCTCGAAGCAAAAAGTTCTCTCGGCGGAGGAAGCACCTTTAGTTTTGAATTAACGTTTGACACAATAGAAACACTGACTGACAGGTCGGGAAGAACTAGCCCCGAAATTACTGAAAGACCTTACTTTGAAGGACTGCTCTTGGTCTGCGATGATAATGAGATGAATAGACAGGTAATTTGTGCTCATCTTGATCGGGTAGGATTAAAAACTGTATGCGCCGAAAACGGCAAGATTGGCGTACAGTTGGTGAAAGAACGCAAGGAAAAGAATGAGAAGCCTTTTGACTTGATTTTCATGGACATGTTTATGCCGGTGATGGACGGAATGGAAGCAGCTTCTAAAATCGCTGCTTTAAATTCCGGATCGCCGATTGTCGCAATGACAGCTAATGTGATGTTGAGTGAACTTGAAAATTATAAAAGAAACGGAATGCCGGATTGTCTTGGCAAGCCTTTTACATCACAGGAACTTTGGCATATATTATTAAAGTATTTAAAACCGGTGCGCAGTATAGCATTGAGCAGCCGTTCAGGTGAAAGCAAAGAAAACAAGGAACTGCAAAGAAAGCTGAAAGAGAACTTCTTAAAGAACAATTATAATGTTTATACACGAATAAAAGACGCTGCCGCTGCAGGAGACATTAAACAAGCCCACAGACTTGCTCATAGCTTAAAAGGGAATGCAGGACTAATAGGTAAAAACAATCTAAGAGATGCTGCGGCAGAGGTTGAAGAGCAGCTCGCAAATTTAGCTGTCTCGGTCTGGGAAAGTAAAATGAAAATTCTTAAAGTTGAATTGGACTGTGTTCTAGAAGAGTTAAACCGTGATAAAATTAATACAATGGATGAGTCTGATAATAATTTAATAAAGGATAGGGATCATATCCTTTCCTTGTTTGAGAGGTTACAGCCCTTGCTTGAAAATGACAGCACCGATTCAATAGACCTCCTTGACGAAATTCGTCGAATTTCCGGAACAGAAGAACTTGCAAAGCAAATAGACGAGTTTGATTTTATGTCTGCTGCCGGAACCCTTGAAAAGCTAAAGACGGAAATGGGAGTTAAATCATGAATGAAAGAAAGTTCAGCATCCTTGTAGTTGATGATGAAAAATCCAATATACTTGCATTGGTTGATATACTTAAACCGGAATACACGGTTTATGCTGCAAGAAACGGACAGCATGCTATTGAAATGGCTGAAAAACATCTTCCTGATATAATTCTGCTTGATATTATTATGCCTGAAATGGACGGTTATGATGTAATGGCCGCATTAAAGAGCTCTGAAACAACAAAGGATATTCCTGTAATATTTGTTACCGGCTTAAGCGGAACGGGCGACGAAGAAAAAGGTTTTGCACTTGGTGCTGCTGACTATATTATTAAACCCTTTAGCCCTGCTCTTGTAAAGTTAAGAGTTGCAGGCGCAATGGTAGATATAATCGAAAAGAAGAAAATGGCAGAAATGCTTAGACGACGCGATGTATTATTAAGCGCAGTGAACCGTGCAGCAAGTGTTCTTCTTAGAGCAGACGACGAAGAAAAATTAATTACTTCCATATTAGAAGGTATGGAAATTATCGGTAATAGTGTCGATGTTGACTGTGTAGAGGTTTGGCAAAATGAAATGAAGGGTGGGGAACTCCATGCCAATTTAATCCATTTCTGGTTCAGTGAAACAGGACGTAAAATAAAATCTGATTTTCCTGCATCGAGTTTTAACTATGCGGCAGTGCCAAGATGGGAAAGCAGCCTTTCAAAAGGAGAATATGTTCACGGACCTGTTTCCGGCTTCTCAAAGGAAGAACAGGATTTTCTAAGTATTTTTAAAATTAAGACCGTATTGGTAATACCGATCTTTATTAAGAATAATTTCTGGGGATTTTGCTGTATAGATGATTGTCGAACAGCCCGAAGTTTTGCCGAAGATGAAATTGACATTTTACAGTCCGGATGCTATATGCTTGCTAATGCAATAAACAGACGAATACTTGCAGCAGAGCAGGTAAGAATGAAGTCTAGGATTGAAGCTATTATAAGTAATTTGCCCGGTATGGTATACCAATGCGTTTATAATTCACCCGAGTGGATTTATACTTACGTGAGTGAAGGAAGCAGAGAATTAATCGGTTATGCCCCGGATGAGCTTGTCGGAAAAATAAGTAGATATATTGATATGGTGCATCCGGAAGATAGGGAAGCTGTTCAAAAAAAGAACGAAGAAACAATCGAGCAAGGTCAATCATACGAGCATAATTACAGACTTCTACTAAAAGACGGTACAATAAAATGGATGTGGGAGAGGAGTCGCGTTCTTGAATGTGACGAAGAAGGTATTCCCGTCCTGATAGAAGGTTATTGTTTTGATATTACAGAGCAAAAGCAGGCAGAGGCAGCAGAGCTTGCAAACCGTACAAAGTCCGCTTTTCTTGCACATATGAGCCATGAAATGAGAACCCCAATGAATGTGGTAGTGGGACTAACGGATCTAATGCTGGAAGAGGATATTGCAGAAAATTTAAAAGAGAATCTTAATAAAATAAGCACAGCGGGGAAAACCCTGCTTAGGCTTATTAACGATCTCCTTGACATCTCCAAGATTGAAGCAGGAAGGCTGGAGCTGCGCCCTGTTAGATACGATATGCCAAGTTTGTTAAACGATATTATTTCTTTAAATATTATCCGTACTGCAAACAGACCTGTAGAATTTCAGCTTGATATAAGTGAAGATCTCCCCCATAACCTATATGGTGATGATTTACGTCTAAAGCAGATAATCAATAACCTATTAAGCAATGCACTTAAATTCACACAAAAAGGGACAGTCACTCTTGGCATGCAAATTGAAACTTGTGAAGAAACAGAAAAGGGCGGGGAAGTTTGGATGTCGGTTTATATAAAAGATACCGGCATAGGTATACGCAAAGAGGATTTAGAGAAGCTTTTTACTGATTATGCCCAAGTAGATACAAGGACTAATAGGATGATAGAAGGCACCGGCCTAGGTCTGTCAATTACAAAACGGCTTACTGAATTAATGGACGGTGAAATATGGGCCGAAAGCGAGTACGGAGAAGGCTCTGTATTCCGCATCCGCGTTAAGCAGGGTTATATTGATGATAAAAAAATAGGTCCCACGGTAGCAGAAAATCTCCGGAAGTTCCGTTACATGGAAGATAAGCGCATTGCAAGAAAGATGCTTGTAAGGCCTGATCTAAGTCATATAAAGGTGCTTGTAGTCGATGATATGCAGACAAATCTGGATGTTGCAGCAGGCCTTCTTGGCAGATATAAAATGAAAGTAGATTGTGCATTGGACGGGACACAGGCCCTTGAGCGCATTCATAAAAGCTTAGATGAAAGAGAGACGCCATATAATGCCATCTTCATGGATCATATGATGCCGGGGATGGACGGAGTTGCAACAACCGTTGCAATACGAAATATAGACAATGAGTATACAAAGAAGATCCCGATTATCGCCCTGACTGCAAATGCAGTGCAGGGAATGGAAAATCATTTTTATGACCATGGATTTCAGGCCTTTTTGGCAAAGCCAATAGATACCCTGCAATTGGATTCCATAATAAAAAAATGGATTATCTAATTTTCAAGAACCTGTGAGTATCCTGAAAGGTCAAATGCAGTATTGAAACCGGGAAGATACATGACCCCTGTTGAAACAAGTGCCTCGCCTGCAAAGCGGTAGTTTACATCAACAAGATTAATAATCTGGTCGAGCAGGCTGCGCTCCATGCCAATGAAATTCATCAGCATAAAAAGATAACCTTCAACGGCAGACTTCCCGGGAATTTCAATAATATTTCTCTCAGCCCCTTCTGCCCAGAATCTGCCATTGCCGTAGAGCTCATAATTAAAAGAAGAAAGCTCAACGCCAAAAGGATTCGGGTTCACAATCCTTATCCCAACCCTGAAACGCGTATTAACAAGCTCAGCTTTTAGTATTGCAATATTAATTATATGAAACTCAGGTGCAAGCACTCCCGGGAATGCAGCAACCCCTGAAACTTCAAGCCTTTCATTTTGGCCGTAACTTAAATGAAGAGACAGACTAACTTCATAATGATCTTCAGGAGCAAGACCCTCCGCAACAAGGGCCTCTACATCCATATTAAGCGTAAGCGGAAAGGAATCAGGGCTCTCGCTTGAAGTATTAAGAAGAAAAACAGGGTTCGCTTCAAGGCTGAATGCCCTTGAGCCGTCTCTTCCGTTTAATACTATTTGCCACGATTCCAGCTTTGCCGACTCTGCATCAATATTGTTTAATTCAAGGATAAAATCGAGTTGTAAAAGGCTTGGATCATCGGCCTTAATGGAAGAGAAAAACAATTGCGAGTCAGGGGGCGGGCCCTCTATTGTCGACACAGGCTGAGACCTGCATGTCGTAAAAAGAAAACCTGCCAATATAATTAAAATGATAAAAAGAAATTTATGGCATCTCATATACCCTATTATTTTCGGCTTATTTAGGATATTTGCCTTTGAATTACATAAAAATTTTCCCGGGATTCATTATATTGTTAGGATCCCAAGCCTTTTTTATCGATTTCATAAGATTTAGCTCAACCGGGTTAACCAGATCCTTAAAAAAATCCCTGCGCTTAATCCCAATGCCATGCTCACCTGAAATTTTCCCTCCAAGGGTCTTGGTAATATCGTAAAGCTCTTTTTGGCAGGCAATCTCATTTTTCTTCCAGTCTTCCATGCTCATTTGTGGGTCTTTAACCAAAGTGGCATGGAGATTTCCGTCTCCTGCATGACCATAACATGGGATCTGCATATTATACTTTTTCCCAAGCCTTTCAAGTTCAGGTATTATATGGGGGATTTTTGAAGAAGGTACAACGATGTCTTCAAGACTCTGAATAGGACTTGAGACCTTAAATGCTTCGGCAATATTTCTCCTTACATTCCAGATGCGTTCGATATTGTTCCTATCTTCTGCCACATAGACTTCTATTGCACCGCGACTTTCGCAGAGTTTGCCTGTTTCGATTAAATCACTTTCAACCTGCCTCGGATCGGAGCCGTCAAGCTCGATTAAAAGCATGGCTCCGCAGTCCTCGTAGGGCAGGCTTTCGTTAAGGTATTTGCAACTCGTCTGTACAGAGAGGCTGTCCATAAACTCAATGCTTGTCGGGGTGACTCCCCTGCAGAGAATCTCAGGTACAAGGTCTATCGCTTCCTTCGGTGTTTTAAAAAGCACGAGAAGGTCTGAAGTGGAAGTGGGGTAGCCAATCAGCTTTATAATAGCCCTTGTAACTATGCCTAAAGTCCCTTCAGAGCCTATGACCAAAGACTTTAGGTCATAACCTGAAACATCCTTTGCCAGCTTCCCTCCAAGCTCCACGATCTCCCCTGTCGGTGTAACCATCGTAAGGCCCAGAATGTAACGGCCTGTAACACCATACTTAACAGCCTTCCCGCCGCCGGCGTTCTCCGCGATATTGCCTCCAATGACGCAGGTCTGTAAGCTCATAGGATAGCCTGCAAAGAAAAGCCCCTGCTCCTGAACCGCAAGGGCAAAGTCATTTGTCACCATCCCTGCTTCCACGACCGCGAGCATATTCTCTGTATCCAGTTCGACTAGCCTGTTCATCTTTTCGAGGGAGATTACTATGCCGCCAAACTCGGGGATTGCTCCGCCTGAAAGCCCCGAGCCTGCACCTCTTGGAGTTATCGGAATAAGCTCTCTATTTGCAAGTTTGACAACAGCCGCAGTTTCCTCAGTGCTCCCCGGGAAAACCACAGACTCGGGAA